>NZ_JCBDGO010000018.1:0-91699 GCF_059834045.1 Vibrio sp. R12-SG2-ISO1 | reverse complement strand
ATCGCGGTAGACAGCGACGGCGATGACTCGGTGTCGGTGAATCTCGCGATCACCGTCAATGACGACATTCAGACGGTGGTAGATGGCGAGATAAAGGTCACCGAGCCTGATACGCAGTACGATAACGAATCTCAGCCGATTACGCTCATCAGTGCGTCGGGCGCCGAGCAAGGCGTGGTGACGCAGTTCACCTTTGATGGCGGCGACCCGATTCCGTTAGTCGACGGTCAAAGTGAATACTTGGTCACCGACGGTAAAGTGATTGTGTCTGCTGATGGCACGCTCTCGTTTGCGCCAGACAGAAACATCGATCATCACTCAGCCAGTGACGTGGTGAGCCACACCTTAGTGGCGACCATTGAAGATGGCGATGGTGACGTGTTGACCAGCACGGTGGCTATCGATATTACCGATGGTAATGACCCCATCATCACTCAAATCGAGACCGCGCAAGTCTCAGAATCTGGTTTAACGGGCGGCACGCAAGCGGGTCAAACCACGGTGCAAGATAGCGGCAAAATCACCATCGATGTCGGCAGTGATGACATTGCCGCGCTGACACTCGATTTAGCGCGCTTTACCGAACAATCGACATTGAAAGCGCAAGGGCAAACCGTGCGCTTGATAGAAGACTCTGATGTGCCCGGTCAATACCTGGGGGTGATCACCGTTGACGGGCAAGAGGTGCCTGTTTTTGAGGTCGCGCTCGTTCAAGCCACCCTTAAAGATTACACCTTTACCTTGCTCAGACCGCTCGATCACAGCGGTGATAATGATGAGAGCTTGGTGATTAACTTGCCGCTGGTCGCGGTGGACAGCGATGGTGATGAATCAGCATCGGTGAATCTCGCGATCACAGTGAATGACGACATTCAGACGGTGGTAGATGGCGAGATAAAGGTCACTGAGCCTGATACGCAGTACGATAACGAATCACAGCCGATTACGCTCATCAGTGCGTCGGGCGCCGAGCAAGGCGTGGTGACGCAATTCACCTTTGATGGCGGTGACCCGATCACGTTAGTGGACGGTCAAAGTGAGTATGTCGTTACCGACGGCAAAGTGATCGTCTCTGCCGATGGCACGCTCTGGTTTGCGCCAGACAGAAACATCGATCACTCAGCCAGTGACGTGGTGAGCCACACCTTAGTGGCGACCATTAAAGATGGCGATGGTGACGTGCTGACCAGCACGGTGGCTATCGACATAGAAGATGGCAACCTTCCTGTGATCACTCAAGTGTCTGGTGGCAGTGTCTTTGAAGCGGGACTTTCCAGCGGTTCTGGAGGAGAGAATACGAATCTCGACGTCAGAGGTACTGTTACCATGACGACAGGCAGTGATGATATTGCCAAGCTGGCGTTTGATTTGGAGCAGTTCAATGATCTCAATAACGAAGGTATCTACGCCTCCGGTCAACGTATTAGGGTCGAAGAAAAGTCTGCTGAGCCAGGCAGTTATGTAGGCTATATCGAACTTGATGGTGAAAAACTACCCATATTTGAGCTGGATTTAGGTCAGCCGTCGCTGAGTGACTATCACTTCACCTTACTGGCTAATATCGATCACACCGTGCAAGGCCTTGATAACCAGATCATTGCTTTACCTATTGTCGCGATAGATGCTGATGGCGACGCGTCTTCAAGCGCAGACATTGAAATCAGTGTCACCGATGATATTGCCAGCATCGACGGGTTAAGTAGTACCAGCGAGTGGAATGTCGAAGAAGCCAATATTGAGGGCAGTGGTGCATGGGTCGAAGGGCAACTGGAATATACGCAGGGCGCGGATGGCGTGGTGAGTTTTGCGCTCAGCAATCTCGCTCAGACTCAAAGTGGCCTGACTTCGGGCGGTACTCCTGTCGTCATTCAACTGATTGAAGGCGCAGATGGTACGACAAGCTATCAAGGTATCGCCAATCAGCAACCAGTCTTTACTTTAGTTCTTGGTGATGACGGCAGTTATCGCTATCAGCAACTGAGGGCTTTAGACCATGCTGAAGACTCCAATGTTCTGACCATTCCTTTTGATGTGGTAGCTGTGGACGGCGATGGGGATCGCTCTTCTGCATTTCGTCTCGGAATCAATGTTGCGGATGACGCACCCACTTTAAGTGGTTGGAGTGGGGGCAATGCCGTCGATGAAGATGACATTGAGTCTATTGGTTCAGATCAAAGTGAGTCAAGTCGCGTCTCGGGGCAGTTTGCGGTCGATGACGGTGTGGATGGTGTCACCGAGTATCGATTAATGGACGCGGACGCCATTTTGGCCAGTGTCAGTTCGGGTGAAGACGCTTTAGTCTGGCAAGATGTGATTAACACTGGCTCCACATGGAGCTACACCGCCGTCACAGCAACCAATGCCACCCCGGTTTTCCGAATCATATTTGATACGCAAGATGACAGTTATGCGTTCGAGTTGTTGGGGCCAATTGATCATCCGGTCGCAACCAGTGAAGACGATGTGACGCTCTACTTCACTGTAGCAGCGGTAGATTATGATCACGATGCAAGTAACGTACTGACATTGCCGATTGTGATTACTGATGATATTCCAACCTTGGCTGACCAATCCATCACCAAAGTAGAAGGCAGCGGGTTCGGCCGTACGAGCGTCAACTTCTTTGACCAGATAACGGACCAAGGGGCTGACCGTGCGGAATTAACACGTCTAGAAGGAGGAGTCAGTGGTGATGGCAATCCGATCGTATTTAGAGTCTCAGCCAATACCTATGAAAGCGCCATTGAACTCTCAAGTGGGCAACAAACCGTGCGAGTCTTTGAGCAGCTAGGTGGGGATGACGCCCCCAGAGAGTTAGGTGAGCTGCGTATTAACAGCGATGGCTTGGTTCAATTTAAAGCCAACGGTTATTTGGATCATGATGGTGACGACATCACGTTCAGTGTCCATGCCATTGCGACTGATGGCGATGACGATATTGATCAAGCGACGTTAGATGTCACCATCACAGACAGAAACGCCCGCACGATCAATTTAAATGTCACCACCTTTGAAGATGCCGGTCGAGATGCATCTATTGTTTACGCCGCTGGTGATGAGCCTGAGCGCGAGAACATCAATGACAATCAATCAGAGCTTGATAATGCACCGGCAAAATTGAGCGTGCAGGTCAATCTCTATGATGTCGATAATGACGAGTCGATTGGCGCGTTGACCATCATTGGTGGTAATTACTCAGGGACATTCTATTACCAAGACAGTACCGGTGTATTCCACGCCATTAAACAGGATACAGATGGAAAACTGCGTTTAGATGGCAGTGAACTGGTGCAGAGCCAAGCTCAAGATGGCAACAATGTCATTGCCACTATTGATAACCTCTACTTTGTACCTGATCGTAACTTGGCCACCAATGGCAATATGACTGTGCGGTATTCACTGGATATCCTCAACGGCACCGAAGTGGATCACAGCGTGAGTGGCCGAATTCTAATTGACGTTCAGTCGGTTGCAGACATTGCTGTTTGGGATGAAGCAAATAGCATCGATCACTATGAAGTGCTTGAGGATGATAGCAACATCACACTCACACTACACGCCCAGACCCAAGACACCAGTGCGCCAGAGACCATTACCTATGAACTTCGAGCAGTGACGGGAGACTTCGAACTGCTCGATAAAGACGGTCAGCCGCTGACGGCAAATAGTGATGGTGTTTATCTTGTATCTTCCAGCGATATCAATTCGATTCAGATTGATCCTGCGAAGCACTTTTCGGGGCAAATTCAACTGAGTGTGGTTGCAATCAGTGAAGAAGAGGTGAATCCATACATCGTCGGTTCTGTCGATAAGTCGACGGCGCGATCCGAGGCGAAAACCATCACTATCGATGTGGCGCCACATGCCGATACTGGCACACTCAAAGTGAGCCGGATTCGCATCAATGAAGACAACATCGCAGACCCAGACAATACCGATCTGCAAGGCAATCGTGATCCATTGACGTTGGATGAGGTGATTGAAATGTTGCCTTCGGCAGACGCAGATGGCTCTGAAGTCCTGTTTGTGCGTATCGCCAATATCACCGAGGGTGCGTCGCTGGCTTGGGTCGGTACGGGCGACAGCCCAATTGTGGAGATCAACGTCGATGGCGTAACGTACCAAGAGATCCCATATGCCGTTATTTCGCAGGTTGAAGTCGTGCCCGCTGCGCACAGCAATGAAGATTTCCGCTTTGAAGTGACGGGTGTCATGAGAGATTGTGCGTCACTGTCTGATGACGCGACGTTGAGTGCTACACACGATGCCTACATCGGGCCTAAAGTGGTCAATGTTGAAGTGAAAGGGGTGGCTGATGTTCCGATACTCAACGATGAATTTGATTCGGGCTGGGTAGCGGTGACCGATAATGGCCAAATGCGTATCGAGACCACCATTGAAGAGAGCCAAAATGCGAGCAACTTTGCACAACTTGATTTTGAAGTGATCTCCGGTGAAAGGGCGCAAGCGCTGACGGATAACTCAGAGACGCTCAGTGTGATTTTGTCGAACATTCCACAAGGGGTGGTAATCGAGGATACGGATGGCAGTGTCATTGACTTAAACTTCATCGGCTATGTGAATGGTCAACCTAGCTACGAGGCGAACATTACCGGTGCGATCAATGATTCTGGTATCGTTATTCGCCCTGTCGATTCCTCAACCCAAAATATCGATATTACCGCCACCATTGTCGTCACAGAAAACGATGGTCACAGCTTAAGTTTTGATACTGACATTCGCGTCAATGTCGCCCCTGTCATTGATGCCTCAGATCAATACACCAACCGCTCGGTGGGCAATGAGGATTCAGCTATTAATATCGATTGGCACCCCAAAGGGAGCGACTATATTGATAGCGATGAGCACTTTACGTCGATCACGATCACTGGTATTCCAAGCGGAGCGATGATTAACGTCAACAACTCAGATGTCAGTGTCGACGTGACGCAAGACGCCAATGGGGTAAGTACTTTGGTCGTCACGCCTAACGGACTTAGCCATGAGGCGTTCACTCAAGTCGCGTTAGAAGCGGACTTTATTCAACTCACCCCTGCCAAAGATGCCAGTACTAATTTCACGCTCTCGACAAGCGTCGAGATAGAAGAGCGCGATGTCGAATACACCAGTGATGATATTGTCGGTGAAGGCGGTCGTGTTAGCGAGATACTCACAGGCTCAATAGACGTGGTGGTGCGTCCAGTCGTCGAGCCACAAGATGAAAACAATGGCCTGCGTTTATCTAATGAGCAAGGCGTGGTGTTTGAACCTCTCTCTTTGACAGGAGATGGGCAGCTAAACTATGTGCCTATCGTCGCGACGTCGGGTGCGATTACGTTTACCACTAATCAAGACAATCCTGATCTCAATGATGAGGTCATCATCTCGTACCAAGAAACGGATAACTCGTCGGTCGAGTTGGTCTCTCAAGTGGTGCTTGAACTGAGTTATGTACCAGACCCTAATAATCCTCTTAAAGATCTAACGTTACCAGACTCTGTACTGGATCAGTTGCTGGTGACAGGGGCGACCTATGAAGGCAATGGGCGCTGGGTGATCACTGACGAGAGTAATTTCAGTGTCAAAGCACCAGAAGGACTTAACTTTGGTGATATCGATTTAACCGGTACGAATGAGCTCCAGATGACCCTGCACACCCAAGTGGTCGACCCCGGTGATATTGATGCCAATGGTGAACTCCTGGAGCCGAATGAATCATCGACTGGTGCTCAGCGCTCAACCAGCGTTGTTATCGCTTTTGCAAAACAGATTATTCCGGGAGATGAGGTGGCCGCAGAGATCGCCATCACAGACGATCAGATTGTGACGGCGCAAGAAGATACGGTTGTCAATCTCGGTCAGCAGATGACCACACTGAGCGTGTTGTCGTTGAGCGGCGCTATCGATGGCTCGCCTGATGAGGTCACCTTGGTGTTTGAACCAAGCGTTGAGATAGGAGGTGTTGTTTATCCGATCACGATTCAAGGGGGCGATGTCGATTTCGTTAACGGTAAGTTTGTTTATCAGACACAATACAATGACGGCGCTTTGGGTTCTATCGATGGTTTGTCGCTTGTGCTGCCAAACGATTACTCCGGTGATTTTCTATTACCGTTTACGGTGATCAGCAAAGATACCACCAGCGGTGATGAAAACGTCGCGTCTGCCAGTGTGATCGTGCAAGTTGCCCCTGTCGCCGATGTGGAGAGTGGTAACAGCGCCAAACCGAGTTTTTCTATCGATGTTCTAGGTTCACTGGACGAAGACATGAGCGCTATTGACGCTGATAACAACGGCCAATCCGATGCTATCGGCTATGAAGACAGTTACATTCAGCTTGCCGTCACCCACGCCATTGCTGATCAATTGAACGGTGAGAGTGAAGGTGGACAGGAAACCCTGAATCAAGTGATGTTGACGTTGGCCAATTCTAATGTGGGCGCCTTTTATCAAGTGGTCGATGACGGGACAGGTGGTCAAGTTTATCAATGGGTAGGTACCTCGGTGTCATTTGATCAGCAAGCCATCAATGACGGAGCATTAGATACGTTATTGTTCAAGCCAGCGTTAAACTATCCGTCTGCAGATGGCAATAATCAGGTGGTGGTGAATATTAGTGGTGAAGTTGTCGATAGCGCGGTCTTCAATCAGTCACCATCAACCGGAGAGGCAACCGATAGCCAAACGTTCACCACGTCGGTGAGCTTTGAGGTCATGCCAGTGGTTGATGACGTGATCGTGTCAGGGCCTGGAAACTCTGCGGAAACGATAGAGATTGAAGGTAATGAAGATGAGCTGATAGCGCTTAGCGCATCGGGGCCGATCGATATTGCGCTCACCGACGATGATGGCTCCGAGCAGTTTGTGTCGATCAAGTTGACTGGGGTACCCGAGGGATTTTTACTGCTTGCCGATGCGGATAGCGACTACAGCGTGAAAAACAACGGCGACGGTGTGTGGAGTGTGCGTTTACCATCGGCGCAGATGACTCATGTGGATTTGAGTGGAATATCACTTCAAGCGCCGAAAGACTTCAGTGGTACGGTGGAGTTCAACCTAACGGTATTTACTCAAGAGTCACTGCTTGGTGTGCCAACGGAAGTGACAGCGCCGCTACCTAAATTTGTCGTTACCGTGAATCCAATAGGCGATGACGTCGACCTCGACAGCACGGATCGCATCGAAGGCTTGGAAGGAGATAACATCGATATCGAGGTAGATGCGTCAGTGATCGACAATGTGTACAGCGCCTCAAGCGTTTCAGGGGTGAATGAAAATGGTCCAGAAACCCTGCGGGTTACCGTCACAGATGTGCCTGAAGGCGCGAGTATTTACTATCCCGATGGCGTGACGCTAGCGCAGTTCGACGACGCGACACAGACATGGGTGCTCAATATCAATGCGCAGCATCTAGACAAAATCGTGTTCAATTCAGGTGATCGCAACAGCGATAGCCAAAGTGCGACGGCTATCGATAAGCCGTTGACAGTCAAAGTCCAATCGGTAGATAGCGACGCGCAAGGTGTTGAGGTATTAGGCACTCCGGCTGAGTTTTCGGTGATGCTGCTCATCGATGCAGTAAACGATCAGCCAAGGTTTGTTAATGTTTTGGATGTAGACACCTTAGAAGATACATCGGTGGCACTCAACACTTTGCAGATTGACGATATCGACAGCACGCTTGATGACCCGGATGCTATGTATCATCTCACTCTCAGCGTGGATAAGGGCTCATTGCTGGTGCTCAGTGATGCAGAACTCGTCTATGGCTTGATCACAGTGCAAGGGAGTGACGGTCAATGGATTTTGGAAGGCAAGTTGGCGAACATCAATGCTGCACTTGCGGCGTCTGTGGTCGTCTATCAGCCTGCGGACAATGCGAACGACTTGAATAGTGGTGGTCCTGCTCTCGTCACTGCCGAAGTGAACGATTTAGGTAATTTTGGCTTAGTCGATGATACCAACGCGTCAACCAGTCAGAGTGCACAAGCCTCGTTTGCGATTCGAGTCACTGAAGTGAATGATCAGCCTGTCGCGGCCTCGTTGGATCTAGGTACCATGTCCGAAGAAGGCTCGATAGTCATTAGCGCGCAATCACTGATTGATGCCAGCTCAGATATTGATGGCGATACGTTGAAAGTGATCAATCTTCAACTGATGGAAGGGGTAGGGAACCTGGTTGCAAGCTCTGACGGTTTATCTTGGACTTTTACCGCAGGTGAAAACTACTCTGGGCCTGTGCGGTTTAGCTACACCATCGAAGACAATGGTCAAACCCAAGGCAATGATGACTTTCTTCAAGATACCGCGGAGCTGCAACTGCATGTTCAAGGCGTGAGTGACATACCGACACTGACAATTGCCCCAGAAAATGAGGCAATCAAACACATCACTGCCAGTCAAAGCGTGAGCAACCAAGGTATTGCGTTGCTCGGTATTGTCGCAGCACTCACCGACAGTAGTGAAGAACTGAGCTTGTTGATTGAGGGAGTACCAGAAGGCGCAGTGCTAAGTAGCGACAGCGGTACGGTAGTCAACGAGAGTGGGGATTGGTATGCCAGTGCCGATGCGATTAATTCTCTACAAATACAAAACGTTAGCCTAGGTGAGTATTCCTTGACGTTAACCGCAGTATCGACAGAGATTGAAGAGGGCATTGGGAGCGACAGCGCTTTCTCTGAACCCATCGAGTTGTCACTGACGGTGGTAGAGGAGGCCAGTGACATTGATGGCTCTTCACAAACCCGTCCTCAGTGGATCATTGCAGGTGACCAAGATACTCAACTGGTCGGGGGCAGTGGTGATGACATCATTGTCAGTGGTTTAGGTTCTGATATTCTCACCGGTGGTCCGGGAATGGACACCTTTGTGTGGAACAGCATTGAAGATGGCGCGGCAGATACGGTCACGGATCTCAATATCGCAGAGGGCGATAGGATTGATTTGAGGGAACTGCTTCCTGAGCTCAAAGCCAATCAGGTGGATATGGATGTGCTGCTCAGTCATGTCAATGCCAGACTGGTCGATGATGATGATATCGAGCTGGAGATCCATCCCGAGGGAGAAAACGGTGCGCGTCAAACTGTGACGTTAAAAGATCTTGGTCAGCAAATCAGTTTTGCTGAGATGGACTCATCGCAGATTGTCTCCACCCTAATTGAGCGCAATGTGATCATGCACGATTAGCGTCATTAAGCTAGCCAACCGAAAGATTGGCTAGCTTGACGCTGACTTCTTAGGGCTTGGAAGTCAGCTATTTGCTGCGAACGTAAGCGGCGCAGAACGTGACCACCGCCTGATCGATGGCGGCGTCAACCGCATCATCACTGGGTGTTGGCAGATGGCCAAGCAGTTGAGGCCAAAAGATCACGGCTTTGATTGAGCCAATAAATTGATCGATGGCGAGTGGAATGTTGGCGATCTCGAGTATACCTGCGTCGATGCCCTGCTGCGCCCAGCGGTACAAGCCGTAAGAATCCTCAATTGAGGAGAATTTCTCCATCATTAAGGCGGACGTCTCTGCGCAGCGCATACACTCGGTCATCACCATGCGCGCCGTCATCTGGAAATCGTCATTGTTGATGTGACACATCTGTTTGCGTGTGATGGCTTTAAGCTGCTGCTCTATTGCAACAGAAGTGTCAAACTTCAGGTCGTTTTGGTCATCAAAGCGACACATCAGCTTGTCTACAATAACCTCAAACAGGGCATCTTTGTTTGGGTAGTACTTGTAGAGCGTACGTTTTGATACGCCCGCATGGCGAGAAATCCCTTCCATACTCGATTGCTCAAAGCCTTTTTTTGCAAAGACTTCGATGGCGGATTTGATGATATCTTCTTGTTTTATATCGCTTCTAGTGCTCATTAGCCGAACCCAACAAAACTAAAAGTAAACGATAGTGTTTACTTTCTTTAGGATAGAACCTAAAGTATACACCATCGTTTACTTTTTTGGGTAGCCAATAGGTCATGAAAATGAGCAACGTGATTAAAGCCTCAGTGATTTCTGCGTTAGGTGTCGTAGGATTAAGTCAATTTAGCAAAGCCAATCCCGATTCAGCCCTCGCTCGTAGCGAGCAACAGCGCGCTGAGCGCATCGCCCAGTCGCCTCAGTTTCAAGGTGGTAAAGTGATCACTAGAATGCCTTCAGTGCCTTCTCCTGAAAGTATGTCTTCAGTGATGTGGACCTTCTTTTTTGAGCGCAGCTCCCTAAAGCCGCAAGGTTCTCTACCTAATAGGCCAGTTGATATCGAACGCTTGAATCAGCGTAGTGATGAGATGCGTGTCACTTGGCTTGGGCACTCGAGCCTGTTTATCGATATCGACAAAACGCGCATCCTTATCGATCCGGTTTTCGAATACGCTTCCCCGCGCCTAGCGAAGCGATGGTTTGATCGTAATGTGAGCGCGCCAGTCAGCCGTGAATCACTACCTACACCGGATGTGATTGTGATATCCCATGACCACTATGATCACTTAGAAGAGTCGACGGTTCGTTATTACGCCGATAAAGAGGTGTTGTTCTTTGTGCCTCTTGCGGTTGGTCGCCACCTCGAAAAATGGGGCGTGCCAGCGGAAAAAATCCAAGAGTTCGACTGGTGGGAGTCTGCTCGCGTGAACGGTGTTGAGCTGATAGCTGCACCCGCTAACCATAACTCAGGCCGCACGGGCTTTGACTCCAATACGACACTCTGGGCCTCTTGGGCAATCAAAGGTCAGCATGGTTCACTGTTTTATAGCGGCGACAGCGCGTATGACTATCATTTTGCTCAAATCGGCCAAAAGTTGGGCCCATTTGACATGGCCTTTATTGAGGTGGCGGCAAACGTTAAAGAGGGCAAAGGCTTCCCCGTTGAAAACTGGGGCCACATGCAGGCCAAACATACCATGCAAGCGTTCTTGGATTTAGAGGCTAAACACCTGTTCCCAGTGCATTGGTCCACGTTTGAGCTGTTTGCTCACAAATGGGATGAGCCGATGACAGACCTGATCGCGGAAGCGAAGCACGCTAACGCCCACTTGGTCACGCCGATGATTGGTGAGACGATTTTGGTCGGTGACGATATTCAAACCAGTTACTGGTGGCAAGAGCCTGTCACCTATCTGGCGAATGCCCAATTGAGCTACCAAAATTAGCCTGCGATCATCGCCTAACTTGTAGCTAAAAGCCTGCATTTTGCAGGCTTTTTGTGTTTCTGGATGGTCAAACTTGTTCGTCCGGGCCAATTAAGGGTGTTTGATTGGCGTCTATTTTGAGCGTTTGGGTTGGGAAGGCGATATCCGCTCCGTGACGGTGGACGATATCTAAAATCTGCAACAGCACATCTTGCTTTACTTTGTGAAAGCGAATCCAATTGACGGTTTTCGTAAAGGTGTAAACCATGATGGTGAGTGATGAGGGAGCAAAGCCATTAAAGTTAACAATCAAGGTCTGTTTGGCGTCAATATCTGGGTGATTTTGCAGCATGCTTTTGATGTCATTGGCGATCGGTTCGAGTTTGGTGCTGTCGTCATAGCGAATGCCGATGTTTTCGTGAATCCGACGGTTGAGCATGCGAGATGGGTTCTCCACTACAATACTGCTGAACACGGAGTTGGGCACATAAAGAGGACGTTTATCGAAGGTTCGGATGATGGTCATACGCCAACCAATTCGCTCGACGGTACCTTCAATTTCTCTGTCTGGTGAACGAACCCAATCGCCGACTTTAAATGGGCGATCAAAGTAAATCATCATGCCACCAAAGAAGTTTGACAGCAGATCTTTTGCGGCAAAACCGACCACTAAACCACCGACACCACCGAAGGTGAGTAAGCCTGATAAGCTTAGGCCGAATGTTTGCACAACGGTGAGTGCGCCAATGACGACAAAGAACAGGCGCGTCACTTTAGCGATGGCTTGTACCGTGGTTTCATCACGCTTCTTTTGTTTGAGAATGTACTCTTCAACATTGCTGATCAGGCGCATCACTACCCAGATGAAGATACCCACAACGAGAAAATGCTTTAATGTGCTTAACCAGTTGAGGTTAGAGTCAGTTTGCTCTTGCAAGACAAAGCCAAGAGAGATGGTCGCAGGCCAACACCAAATCAGCGTGCTAACGGGTGTTTTGAGCGCTGAAAGCACGAGGTCATCCCAATGGAAATGCGTTTTCTCCACCAAGACTTCTAAGCGCCCATACACCAGACGCCAGACTATCCAAGCGACAAAACTGGCGAGTGTGATGAAAATAACATTGCTGTTCCACTCTTTGATAAACAGCAGCACATCCTGTTGCCAAGCTAAGACTAACTCATTCATTTTATTTATCTTTGGGTTATGCGCAGAGGGTTCAGTATAGAGGTTTAGGTGAGCTGTGAAAACCAGCCGAATGTCAGAGTTTATTGACTGCTGAAGTGATCGGAGAGTGCCGTACGTCGGTGCTTGGCCGCGCCGCCACCTTCTAAATCGACCGTATCTTCATAGCCTTCTTTGATAAAGCGCTGCGTGGGGCTGTTGGGCTCGAGTCGTTTCAATTGCGGAGAGCTGAAAGTGCCTGCAATTTGGTAAATGGACTTACCGCCCCCTGTGGTGAAGAAGACTTTTTTGCCATCAAACTCGAAATCTGTTGCCACTAATCGGTCGTTACGAAATACCCCTTCGCTACTGAGCGTCAGTATTTCGGTATTGTAGGTGGGGGCACCAATTTCTATCCAGCGTCCGTAGACATGTTTAGGGTGCATATAGTCTTGATAACTCACATACAAGAGTGCGGAAAAGCCGAGCGCTAAACCGATGATCACAACGGGCAATACCACTTTAAAGATGGATACTTTGTTCATAGTTTCGCTTCGATCTTGTGTGAATAAACAACGTCCTACCAGTCTAACCCCTCGCTCGCCAGTTCGATATCTCAAATGAGACCAATTCAGAACTTAGACAAAAAAGTTTGATCTTTAGTCAAATAATGATGCTTTGATAAGCGGTGACGCAATAGGAATCCAATAAGTATAGCGTTCGATGCGTTGGCGTGATGATGCAGTGGAAAGTCGGCAAAGGAAATGCTTGCTCTGTCGGGCGGTTTCGTATAAAAGTTTCACTCCATCAATGATAATCGAGTCGTTATTCAAGGAGAGAATCGTGATCAAAGTCAACTCGTACTTCGAAGGGAACGTTCAGTCTTTAGGGTTTAATCAGCAAGGTGAAGCGTCGAGTGTCGGTGTCATGCTCGCGGGTGAGTACACCTTCGGTACAGCAGCACCAGAGCGCATGACAGTGGTGAAAGGGGCATTGACCATCAAACGTGTGGGTGATGGAGACTGGACAACCTATTCCAGCGGCGAGTCATTTGACGTGGCGGGCGACTCTTCGTTTGATCTGCAAGTCAAAGAGGCGACGGCCTACCTGTGTGAATATCTCTGATGCAGTGAGAACCGTATTGGTCTAGATTTGAAACCACGCAATGGCGTGGTTTTTTTGTCTCTGCGCCAAAATGATAACGGTTGTTTCGAAAAATCCGAAATGATAGTCAGTTATTATCAGTTTAATCACGACAGCCATGAACTATACTCATTAGTATGCCGTGATGCATCGTGAGGAGGTGACTATGGCCGTTGTACCCAAACACAAAGACCAGAATAGCCGTTACGATCCCAGCCAGGATTTAACCGCCGACCAGCTTCATCGCTTTGGTAAAGCGGCTAGCAAAGCGCATGAAAGGCGTAAAGAGCTGGCAGAGAGCGGTTCGGTAGTATCCGCTGCGCGCGCTGCGAAGGATGCGGCATTTCGCCCTGTCTATCGTCCTAAAAAAGACAAACCCAATACCGTTCGTTATGCCGTGTGGCTAGTGGTTGTGATGGTATTCAGTTTGTGGTTGATGTACATGTCTCGTTAAATTCACTTCTCATCCAATTACGCAGAATCAACACGTGCTCGTTTTTGAGTTTTTCTTTCGCGCAAGCAAAGTAGAAAGCTTGATGCGGATTGAGCACAGGTTGGCCAATTTCGACCAAATACCCCAATTTAATGTCATCTCGAACGAACATTCGGTGCGTAACCAACACGCCCAACTGGCGTGTTGCGGCCTGTACGGCTTGGATGGATGCGCTAAAGCTCAGATTTTTGGCGAAGGTGGGCAGAGCAAGTTGATGGGCTTCAGACCAGATTTGCCAGTCGTTTTTGCGTCGATCGTTGAGCGCGACAATGGCGGGTTGTTGAGTGAGAATGACCGCGGGATCCATCAAATGCGCATCCTCAACGTCACCGGTATAGCACTGCCTAGCGACCTCAGGACTGGCGACCAGTACGAGTTCGTCATCGGCGAGTTTTTCACAGTAGTAATCCTGCCAATCGCTGGTATTGCCATGAATGAGCGCCACATCCACCCCTTCTTCTTCTAAAACGAATTGACCAATCAAGGTGGAAATACGGATATCAATATCGGGCGCGTGTTGATTGAACTGGCTTACCCGCGGGATCCACCAGTGCATAGCAAGCGAGTTAACCATGTTGAGGGTCAGACGGTTGCTATGGCGATTGGCTAAAAGGTGCGACGTGGCCGCGACGATCTCTTCCAGTGCTGGTGCCACGCGGCGATAGTATTGCCGTCCCGCTGAGTTGAGGACCACTTGACGACCAACGCGAGTAAATAGAGGTTGCTCCAGTTGCTGCTCGAGGGTTTTTATCGCCTGACTGATCGCGGAATGGCTGACATACAAGGCTTTAGCGGCGGCCGTCATACTTCCGGTTTCGGCAACGGCAACAAACGCATATAAGGATTTCATCGGAGTAACTATTTTCATTTGTAAGTTTTTCTAACAGTTGATGTTGTGATTACTCGTTATTCATTGCTGAAAAAGGTCGATAGACTGGGCGCAGATAACGGAGGAATAATGAAAACTACACAAGACATCTCTGCATCACCTGTCCTTTTTATGTTGGCCTCTACCTTCAGTTTGTCACTGACTGGGCTAATGTCAAAACTTTTAACAGATTCTATCGCACCGAGCGCGCTGAGTTTTTTGCGTTTTGCGGTGCCTGCGCTGTTGATTGGGTTAATGATCAGTCGGTCGTCATGGGCGTTGCCTTGCGGACAAGTACGAAAAGCACTATGGGTACGTGCGCTGTGTATTGCTGCGTGCCAGATATGTTTTATCTACGCCTTGAGCCATCTCAGTTTGGTTGAGAGCGTGGTGCTGTTTGGCACCGGACCACTGTTTATCCCCGTGTTGGAAAAACTCATCTTTCGTACTGCTATTGGAGCAACGGCGCTGTGGGGACTCACGTTGACATTTGTAGGTGTGGTATTGCTTGCTGGGGAGTGGGGAGCGCTGACCTTCAAACCGGCGTTATTGGTTGGGTTACTGGCCGGTCTTTTTAATGCGGGCTCGCAGCTCAGTTTGTACCGAGTCAGTCATTCGTCGATGAGCAGTTTGGCGATTAACCTTTGGACCTTCGTGTTTGCGGCCTTGCTGGTTGCCCCCTATTTGATTTGGCAAGCGGTCACCTCTGCGCCGCTTGTTTCTCCTCTGACTGGATATTCGCTCCATTGGGGCTGGGGCTTACTGGCTTTGTTGATTGTGTTGATGTCGCTGCTAATCATTAACACTCAGGTATTTCGAGCCAAGGCGTACCGTTTAGCGGCTTCGGGCTCTCAACTTGCTCCGCTTATTTTCACCAATTTAATCTTTTCCACCCTATGGCAATGGGCCTTTTATGATGAGCATTACCATCTATGGCAGTGGATTGGCCTGTCGATTATCGTTCTCGCTAACGTTATGGTGGTGCTAGTACCTCACTGGCACAACAAAAAGCCCAAGCTGTTATGGAATAGATAGTCCTTAGGAATAATAGCGCAATGTAAACCGAGCGCCCCTAGTTAATCGATGATGGCTTGATGCGCAAGCCATAAGGCAGCGCACTGAACACCGATTTGTGACGCGACGGTATTGGAGCCTCATTCACGCCTTGCCAGTCAAGCAGCATAATAGCCAATACGTTGCGATGTTCACCGTAGGTCAAATCAAAATCACCGCTGACTGAAGCGATCATACCGCGCTCTGCGTTGATGGATTGCTGAATCGCGGCGCGCGTTTTATCGACAACAGGATCATCCCCAAGCCCCGCCAGTAAAAAGGCGATGCCCACTTCGGCGATAATGTCCTCTTTGGTGCGAGCTAAAATGGTGTCGATGTTCTCGCGCAGATAGTGGTAAATCCACTCGTGCTGTTTCTCGTCAACCGCGTGCTGATAGTAGTGTGATGCGGCAAAAATGATATGCGTCATACCGTAGATTTTATTGCCGTATTGTTGATTGGATAAGGCAGCGTCTTCGGTATCTGGGTAGGTGCTTCGAAAGGTCTGTGTAAATGCCTCAACCACATCTTGCTCTTCGAGTTGTTGTAGCCAATAGACTTGATTGGCCAGTTGGGCTGCCCACGCTTTGATCATGTCTGGGTCGGTGACATAGCGTTTGAAATCGTAGCGACGAATCACGTTTCGTAGCGCGCTATCATCCAGATGCTCTAAATGAT
This sequence comes from Vibrio sp. R12-SG2-ISO1, assembly GCF_059834045.1. Classification (NCBI taxonomy): domain Bacteria; kingdom Pseudomonadati; phylum Pseudomonadota; class Gammaproteobacteria; order Vibrionales; family Vibrionaceae; genus Vibrio; species Vibrio sp. R12-SG2-ISO1. The sequence continues at coordinate 75,187 of NZ_JCBDGO010000018.1, read as the reverse complement.
ATTCGTTGGCGCGAGCCAAAGAGCCGAGCAGGTCGACACCCAGGTAAATGTACTCAGGGTAGCGCTTAGTCATTTGATAACGGCGTTGACTGCGCTCATCTGAATCCCCCTCATAGCTGCGGTTGCGTTTTTGGGCGTAGGCCATGATTTGCTCTGGAGTGTGTACTTGCGCTGCAAATCGGTTGAGTCGACTCGCCACCCTTGCCATATCGCTCCACACTGCGGCTGCGTATTGGTCATCAAGCGTTTGGCGATACATTCTCAAACCGTAGTGGCCCTCTTTAAAGGCTGGCAAAGTGTAAAGTTTACGCTCGTAAGTTTGGCGGATAACCTCTGCCGACTGCTCGTATGTCATCGTTTGAGCGTGAAGCAGCGTACTCAATGTGGTTAAGCACAAAATAAGCAAAGTGGCAGGGAGTCGCATTCATGTGTCCTTACAATCGGATAACGAGACAAAAACAGTGAGCGTGGAGTAAAACAAACATTCTTCAATGTTATGTAAGCGTCCCGTCAAATGAAGGCGAATAATACGTGAGATAAGGTAAAGCACAAGCTATGGAGAGGAGAGGGTGAGAAAGTGACGCCTTTGTTGTTAATTTAGCTATCATTAAATTAACAAGTGTGAATAAGGCGACTGAAAACATTAACAAAGGTGTGTAACCTTAAGGGCAATACTGGTAATAACTAATATTTACGTCAATAATAAATCACTGATCTTTATGTTTTTTATTTTTAAGTGTTTCAAAGCCATAGGAGGCTGAGTGAAATCAAGCTTTGGTAGGCAGTGGCCAGTCTATCTCCTGTTTATGCTGTTGTTTGTTTGCTCCGTGAGTTTGGTGGAGTTTCTCGACCGCAGCCAAAAGAGCTTTCTGCGCGATAGTATGCTAGCGAGAGCGAAAGAAGAGTTATCTATTATTCGTTCAGAGATTGAAGCCTCAATCGTGTCCGATATTTATGTGGCGAACGGCCTCTCTTCTTTGGTTGCGGCTAATCCTGACTTTGACTTTTCTGGTTGGGATTTAATCGCATCGAGCATTATGCGCCGCAGTAACAATGTTATGGTCGTCGCACTGGCACCGGATGACGTGATCCAATACATCTACCCGTTAGACGGTAATGAGAAAGCGTTAGGTTTGGTGTATCAATCCATTCCGGAGCAGTGGCGTACCGTACGAAAAGCGCAGCAATTACAAGAAATTTTCATCGCTGGACCCGTCGATCTCGTGCAAGGCGGACAAGGATTGATTGCTCGTGTGCCGATTTTTATTGACCCTCCCTACAACAGCAAATATTGGGGAGTATGTAGCGTGGTGATGTCATTAGAGTCGCTCTACCAACAAGTCGGGGTAGAGGGATTTGAGTATAAATACCACCTTGCGATGCGGGGAGTAGACTCATCCGGTGAAGATGGTGAGATTTTCTACGGTAGCCAAGCGGTGTTTGATGAGGCGTTCTCCAAAGAGATCGTACGTTTCCCCTACGGGAGCTGGCAAATCGCTGCGTCAGAAAAAACCGATTTGCTCGCCACTATCGAGTGGTATCGCGTTAACGCCGTGCGTATTTTAGGCTACCCGATGACCATGCTGCTTTTGTTCGCGTTCTCTACCATCTATCGATTGTATGACAATGCACATAAACGCTCACTGCAAGATGAGCTCACTGGGCTGCCCAATCGTCGCTACTTTATGTACTCACTCCAGCAGCAGTTTGATCTGGTCTCAAGAGATGAGAAAAAAGGCGGCTTTGCTCTTTTGAATATCGACCTAGATGGCTTCAAGTTCATTAATGACACCTACGGGCATGCCGCGGGTGATAAGGTGCTGGTGGCGGTGGCTGAGCGTTTGGTTAGCACGCTACGCGCCTCGGACACTATCGCTCGTGTTGGCGGGGATGAGTTTTTAGCTATGCTACCACGTGTCAATCGTGAAGAGGACGTAGACCGCATTCGCACGGAGTTAACTAAAGCGATTGCCCGAAACCCAATCATATATGAGCAGCACTTGATCACAATAGAGGTGAGTATCGGCCACGCGATGTACAACGCGAATATGCGCAATATTAATCAGCTGCTCAAGCTCGCGGATAGCAGTATGTATGACATCAAACGCCATCACCGCAAGGGATTCGGCACGTCTTAGAGGTGGATGATGAAGAACTTGACTCAATGGCTAGCGGCGTACGGTGAGAGCCATCAAAACCCGATCAATCAGAAAATTCATAAAGTGGCTGTACCGGGTATTTTCTTGTCGGTCGTTGGGCTGATTTGGTCACTGCCGAGTTTGGAGTTGTATGGGCTCCGTCTCAATTGGGTTTGGGTGGCCGCACTCCCTGTGATGATGTTCTATTTTCGCTTGTCGCTTAGCGTGTTCATTATGATGCTAGGTTTCCTTCTCGCGTGTATTGCGTTAATTTGGTCTCTGGAGATCATGAGGGCTCCGGTGTTGTTGGTCTCCATAGCGCTGTTTGCGGTGCTCTGGATAGCACAATTTATTGGTCATAAGATCGAAGGAAAGAAACCGTCGTTTTTCGAAGACATCCAATTTCTTCTTATTGGTCCGATTTGGGTGTTTCGCAAACGCTAGTCGATGATTCTATCCCTTGTTCTCTGCGCCGCCTAACCGATGTTGGGCGGCGCTTTTTTGATCTCTGGGAAACTCGATGCGTCATGGTTTGCATTTTGCAATGATTAATGTTTTCGCAAAACGCAATTATTCTTATTTTGCTTGACGGTTATGTGTTCTGTTTGCATGAAACTGATGACGAAGTGAGCGAAGTGATTGATTTTTGGTTAACTTAAAAGTTGGCACGGTTACTGCTTTATTTATAGTGACCCTTATTAAGCCGAGGGTCACCTAGCCAACTGACGTTGTTAGTGAATACGATTTTGTTCACAATCATATACAGCCAATCACACCGATTTGTGATTGGCTTTTTTCTTTCTGTCTCGCCTTTCTGTCTCGAATGGGTTTCTTCAACCTCTATTCACCACCTTGGCAATTTTCATAACAGCTTGGTTTCCTCGGACACACGGCACCTCGTGAGCATATCACGCGCGCATCTGACTGAATGCCTCGCTCAATCCAGTTAATGTTGAGTATTTTAGCGATGGTGGTGAATTCCCGGCTGATATGACGTGGAATGGGGGCGCTACCACCCTGACTGACGCATAAACTTTTGAGTTCCTGAGCGATATCGTGTGAATTCCCGCCCTGAGCATCAATGGCTGGGTTAAGATCGATGCCTGCGCACAAGACGCGGTTGTTCCCTGCAGGATCGGTCATGTTGACTGACTCACAGCAGTAAATTCTTGGCTCATCCCCGACGTTGAGAATAGAGATTTGCGCTGAGCTACCTTGTTGCGGCTCAGATAAGCGGCGGAAAACAGCCCAGTGCTGACACGGGTCATTGACCTTACGCATGTTACCCCACGGAAGCGGGATCCCGTTACCACGATAGACTGCTTTAAGCTTGTTTTGTCCGTACGCATCAAAATAGTGCCAGTGAGGATAGGGCGAAACCACGGTCATACGACGCATCGCAACCGATGGTGATACGCCTGCTTTGAGGTGGACGTCAATCTCATACCCGCTGCGGTCTAGTAATTGTCGGAAAGGGACTTTAGGGCAAAGTAGCGCGCCCGCAAAAAAACTCGACTCAAAATCACGCCACGCTTGCAAAATGTCTTGCGAGTTGAGCTCTGAGCTCGGCGTGGTTTGGTTGTAGTCCTCCCAGCTGTTGGCATGCCCCACCGTCAGTACGCTTTTCAACCCTTCTTTGCTGTGCAGAACACAATGGCCGATATAGACCGCCAAATCATACTTAAGGCGAGTCGGATACTCTTTGAGGATTTCATTAAGGAAAAGAGTACCAGGCGGTTCAAAGAAGGATGTCACGACTTGCTTGGCGTTAATCCCAAGCTCATCCACCACATCTTGCGGTGCGCGTTTGACCCATCGAATGGTGAGCCCAAGGCTTCGGGCAATGCCCATCAAATCTTCCGCTGAGAGGTTGAGGCGTTTGAGGCCCACTTCTTCTGCTGCACGTTCGAGATCAGGAAAGTGGTTTTGATGGCTCTCTTGATGAGCGCGAATCAGCAAATGAGCAAACTGACGACCTGTAATGCCGGTTTGCGAGAGCATCTCCGGAATGGCGATTTGGAGAATTTCATTCGAGAACAGAAAGCTCGGCTCAAGCGCCATGCCGCTGATCCCACCGCGGTTGCCTTTATCAGGCGTGATGTCGGCCTGCTCTGGCTCGTCATCTAAGAACCAAGCGGGATCTTTTTGGAAAACTTGTGCAATGACCTCCAGCATATCAATGCTGGGTACGCGTTTTCCTCGTTCAATCATTGAAAGGTAAGAGACCGACGGTGCGTATTCAGGGCTGACTCTCACACAGCGTGCAGAGAGATCCTCCATAGTTAAATGGTTGCGTTTTCTCAGGTTTCTAATTTTAGTCCCGAGGAAATGGGATTGGCGAATCAAGCTTTTTGACACTGGCATTTTGTAAAATTCACATTGTAAAATTTTTGTTGTGAAATTGTAGTCAAAAATTCACTAGTATACAAAGTAAGCAAAGTCACAAATTTGCAACTTATTAAACGCGAGTTTGAAATATTTGCTCTAGGACATGATGCTGTGAAATATCCGTGAGGGAAAGACTATGAATATGCTGACATTCGATAAGACAGAAATCCAAAATCAAAACCGCCCTTTTATCGCTGAAGCAGTCTTCGCGGTAGAAACCATCAACGCTAATCAAGCAAGTGAAAAGCAAACCAAATCGAAGCAGCTGCTCGATAGACTGTTCCCCCTAGAAAATGGGTCGCACAAAAATGTCACAGCGTACGTGATCGACTATCGACACGTTATGGCGTACTTCAAAGATGGAAGTCACAGTGGTCTCAAGCATCCCAAACACTTTGTTGCTTACACAGGAAGTAAAGAGACGCCTGCCTCTTTACTGCTTCGTGATGGGACTGGTAGCCATGTTGAAGTGACCTTTGGCCATCACAAAGGGACAGGTTGTGTGGAGCTCGTGTGTATCGATGACATCCAGCTTGAAACCTGCACCATGTTCCCTCACGAAATGGGCGAGATGTCGGCAATGCGTCACTGGATTAGCCTGGTAAAAGGCGATGAGAAGGGTAAACCACAAGCGTGTACAGAAGAGAAAGAGTACACGGCGAAAAATGGTGACGATTACCAATTAGGCTGTTGCTACACTATGGGCAACTAAGCGCCACGCTAGTACAAAGTCAAAAAAGGATACGTCATGCGTATCCTTTTTTGGTTATTGGGTTTGGCTTTGAGCCACGCGGCTAAAAATGAAGTTGAATCACTGACGTGACAACAGCACCTGGACGGCGAACGCCTTCAATTTCGACTTTGATCTCGCGCTCCACCTCTAATCCTTTACGGATCGGCGTGACCTTAGACAAAGTACTGACCGCACGGACTCGGTTGCCAGCTTTGACAGGGTAAGGGAAACGCACTTGGTTCAACCCAATGTTGACGACCATCTTAGCCGTCGGGAATAGGTTGTTGTCTGGATCGACACTGTCGGTCAATTTTGGCAGCAAAGCCAAGGTCAGAAAACCGTGAGCGATGGTTGCTTTGAATGGCGATTCACTGGCCGCACGCTCAGGATCGGTATGGATCCACTGCATGTCTTCCGTGACCAGACCAAATTGGTTGATGCGCTCTTGTGAGACATCGAGCCATTCACCCGTATGAATGATCTCGCCTAATTGAGTCTGTAGCTCATCAAAGACAGCTTGGGCTTGCGGTTTAAGTTCGATTGGCTTCTCAACAGGCTCAGATGCCTCATCGTTCACTGCGGGTTGTTGAAGATCGCGCAGTCGAGTGAACAATTGACGGTTATTGGCCTTGCTTAAAAAGTCTCCCCAGTACTCACGTACTGCAGGCGACATCCATTGCATGAGATCAGAATGATGCTTTGAAATTGACTCACCACGATGTTTGAACAAGTCAGCAACTTTCATAACAGCCTCGAATTTATACAGAATACCTAACGAATTCTCTAATTTTGAATTAGTTCACATTATTGTTCAAATACTTTCGGGCGCACATGTGTTAACTGAACAGTGTTTTAATTAATAAATTCAAACAATTAACAATAAAACACTATTTTATTAGCTCGTTAAAATTAGAGCTACAACACTAGTGTTTCAAACCAATGACACCCGTTAATTGGCTAAAAAATCACAGTAGAGAGACAGTTTTTGCTCACATTGTCATCACTCGAACAATTCAAAGCAAATTAGCACTTTACAACCTTTCTCCAAGTACCTAATATACGCCTCACCGACGGAGAGATGGCTGAGTGGTTGAAAGCACCGGTCTTGAAAACCGGCATACGTTAATAGCGTATCTAGGGTTCAAATCCCTATCTCTCCGCCACTATTCTAGAAAAAACCGCTGTTTTTACAGCGGTTTTTTCGTTTCTGGGATCTGGTTTTTCTTTTCGAGACACTCTATGTTGAATGGAGTAAGTACCATAGGAAAGGGAACGCATGCCGCTTAGACCATTCAACAAAGGTGACATTGACCAACTCATTGCTTGGATCGATTCTTCTTCGCTCAATTACCAATGGGGCGGGCCTACCTATCAATTCCCCCTCACGAAAAGACAGATCGTTAGACACATTAAACGTCAAGAAGTGACGCCATTTCTCTACGAACGTGATGATCAGAGAGTTGGTGTTGCCGAACTGTTTTTTGTTGAAGAGGGACACTATCGCATATGCCGTGTGTTTGTCAGTGATTCACACAGAGGCCAAGGTGTCGCCAAGCAGATGCTTAAGGCGCTGATCATTCACGCGGCGACAACACTGATGGTCCGAAAACTCTCTCTGGTTGTGTTTGCACACAATCACCCCGCTATCCGCTGTTATCAATCCCTTGGTTTCGAAACGGTGGCGTTTGAACAAGGTGCACGAAAGCATGGAGGTGTGTCTTGGGATTTGATCAAAATGGAATTGATTCTTTGATGTCTCGGTTCATTGTGTTGGAAGTGACCGGCTTTCTCAATAACGAAAATGAAAGAATAGAAGGTGACCTTTGGCTCTGGGGAAAAGTTTCGAGTTGACCTAAGCGTGACGCCAGAGTGTGCTTTTTCTACAAAGTTATTATTTTCATGACTAAGAAAATAGTATGAAGTGATTTGACTTCTCTCTATTTTTCATTGTGTTGCCGTGTGAGCATTAGGGTATACCTTATTGTCACTATTCAGTGCAATCTACAATTAGTTTAGATTTATCACTTTTTTCAAACTTGATGTTCACTCCAGTCATGTTTATGAGAGCAACTCTTATTTTGGGATGAAAATAGAAATAGGCACTCGCACTAGAGTTTGAGCACTATATACTCAGTCTTTCATAATAAATGGTTCAGTCTGATGTCTATAATGTGGCTGATTAAGCAGAATCCATGTTTTTTGGTTTAGCAATAATGGAATCAATGTTTTTCTCATAAATATTTATGGATGAAAATAATGATGAAACAACGTCAGCTACATCTTAACTTGGTTACACAACCTAGCTTACAAAATAAAAGTTTTAGAGCAACGATTGCAGAAAAAACGGACCAACCTGTTCGGCTTATTGATTCGAGTGCCTGTCTGCAATTTCATCAATCGATACAGCCTTCTATCATGATGTTTGATTATCAATTGAAGTGGCCGATAGAAGTCTGTAAGCATTTTAATTCCCAGGATAACGTGTCTGGCATTGTCTTGCTGAATGTTGATCCACAAACGCGAGCCAGTGAATTGGCACGTTGGCAGAAACTTCGCGCCGTGTTTTATACAACAGATTCACTTGAGCACGTATGTGAAGGCTTACGTGCAATTTCAAGAGGAGAAAGCTGGTTATCACGTAAATTGTGTCATGATTTGCTCGATTATCTGCAGAAGAGAAGTCCGATTGAAAAGAGCCTGCACTGCGATGATATGGTTCTGACGAGACGCGAAAGGCAAGTGTTAAAGTCCTTGACGTCAGGGGGTTCAAATACCGACATTGCTGAGACGCTGTTTGTCAGTGAGCACACCATTAAGTCCCATTTGTATCGTATATTTCGGAAAATTGATGCACAAAACCGATCACAGGCAATTATGTGGGCGAAAGAAAATCTTTAAAAAAAGGGCAATAAAAATTAGAGGTGGACGAAAAGCAGCGTAACGACGCTGCTTTTTTTATACGCGTAGTATGAATCGAACCACAACGTAAATAGAGAAAAGTATGAGTAACTATTCATACTTTTTCTCCCCTGCTACGCCTATTTCTCACACTCCAAATCATTCTTATCTTGGTTCTAGGATGACGGATGTTCTTGTTTAAGATAATTGACGTCTCAGGAAGGAAGTAACTTTTGAGACGCAATTAAACGTCAATGAAATGAATAGGTACAAAAGGGAAATACTATGAAAAAGTTAGCAATCACCGTCGCCATTCTTGCTGCGACTGGCAGTTCACTTGCACAAGCCGAAATGAAATCTGCAGCAACCACGATTTCTAAGACCGTCGCAGAGGAATGTAACATCGGTATGTGGGCAACCAACGAAGATGGAAGCGTTGGCGGTTCAGTCAGTGAAGTGGGTGAACAATATGTAACGAGCGAGCTGAATGATTTAGGGGATGGCAGCCAATCCATCACAGGTAAAGTGAAATGTAATGCGTCAGGTGGCTTCAAAGTGAATGTTGTGGCGACCAATGGGCACCTGTCAAACAATGACTCAGCACAAGAGCGCACCGTGGCTTATAAGCTCGATAAATTACCTCAAGCCGGTCAGCCATTTAACTATAGCTCCCTATTTAGTAGTGCTTTTGCTCCCATGGCTGGCACTGCATATGAGGTAGGTGAAGGTTCAAGTACCGCATTGACGACTTTCAAAATCAAATTGGTCCCAGAGGGCTCCTTTGATTACTCCGGTGTTTATACCGAGACACTAACGTTCGACCTCGTTGCGCTATAACGAGAAGTTGGGAGGGGAAACCCTCCCTATCTTTGTAGACAGTGAGGGAATAGTATGCGCTACCTTATCGCTCTATTGATCTTAATGGCTTGTCCTGTGCTGGCCAACTTCAACATCTCGCCACTAACTGTATCTCTTGGCGTCAAAGAAAAATCGGCGAGTTTTACCTTAGAAAATCTTAGCTCTGAGCGTGCTGCCTACGAGATAGTTGCGACGACACGACGTATTGCACTCGATGGCGAAGAGCAACGTGAAGCGACTAAGTTACTACGCGCTTTCCCATCCAAGATTATCTTGGAGTCGGGGCAGAAGAAGCGGATTAAAGTGGTGTATCTTGGTAAGCGAAATCTCACCAGTGAGCAAGCCTTTCGTGTGTTGTTTCAATCGCTAGATATTGATGTTTCGAAGCAGCAAGAGCAGTCAGTCAAAACAAAATACAACTTTGCAACAGCTCTTTACGTTACCCCTGATGAGGCTAAGGCGAAGTTGATATCGACATTAGTTGAGCAAGGGCAGGGCTACATTCTGCAACTCAAGAACGCAGGCAACAAACATATCATCCTGACGGATTGGAAGTTAGAGCTCAGTAGCCAGCAAGGCAGTACGCAATATGAGGGAACACTGCCCGATATTAATGTTTTAGCCGACAGTGAAGTGCATATCCCACTCAATCGTGTTCAAGGGCGCTACGACCAAGCGCAAGTATTGCTTCAATAACGCGCATTGGAGGCAAGGAGTGCTATGGTGCGTGGCGTGAAGTGTGGGTCTTGTGCTGCCCTACTGCTGAGTCTGGTAGCGCCGTTGAGTTCTGGCTCTGTGCTGGAATTTCCGCTCGATGTGATCGTGTTCGATAAGCCATATGAAATAACGGCATACCTTGATGATGAGAACGAAACGTATTGGGCGCTCAGCGGTGATGAGCTTATCGAGGTACTGGCGCAGTCATTAGACAGCACGAGACTAGAGTCATTGAGAAGCCAGTTCGCTGACAGCGAGATAACCAACAAGCAATTGACCGCGCTTGGATGGCAGATTCAATATTTACCCGATGAGCTCAGGATCATTATCGCTATCCCCGTCGAAGAAAAACAGATCATTGATTTACCTATGACGATGCGAGGCTCGCATGTCCCTCCGCAAGGTATTGAGCACGTGACGCCAAATTTATTTAGCGGTGTGATCAACACCAGTCTGTCACATTCTAGAAACTTGGTTGACACTGAGTATCAATCGACGTTGATGACCTTAAAAGGCGCTATCGCGTTAGGACATTTCACGCTGGAAGATCAGCATAGCTACAGTTATCGGCATTGGGATGGGCAAGGTCAGTGGTATCGAAATCAAACTCGCCTGACTTACGACTTACCTGATGATTTTGGCTTGTTTCAGCTGGGGGACTACCAGACACAGACCTCGATTAGCACTTTACCGGGTGGAGACTTATTTGGTTTGTCCTACTCTTATCAGCCCCGATACTTGAACAGTTTCAATCGTCCAAACAGCGTGCCTCTAACCTTAGAGTCGGCATCTCTTGTGACGGTTCGTATCAATGGTGAAGACTATCGAGTGCTGAGGTTGGCAGCCGGTCAATACAACATCCGCGATTTACCGTTGGAACAGGGGGTAAATGAAGTCGAAGTTGTTTATGTTGACCAGAGTGGTGTGGAACAGCGCCGATTCTTTAATGTTGTCGACAGTCCTGATCTGATACTACAAGGCGATTTGGAAACGCAATGGGTGGTGGGTGTCGTACAAGACTATGACGACGACGGTTTCAAGTATCTCGATAGAGATAAACCGGGTGCCCAAGCCATTATGGCTTACGGTGTGACTGATTGGTGGACGAGCGCTCCTCAGGTTGAGTGGCGAGAGGAGCGCAAAAAATTTATGCTGAGCAACAATTTTGCGCTCAGTGACTATTTTATTTCCATTGATGGGTATTATCTCGAAGAGTCGGATGTGTATAGTCACCAAGGCAATATCAGCTTCTATGCCGATACGTTGCTTGCTGACAGTTTAGAAAGTGTCAATGTGAACTACGAACTGAATGATTCGTCGGCTGCCGAGCATTTGACACACACAGTGTCGTTAAGCTCCGGTGTCCGTACACCACTTCAGAACGGGTACTTATCATTCGTTTTGAGTAACGCATTCGAAAATAGTGAGAGCGTCAAGCAAACTGCGTCGATCAATACCAGTTATCGTTGGTTTGATCGGTTGAGCACCAGCTTGAATTTTCGCTGGGAGCGGGCCTATGGTGAAGACAATCACAGTGTGTATTTCTCGATGTCTCTGCCATTGAATTGGAACAATGTCAGTGTCTATTCACGCTCCTCTTATGATACGCGTACCGATGTGAATAAAAATGAACTGACCGCATCGCAGTTTCAAACCGACTATTACTGGCGCACCAGTGCGAGGTTCAATGACACGGATTACGAGGGCTTCGATGGGTACGGGAAAATCTACGGAGATAGGGTTGATTGGAACGCGCGCTACTCTACCAGCAATGAAAACACAGACAGCAAAAACCGAACTCTGACCGTGGGTGCTGAGACCGCGGTGGCTTGGGCGGGCAGCGAGGTGGTTTGGACATCACCCGTGTCAGGAAGCTTTACCATAGTCTCATTGCCTGAAGAGTTTCAAGACACCTACGCGTTAAAAACGGACCGATACGGTCGGATGAAGATTGTTCCTAAAGAAGAGGGAGAAGGGGCGTATAAGCTAGTTGAGGGGGCCAATCGCAGTTATAAAACCATCAACGTTGACGGTAGTGAGCTCGACTTCAACGAAGAGCTGATGGTCAGTAAGTTTGCATCGATTAGCCATCGGCGATCGGGTACGGCTTACGAGCTATCGATAAGTCGTGGTTATTTTGTGAGCGGCCAATTTTATGACCGCAATGAACAGCCCATCGTAGACTTGGTCGGTGAGTTTCAAAAAGAGAACTCCTCACAGACCTACCCGTTTTTTACCGGTGAAGATGGCAGCTTTGAGCTGGATATTCTCCCTCCGGGCCATTACCGAGTCTACTTCTATGATGGCGCTGCGCAAGAGATGATTGTTCAAGTGAGAGAAGATCAGGTCGTGGATGGGACTTTCATTGATTTGGGACCATTGCAGGTGAACACCAACTAACAGACAAGAGCAGCGCACACGGTATGAGTGCGCTGCTAATGTTAGTGCTTAGTTCACCACTTCAGACCAAGCGAGCACGCCACGCACGGCGCGTTTCCAACCACTGTAGCGGGCTTCACGTTTCTCCGGATCATCGTGAGGGATAAACGTATGATCGATTTCGGCTTTGTTGGAGACTTCCTCCAATCCATCCCAGAATCCGACCGCAATACCGGCTAAGTATGCGGCGCCTAGTGCAGTCACTTCAGTCACTTTGGGTCGCTGAACTTGAGTGTTTAAGATGTCAGCTTGGAATTGCATCAAGAAGTTGTTCGCCACAGCGCCGCCATCGACGCGCAGTGTGGAGAGTTTGATGCCAGAGTCTGCTTGCATCGCATCAATCACATCGCGGCTTTGATAGGCGATACTCTCGAGCGTGGCACGAATGATGTGATTCGAACCTGTGCCTCGCGTCATTCCGACAATGGTGCCGCGAGCATACGCATCCCAATACGGCGCACCCAACCCAGTAAACGCCGGCACCACGTACACGCCATTGGATGAGTCTACTTTGGTCGCGAAGTACTCTGAATCGTGGGCATCTTCGAGCAATTTCATTTCATCTCTGAGCCACTGAATCGACGCACCGCCCATAAAGACAGAGCCTTCGAGTGCGTAGGCGACTTCACCTTTTGGCCCGCAAGCAAGGGTCGTGAGGAGGCCATTTTTCGAGGTGACTTTCTCATGACCGGTATTCATCAGTAGGAAGCAGCCGGTTCCGTAGGTGTTCTTGGTTTGGCCGGGCTCGACACACATTTGACCAAACAGCGCCGCTTGTTGATCGCCAGCGATACCGGCAATAGGGATGCGAGTGCCGCCTTTACCGCCAATATTAGTTTTGCCATACACTTCTGAAGACGGTCTCACCTCAGGCATCATGGATAGGGGAATGTGGAACTCTTGCAAGATGCGTTCATCCCACTCAAGGGTGTTGATGTTAAACAACATGGTACGAGAGGCGTTGGTGTAATCGGTGACGTGCACACGCCCTTGAGTCATCTTCCAAACCAGCCAGGTATCAACGGTGCCAAACAGCAACTTCCCTTCGTTCGCCAGATCGCGGGCGCCTTCAACATTGTCGAGAATCCATTTGACTTTGGTTCCGGAAAAATACGGGTCTAACACCAGGCCAGTGTTCTCTTTGATGTAGCTTTCAAGGCCGGAACGTTGCTTCAACTCTTTGCACAAGTTGGCCGTGCGACGACATTGCCAGACAATCGCATTGTAGATGGGCGCACCGGTCTCTTTGTTCCATACCACGGTGGTTTCACGCTGATTGGTGATACCAATCGCGGCGACCTGATCCGAGGTGATGCCTTTTTGCCCTAGCGCTTCGATGAGTGTCGAGCTCTGTGTGGCATAGATTTCCAGTGGGTCATGTTCCACCCAGCCGGCTTCGGGATAAATTTGCGTGAATTCGCGCTGTGCGACGCTGACGATGTTGGCGTCGTGATCCAGTACAACGGCGCGAGAACTGGTAGTTCCTTGGTCAAGAGCAACAATATATTGAGTAGTCATGGGGTAATCCTTGTTATCACGTTATGCTTTTTTGTAGGTAGACCTTGTCGAGTTGACGAGGCACCGCGTGCATTATGGGTGCACTTCATTATCTTCAACGACGCAATCATCACACTGCGCTGGGCTGGTGCAGCCGCCATCGTCGGGGAGGTACGCGCCGATGACTTTCGGGTACAGCCAGCCGCCAAAGCAGGCGCCAGCGATGGGTGCGATGATGGGGACGATGAAATAAGGAATCTCTTTCGCGCCAGTGAGAGCGTAGTCCCAGCCCGCTAAGAAAGAGAACAGTTTAGGACCAAAATCGCGCGCGGGATTCATCGCAAAGCCGGTCAAGGGACCTAATGAGCCGCCAATCGTTGCGACCAGTAAGCCAATCAATAGCGGCACCATCGCTCCGCGAGATTCACCACCGTTGTTGGAATCACCAAAGGCCAAAATGCCAAACATCAGCACGGCGGTGATGGAAAATTCCACGGCCATCGCACCGCCAAAGGAGAGCGATGGGTTAGGGAAGGTGGAGAAAATACCGGCGGTCGCCAGCGCTTCAGGCGTGTCTCTTGCGATGCCGTTGGCCAGTTCCCATTCGACGAACAGATTGCCATATAAGCCATAGATGAGCGCCGCCGCGCAAAACGCGCCAGCGATTTGTGAGCCGATGTAGGGGATGACTTTGTGTTTTTCAAACCCATGGAAAGCCGCAAGCGCGATGGTCACCGCTGGGTTAATATGCGCGCCCGATACACCTGCGGTGCAGTACACCGCCAGAGCGACCGCCATGCCCCATACAATGCTCACTTCCCACTGACCAAATTGAGCGCCTGTCAGTACTAACGCTGCCACGCAGCCCACCCCCCAGAAAATGAGTAATCCGGTTCCTATAAACTCGGCAATACACTGCCCTAATAGAGTGTGATCTTTACGTATAGCCATAATGATGTCCTTAAGGTTGGATGTTGGTTCGGTACAACAAAAACCGATTGAGCGCGAGTGAGTGTATAGAAAAGGTTGGATATGAAACGGTACTTCGCTCTCATATGAAGTTTATATGAGCGAAAATGTTTTTATTTTGTTCGTTTTTGTTATCTATCCCACACAAATATCATGGTTAATTGGTGGTGTTAACTAATAGTTAATCAGGGATTACGTAGAAATACGCGCTTATAGTACTTTATTATTAGTGTTTTACCTTATTGTTCGCCAGTTGTTCATTAAAACTGTCAATTCTTCTCTTACTGCATCTATGTTGTGAAAATAATCAATTAATGCTCGTTCGAGCATTTGTGAGTGTGATCTCGAAATGATAGCCACAAACCGTGCGAGACTAAAAGCAGAATAGACAAACGGGAGTCGGCGATGGCAACGCGATTTGAAACTCAGGTGGTCATTATTGGCGGCGGCGCAACGGGAGCAGGGATCATGCGTGACTGCGCGTTGCGCGGCATCGATTGTATTTTGGTCGAGCGTGATGATTTGGCTGCGGGCACCTCGGGGCGCAATCACGGTTTACTCCATTCCGGTGCGCGTTATGCGGTGACGGATGCGCATTCGGCGAGAGAGTGCATTCAAGAAAATCGGATCCTTAAACGCATTGCGCGCCATTGTGTTGAAGACAGCAGCGGGTTATTTATCTCATTACCAGAAGATGGTCTTGAGTACCAAAAAACCTTTGTCGACGCATGCCAAGCCGCTGACATAGAGACAAGACTTCTCAGTGCTAAAGAGGCGCTAAAACTGGAACCCAATGCAAATCCAAGCCTGCTCGGCGCGGTGCAAGTGCCCGATGGCACTTTGGATCCGTTTCGTTTGTGTGCCGCCAATGTGCTTGATGCCAAAGATCACGGCGCGCGTTTATTTACCCATACTCAGGTCACGTCGCTTATTCGAGTTGCAGATCAAGTGCTGGGTGTACGCTGCCAAAATAGACGCACGGGCGAGTCCTTTGAGATCTGGGCTGATCAGGTGGTCAATGCTGCGGGCATTTGGGGGCAGACTATTTGCGAATACGCCGATCTCAATATCACCATGTTCCCAGCGAAAGGCTCGCTGTTGGTGCTCGATTATCGCATCAATAATGTGGTGTTAAATCGGTGTCGTCAGCCTGCTGACGCCGACATCCTGATCCCCGCTGATACGATTTCGCTTATCGGTACTACATCAGAGCACATTGATTACGATCAGATCGATCGCCTAGAAGTGAGCGCCAAAGAAGTGGATTTGCTGTTAGAAGAAGGGGCGAAACTTGCGCCGATCATGGCGCAGAGTCGTGTGCTGCGCGCTTATGCGGGGGTGCGTCCTTTGGTCTCGTTGGATGACAATGGCAGTGGCCGAAATATCAGCCGTGGTATTGTGTTGGTGGACCATGAAAGTCGCGACGGCCTAAAGGGCTTCACGACCATTACCGGTGGTAAGTTGATGACCTACCGCTTGATGGCCCAAATGACCACGGATTTGATTGCCACTAAATTAGGTCATGTGGCGGAGTGTGACACTCACCGCCGTCCGCTGCCCGGCTCTGAACCTCCTCAAACCGCTAAGCGTCGCCATGCATTGCAGGCCAAACCGGCAGAATTAGCCGCGGTGGATCGCCACGGTCAACGCGTTATCAGCTATCTCAAGAAAACCCCGCAAAGCCAAAGTGTGATATGTGAGTGTGAAATGGTCACCAGTGGCGAAATCGAATACGCGATTAAAGAGCTTGATGTTCACAACCTGACTGATCTTCGCCGCCGGACGCGTCTTGGAATGGGACCCTGCCAAGGGGAGCTTTGCACCTACCGCGCGGCGGGTCTTTTCGATGAGTTTACCCAATGTAGCGGAATAGAATCAGGTGAGCTGTTGGTCGAGTTTCTTGAAGAGCGCTGGAAAGGGGTGAAACCGATTTTATGGGGAGATGCGCTGCGTGAGGCCGAGTTCAGTTATTGGGTCTACCAGGGCCTATTGGGTATCGAACCCACCGACTTTAACGCACAGTTAACCCGCAACGAGGAGGCGACAGATGCTCAATTATGATGTGGTTGTGATGGGCGCAGGACTATCCGGCCTAAGTGCCGCTCTGCGCTGTTTGCAATTGGGCCTTAAGACGGCGGTGGTCTCTAGTGGGCAAAGTGCGATGCACTTTTCATCAGGCTCGATTGATCTGCTCGCCCACTCGCCAGTGACGGGACAGGCGGTGCGCTTACCGTATCCCGCGATAGACGAACTGACGCAAGCTTGCCCAATGCATCCCTACGCTAAATTAGGCGCAGACAAAGTGCGACAAGCGATGCAATGGTTCGGCGCTATGATGGCTGAGCAAGGCTTACCGATGCGCACCTTGGGTCAAGAAGAAAACCACTTGAGACTCACAACGGTGGGCACGCTTAAACCGACGTGGTTTTCTCAGCCTTATGCGTTGTGTACGGATTTTGACGGGTCAGAGCTCAGCGCTTTTCACCGAATTACTGTGGTCTCGATCGCGGGCTTTCGAGATTTTCACCCTAACATGACTCGTGATTACCTTGCGCAGCAACCGATGTTCACAGGCAAAACCATCCGCAGTATCACTGTAGACCTGCCTTCGCTGCGTGGGTTTGGCCGTCAATGTGGCGATCTGCGCTCTATTGATTTCTCGCGCTTATTGCGACAGCCCCACGTCCTGAACGAATTCGCTCACCAACTTTTACGTGTGTCTCAAGCGGATGATGCCGTGGTGATACCTGCCGTGCTCGGAAATGGCGATGGGCTAATCCTCCTTGAACAGCTGAGAGTGCAGACACAGCGACAGTTATTTGAAGTGGCGACCATGCCACCATCGTTGATGGGCATACGCATTGAAGAGTGTTTGACTCGCGCGGTTCGTCAGTTGGGTGGCGTGGTGCTCAAAGGTGACAGCGTGGTTGGCGGCGAGCTCATCGAGTCGGAATCGGGATATCAGCTGGAGCAGATTTATACCGAGAAGATGAGCAAGACGCCATTGCGTGCGGCTCACTATATTATGGCGACCGGCAGTTTCTTTAGTGGTGGACTGGTGGCTGAGAGACAAGCCGTGCAGGAGCCGCGTTTTCACTTTGACGTTAGTGCCGATGACGAGCGTGACCACTGGGCCAATGACGCGTTTTTTGCTGCCGACTCCCAACCTTTCTTGGCGTTTGGCGTCAAGACCAGTGCCGATTTTTCCCCTCTACTGAATGGCGAGACGGTGCGCAACGTGCGTTGCGTTGGCGCTCTGTTGCAGGGCTTTGATCCGATTAAGCAAGGTTGCGGGGGCGGCGTCGCCATCAGCACCGCTTATCACGCAGCCACTGCAGTCGCAAAGAGCCATCAACACGCAGCTTTTAAAGAGGAGGTTGAGGTATGAACGCTCAAGTTGGTCAATTGTCTTTTGAAAACTGCATCAAATGCACGGTGTGCACCGTGTATTGCCCGGTCGCCAAGATCAACCCTCTTTACCCCGGCCCGAAACAGTGTGGCCCGGATGGCGAACGCTTGCGCATCAAAAGCCCAGATTACTATGATGAGGCCCTGTCGATGTGCACCAACTGCAAGCGCTGCGAAACCGCTTGTCCTTCTGGGGTGCGCATTGGTGATTTGATCGCGAACGCCAAAGGCTCCTTAGGGAAAAAAACGCTTAGCCCCAAAACCGTACGTGATTATGTGCTCAGCCACACCGACTTGTTCGGTTCACTGGCCACGCCGATGGGACACGTTGTCAACAAGATGACGCAACTGATTCCAGTCAAAACCATTTTGGACAAAACCTTAGGGGTGGCTCACCACAAGTCCTTACCTAAATATGCCCAAGGCACGTTTCGCGCATGGTTTAAAAAGCACAAGTCGTCCCAAGCAAAGTTTTCCCGACATGTGAGCTATTTTCACGGCTGCTATGTCAATTACAACCATCCGCAACTGGGCAAAGATGTGGTCGCGGTCCTCAATGCGATGAATTATGGCGTGACCTTACTCGATAAAGAAAAGTGCAGTGGCGTACCTTTGATTGCCAATGGTTTTTTAGATAAAGCGCGCAAAAACGCGCGAATCAACGTTGAGCAGATGACCGCTGCGTTACATGGCTCCAGCCACGGCGTGATCTCAACGTCATCCAGTTGCTGTTTAGCATTGAAAGAAGAGTACCCTCACGTGCTAGGGGTTGAGAATGATGCCATTGTCAACGACGTGCATTTTTTCAGTCGTTTTTTGCTGCGCGCGTTTGAGCAAGGCGAGGGGCCGACACTCAAACCATTAAACAAAGTGGTGGTGTACCACACACCGTGCCACCTTGAGCGGAGCGGTGAGCATCTTTTTACCATCGAACTGCTTAAACGGATCCCCGGTCTAACCGTGATAGTGTTAGACAGTCAGTGCTGCGGATTAGCGGGTACTTATGGATTCAAATCGGAAAATTACGCCACCTCAATGGCGATAGGGGCGCCTTTATTTGCGGCGATGGAAGAATCCGGTGCGGACTATGCGATAACCGACTGTGAGGCGTGTAAATGGCAGATTGAAGAAAATACTTCCCTCGCGTGTCACCACCCGATGACGTTGTTGGCGATGGCGCTTGAGTCTCAATCTCCTTATCCAAGTAATTAAAGACGACACCTTCGATGGCTTAGCGCTATGATGTCAAAGGATAGACAATCAAAAGGATAGGGCGATGAAGTGGTGGCTAGGCTTGAGTATGGTGCTATTGGCATCAGTGGTGAATGCAGAGGAGGAGGCGCATCAGCCCTTTGTACAGGTGTCGATGACATTAGAGTTGGAGGGGGTTGAGCGGGCACTGGATGACACCCGACAGTCGTTAGATACCATTGGTAGCGCGCTTGCAGACATCGCGCAAAGTGAGCACTTGACAGGGCAACAGCAAGAAAAACTCGACCAAACCATTGGCAATCTCAACGAATTGGTATTGCTCTCTAGACAGTCTATGGAGGCACTGCCAAGCGCATTTCAGCACTCTAAACAGACCATCGCCACGAAAAGTCAGCAGTTCTTTGATGAGCTGCGCCAGCAAGTGCTGGTGGCGATCGCACTGATTGGAGTGGTCATCATCGGGATAATATCGGCCATTTTTTGGTTCGTGTTGCGTCCGATGCAAGCGACACTGCTCGGTGCGACTTCACACCTCTCTTCAATGGCCGGAGCAATAAAGACCACGGCACAGGCGCTAGATTCGATCTCTCAGCAGCAAGAGGAGATCGCCAAACGGTTAGAATCGGCGCAGTCTTCCTCGCGTTAATGTGGTAACGATAGACGGATGGGTTCTCCACGCATTCCCCAAAAGGGCGAACCCTCCTCATGGCAAGCGCTATACAGCGAAGAGGGTTTACCCTAACGCCAAAGCACTATAAGGTGTTGATTCTTCATGTTGTGATACTCAAGGATTTGCCATGAACAGCACCATAGACACGTTATTGAATCACCGCTCCATTCGTCAGTTTACGTCTGAGGCGATTGGCCCTAAGCAGCTTGACACTGTACTCAAAGCGGGTTTAGCGGCATCATCATCGAGTTTGTTACAGGTGGTCTCAGTGATTCGTGTGACAGACCCTGACAAGCGGGCACGTTTGGCCGAATTTGCTGGCCAACAGTCTTATGTGGCGAGTGCGGCTGAGTTTCTCGTGTTCTGTATCGACTACCAGCGCCATGTGGAACTTAATCCAAACGTGCAGGCAGATTTTACCGAGCTGACGTTAATCGGCGCTGTTGATGCCGGCATTATGGCGCAAAATTGTTTGGTAGCGGCAGAGTCAATGGGGCTCGGTGGCGTTTACATTGGTGGTTTGCGCAATCGCGCGGCTGAGGTAGATGAGTTATTGGGTTTACCACAGCACTGCGCGGTGTTATTTGGCATGTGCCTTGGGCATCCCGCTCAAGACCCAGATCTAAAACCGAGATTGCCGCTGGAGGTGATTGTTCATCAAAATCACTACCACCCGCTCGATAAACAGGCCGTTGCACACTACGATGAGACCATGCACACCTATTATCAACAGCGCTCCAGCAACAACAAGCAGAGTGGTTGGTCAGAGCAAGTGACGGCCAAATTGTCGGGCGAATCTCGTCCGCACATCTTGGGTTACCTGAACAGTAAAGGATTAGCAAAGCGCTAACCCTTTATCCACCTCAGAGCTTAGCGAGCGGCGAACCTTTCGGTTTGCCGCTGTTGTTTCTTTTGTTGGCTTTTTTAACCAGTGCGATCAAGGTCGAGCTCGACCAAGCGCTGATTTTCGGTGAAAACTGACTGCGATTCATCGCCTCCAACTCGGCGTGGATAGATGCCCGTAACTCTTCTGACATCGACACTTCATCCAACCAGATCGCTGCTAGACGGTTGGCTTGCACATAGTCTTGTTGGCGCAGCGCCTCAATCAACGAACCAGTGCTGTTTAGCGTGGGCTCACGGTTTTGTTGCTCAGTGGTCAGCGTGTGAAGCGCGCGTTTGGTGCGCCACCACAGCCCAAGGGTAATCAGCCAGCCCAGCGCGAGTAGCGCACTCAGCAAAGGCCAAAAACCACGCTCAATGGTGGTAGTGGGTGGGGCGGTCTCGACGGGCGCCGCAGCGGTAATTGAGGGCGCAGTAGAGGCATGGCTTGTGACGGCAGGCTTGATGCTCAGCGTCAAACCATCAACGATTGTTTGGCGCTGGGTCTGTGTGGTGGTGTCCCACCAATCCACGATGACCTCAGGTAGAGTGATCTCTCCAGTCAGTTGAGGGATCAATACTTGTTTTAACTCCATGCGAACGACACCTGGTTGTGGTTCGCTTACCTGCGGCTTTTCGGCGTATTGGCGCACAGACGATGGGTAGGTTATGGACAGATTGGGTAACTGCTCAGCGCTGATCCCAGAGACCTCAAGGGTGAGGGTTCGCGTGATGGAATCGCCTAACTCTAAGCGGTTCGTTGTCTCACTGAGCTCGCCTTGTGATGTTTGCCACTGCTGACGCAGCGTCAGCTCCGAGGCAGGTAGCCAAGTGCCTTGATAGTCGCTTGGTTTATCCAATACGGTGATGGCGTAGCCCTTCGCAGCAGTGCTGGCATCAATCAGGCGGGTACTCCCTTCACGATCACTGCCGTAGACGATACTACCGCGAAAGCCAATACTGTGCAGTGTTTGTGCACCCGGTGTGGTCGCTGTGACTCGATAGTCTTGATCGACAATGGTGACCTCTAATCCATCTATCACACTTTGGTATTGGTTGGGTTCCCCAAGCGGTGAGAGCGTCAGTCCTTGTGCTTGAGGGGCTATAACCTGCGGATTTTGTAGTCGACGCGGATTGGCCTTGACGATGAGCCGAGTGCGCAAGGTGGCACTTTCACCAGGATAGAGTGTCTCTTTGCTCAATGTGGATTGGATTTCAATTAAATCCGAGACTTGTGGCGCATTTTGATCGGCCAAGACGGTAATCTCAATTGGCTCAGAGCGCGCACCTCCGACCTCAAAAGCGGGGATCACTGCGGTGCCAATGCGACTGGCAGCCAGTGAGAGATTCCATTCGCTGCGTGTGGAGCGATTGCCATTGATGATGTTGAGCGAGGAGCCAAAGCTTGGTCGCCCTAGATAAAAGTCATCGCTAAGCAGGCTAAAATCAATGTCATCTGATTCGGCTTTTTGATCCAGTACCACACGCAGTTGGAATACCTCATTTTTCACGACGCGATTTTTATTTACGGTGACTTGAAGCGTGGCGGCGCTGGTGGCGCTAGACCAAAGGAAAAAAAAGATAAAAAGGGATCGAAACGCTGTCATTACCATGTTTTTCCTGTAGATGCTGGGGGAGACTTTTGCTGCGCTTGCAATAGCAGTTGCGCGCGCAATAGGCGGCTAGGATCGCGTGCGGCTTCGACTTGCTCAAGTTTACGCAGCGCGGGATCGATCTCGTTGGCCTTGGTGTCGCCGAGTGTTGCCGATGTGTTAGGCTGCTCAGTTTGGTCGTTTGCCTCCTGCGAACCTCTCTTTAGCTCTGACACCGAGTCTTGTTCAGAATTCGTAGATTGCTCTGCAGTAGCAGATTGCTCTGAACTAGGAGGATTCTCAGAAGCAGAAGGTGCCTCGGACGTAGACTGCTGCGAAGGATTGCTCTCTTGGCTTTGCTGAGGTTCATTGTTTGGGCGCGGTGCTTCGTCTTGTTGCTCGGGCTGCGTGCCAGCGTTGCCTTCAGAGTTTTTACCAGATTGGGAATTTGGCTGAGACGCGGCTTGCTCAGATTGCTCACCTGATTCACCCTGCTGTTGCTGTTGCTGTTGCTGTTGCTGTTGCTGTTGTAGCGCTTGTTCCACAATCGCTTTGTTGTGGCTTGCCGATGAGAGCGCTGGGTTAAGCGTCAACGCTTGCTCATAGTGCTCAATAGCGGCGGAATACTGACCGCTTTGCGCGAGCGCATTGGCGAGGTTGTAGTGTTGGTTGGCCGTTTTTGCGCCGCTTAGGTTTTCAATGGCGGCGTCAAAATCGCCCGCTTGATAGTGTGCCAAGCCTTGCCATTGCGCATCGTTAAACTTCTCGGCGGCAGCCGAGTAGTCACCCGAGAGATAATCTTCATACGCTTGGAGATCTTGGGGTTTAAATGGGTTAGCGGCAACCTCCTGACTGGGCGAGAGCCAGAGCAGCGGCACTAGCAGCGCCGACAGCAAGACGCCACGGCGAAACAGTAGAAGCGAGAGCAGCACGATGAGTGGCAGCAGCCAATAGCCTTGGTTGACCTGATCGCTGACCGATTGATGACTGACGGCGCGAGTGGCTTGGTCGGTTTGATTCATCACGCGGTGAATGAGGTTGATGTCGTCGTTTGTCACCTGAACGGGCACAAAAATACCTCGGCTGGTGGACGCCAAGCGGCGCATATTATCAAAATTGCTTTTCGCGACCACCGTTTGGCCGTTATGCGTCAGCAATTGCCCATCTTGCAAAGGGATTGGCGCGCCGCTTTCAGTGCCAATAGCCAGGACCGACAGCGACCAAGCACCAGAATCGATCAGCTCGGCGCTGCGTGTTTGCTCGTCATCATCCAGATCATCACTAACAAGCAAGATATGGCCGCGATCTAAGCCCGCATTTTTCATCAACTCAATCGCCAGTTCGATGCCTTTGTCTGCCCGAGCGCCCGGGTAGGGCATGATGTCAGGTGAAAGATTGGGCAGCAGGTTAAGTATGGTTTGGCTGTCTGAGGTGAGCGGACTCACCACGTACGCGTCCCCGGCGTAAGCAATCAGCGCGGTGTCACCCTCTTGCCATTGGGCCAATAAATCCGACACCTTGTATCTGGCTTGGCTCAAACGATTGGGTTTGATGTCATTGGCGTACATGGACATCGACATGTCCATCACTATCACTCGCGCTTCGGTGCTGGAAAACGCCGGTCGCTCTGCTTGGCTAAAACTTGGCCCGGATAGCGCAACGATGGCAAGCGTCAGCATTGCGCCTAGCAGTGGCAATAGTCGATGAGTGGGCTGTGATGAGCTCATACCAAGCGCGGCAGCAATGTGCGGCGCAATGAGCGTATGGCTCTTTTGACGTTTGCTGAGCCAGTACAGCAATGCATAGGTGGGCAGCAGTGCCCACAACCACATCGGGTAGAGCAGCGTAAAGTCAGACATGATGCCTCCGCACGATAATCAGGCCGAGTAGGGTGAGAAAGGCGAGCGTGAGCGGGACATAAAACCATTCAGTTTGAGGGCGCCAGACTTGCGTTGCCGACGAGACGGGCTCGAGGGCATTAATGGTGTCGTAGATGGTGGCGAGCTCATCGGCGTTTCTAGCCCGAAAGTACTGTCCGCCGGTTGTCTCGGCGATCGCCATCAAGGTCCGCTCATCGAGATCATGGGCGGTATTGACTTTACGGCTCATAAAGAACTCTTTGACAACCATTTCACCGGCGCCAACACCGACTGTGTAGATGGTCGC
This sequence comes from Vibrio sp. R12-SG2-ISO1, assembly GCF_059834045.1. Classification (NCBI taxonomy): domain Bacteria; kingdom Pseudomonadati; phylum Pseudomonadota; class Gammaproteobacteria; order Vibrionales; family Vibrionaceae; genus Vibrio; species Vibrio sp. R12-SG2-ISO1. Next base: position 50,620 of record NZ_JCBDGO010000018.1, on the reverse strand, counting down.
GCCATACTGCTTGGCAATGTCTGCGGCTTCAAGAGGATCAAGAACGCCCGAGGTGTTCGAACCATCACTGAGGAGGATCATCACGCGCTGCGGCGCATCACTGTCGATAAAGGTTTTGGTCGCAAGGCCAATTCCTTCACCGATGGCGGTTTTTTCACCGATCAAGCGCAAAACCAATTGATCCACTTGTTTGGCGACGGTATGTCTGTCTAGGGTCAGTGGCGTTTGCAGATAGGCGTGATCAGCAAACAGCACCACGCCGATCCTATCGCCTTCCCGTTTGGCGACAAAATCATTGACCACCTGTTTGACTGCGCTCAGCCGATCAACATAGTCGTCCCCTTGACGCATGTCTTGCTGGCTCATCGAATAAGAGAGATCGAGCACTAACATTAAGTCACGGTGTTTCGGCTGTGTTGTGACGGGATCGCCAAACCACACCGGTCTCGCCGCCGCGAGTAACAGGAGTAGCCAAGTGAGTGAGAGGAGCAGACGTGTGACGCGCAAATTCGGCGTAGCCTGGGCCGCGCCCTGAGGTAAAACCGGCAGATAGAGCGGCGCTCGCTGCGCACTGGCAGGAGCGAAGCGGTAAACCAACAAGGGCAGCGGCAGTGCAAACAGCGCCCACCACCACAGCAGTTGCCAATCAGCCTCGAACAGGGCCACGAGATTTCCTCCGTTTTTTCGGTGGCAGCGCGTGCTCTATCCAATGGGCGCAGTGTTCGATCAACGCCTGAGACTCATCGTTGTGTTGCTTGCTGTAGAGCGCATGTTGCCATTTATCGTAATTGTCGGCAAAGAGCGGGGTGCTCAATTGCTCATCCAAAAATAGATACCACTCTTTTCCTGTTAGCTGAGCGATCTCTTCGCGTGGGAAATAGCACAACGCCGATTGGCGAACCAACTCAATCGCTGATGAGGGAGTGCTGCCTTGTTTCAAAATGCGTAGGGCGGCTTTTTTCGGTGCTAGGCGTTTTTTCTTCCAACGGGTGAAGCCCCAAATAGCGAGCAGGGCCATGATACCGGCGGCGATACTCGCCCACCATGCCCAGGTAAGCGGTAGCCAACTTGGTGGCGAGGGTAACATCATAGGGTCTAGCGGCAGCAATGAAGATTGACTGTTCGAGCTCATTCTAAAATCCGTGTAATTGTTGTTGTAGTGGTTGTGCACTTGAGAGTGCGCTAACGCTCATTCCTAGTTTAAGCGCGAGCCTAGAAAGCTGATTTTGCTTGGCTTTAAAGGCGGCTTCAATGTTTTTTCGCGTTGTTTTTTTTCCAAAATCAATCCATTGGGTATGCTGACGATCCGTCACCTGTTCGCAGCCGCGAAAATCAGTGACGCCTTGCTCAAGAGGATCCCACAACTGCACGATGCGCACGCGATTGTGGGTGTTGAGCCCAGATAGGGTGATCTCATCTTGTTCCGTCAGTCGGGCGAAATCGCTCAGTAGGATAATATCGCTGCCTTTAGGGCAGAGACGGTTGAGTGCTTCCAGCGCGGGTGCCATCGAGCTGTTTTGCGTCACGTGATGGTTCATCAGCGCTTTTTGGTGTTCATTGACCAAGGCGTGATTGAGTGCCAACGCCCCTCGCTGCCTTGGCAGCGGCTTGAGGTCGGTCAGTGTTGAGCCGGTATCGATAACGGCGCCGACTCTATCTTGCCCTTCGGTGGCTATCCACCCGGTGAGCGCGGCAAAATGCGCCGCTTGCACCGACTTTAGTAACAACGTTGAGCCGAACCTCATGCTCGGACTAAAGTCGACATAGACGATAACCGGCTTTTCGCGTTCTTCACTAAACAGTTTGGTGTGTGGTTTGCCTGTGCGCGCCGTGACGCGCCAGTCGATGCTGCGAATGTCATCGCCATGTTGATATTGGCGTACTTCACTGAAATCCATCCCGCGGCCAAGTTGGCGACTTTGGTGTTGCCCTGCCATTTGTGACCACAAACTTTTGGCTGGTGGCAGCCATTTCACCGCGTGCTGCTTAAGATGAAGCAACTCCTTCATGGTGAGGTTCACACCATCACTATGAGGCGGCAGTGTCGGCGTAGGGAGGACGGTATTTTTTGTGACCATGTTTATGCGCTACCGACCAGAGAGAGCAAGGTAGAGACCACGTGATCGCGGCTGATGCCTTCTGCTTGGGCTTGGTAGGTCAGCAGCAGTCGATGTCTTAGCACAGGGTAGGCCATTGCTTGGACGTCTTCTGGCGTAACAAAATCTCGCCCGGCCAACCAAGCGTGAGCGCGTGCGCATCGATCCAGTGCGATGGTGGCGCGCGGGCTGACGCCCATCTCCAGCATCGTTGCAAGGTTGTCGTCGTACTGCTCGGGCTCGCGGGTCGCCATCACCAATCGGATGATGTACTGCTCGACGCTCTCAGCCATATGTACGTTGAGCACTTCTTGTCTGGCGGTGAAAATATCGTGTTGCGAGAGTTGCGGTTTCTGCGCGCCGACTTCGCCTTTGGCTTCGCCGCGGTTTAAGCGTAGGATCGCGAGCTCACTGTCGGCGTCAGGGTAGCTGACGTTAAGGTGGAGCAAAAAGCGATCAAGCTGAGCTTCAGGTAAGGGGTAGGTGCCTTCTTGCTCAATCGGGTTTTGCGTCGCCATCACCAAAAACAGCTCAGGCAGCGGGTAGGTTTGCTTGCCGGCGGTAATCTGTTTCTCTGCCATGGCTTCTAGCATTGCGGCTTGTACTTTGGCGGGGGCACGGTTGATTTCATCAGCGAGCAGCAATGAATGGAAAATCGGACCCGGTTGGAAGCGAAATTCCCCAGTTTCTGGTCTAAATATGTCGGTTCCGGTCAAATCCGCTGGCAATAAATCCGGTGTAAACTGCACGCGATGGAAGCTGCCTTCAATGCAATCGGCTAAGGCTTTTACCGCGCGCGTTTTAGCAAGCCCCGGTGGTCCTTCGACAAGGATGTGGCCGTCAGCCAAGAGTGCAACAAGCAATTGCTTGACCAATTCACTTTGACCAATCACTTGACCGTTCAAATAGTGTTGCAGCTGTGATAGAGCGTGAGTGTGCATGAGCCGTATCTCTCCATGAGTTCTCGCCATAGGCGATAGCGCAGGTTAAGTCTCTGATATTGAGAACAATTAGAATATGGGTATTTTCCCTCGAGATACAACTCTTTCCCCGGTCAATTGACCAAAATTTTGCCAATGGGCTAAGGCATTGTGGAAATACAACCAAAGTGTGAGCTAGTCTAAATGAAAGAGGTAAAGTAATGCTTAAACCTTACGATATAAGTAAAGTGAATAGCACACTCGATGGCTTAGGCTCAGTGAAAGCAGTCTGTCACGGGATGTGCTTGTTTGTTCAACAGGGCTAGGATCAGCATGATAAATTTGAACTCCATTAGTATTAAACAGAAAGTGGTCGCAGGGATTACCTTTGCGGTACTGGCATCTACCATCATTGTCGGCGTGATGGCTCAACGTCAAGCAAGAGCTGTATTAGAGCATCGCTTGATCGATATTGAGTTGCCAACCATGCTGGAAAAAATCAAAGGAGAAATCGACAACGAAGTGAGTCAGTTGTTGATGGCAGCACAACAGATCGCCAACAATGAGTTCACCCAGCAAGCGATCAACACTCGTAATATCGATGCCGATAGCGAGCGTCTTTTGGTGAAGTCGCTAAATAACGTCCGCACGCAGTACAAACTCAACGATGCGTCAGTGGCCAACCGAGAGACCGCCTACTACTGGAACCAAAATGGCTTCCTACGTGAGCTTAACAAGCAGCAGGATGGTTGGTTCTTTGGCTTCACGCAGTCCGGCAATGCGACTATGGTCAGCATGTTCCAAGAGGCCAGCGGTGAAGTGAAGATGTTCGCTAACTTCCAGCAAGTCGACGGGTTCTCCATGTCAGGGGTGTCAAAATCAATGGATGACATGGTGAAGCTACTGAATGGATTCAAGATTGAGCAAACCGGCTTTGTCTTTTTAACCAACGCCAAAGGTGAAGTACAAATCCACCGCGACCAAAGTCAATCAAAAGCGACATTGGCGCAACTCTATGGTAGCAACGCGTCTGATCTATTGGATAAGTCAGACTTTAACCTTGTCCAAGCGAATTACAACGGCCAAAACGTCTTTGTTTCTTCCACTTATATTCCGGTCATGGATTGGTTTGTAGTGGGCGTGGTACCCGTAGATGAAGTGTTCGCGGATTTGACCAAAGTGGCGCATCAAATGCTGATCACGACCATTGTCGTCGCGGCACTGTTTATTTTGATGGGGCTGTTTTTGGCCAACAGTATTGCTAAGCCGATTCGTGCGATTGCACTGCGTTTTAGCGATCTGGGCAAAGGTGATGGCGATCTTTCTCAACGTATCGAGATCAAAGGCCGCGATGAAATCGGTCAATTGTCAGAAGGGTTTAACGGCTTTATTGAGAAGATTCATCAATCAATGAAAGAAGTAGCCTCGACCAGTAGCGCGCTTCAATCAGCGGCGGATGGGGTCTCACACAAAGCCAACACCACGCACGACAATAGCCAAGTGCAGCGTGATCAAACCATACAAGTCGTGACCGCGATCAACCAGATGGGCGCCACCATCAGTGAGATCGCAACCAACGCTGCCACGGCTGCGGAAACTGCCACCCAAGCGTCCGACAACAGTGAAGTAGGGCAACAAGTGGTCAGCAAAGCGAAAGATGCCATCAGTCGTCTCGCACTTGATATCGAAAATACCGGTCAAGTGGTGGAGCAGTTGGCGTCGACGACACAAGAAATTGGCTCCATTTTGGACGTGATTCGCGACATTTCCGAGCAAACCAATTTGTTGGCGCTCAATGCTGCGATTGAAGCGGCACGGGCGGGCGAGCAAGGTCGAGGCTTTGCGGTTGTGGCGGATGAAGTCCGTAATCTCGCCAGTCGAACCGCCGATTCGACCGAAGAGATCCAGAAGATGATCAACCAGTTACAAAGCGATGCCAAAGACGCGGTAACGGCGATGGAGGCGGGTAAATCCGTTACGGGTGAAGGGGTGTCTGCGTCGGACGAAGCGGTGAAAGTGCTGCTGAGTATCTCAGAGCGTATCCATGACATCTCGGATCGCAACACTCAAGTGGCGACAGCGACGGAAGAGCAATCTACTGTGGTGCACACCATCAATCAGAATATTGAAGAGATCAACGCCATCAATGAAGTGACCACTAGCACGGCGGAAGAGTTAGCAGCAGCGAGTACTGAATTGAAAGAGTTGTCCGTCCGCTTGGATAAAATGGTCGGCAGCTTTAAGCTATAACGACGTACAACGCTTTCGCGTGTCAAACTAGAAACTCTGGGGTTAAGTAGGTAAACTTGCCCCAGTTTTATTTTGGTAAGGGTATGTCAATCATGAGTGATGTTGAAAAAGAACTGGAGCTGATGTCTCAAGAGATGGGGGATGAGCCAGAGGTGGCATTGCCATCAATCGAAGAGCAAAAAGCCATCGCACAAAAGCTGAAAGAGCTTGAAGCCGAAGGTAAATTGACTCCAGAGGTATTGGAAGAGTACTTTGGAAAATTCTACGCCAAGACGGACGCGCCGATTCACTGATTGCGCTGGTTTACTTGGTCAAGAAAGCAGAAGAGAAGGTTGGCATTGCCAACCTTTTTGCTTTTTATCCCCTATGGCCGTTGTGTTGATCGACGTGGGCGCGGCGCCAATGACTATCTGGCGACGACTTGGTTTCTGCCCGCCTTTTTCGCCTCATACAGCGCTTGGTCAGCGCGTGATACCGCTTCACTCCAAGTATCATGCATGTTGAGGCTGCTGACGCCAAAGCTTGCTGTGCAGAATTCATCGTGCTTAGGAAGCAAGTGAGTGCGCTCAATGACCTGACGCAGCTTCTCTGCGACAAATTCAGCGTCTTCAAGTGACGTTTCGGGCAAAATGAGCAAGAACTCTTCACCGCCGTAACGAAAGCAAAAATCGTTGGCGCGCGTTTCCACGTGCAGAATACGACCGATACTGTTTAACACGCGATCGCCTGTTTGGTGGCCATAGAAATCGTTGATCTCTTTGAACCGATCAATATCCAGCAATACGAAAGAGAGATCGGTTTGAAAACGGCGTGCTCGGGCGGACTCTTTGGGCGCCAATTCAGACAGTGCACGTCGATTATAGAGTTGGGTGAGGTCGTCTTTCAGGGATGTGTCGTAGATGGTGGCGACCAAGCGGCCGGTTAGGAGCCAAGTGATCGAAAAGCCAATAAAAATCACCATAGAAATGAGAGAGATGAACGCCAGTTGGTGCACTAAGCCAGACTGCATGAAATCCTGAATTTGTTGTTGGAACGGCAAAATAGCGACGCGAAACAGGCTGTATCCACCTTGAATAATCATGGCAATAGAAAGTAACCGTTTTGAGCCAGGGATGTCTTTGTGCGTCCCTTTGAGGTTGGCGTATAAGGTGAGAAAACACATTAATGCAATAAAGCTTGCGACCAAAAAAATCCGTACATTGGTCGAGGGAAAGAAATAGGTAAAGTAGGTCAACCCCAAAATGATCATCGGCAAGCCATAGTAGCCGATGTTTGCCAAACGATGAGGAAAGCTGCGCAACAAGCACACGCCGTGGAGCAGCAAAACAAAGCTCAGTACAATCGCTGAATTGGCGGTGATCTTTGAGATCCAGTAAGAGGTGTGATTACCAAAACTCAGAAATAGAAAACCCACGCCGAGCAAAAGCAGCGCCAGCGCTATGGTATTGATTCCCCTAATGTTTGGCTGTAGGCGCTGAATCAGCAAAAGCCCACACGCGTACGTAAACGACAAAAAAACACAAATCACCGACAAGGTCGGAATATCTAAACGCGGCAAGTTTATGATCCATTTGATTTATTTGTGTTTAAGTGTAGTTGATATAATTGTGTTTAATAGAAAAAGACCACCGAATTCGGTGGTCTTAGTCAATAAAAGTGACCGATGGCTCGATCGCGCGCGGGGTGTGGCTTATTTCACACGCCAAGCGATGGTTTCGCCGCCACGAATGGGCACCACGATGTCGTCACCAAACGGCATGGTTGCTTCGACCGACCAGCTATCTTTCACCAAAGTGACGGTGTCGCTGTTGCGAGGGATGCCGTAAAAATCAGGGCCGTTGTGGCTGGCGAAGGCTTCCAGTTTGTCCAGTTTTCCTTCGTTCTCAAACACTTCAGTGTAGAGCTCTAACGCTGCGTGTGCAGTGTAAGAACCCGCACAGCCGCAAGCCGCTTCTTTTTTGCCCTTGGCGTGTGGTGCCGAATCGGTGCCCAAGAAGAACTTCTTGCTGCCACTGGTGGCCGCTTCAATCAATGCTTTTTGGTGGGTGTTGCGTTTAAGGATCGGCAGGCAGTAGAAATGTGGGCGAATGCCGCCGACAAGCATATGGTTGCGGTTGTAGAGAAGATGGTGAGCGGTAATCGTTGCTGCGACATTGTCATTGGCGTTATTCACAAACTCAGCGGCATCGGCAGTGGTGATGTGCTCAAGAACAATCTTTAGATTAGGAAAGTCATTGACGATTGGCGCAAGTACAGTGTCGAGGAACGCTTTCTCACGATCAAAAATATCCACGTCGTGATGAGTCACTTCGCCGTGCACTAACAGCAGCATGCCCACCTCTTGCATCGCTTCAAGCACGGGGTAGATGTTTTTCGCATTGGTCACCCCAGAGTCGGAGTTAGTGGTCGCACCCGCTGGGTAGAGTTTCGCTGCCACCACTTTGCCTGATGCTTTTGCTTGGCGGATATCCTCGGCGGTGGTGTTGTCAGTCAGATACAGCGCCATCAATGGTTCGAACTGCTCGCTTGGCTTTTCTGCCAGGATGCGCTCTCGGTAAGCCAGCGCCATCTCGGTGTTGGTCACAGGTGGGATAGTGTTTGGCATGATCAGCGCGCGGCCGTTGTAGCGACTGATGTCACGCACGGTGTCTTTGAGTACGTTACCGTCGCGTAAGTGAACATGCCAGTCGTCAGGACGTGTGATCGTAAGTGTTGTCATTGATTGCTCCCACCATAGATTGAATTATCGGATTGGAGCCTAAACGCGGCGAAAAGTGTGAAGGCAAACGCTTACGTTTAGGCGACAGGATGATAGAGCAAAGTCACTGGAATTTCATCTACTTTCTCGGATTTTGACCGATTTCGCCTTAAGTATCCGCGCGCCGCAGCGTATACTGCTGAGACAATCATTACGCTTAGGATTAGCAATGTCAGCGCCAGATTCTTCACAACAACCGCAACTCTCCCAAATCAATGTCTACCCCGTCAAATCGGTGGGTGGTATTGCACTTTCGACCTCGTGGGTGGAAAAACAAGGCCTCACGTTTGACCGTCGCTTTATGCTTGCGACTGCCGATGGTCAAATGGTCACCGCGCGCAAGTTCCCGCAGATGGTCACGGTTCGTTCCAGTTTAACGGCAGATGGGCTTGTGATAACCGCCGAGGGGCATGCGCCACTTCGCTTACGTTACGACGCGTTTAAAATGCAAGCGGCGTCTGCTCAAGTGTGGAATGACCGATTTACTGCCTACACCACCACGGATGAGGCTGATGACTGGTTTAGCGCAGTCATTGGTCAACGGGTAGAGCTGCTTTATACCGGCGAACAGTCCAATCGTCTGCGTGAAAAGCTGGGCCACAATGTCAGCTTCGCTGATGGTTATCCGTTGCTTATTGTCAGTCAGGCGTCGCTTGATGAACTCAACCGCCGTAGCCCTGAACGCCACGATATGGAGCAGTTTCGCACCAACTTAGTGGCGGGAAACACTGCGCCTTTTGAGGAAGATCGTTGGAAGCGCATTCGAATCGGTGACGTTGAATTTGAAGCGGTGAAGCCTTGTGAACGCTGTGTGTTGACTACAGTGGAAGTCGAAAAAGGCGCGTTTCGTCGAAGTAAAGAGCCTTTACAAACCTTATCGCAATTTCGCGCCAATGAGCGCGGTGGCGTGTTCTTTGGTCAAAACTTGGTCGCAAAGAACGAAGGCTTGATTCGACAAGGTGATGAGATAGAAGTGTTGGAGTACAAAGAGCCAGAGTTCTACGCTGACAAAGGTCAGCCGAGCCTCTCTGCTGTGGAAGCGCCAGTGCAGGACTCAGTAAAATCGCTGACCATCAGTGTCAACGGCAACATCTTCAGTGGTGATAACCAACGCACCTTACTTGAGCAAGCGGAGGACGCGGGTATCCCGATGGCAAACAGTTGTCGTGCTGGGCTGTGTGGTGCGTGCCGCGTTACGGTGGAATCTGGTGAAGTGGACCAAGAAGATGTGCCGGCACTTCATGGCTTTGCTCACGAACCGGGGTTAGCGTTAGCTTGCTGCTGTGTGCCGAAATCGGACATCGAAGTCATCAGCTAAATAGATCAGTTAAATAAAGAGATAACCTTACCTCTGAAATGAAACAAGCCCCAATCGCGCGGAAGATGTGCAGCATATAATCCGTGCGATTGGGGCCTGAATGTGAGAGGGGTTCTCACTATCCGCTGACAACAATAACCGGCGTGTCGTTTTCTTGTGCAAACAGCGCAATCTCTTCCGGCGGCGCTTCGTTGGTGATGACTAAATCAATGTCGGCCAAGGTACCCAGTTTTACCATCGCATTGCGGCCAAATTTACTTGAGTCGACGCCAAGAAAGACACAACGGCTATTTTCCATAATTGCGCGTTTGACGCGCACTTCATGATAATCGAAATCCAGCAATGAGCCATCGAAGTCAATTCCGCTGATGCCCAAGATGCCGAAATCGAGGCGGAACTGGGAGATGAAATCCAGTGTCGCTTCACCCGTCACACCGCCGTCCTTACCGCGTACTTCGCCGCCTGCCAAGATGACTTTAAAGTCCGGTTTGCTCATTAATAGGGTGGCGACATTGATGTTGTTGGTGACGATACGTAAGTTTTGATGCTTGCTCATCAGTGCTCGTGCGACGGCTTCAGGCGTTGTACCGATGTCGATAAATAGGGTGGCACCGTCAGGGATGTGAGTCACAAGTTCTTGTGCTACTTTGCTTTTTTCCGATTGGTGAGACACTTGACGGATTTGATAGGAAGAATTTTCTGAGCTTGAGACAATGGTCGCGCCGCCGTGGTTACGGCGGATCTTGTTCGCCTCGGCCAGCTCGTTTAAGTCACGACGAATTGTTTGTGGGCTGACATCAAAACGCTCAACTAACTCTTCGGTACTGACGAAACCTTGGGTTTGAACGAGCTCGATGATCTCTTGATGACGTTTTAACGCTTTCAAATTCACTTCCTTATTAAATGGCGTACAACACAGAAGTGTACGGACAGTCGCAGAGAAAAGCCAATGAACTTGGTCGTTCGAAGTGAAAGTATGCGCGTTTTCAGAAAATGTTCACAAAAACGCGCGTGACGAATTTAAGGTTTCATCGGAAAAACTCGGACTCGCGCATCCGGAGTGGGCGACTAGGCCGTCTCTTTGGCCACAGGTGATGCCAATAGCGGTTTGGCTCGCCCGAGTTTGAGCTGCGACAAAATGACCCCAGTGATCACCATCAATCCTCCGACAAGGTGATAGAAATGCATAGTTTCACCCAGTAACACAGAGGCTAATGTCACCGCTAAGATCGGCAACAAGTTCATAAACATTGCGCTTGAGTCAGCGCCGATCGCATCTATCGATTTGACCCACATCCAAGGCGCGAGCACTGAGGCGGCGATGCCAGCGTAAGCGATAAGCGGCAGAGCATCGCTACTGGGTATTGGCGACGCGCTGGTGATGAGCAGTGGAAATAGCATCATGAGTGCAAACACGCCTTGTAAATAGATGACGACCCAGTTTGAGAGCGGCATTTTCCAACGTTTAAGCAACACGCAGTAGGCGGCGTAGCAAAGTGCGGCTAACAGCATCAAGCCGTCTCCTGGCGTCATATCTTGATGGAGGAAATAGGTCATATCGCCTTGGCCCAACATATAGCTCAAGCCGATTAATGAAAGTACGCCACCGAGAATACTTACCGCAGAGATCGATTTACCCAGCAAGGGGACACTCAGAAACACACTAAGCAGCGGCACCAAAGAGGTGATGAGCGCCATGTTCGAGGCGGTCGTTGTTAAGCCTGCGTAGTAACCGAGCGACTGGTTGAGCACCATGCCCAGCATGGCAAGAAACGCCAGTTTCGTCAGGTGTGGTTTGACGTGGTGCCACTGTTTCACCACGCTCGGAAGACAAAAAGGCGATAGAAGTACTACGGCAACAAACCAGCGATAGAAACTCATCGCACCGGGTTCAATGTGGCTGGCGGCCAGTTTGGTTACGATGGTATTCCCGCCCCAAATGAATACGGTAAACAGTGGAAGTAAGTAGTTCATGTGAGCCCCATCGCAAAGTAATCAGTGGAACCGAGTGTGACAGGTCTATATAATTACAAATATCTCCATTAAGACATTGCGCGTCATAGGAAGACAATCTTGAGAAAATCGGCGAAACACCTTCATCCTTCCTTATCCATTGATAAGGCACCATCAGACGTATTTATGAATTTCGAGGCGTTTCTTTCGAATACAGAAACGCGTATGCATAGCCACCCTTGGGGGCAAGTTCAACTGATCAGTGGTGGGATATTGGAGATGGAAGCCGAAGATACGCGCTTTTTGGCTCCGCCCCATTTGGCTATTTGGGTGCCTGCGGGCGTTCGTCACACCAGTTACAATCGCAAACCTATTTCCTACTGTTCTCTCAATGTGGCGCAATCGCTGACGACAAATTTCCCAGATAGAACCAGCCTGATTAAAGTGACGCCGATTGTTTCCGCGATCATTGATGATTTTCGTCAGCGAGACATCAACGTTGCTGATTCTGATGCGGATAAACGCTTGGTTCAGGTGCTGCTTGACCAATTAGCCACCCGAGATACTCAGCATCACTTCTTGCCCTCGAGCGATCATAAATATTTAGCACCGATTCTAGCGGCGGTGGAAGAGAACCCCATCGATAACACGAGCTTGTCGCAATGGGCTGAGCGCGTCCATACCACAGAACGCACGTTAGCCCGTCACTGCCAAGCCGAGCTGGGGATGAGTTTTACCGAGTGGCGATTGCGCGTTCGTTATCTGCATTCGATGGAACTGCTGCGTAATGGTCACTCGGTGAAAGAAGTGGCGTTGACGCTCGGATATAACCAAGCCAGCCCCTTTATTGGCATGTTTAAGAAGTACTCTGGCCAAACGCCAGAGCAATACAAGAACAAACTACTTCATCCGGACAAAGGCTAAGATAGCCGCAAGCGTGAGCCAAGTAGGTCGGATTACTCCAATTCCACTGGCGGTCTAAAGACCATTTCATGAATGACGACATCGTCCGGTAGGTTCAATAAAGTGAGGACGGTCTGTGCCACGCTAGCGGGCTGCATATAGTTAGGGCGACTGGCAGCGCGAAATCCAGTGTCTGTACCACCTGGGAATAAGTTGGTGACTTTAATGCCGTGTGGTTGCGCTTCTTTCATCAATACGCCCGTCAGACCTGCCAATCCTTGCTTCATCGCCGTATATACCCCCATGGTTTCACTGGAGCGTTTGGCCACGGTACTGGCGACGTTAATGATGTAGCCGGATTGCTGCGCTTTCATCAGTGGTAGCGCTTCTCGGCAAAGAAGAGCGGGAGCACGTAGGTTGATCGCGTATTGCTGGTCAAACTCTTCTAGGGTGAACTCATCAAGGCCACACTTTCGGCTGTTCATGCCGGCGTTATTGATCAGCACGTCTAGCCCACCTAAGGTGTCGGTCGCTTGCTTGAATAGCGCTATGCACTGGTTGGCGTCGGCAAGATCAAACGCTGCGACATGGCATCCGGTCTCTTGTTGTAAGGTGGCCAGTGCTGCTGCATTTCTTCCGGTGGCAAACACTTGGTGCTGCTGGGCGCAGAGCTGCTGCGTCAGCGCGTAACCAATTCCACCACTCGCGCCAGTAACCAGTATCTTCATCATCCTTTCCTTATGTTGGTGTTGCTCTGTTTGGATGAAGTCTAACAGAGGCGCAGTGAAAAGAATTGGTCAACATACACAGGAATTGACTAACTTGGGTACATAAACAAAAATCCCCCCTCGCTGCGCATTAATTTGAGCGCAGTGAGGGGGGATGTGATTAGCCAATGTCGTTGTTAGTCTGTACACGCTTCGCGCCAGATTTGTTTTGTAAATCTAGAAGAGCGATCTCGGTTTGCCAAATAATTGTTGATAATGATATCGATTATTCTTCCTAAACTGTGATCTCACTTCAAAATTGTGTAGGGTCACCACGCTATCGAGTTCCTGTCTCTACTCAATCACTGAAAGGGCGGGATGCAATCTTTATCACAATCTTATTAAACACTTTGCTAAATAACTGAAAAATTTGGCGAATACCATTACGCTTATTTGGATGATGACAAGGAGATGAGGTGTTGGATGAGAGTATTGTTGGGGCTACTCAGCCATCTCTTGGTGTTTGCTGCGGGGATTGGACTGGGTATCTACGCATTGCCGATTATTACCCAGCCTCCGTCTCCAGATATCAGTCAGATTAAAGCCTTGTCTCATACCGCGCTCTACAGCGCCACATTTGATAGAGCACGCCAAGACAGTGATTTTCTTCATTGGGGAGAGGGCTCTGTGTCGATTACGCCAGATGCTATTGGGTTTATAGGTCAGCTTGCACCGGGCCCAGATTATAAACTCTATCTTTCGCCTCAATATGTGGAAAGCGAAGCGTCGTTTTTGGACCTTCAGGCAGAAATGGTGCTGATTGGGGATGTGAACACCTTCGAGCGTTTTTATCTCACTATTCCTGCTGGCGTCCATGTGGAAGAGTACAACACGGTGATCGTCTGGTGTGAAACCTTCAAAGAATTTATTACTTCTGCCCGTTACAAATAAAGCGTGTTTGACGTTCAAAACACGAGACCCTTGGTCAAAGTCACTTATTTATTCCCTTCATCCATTGTTTGTATGGTTAGGTATTCAGTACACTAAGGACAAATAATATTTGCAGTGCTCGGCGATGGGCACTGTGCAACATAACGAGGTTTGGTGTGGACAAAATTCACCTAGTGATTGACTTCCTGTTGACTCACAAAATGGTTTTTACAGCGCTGATTATTTTGCTGATTGCTTTGGTCCGTCGCGTGGTATTGGCTAAGATTCGTGGTGACGTGGCTTTTGTCAGTGAAGAGCAACGCAGTTGGATGTATCGCACAAAAAACGCCGCTTTTGCGGTCACTGTGGTGTTGCTGTTCACATTGTGGAAACCGGAAATCAGTGAATTCGCACTCTCAGTGACGGCGATTGCGGTGGCCATTGTGGTTGCCTCAAAAGAGATTATCCTCTGTTTCACTGGCTCCATTCAGCGTGCGAGCTCGCGTTCGTTTCGCATGGGCGATTGGATCGAAGTGGGCAAAAGTACTGGTGAAGTCATCGAACACAATTTGATGGCCACCGTGATTCAGGAGATTGATATCTATCACGGTGAGTACAACTACACAGGCAAGACCATCACCTTACCAAACAGCTTATTTTTTACCTATCCGGTCAAAAACTTGAACTTCATGAAGCGGTACGTGTTCCACCATTTCTCAATCATCGTGCCGGATTTTGTCAATCTGTACCCGATGCTTAAAGATGTCGAAGATAAAATTAATGAACGCATTCATTACTTTAGTGAAGTCGCCAAACGATACAATGCCATTATTGAAAAGCGAGCGGGGGTCGATTTGCCCGGTTCAGAGCCTCATATCGCGGTCACCAGTGCGGCGACGGGTGAGCAAATTGTTCAGTTCACTCTCTTTTGCCCTACAGACAAAGCGTCTCATCTAGAGCAGGGGATTCGTATGGATTTTATGGCTTTGTATGAGCAGCGTTTTCCTAAAGTAGCGCCGTAGCGTTATCAAGACGTTCTCAAGGAGGAGAGCATGATCAAGCAAGTGGGTCCGACAACAATTAAAGAAACACACACGCTAAGTTGTCACTGTGGTGCGGTTAAACTGGCGCTCTCTTTACCTAATGGGATTGAGAAACCGCACCGTTGCGATTGTTCAACCCGAGATCAGTAACGCATCTTCATTTTCAACGCAATATTAACCAGCGCAATCAACACTGGCACTTCAATCAACGGGCCAATCACGCCTGCAAAGGCTTGATCTGAGTGGAGGCCGAATACCGCAATGCTGACCGCAATCGCCAGTTCAAAGTTATTCCCGGTCGCGGTAAATGCAATCGAGGCGTTTTTATCATACTCAATTCCGAGCTTTTTCCCGATCCAAAAGCTGGTAAAAAACATCAATACGAAATAGAGCGTGAGCGGAATCGCAACACGTATGACATCCATAGGTAATTGCAAAATCATATCGCCTTTGAGGCTAAACATGAGAACAATGGTCGCAAGCAGTGCAATCAGGGTGATGGGTGAAATACGTGGTACAAACACCTCGTTGTACCAAGTTTCGCCCTTAAGCTTGGTGAGCCATTGGCGGCTGAGAAAGCCAGCAAGGAAAGGGATCCCCAAATAGATCAGGACGCTTTCGGCAATATCGAGCATAGAGATATCGACCTCAAACCCTTGGTAGCCGAGCAGTGGCGGCAGAACGGTAATAAATAGCCAAGCCATAAAACTGTAGGTAACAATTTGGAAGGCGCTGTTGAGTGCCACCAATGCGGCGCCGTACTCTTTGTTGCCACCGCCAATATCGTTCCACACCAACACCATTGCAATGCAGCGCGCTAAGCCAATCAAAATGATGCCCACCATGTAACCCGGTTTGTCTGCAAGAAACAGCAGTGCGAGCACAAACATCAAAATGGGCCCAACGAGCCAGTTCATGATCAGAGAGAGTTTGATGGCTTGCTTATCGCGACGAACTTGGCCAAGCAGTCGGTAATCCACTTTGGCAAGAGGAGGATACATCATCAAAATTAAGCCAATGGCGAGGGGCACGTTGGTTGAGCCCACTGACATTGCCTGATTCCATTCAGCCATGTGGGGGTACAGTGCGCCGATCGCAACACCGAGTGCCATTGCGGCGAATATCCACACAGTGAGATAGCGATCGAGAAAGCTCATGTTTTGAGCTGCGTTAGCGTGATTAGCATTCATGGTTGGGTCTCTATATTCGTTTATCGTCGAAATTCGATTAATAGCTTAAGACAAATGACGTCAATCATTTGGGCTGAACAAGTGGTGAAACAAATCGCCAAATTGTGCCAGTGCCACAGTATTGACGCGGTAGCAGACTTTGGGTGGTTTGGGCTCGCTAAGGATAAATTCTGCCTGTTTCAAGATTCTCAAGTGTTCGGAGACGGTAGATTGCGCCAGCCCCAGTTCGCCCACAAGGTCACTATTGAGGCACTCTCCGCGTTTGTCCATTTGTAGAAGAATGCGCAGGATACGCACGCGAGCCGGGTGAGCGAGTGCCTTGGCCAATAACGCTATTTTTTCCTCTTCGAGAGTGTCGCGAGTGTCGCGCTCATCGCGCACTACATCCTGAAGATTGGCCGGTTGGCAGTGAGTGCTCATGTTGCGATTCCTTAATCGTGAAAAGACGATTAATGCTACGCTTCGAGAGGCTGGCATGCAACAGATAAAGCGATCGTCATCACGCCGTCTCAAAAGTAGGATGCTCCGATGTTTATGCCAGTATGGAAATTAGCCAGCATAAAATGCTAATCATTCATGGTGCGAATGCTCTAAATCAGTGGGTTTTATCTATTGAATTATTAATAGGACATGTTGCGCTCTGTATTCAATGTTTTGTGATATCGAGCCCTAAAAAGAGTGCTAAATTTACAAAATAATAACAACAGCGACGAATTCAACATCATACCCAGTGTGTGATGTTGGAAGCAGTTCAAAGCAATAACGATAAAATCGATTCAGAATGGCTAGGAAAACAGGTATGAAACCACTAAAAATCAAGGACGTGTCCATTGCGATCAGAGCATGGTCAATCCTAGCGCTATTCGCGCTGGGGCTTATTGTTAACACTCTACTTAACATCGACAAATCCCGAGAGCACATGCGTTACAACTACGAGCATGGGGTTGAAACCTTAGTGCAAAGCGCGATGGGTGTCGCCAATCGCTACTACGAATTAGTCCAAAGTGGCGAGCTGACGTTGGAAGAGGGCCAAAAGAACGCCCTTCAATCGATCTCTGCAATGCGTTTTGACGAGGGGAACTACATCTTCGTGGGAGACAAACACGGTGTCCAATTAGCAACGGGCGTCGCTTCTTTGCTAGGCAAAAACATCATGGAGTTCAAAGACAGCTCTGGACATTTCTTTGTTAAAGACTTGTACAAGATGGCGCAAAGTGGTGGCGGCTTCGTCAACTACACTTGGAAGAATCCAGATAAAAATACCATCGATCCGAAAACCAGTTATGTGATGCAGTTTGAACCCTGGGGTTGGATGATAGGGTCTGGGATGAACATGGTGGCGCTTGAAAATGCAACCAGAATGTCGGAAATCGCCTCATTGAGCTACGCGCTGGGGATTTTGGTGGTCTTATCCTTGATTGTCGGTTACTTCATAAAAACCATCACTAGCCCAATTAAACGCACGGTGAGAGCGATGCGTGAGTTGTCAAAAGGTGAAGGCGATCTGACTCAGCGCTTGCCGGAAGAGGGCAGTGCAGAACTGATATTACTTGCGCGTTATTTCAACCAGTTTATTGCCTCACTACAGACCATCATGCAGAGCATCAGCGATGCCGGGGCTCAAGTCTCAGCATCCGCTTCGCAACTGACACACTCGGTGCATCATATTGATGATAGTTTGAACCAGCAGCAAAACGACGTCGATATGTTGGCGACGGCGATGACTCAAATGCTAGCGACGGTGGAAGAAGTGGCCAGTCGCACCGTTGAGGCCAATGATGCCAGTGGATTAGCGGCGAAAGAAGCTTCGAACAGCCACGCGATTATTAGTCAAAATGTCGCGGTCGCCAATGAACTTGCACAGCAAATCGAAGCAGCAACAGAGGTGGTGCAGCAACTAGCGAGCGATGCGAATAACGTTGACACGGTTCTGGAAGTCATTCGAGGCGTTGCTGAGCAGACCAACTTATTGGCGCTCAATGCTGCCATTGAAGCGGCGCGCGCCGGTGAACAGGGTCGAGGCTTTGCTGTGGTCGCCGATGAAGTAAGAACGCTATCTGTGCGAACGCAGGAGTCGACATTAGAGATCCAGAGCATTGTTGAAAAACTGCAAGCCGGTGCGAAAAATGTGGTGGAGGTGATGAACCAAGGCGCTGAAAAAGCGGGCAGTGCGTCTTCGTTATCGAGCCAAGCGGGAGATGCGCTGAATCTCATCAACAAAGAGGTACACACGATTGAGGAGATGAACCAGCACATCGCAACGGCTGCGGAGCAACAAACGGTCACGGTCGGAGACATCAACCGCAATGTTGTCAGCCTGCGTGATATGGCGTCAGAAGTGTCGGTAGAGTCAAAACAAATGGCGTCATCAGGTCAAGAATTGAACCGTGTCTCCAATGATCTACTGGCCATGATTCAGCGCTTCAAGCTGGCATAAACGTCTCTCAACACACAAGGCACGTCTTTCGACAACTGAGGTAAATCGCCAGCTCTGATGATAGAATCACGACCCATTATTTAGAGCAACATCCATCAGAGCCGTGCGATTCATTATGAGACACCTTAGAACCACTCTTCACCCCGATATTGATCACCTAGACGACAAAATTGTGTTTAAGCGTAATGCTGCACGCGCCATTGTCATCAGTGGAGAGGATATCCTCTTACTCTATACCGCGCGTTACCACGATTACACCATCCCTGGTGGCGGCCTCGATCCCGATGAAGATGTCATCGCAGGTATGGTGCGCGAACTGCAAGAAGAAACCGGCGCGCAAAACATTCACGCCATCAAGCCATTCGGCCTATATGAAGAGTTTCGTCCTTGGTACAAAGATGACGCCGATGTGATGCACATGATCTCCTACTGCTACACCTGCAAGGTGGACAGAGAGCTCGGTGATACGGCCTACGAAGATTACGAAATAAAAAACGGGATGAAACCTGTGTGGATGAATATCCACGATGCCATCGCTCACAACGAGAAAACCATGGCGCAAAGTGACAAAAAGGGCATGAGCATCGAGCGCGAAACCTTCTTGCTGCAACTGATCGCCAAAGAGATGCTGTGAGCGAACATGGGTTTCGTACAGCCCCATGCTCGTTTGACATGATGGCACTATCTTAGTATCGAGCAATGATGTCGCTGCGCTCCATTAATACGGTGACATGACCAAAGATGAAATCGACGGTGCTACTGATTTGTGACTCGTCAAAATAGGCGCGTCCTGCACGAGAATATAATGTGTCTTGATAGCTGATCACGGAAACATCTCGAAATTGAGCCCGATCCCCTTGATGGGAAATAAGCAACGCCACCGCTTGAGTCCCATTCTGGCGGCTCGGATCGTCTTTTGCTTTCTTTTGGTTTTGTGGGAAATCAAAGCCATTTTCTATCGTGAGGCTTCGAGCTTGAAAGTCAGCAGAATCGACACTGACCGTACGACTGCCAAAGGTGCCAAACTTCTTCCCGTTCTCATCCATCATACTGTTTGCTGTGACAATTCGCAGAGCTGACGTCGCTCCGATTCCAAGAATTACCAATCTATTCACGCTTTAAATCCTTTTGTTTATGTCATTGAAATAAAATAGAAACGGTGTTTTATTGTGATCTAATCCAGGTTCTTTGATTTGCCTTTACTAAATATTTTTAGATTAATTTATAGGAAGTTAGTAAATATTATTTAAATCACATTTAATCACGTAATTTATTAAAACATCGTTTCACTGATCACGTTTTGGTCAAATGCCACTTTCAAATAAGGGTCTTTAAGGCGTAAGTTAAATTGAACTTAACGAGAACAAAACGGTGTTTCGAAATGAAAAATAAAATTATAACTTCTGCTATCCTACTCGCACTAACCAGTACAGCGGCGCATGCGGTCTCTATCAATATGCGTCACGAATGGACGCCTAAATTTGAGGGCAAAGACCAAGTCCATAAAGATCGTATCGCGGTTTCCCATCGCCATGCGAATGGTGTCGGTTGGGAAGTGGAAACTAAGTGGCAAAGTGGTGACGGCTTCTTTGACTTCGACCAGTTTGTTGATGCGGGTAACCAAGCCAACATCAGCTACCGCTGGAAGCTTGATGACCAATTTACTCTAACCCCTCAGTACAAATGGGAAACGGGCAGTAATAAACATGCCCACCAGTTTAACCTAACGTTGGGTTACAAAATTAACGACGATTGGTCGACATCTTTCCGTCATCGTTACCACTATGAGATCAAAAATGGTGGCGACGATAACTCACACTACAACCGTTGGACAGTGGGCCTAGGTTACAAAGGCATCGACAACTGGTCGCTGAGTGCATCGTCAGACTACACCTGGAAACAAGAGGGTGAAGATGTGTGGAAAGGTGACAGTGACGGATTTACTGAATTCAACTTCAAAGCAGAGTACAAAATGGGTGGCGGATGGTATCCGTTTGCTGAATTTGGTGTGACACCAGATAAGAAAGAGAACAGCTCTGAGAAAGATGCTTGGAAACCTCGTTACCGTATCGGCATGAAATACAGCTTCTAATCACCATCTTGACGATACCTAAAACCCTGTTGGTACTCCGGTGCCAATAGGGTTTCAATGAGGATACCCATTATGCAAAAAACGCCCATTGCTCTGTGTATCGCGGCGGCGATGTCTATCACTGGATGTGCGACCGATACGCAACAATCACAATCTCTCTCTCCTGATACGCTCACTTGGCAGGCCATTACGTTTGGTCAATCCACCGATTTAAACTTTGGTTCAACCATATTGCCGGAAAAAGTCGGCACCAATGAAGTGCTCGTTAATGGCAAACCGGCCACCGAGGGTGCTTTGGCGGACACCTTTACCATTGAAAGCCGTGGCGGCAAGCTCGCTAACTCTCATGAAGGTGTGACGTTTTACTACACCAAAATCCCAACCGATGTGAATTTCACCCTGTCTGCGACCATCACCTTGGATCAGCTTGGCCCTGAAACCGGTTCAAAACCCAACCGCCAAGAAGGGGCGGGGATCATGGTGCGTGATATCATCGGTGAACCAAGATTGAATCCTCAACCTGAAGGTCTGGAAGAGTTTCCTTCGGCATCGAACATGGTGATGCATGCGCTGCGTGCAAACAAGAAAGCGACCAATGGTTTGGTGAACATCAACGCCAATTACCGTGAAGGTATCTACCAACCTTGGGGTACGGGCGGCAACCGCATGAGCCGTGATGAGTTCATTAAAGGCGTGCCATTTGGCTCAGATAAGCCCTACAAAATGTCGTTAACACGTACCGACAGCGGCTACCTTGTCACCTATGATGATGGCACAGTGCAGCAGAGCGAAGAGATCAAAGGTGCGAATGCCAATATTGTTCAAGTGCAAGATCCGAATTACCAATACATCGGTTTCTTTGCCTCTCGAAATGCGAAAATCACCGTCAGCGATGTGGATCTCACGCTAACCCCAGCCAACACAGTGGATGCGCCGCTTTACAAAGCCACATTGGAAGACGTGGTGCTGCAACAAGTGTCGCCTGATCGCAGTGCGATTGATAACTATACCTTGCAGTCGCGTGCCAACTATTCGGGTACGTTCAGCGTGAGCCAAAACGGTCAGACTTTGGTCGATAACGTGGCGGTCAGTGCCGGTGAGTTTTTCAACTACGACGCCACGCTCAAGCACAACCAAGCGCAATTTACTGTGACTTACACCCCTGTCGAAGGGCCGGATCTAAGCGCGAAAAGCTACGTTCAATCGGTTGAAAAAGTCACGTTGAGCGATCCAATGAACCTGACCGTTAGCCCTAACAGCCAGCTTGATCTTGCAGCCGCAGTAGAGCTAGTGGCACCGGGTGGCACCATCACATTAGAGCCGGGTGTCTACCCAGGTTTGACGCTGCCAGTGTCTGTGAGTGGTACCCTAGATAAACCCAAGCATCTGATCGCAAAAGATGGCGTGACCTTTAGCGGCGATATTTTGCATGACGCCAGCTACTGGAATGTGAAGAATATCGAGGTGGCAGGTGCGCGCTATATCGTACATGGCAGCCATAACCACTTTGATCGCATTGTGACGCACAGTGCACCTGATACAGGTTTCCAAATCACCTCACAGGCGAAGATTGGCCGTGCACTGTGGGCAAGCTATAACGTGGTGGAAAACAGCGAAAGCTACAACAACATGGATGAGTCACAAATCAATGCGGATGGTTTTGCTGCCAAAATGCGCATCGGTGATGGTAACACCTTTATCCGTTGTGTTGCCCATCACAACATCGATGATGGTTGGGATTTGTTCAACAAGGTTGAAGATGGTGCCAATGGCGTCGTGACTATTCTAGATTCTGTCGCGTACCAAAATGGACAAACGCTTGAAGTAGCAGGTAAAGGCGGTTCACGTGGTAATGGCTTTAAGCTCGGCGGTGAAGGTTTACCTGTGGCGCATATTGTGCGCAACAACTTAGCCTTCCACAACCACATGGATGGCTTTACCGATAACTTCAACCCGGGTGCATTGCAATTGGAAAATAACGTGTCTATCGACAACAAACGTTTCAATTTCCTCGTACGTAAGAGTCCATACACCGAGACGGTGAAGCAAGGTACCTTTACGGGTAACCAGTCATACCGCTTCTTTGTCGACAGTGACTACAGCGATGTGGTGAACGCGGATGTGAAGCAGAACAACTACCTGCTTGCGGATGGCATTACCGTCAATGACCAAGGTCAGGCGATAGAGTCGCAGCGTTTGGTGGAGCTGAAAAAAGCATCGAAAATTTCCGCTACCGAACCGGTTCCCGGTCAATCGGAAGCGATGCGCTTAAAAGCGTTGTTATCACAACCCTAACCTCCGAAAGGCTTAGCAATCGCTAAGCCTTTTTTTATCGCTTTTTATGGAGTACAACACGATGAAAATCGCCTCACTTTTCATTCTTCCCTGTACCATGTTGGCGCTACCCACATGGGCAGCGTGTTCACCTGACACCGATTCGACGCCAAGCTCTCTTGGCGCAACAGGCTGGGCGACCGGTGTGACGGGAGGATGCGGCGCGACACAAATCACCACAGTCACCAACCGTCAAGAGCTGATGGATGCACTCTACGAGGGTCAACCAAGCATCGCCGCAGATGGTGCGTGGGTTGAGCCATCTCATCAGGCAAAAATCATTTACGTCAAAGGTTCCATTGATTTGAACAGTGATGCGACAGGTCAACCCATCGCACCTGAGCAGTATATGGCACGTTGTGACTCGCCCTACGATAGCTACGACGATTTCTATGCCGCTTATTATCAGGCCTATCGTCCGCAAGAGTGGAACAAACAATCGCTCGTAAACGGTCGTCCGCCGGAGTTAACGGGGGAACTGGAAACTCTGCGTCAATGCTTTAGTCGCCAGCAAAACAACCATATCGTGCTGCGTGTCGGCTCGAATACATCACTGATTGGCGTTGGCACCGACGCGGAAATTAAGCATGGTCAGTTGCGATTAGGTCAACTGCGCTATGACAGAGAAAAGAATCAAGCCAAACCGTACAACTATCACGCGCAAAATATCGTGATCCGAAACCTTCGCTTTACCGATGCGTTTGATGATTTCCCAGGGTGGGGACCAAGAGATTCGTTTAAAGTCGACAAAAAAGAATTTGGTCAAGGAAATTGCAGTGAGACGTTTGTTGATGACAAGGTCAATCCAACCGGGTGCGCGCTGCGCGGAGGACGTTGGAACTCTGAGTACGACAACATCACAGTAGAAAACGCGTCTATGGTGTGGATTGATCACAACAGTTTTAGCAATGGTGAACGGACTGACGATCGCTTCCCACCCGTGTGGGACGCTCCATACAACGAAAAGACGCAAAAAGTGCAACACCACGACGCCTTGATCGATATTGTTGGCGCGTCAACCAAAGTGACGGTCTCGAACAACCATTTCAAGCATCACGATAAGGTTGGCTTGATTGGTGGTTCTGACAGTGCCAATGCACAAACCGGCTATGGCCCAGACGTGTTGGATGTCACTTTTCATGACAACCATTTCGAGACCACAGGGCAACGTATGCCGCGCGTGCGCTTTGGTCGCGTTCATGTGTACAACAACCTGTATGAACTTGATTACCGCACCTCTCCTTATCCTAAATATCGGATGGGCGATGCCATGATGGTGGGCACGGCAGGTAAACTCTATGTGGAAGAGAATGCGTTTGTGATCCCCGGTAAAGAAAAAGACATCGTCAACAAGTTGATTGGTTACAGCTCTAGCCAAAGCAACAAGAAGAAGTGTCTTAATGCAGGTTGGAGTGAAGCAAAGTGCGGCTCTTATTACTTCGCGCACAACAATTGGTTGAATGGTCGGCCTGTTGAATTGAATGAGGTTGCTCACGCTAAGGCGAGGAAGAGTAAAAGCAATGCGCCTTTGATCTCGCTAGATCCGGCTCAAGAGGCGCGTTTCTGGCACCCAAGCCAACACTACGCCTATGATGTCAAAGCACCCGAAGAGTTGCTTAACATATTGAAAGATAAGGTTGGTGCGGGCAAGCTGAGTCAATAACTCAAACGGTATTGTCGCTAAACAAAAAAGCAGCCATCTGGAAGGAGGCTGCTTTTCTTCATTGCGTTTTTGACAGCGCGTCTATTACTGTGTCACTGAGGCCAAAAAATCACCAAAGCGTTGCCACGATTTTTCGTCGGCGTCTTTTCGATAGCGGTCGCTGTCAAACACGGTGAATGCGTGGGGCGCGCCGCTGTAGGTGATCATTTCATGGGGCACTTGGGTCGCTTCTAACTCGGTAGCGAGCGCGGCAAATTGATCCATGGTAATGGCCGTGTCCGCGGTACCATGCAGCACTAGGATAGGCGCTTTAGTTTGTTGATAGGATTGTCCTTCAGGCGTCGATAGGCCGCCGTGAAACGTAGCAAACCCCTTTGCTTGCATGCCTGCACGCGCCGATTCAAGCACTGCGGCTCCGCCAAAACAGTAACCCATGACCACCGCGTTGCTGACATCGCCCCCTAAGCTGGCGGCAAAGTCCAAACTGCCTTGCATCAAAGCGCGCAATTTGTCTCTGTCTTTATAGAGCTCGCCAGTGTGTTGGCGGCGATCTTCAATTTTCTCAGGCCGAATCCCTTTGCCGAACAAATCCGCAGCGAAGACGTTGTAGCCTTGCTCTGTCAACATCTGTGCCCGTTTCATTTCATAATCGGTCAATCCATCCCAGTCGTGCACCAGTAAGACCAACGGGGCATCGTCACCCGCTTTGGACCAGTAGCCCTCGTATTCACTACCATTTACATTGTAAATTTTACTTTCGCCTGCCAACGCATTGACGCTCATCAGCGCGCTACTGAGTAGCGTTAACCCTAACCCGATTCTCTTTTTCATTGTTCACCTCCGTTGTTTCAACAAGCTTAGTACGTATTGAGTCAAAATACGTTATCGCTTGTCTTACGTAAGCGGCGCACAAAGAGCGCAAATTGAAGCCATGTTTTTATAGGGGAGGATTAGGACGGCGTCGACACCTCATCCACCAAGTACAGAATCGATTGATACGGGATGCCACTGTGATGGGACAATCCGATTTCACAGGTGCGACTGTTACTAAATCCGCGGCGACACCCTTCGGGAACTTGCGCTTTGAGCGATTCGAGCGCTGCTTGGTTGAGCTCCGGTGTGGTGAATCCTTTGTCGCCCGCCCAGCCGCAACAGGCGATGTGCTCAGGTAGCACGACGTCGGTGGCACAGGCCTTGGCGAGCGCCAGCATGTCGGCTTCCAATCCCATGCGTCTCGCGCTACAGGTGACATGCAACATCACGGTTTCTTGTTTGGGCGTCAACGTTAAGTGTGGCAGCAAGTAACGATGAACGAAGCCCGTCGGCTCGACGATGGTCAGCGGCTGGGTAAAGTGCTCAATGCTGCGCTTCGCGCACGGGCTGGTGTCCATCAAAATAGGGTACTCCCCTTGGTAACTGGCGGCGTAGAGCGTTTTTTCCAGTTGTATGGATTTTTGCTTGGCGAGATCCGTCATTCCTTTGCTGTCATAGGGCATACCACAGCAGAGGTTGTCGAGATGGTCTGGAATGATCACTTCAAAGCCTGCTTTTTTGATCAGCGAGAGCGTGACTTGAGTCAAGCTGCGCGAGTCTGGGTTATCCGCTTGCTGGCCCATAGTTCTTGAAGCGCATGAGGGCAGATAGACTACTTTCTTATCGGATTTGACCAAGAGTTCCATCGCCTTATCGACGCGGTGGCGGTTTGGGGTGGGAATTTCTGCTAACCATTGTGGCGTTTTGCCTTTGGTGATTCGGCGAATTTGGCTCATGACCGCCGCCATATTGTTAGGGCGTAGCAGGGCAGAGGCGATACGGTTTGCTCCTAGCGCGGCGCGGGTTAACGTGGTCGTAGTGGCGAAGTGATCCGCTGTCCAACGTGCAATTGGCGTGAAGGATTGATACTTAGCACTGCGCAGTTGCTTGACCAGATCACCCGTGTTGATGCCCACCGGGCAGCGATCGGCGCACAATCCGGTGGCGGCGCACGTATCCAAACCTTGATGTTCAAACACCTGCTCTAGTTCATGCGCGCTAGGGTGTTGATGGCGTTTGCGGTGCTGGATCTCACGGTACAACACAATCCGCTGGCGAGGTGAAAGCGTCAAGGTGCGCGATGGGCAGACCGGCTCACAGAAGCCGCATTCAATGCAACGATCGACAATCGGATCCGCCGCGGGCATCGGCTTCAAATCTTCAAGGTGCGCGTTGGGGTTTTCGTTGATGATGACACCCGGGTTGAGCAGTCCTTCGGGATCAAACAAGCGCTTAATTTGCTGCATTAATTGATAGCCGTCCTGGCCCCATTCGAGCTCGACATAAGGGGCCATATTGCGCCCAGTGCCATGCTCTGCTTTAAGTGAACCTTGGTATTTCACCGCGACTAACTCGGCAACGTCATCCATGAATGCGCCATAGCGGACGATCTCTTCTTGGCTATCAAACCCTTGGGTAAAAACAAAATGGAGGTTGCCTTCCAGCGCATGGCCGAAAATGATCGCCTCATCGTAGTGGTAGCGATCGAACAGTTGCTGCAAATCGCGCACACCGTGAGCCAAATGCTCAACGGGAAAAGCGACATCCTCGATGATAACGGTGGTGCCGACTTCACGAACGGCGCCGACTGCAGGAAACATGCCTTTTCGAATGCCCCACAGCGTGGCGACGGTGTTCGCATCGCGGGTAAAATCGACCGATTCGATAATCGCGTAATCGGTCAGAGCCGCCATCACACGCGCACATTGCGCCTCGAGCTGATCAGCACTTTCCGCGTGGGTTTCAACCAACAGCGCGGCGGCATCCGTGGTCAGTGTCGACATAAAGTCGGGCATACCCGGTTTATCGGCGACGGATTTCAGCGCGCGGCCATCCATCAGTTCGACGGCGGCAACGGGCGATTGGGAGAGAGTCGTGACGGCGCGACTGGCGGTCTCGATATCAGCAAACACCAGTAACGACGAGGATTTGAACGGGTGATCGGCCACGGTGTGGTAAGTGATGTCTGCGATAAAGCCTAAGGTGCCTTCAGAGCCAATCATCAGATGTTCGAGCACTTCAATCGGGTCATCAAAATCGACCAGTGCGTTGAGGGCGTAGCCCGTGGTGTTTTTTAGGCGATATTTGTGGCGAATGCGTTCTGTGAGTGTGGGGTTAGCGCGCGTTTTTGCCACCAGTTGGGTTAGGCCGTCAATGATGTCAGGGCGCTGACGTTTAAATGCCTCGACACTGGCTGGGTCGGCGCTATTAAGCACAGTCCCATCGCTTAAAACCAAAGTCAGGCTATCGATG
The DNA here is from genome assembly GCF_059834045.1 of Vibrio sp. R12-SG2-ISO1. Lineage (NCBI taxonomy): Bacteria > Pseudomonadati > Pseudomonadota > Gammaproteobacteria > Vibrionales > Vibrionaceae > Vibrio > Vibrio sp. R12-SG2-ISO1. The sequence goes on along the minus strand of NZ_JCBDGO010000018.1, from coordinate 22,741 downwards.
GTGCGATAGGAGTTTTGCGCCGTACCGCAACACATGCCACTGGCGTTATTCGCTGCGATGCCGCCAATTTTACAGGTATTGATTGAGGCGGGATCGGGGCCAATTTTACGCTGATAGGGCGCAAGGTAACGGTTGGCGTCAGCGCCAATCACACCGGGTTGCAGGCGGATTTTTTTGCCATTATCGATGATCTCATGGCCGCGCCAGTGATCGGTCAAGGTGATCAACACAGAATCCGACACCGCTTGGCCTGAAAGGCTGGTGCCTGCGGCGCGAAAGGTAAAGGGTACCGCAAACTCGCGGCAGGTGCGGATCACCCAAATCACTTCATCGAGGTTGGACAACTTGACCACTAGTTTTGGAATCAAGCGATAGAAACTGGCATCGGTGCCATACGCAAGGCGCTTGGCGTCATCGGTGATCAGTCTATCTTTATCAAGGCGCTGGCTCAGCGTCTCAATCAAGGCCGAGTAAGGATGAGAGTTCAACGTATTGGGCATATCCGCTTCCTGCTGTGTAGAGTGGGGCTATCATGGCCTAACCACTTGTTTTTATTATGTCGTTTGGTGCCTGTCTTGCTGCACGGTTTGCTGATTATATTTGGCTCAGCGCATCTAGATTGAGATCCGCAAGTGATTTTGCGCCAGTCAGCGTCATCGCGACGCGCATTTCACTTTCATACAGGCTCAGTAAGTGTTCAACCCCGGCTTGACCTTGCGCAGCCAAGGCATAAATAAATGAGCGACCGAGCAGGGTGCAATCGGCGCCAAGGGCAATCATTCTGACGACATCAAGGCCGCTGCGAATGCCCGAATCGACCATGATCTTCACCTCACCTTTGACGGCGTCGGCGATAGCGGGCAGGGCTTTGGCGCTGGAGAGGACGCCGTCGAGTTGGCGTCCGCCGTGGTTTGACACCACAATGCCATCGGCGCCAAATTTCACCGCGTCTTTGGCATCCTCAGGATCTAAAATGCCTTTAATAATCATTGGGCCTTGCCAAAACTCACGAATCCACTCGAGATCTTTCCAGCTGATGGAGGGATCGAAATTGGCTCCCAACCAGCCAATGTAATCTTCTAACTGAGTCGGTTCGCCGCGATAAGCTGAAATATTGCCCAGGTCATGCGGTTTACCGTTGAGACCCACATCCCACGCCCACTTTGGGTGACACGCCGCTTGCCAGACTCGCTTTAGCGCGGCGTAATCACCACTCATACCTGAATGGCGGTCACGGTATCGCGCACCGGGTACGGGCATATCGACAGTAAAGACCAAGGTGGTGACGCCGGCCGCTTTGGCCCGTTCAAGAGCGTGTTTCATAAAGCCGCGATCTTTGAGCACATAGAGTTGAAACCACATTGGGCGCGCCATCACAGGGGCCACTTCCTCAATTGGGCAGACAGACACGGTGGAGAGCGTAAACGGGATGCCTTTGTTGTCAGCGGCGCGCGCCGCTTGCACCTCGCCGCGCCGAGCGTACATACCGGTGAGCCCGACAGGGGCCAGAGCAATAGGCATCGAGAGGGTGTCGCCAAACAGATCGCAAGAGAGTGACAGATCTTCCATATTGCGCAGTACCCGCTGCTTAAGCGCGATGGCCTGTAAATCCTCGCAGTTGCGGCGCAGTGTATGCTCCTGATTTGCGCCGCCATCAATATAGTGAAACAGAAAGGGCGGCAAGGCACGTTGAGCGGCCGCGCGATAGTCGGTAGGGGCGGAAATGATCATGGCGATGTCCTTACGGCATTAGGTTGTGATTGAATTGTTTATTAATTGTGAATTTATCGCTTTCCTTTTTCTCGGTATAGGGAAATAATGAAAATGATTAATTCCAAAAATGACATAATACGATGCGTGCAGACGATCTTATTCTCTTCTCTCAAGTGGTGGAACTGGGCAGTTTCAGCAAGGTGGCAGAGCAAAATAACCTGACAAATTCGGTAGTTAGCAAACGAATCGCAAGATTGGAGCACGATCTCGGCGTGCAGCTTTTATATCGTACAACGCGAAAATTGACCCTGACAGAAGCGGGCAAAGCCCTGACGCAAGGTGCGAAAAGTGTGAAGCAAGCCGCGCAAGAAGCGCTCGATACGGTGTCAGGGTATGGCGAGAGTATATCGGGTCACATTCGCATGTCGGTGCCGACCATCTCGGGCGATTTGATCTTGGCTGATGCGGTGGCGGAGTTTTGCAATCTTCACCCCGGTTTAACTGTCGATATGTCACTGGATAACAAGTTTGTCGATTTGCTGGAAGGGGGTTTTGACTTAGTGATCCGCACCGGTTACCTGGAAGACTCGAGCCTGATCGCGCGTCATATTTTAGACTCGCAGTGGGTGGTGTGCGCGTCCCCTTCCTATATTGCCAAACAAGGTAAGCCGATTGAGCCTCGCGATCTGTTGCAGCACAACTGCCTGCAATACGCCTATCAAACCACGGGCGCCAGTGAGTGGGAGTTCAAGGGCAAGCAGAGCCACTACTTCGTTAAAGTCTCCGGCAGTTTTTCCACCGATAACGCCACTGCTCTACGCAAAGCGGCGCTCGGTGGCCACGGCATTGCCTATGTACCGCGCTGCTTGGTTTACCATGATTTGCGCAGCGGTCAGCTGGTTGACCTCTTCCCAGAACAAGTCGCTAAGCGGCTCGGCATTTACGCCGTCTATCCTTTTGCTCGCCAGCCACCCAGCAAGGTTAAGCTGTTGATTGAGCACATCCGCACCCGATATCTGGCGATTTCGCACTATTTTTGAATCGGCTCTCTATTCGAGCACCGATGCCTGTTTAAGCTGATGAATATCCGACTTCAAATCGCTGATGATCCCTTGGTAACTGCTCATTTGGCTGTCCGTTTGCTTTACCTCAGCATCATAAAAATGGGGGTACTCTTTTTCTAGGCTTTGGAAAGCCATAGTGGTGATCGCGAGCTGCGCCATCAAGTAGGCATCATGCGTCGTCGATTCCGCAATCAAGCTATCGAGTTCATCGCGTGTCAGGGCGAGTTCGTTTTGCAACTGCATGAAGGTGCGTTCACTTTCCGGGGTCAATGTGTGTTGATCATCGTCTAGCTGCGTTAATGTCGCGTTATGGGTGAGCAGAGTGAGTAGTTTCGCGACCGATTGAGAGAACTGTTTGGGCTCGCTAAGCATGCCGGATTGATAGGCTTGGCACAGCGCAAAGGAGGCATCTCGATAGAGCTGAATGCTTTGCGAGCGTTTGTATTGATGAGAAACCCCGGCGGAGTAAGCACGCAGCGCTTCAATCTTCAGTTCATTGGAGTCGGATTCAAAGGCGGTGTTGACCATCAGTGCGAGCGCTTGCTGATTGACAGCGCTGGTATCACCAGCGTGGATAATGCAGGTGCGATAACGTTCTTGCTCAGCCATGATCGCGTCTTCGTTTTTCCACAGTGAAGTCAAGATAGAGCTGGTGGCGCTGTTGGAGCTACATCCTGTTAATAGGACGCTGCCAAGTAGCAGCAGGGCGGTGCGAACGGAGCGAATCTCTATGATGGAGTCTAGGGTGACAGGCAATGTCGATGTCGTATATTTCATGCTATTTGTTCCTTAATTAAATATCTTCCTCAATTAAAAGAAGTAACCTAACCCGATCCCGTACGTCACTTGTACATCGTCCCCTTGTTGAGCGGTGATAGTGCTGTGTTTGGCATCGTTAGTGAGTTGCTGCAGATAGGCGCCTGCGCCCAGTGCCCAGTGGCGATTGAGGCGATGGACTACTCCTGTCCAGGCGTAGTATTGACGTAGCCCACCACTGGCTGCAAAAGGCGCAATGCCGGTCAATTGGCTCTCTTGGTCACTGACGGAAAAGTTGTGGCGCATAAACTCGCCGTTGGCCCAAGTCAGACCCGCACCAACGCCGACAAACGTTTCTTGGTTAACCGGCACCCAGACACTGTTGTAGAGGTTAATGTTGGCGCCTTCGGTGTCACCGCTAAAGGCATGGCTTGCGAGTGCGCCAGCGCGATAGCGAAACGGTAACGCGTAGTCGGTGTTCACGACGCTGTAGCCGACAAATAGCCCCAATTCGGTGCCGGACTCTATGGCGTTGAGCTGATCCACCGCCGAATTTTTGACCTCATCTCGACCCAGTTTGTAAAGCACGGCGGGACCATATTCAAAGTGTGAGTCAGTGTTGACTTTAATGCCCGCATAAGGCCCATACCACTCCATATACCTTCCGGATTCAAACGCGTAGCGGCCGCCGGGTACTGCGCCTGTCATGCTCTCTTTGGCGCCGTGATACTCCGGTGTTTTGCCAATACCAATGCCGAAAAAGTCCGGAAATCGATATGGCGTCGCCGTGACATGGCTCGAATACAGGCTGGTAATAAGCAGCAGAGAGAGACATAAGCGAGCAATGGGCGTTGGGGGCGAGCTGAGAGTCATAGTCATCAAGATGTCTTGGTTGCAAGGGGAAGAAAAGCGCCTTGGAGCGCGCGGTTGGCGCCATTTTAGTGATCTTGATTCATCACCGTACAGGCATGCTCAGTTATACATTGCATAACAAGTGGAGATGTAATGGTGCGGGATTGCTGAGGAAATGTGATCTTCTTGGCGATGGTGGCGCTTTCAAATCAGAAGAAGGGATTGGGTTGATCGAGAATTCATCAGATTCATAACGATTGAAGATGTTTTGAATAAATTTGGCTTTATGTATTTCACGCTTATCGAAAATTATTATGCACACCGTTCAATTACCAATAATTATTCGAGGGCTTACGAATGAACAGCAACAAAACACTTTTGGCTTTGGCCATCGCATCGCTAACGGCAACCTCTGTGTCGGCTTCAGAAATTTACAATGACGGTAAAAACTCTATCCAAATGGGCGGACGTGCAGAAGCGCGCGCGTCAGTCATGGACGGCGAATTCGAAGATCGCTCACGTATCCGTCTTAACTTCTTAGGTAAAGCGGAATTGGCCAACGGCTTCTACGGCATCGGCTTCTACGAAGGTGAATTCACCACCAATGAGCAAGGTCAAGCGACCGATACTGACGCAGATAACCTCACCAACCGTTACGCATACGCAGGCTTTGGCTCCCTGTTTGGTGAAGTGACTTACGGTAAGAACGAAGGTGCGCTGGGCGTCATTACCGACTTTACCGACATCATGGCTTACCACGGCAACTCGGCGGCGTACAAAATCGCTATCGCTGACCGCACCGATAACATGCTCACCTATACCGGCAAATTTGGTGGCTTGGGCGTGAAAGGTTCGTACCGCTTTGCAGACCGTATTACTGAAGGTGCGACTGGCAAACTCGATAAATTCGACAACAATGACGCGGATGGTTACTCACTCTCCACCACCTACGCGTTTGATATCGATGAGTTTGGTATCAACCTTGGCCTAGGTTATGCCGATGGCAACGAGTTTGATGAGCAAGGCTACGTGATTGAACGTGACCAATTTATGCTCGCAGGCTCGGTTGCATTCCGAGACTTCTACTTTGCCGCCACGTATGTCGATGGTGAAGATAAAAACCGCACCCTAAGACAAGCGTCGGACCTGTCAGGTTATGAAGTGGCGGCGTCGTACACACTGAATAAAGCGGTCTTTACTGCGACCTACAACTACCTAGAAGAAAAAAACAAATACACCGGTGAGAAGAGCGACGCAGCCGATAACATCGCGATTGATGCGACCTACTACTTCCAGCCGAACTTCCGTGGCTACATCTCATACAACTTCAACAACTTGTCTGACAGCGATGTGCAATACAAGTGGCAAAAAGAAGACGAGCTAGCGCTTGGTATCCGCTACGACTTCTAACGTTATCCCCCGCACCGAAGTGGTTTAGCCGCTTCGGTGCGTTCAATCTCAACCGATTGTCACGAGCCAGTGGCTCACATACCAATAGGACCAAACCCATGAATACGTTTACGCACAACAGTTTACTGGTGGCGATGGCGCTCGGCTTAACCGCGTGCAGTGAAGGCGAGGTGACCCTGCCGTCGACTGCCGTAGAGCAAACCACCGTACAGGTGATCGAGCTTAAAAGCCCTTCCTCGCAAACACTCAAGCACTTTAATGGCATCATTAGCTCGCAAAATAGCGCTGGGCTGTCGTTTCGCGTGGCAGGTACCATAGAGACGCTGCTGGTCGATGAGGGCGACTTCGTTGAAAAAGGCCAATTGCTCGCCAAACTGGATAAGCATGACTACCAAGTCGCGCTTGAAGAGCTAGAAGCGAAGATGCTGGAAGCTAAGTCGGCGCACGCTCTTGCCAGCAATGAACTGAAACGCGTTAAGCAAGCGCGCGCCGATGACGCGATCGCCAGTGTCAATCTTGATCGTGCTATGAGTGCGTATGAGCGTTCGGCGGCGATGGTCAAAGTGGTGGAGAAGAACATTCAGCGCGCGCAAGATGCGTTGCGCTACACCGAGTTACGCGCCCCGTTTTCTGGGCTAGTGGGCCGTATTGCGTATGATGAATTTGAGCAAGTTCTACCGGGCGCAGCAGTGATTGGCTTGCAAACCCCTAACGCGCTGCAAGTGGAAATTGATGTGCCGGAAAACTTGATCAACTCAATCAATACTGGGCAAGAGGCGACATTAAGCTGGTACGGCAGCGAGGCTCAGCGTGCGGCCAAAGTGACCGAAATAGCACCGTTTCCTCACCTTATTAAACAAACCTACACGGTCAAACTTGCGCTGTCTGAGCCAAGTGACGAACTCTTTATTGGTAAATCTGTTGTTGTGTCGACCACTAACGCTCAGCAGGTACCGGCTTACTGCTTGCCTTACTCGGCCTTGGTGGGCGAGCAAGACACACTGCACGTACACCTCATCCGTGATCAGAAGGTTGAGAAGCGCGCTGTCGCCGTTCGTTCACTCAATGCCAATACGGCATGTGTTGACGGACCACTCTCGGTAGGTGAGCAGGTGGTGGTGAGCGGAACACACTATTTGTCTGATGGACAAAAAGTGGTGAATGTTCTGGTTCGAGCAGATTAAGGGTGAGATGCAAGCATGATGAATCTAGCCGAATTTGCCATTCGACAGCGCACCTTTGTGCTGTTTTTTACTGCGTTGAGCGTGATTGCCGGTCTGTTTTCCTATTTTGATCTTGGCAAGCTCGAAGATCCCAGTTTTACTGTCAAAACCGCCGTGGTGGTAACGCTTTATCCTGGTGCGAGCGCTGAAGAGGTCGAGCAGCAAGTCACCGACACCATAGAGACCAAGCTGCAAGAAATCGGCGCGTTGGATAAGCTGCGCTCCATTTCTGTTCCGGGGCGTTCGATGGTGTTTGTTGATCTACACGAGTCAACCAATTCCAAAGCGTTACCTCAGCTTTGGGACTTGATGCGTCACAAGATCAATGACGTCAAATTGCTGCTGCCATCCACTGCGCAGATCAGCATAGTGCAAGACGAGTTTTCAGAAGTCTACGGCATGCTGTTCGCCATTCATGGCGACGCCGCCAAACCGGAAGAGCTGCGTCGCTACGCCGAGACCCTGCAGCGCCAACTGAAAGCCGTGTCTGGTATCAAAAAGATTGAGCTACACGGCGTGCAAAAGCGCGTGGTGCACATTGATATGCCCGATGAGCGCTTGGCGCAGTATGGCTTGTCAGTGACTCAAGTTTTGAATCAACTCAACGCACAAAACACGACTTTTGATGCTGGCAGTTTTGATGCGGGTTCACAGCGTATTCGCGTCGAGCAAAGCAGTGAGTTTCAATCCATCGATGACATTCAAAACTTGGTGATCAAAGGCGGCGTCAGCGAGCTGAGCACGGGTTTGATTCGCTTGGGCGATGTCGCGGATGTGACGATGGGCTATCTAGAGCCGGCGCTCACTCAAAGCCGTTTTAACGGCGAACAAGCAGTGACCTTGGCGGTAAGTCCGGTTGATGGCATCAACGTTGTCGCGCTTGGAGATACCATCACCGAGATGATCGCGCAATTTAATGCTGAACTGCCTTTGGGTGTGAGTGTATCCACCGTCGCTTATCAGCCAGAAGAGGTACAGAAGTCGATCGATGAGTTCGTTGGCAACTTGGCCGAGAGCGTGGCGATTGTCTTCATCGTGTTGTTGGTCTTTATGGGATTCAAAAGTGCGGCGATTGTCGGCGGTAGCTTGATCCTGACCATTCTGCTGACCTTGATTTACATGAACGTGCGTGAGATTGATTTGCACCGCGTCTCACTGGGCACCTTCATTTTGGCGCTCGGTATGTTGGTGGACAACGCGATTGTGATCACCGATATGATGATTGTCAAAATCAACAAAGGCGTGCATCGCACTGTTGCCGCGATGGAGTCGTTCAAAGAGACCGCCATCCCTCTGCTTGGCGCGACCGTGATTGCCATCATGGGCGCAAGTCCTGTGGTGTTCTCCCAGACGGATGCGGCGGAATTTGCAGAGTCGGTGTTTGACATCATCGCAGCCTCATTGCTGCTCTCTTGGCTAGTCGCCATGGTGTTTACCACCTTGATGTGTTGGTTGTTTATCAAACCCAGTAAAAAAGCGCAGCAGGGCGAGGGCAGCAGTCATCGACTGGCGAAGATCACTGGCTGGATTGTCGATAACCCGAAAAAGGCGTTGTCAACCCTAGTGCCAACTATTCTCGTGACGATTGCGTTAGTGCCGTTTGTTGGATTGAACTTCATCCCGCAATCGGATCGTGAAATCGTGTTCCTGGATTACTGGCTACCGAATGGTGCGAAAGTCGAGCAGACCTCCAGTGATATGCGCCAAATCGAGCAATGGCTGCTCGCTCAGCCTGAAGTCGAAAGCATTTCGACGGCGGTGGGCGCAAGCGTGCCGCGCTTCTCAGTGACGGTGGAACCGGAGCCATTGGATGCGGCTTATGGGCAGATCCTCATTAATACGCACGATTTTCACGGCATTAAAGATCTGGTCGCTCGTGGTGATCGCTACCTTGCGGAGCAGTTCCCGAATGCGCAGCCACGTTTTCGCGCCTTGAAGCTTGCGACGTCTGATAAGTTTGCCGTCGAAGCGCGCTTCTCAGGGCCAGATGCGAATGTGCTGCATGGGTTATCTGAGCAGGCTCAGGTGATTTTTGCTAGCCACCCAGACGCACGTTATGTGCGTGACGACTGGCGCCAGCAGACGCAAGTGATGAAGCCGGTTATCAACCAAGACAAAGCGCGCCGCGCTGGTATTAACCGTGCAGACATTGCGCTGGCGATGAAACGTGCATCCGACGGGTTGACGGTTGGCATGATGAACCTCAACGACGAACTGATCCCCATTCAAGTTCGCGCGACAGAGCGCACTATGGCGTCGCTCGAAACCTTGCCGGTGAAATCGATTCTTGGCCTGCACACTGTGCCGCTTGGTCAGGTGGTGGATGGTTTCGAATTCTACCCAGAGGAGTCGATGATTTGGCGCCGCGACCGAGTGAAAACCATCACAGCGCAAGCGGGTGTCGCTCGCCATGCCACGCCAGCCCAAGTGCGTGACGCGGTCAAAGATCGCATTGAGGCAATTGAACTGCCAGACGGTTACTCCATGGAGTGGGGCGGTGAGTATTACGATGAGCACAAAGCGGTGACCGATATTTTGATGCAACTGCCTAAGGCAATGATCATCATGATCATCATCTTGGTGGCGATGTTTAACGGTTTTAAACAGCCGATCATCATCCTCGCGACCATTCCACTGGCTGCAACAGGGGCGGTATTCTCGCTGATGGTATTTGATAAACCGTTTGGCTTTATGGCGCTGATTGGTGCGGTCACCTTGACCGGTATGATCATCAAAAATGGCATTGTCTTGATGGATCAAATTGAGCTTGAGCGCAAAGCGGGGCTTGGCTTGGCCGATGCGGTCAAAACCGCGACGCTTAACCGCACCATGGCGATCTCGATGGGCGCGTTGACTACAGCGCTAGGCATGATTCCGCTGATGAGCGATCTGCTGTTTGACCAAATGGCAGCCACGATTATCGGCGGTCTAGCCGCGGCTACCGTGCTGTCACTGATGGTGATGCCTGCGGTGTACATGCTCACCACCAAAGACGAACCGACGCGCGGCGATGACGCGTTTAACTTCGATACCCAACCAGCAGGTCAATGATCATGATGACACGTTTTACTTTCAAACTGCTGCCTGTTGCGATGGCGTTATCGCTCTCGGCCTGTGCAGTCGGCCCGGATTATCAAGCGCCAAGTATGACCTTGGCCGAGGCTTACCTCAACGCCGAGCACAGTGAGCAAGCAACCCAAGATTTGTGGTGGCAATCCCTCGGTGATGAGACGCTCAATCAATTGGTGGCACAGTTGCAGCAGCAAAATATCCACCTGAAAACGGCAGCAGAGCGCATCCAAATGGCGAATGCTTACCAAACCATTGTGGAGTCGTTCAAAGTGCCCACCGTCAATGTGGGTGCAGGGTACTACAACTACCAGTTCAGTAAGAACGATTCGGCGCTAGGCCCGATCCTTAACCCGCTTGGTCAAAGCGTGCCGGGGCTTGACAACATTGCTCCAGGGCTCGGTTCAATGACCTTGATGGACAATCAACATGACGGATTCGCTTTAGGCGCGAATCTCTCATGGGAGTTGGATCTGTTTGGCCGCATTGATAAGCAATCGGAAGCGGCGAAAATTCGTGTCGAACAAGCCGAGATCTACCGTGAAGGGTTAAATCTGGCCCTCACTGCGGATCTGATTCACAACTACTTGCAGTATCGCGGCGCACATCAGCGCAAGCAATTGGCGCTCGAGAACATTGAGGATCAAAAGAAGACCCTCAAGTTGGTGACGAGTGTGGTGAACAGTGGCTACGGCTCGGCGCTTGACCAATCGCAAGCCGAAGCCATGCTGGCGGCCACGCAGGCGATCATTCCACAGTTAGAGATCGCGGAGCAGGTGCATAAGCATCGCATGGCGATTTTACTCGGTGTGCCGCTGACTCAAATCGATACCCAGCTAGCCACGCATCAGAATGTGCCTGAGTTGCAAGGCTTGATTCCGGTCGGTTTGCCGTCGGAGCTGCTGACCCGCCGCCCAGATATTCGTATCGCGGAGCGTGACATGGCCGCCATCAATGAGGAGCTTGGCGCGGCGATGGCCAATCGCTATCCGAAGTTCTTTATTACTGGTACGCCAGGTGTCTCTGCTGGCAGCTTTGATGATCTGTTTAAAAGTGATTCCTTTGGCTGGGCGGGCAGTGCTGGCGTGAGCTGGAACGTGTTTGATGGCGGCCGTGGCAAGGCCAACGTAGAGATTCAGGAATCTCGGTTGAACAACGCCGCGCTGCGCTACGAGCACACGGTCAACAGTGCGATTGCTGAAGTGGACTCGACGCTATTTGCCTATGGCCGCAGCCAACAAAACCGCGATCAAATTGACATTGCGATGCAGGCGACCGATCGGGCGCTGGATAAAGCCAAGTCACTCTATCGTGCAGGGCTGATTGACTACATTGCGCTGCTGGACGCCCAGCGTCAGCACCGCGTGATGCAAGATCGCCAAGTAGCCGCCAAGCTGCAAACGGCGCAGGCGACCGTGGCGGTGTACAAATCGCTCGGCGGTGACTGGTCTGTGCAATAACGCGGGTAAACCTAACCATTAATCAAAGTCTTACTGCTCGATGAGTACTGGTCCTCCTCATGGGCAGTGAGGCTTTCTTCTCCAAGGAACTGACATGAAACCCAACGCTTGGGTAGTGTGCAGCGCCATTGCTTTGGCTGGCTGCTCATCGATCCCCGAAAAAACCAACCAACCACTGACGAGTTCAGCTGAGCCGCGTTATACGGTGAGCGAAAAAATGGCCACGCTGCCAGACAATACAGTGGTGTTGCTGAGCTTTTCTGGCGGCGGCACTCGTGCAGCGGCGTTTTCCTACGGTGTCATGAAAGGACTGCGTGACTACCGCTATGAGTACCAAGGGCAAACCCATCGTTTGCTCGATCAGGTTAACGCCATCAGCTCTGTCTCTGGTGGCAGTTTTACCTCTGCCTATTACGGCTTGTACGGCGAAGCCATCTTTGACGATTTTGAACAGGCGTTTTTGTACAAAGATGTGACGACAAGTTTGAAAGACATCGTCATGAGCCCCGAGTACTGGTTCTCCAAACATTCGCGCTCGGCCGCGGCGGCGGACTATTACAACGCGCATATTTTCCAAGATACCACCTTCTCGGCGCTACGCGATGATGGGCCGATGATCATTATCAATGCTACCGATCTCTCGACCGGCGCGCGTTTTTCATTTACCCAGGAGTATTTTGACCTCATTTGCTCCGACTTAAATCGTTACTCAATTAGTGACGCTGTCACGGCGTCCAGTGCTGTGCCTCTGCTGTTCTCACCTGTCCTGCTCGAGAATTATCCCGGCTGTGAGCGAGCGGTCTACAGCGCGCAGAGTCGACACCGTACCTTACACAGCGCCACCAATCGTTCGCTGAAAAAATTTGAGGACAGAGAGCGCTATCAATATCTGCATTTGGTTGATGGTGGCATCAGTGACAACCTCGGACTGCACGCTCTGTATGACTTAGTGACGACCCAAGATTTTGGCTTAGTTGCTGAGAAAGATCGCCTGCAAACCGTGGTGGTGATTTCGGTCGATGCTGCGGTGCGTCCGGATTGGGAAATCGGCCATCAAAAACAAGAGCCGACGATGGCGAATCTATTGGGTTCGGCCAGTGACGTACAGATCCACCGTTACAACGATTTGTCCAAAACCTACCTCAGCATGATTTTGGATGAGTGGCAAGCGCAGCAGCCTGATAGGCGCTATCTGTTTGTCGATATCAATCTCTCAACGGCGGAGGACCAGGCTTTTGTTCAGTCCATCCCAACCGATTTTCATCTCAAAGAAGCGCAGGTCACGCGGCTGATTGAACACGGCTACCAACAAGTGATGACACACCCAGAGCTGGCGCATTTCATCTATCAAGGCACTCACCCACAAGAGGCAAACAGAGAGTAATATGACCCTATCGGAGACATCGGTGATCGACACCATCGAAGTGGTGGATTTTGTATCCTTCACTATCGCTATCATCCTACTTTTTATCGGTAAGTTCGTCTTATCGCGCAGTCGTGTGCTGCAAAAATACAGTTTGCCTGAGCCGGTGATTGGCGGCTTTATCTGTACTTTGGTGGTTGCCTTGGTTTACTACCTGTTTGGGAAAGAGATCCAGTTCAACTTGCAGGTGCGTGACATTTTGCTGCTCTACTTTTTTGCCGGAATTGGCCTTAAAGCAGACATCGACAGTTTGCTCAATGGCGGTAAGCCCTTGATGGTGCTGTTGCTGCTGGCCAGCGTCTACATCGTACTGCAAAACGTACTCGGTATCAGCGTCGCGACCTTGTTTGGTTTTGACCCGAAAGCAGGGTTAATGACAGGTTCGATTTCGCTGATTGGTGGCGTAGGCACTACCGTTGCGTGGGCGCCCACTTTTATTGACGATCTCGGTATTGCTAATGCGATGGAACTCGGCATTGCTGCCAACACGCTAGGCTTGATTTCGGCGTGTGTCATCGGCGGCCCGATTGCAGCGTATTTGATGAAGCGACACGCCATCAGCGCCAATAGTGCCCACGATTTGGATATTGGTATGGCGCACACCAGCAGCAAAAAAGACATCTCGGTGGATTATTTTGGTGTGCTGCGCGCTTGGCTATGGCTCAATGTTTCTTTGATTATTGGCTACTTTTTGGATTTGTCGCTAGAGGCGGCGGGGCTCAAGCTACCCATGTTTGTGGCGTGTTTGATAGGCGGGATTGTACTGGGCAACTTAGGTCGCTGGATTCTGACCAAGCTGCGCAGCGAGGAGTTTAATACTTACGCCGAAGACGCCGAAAAAGGGCTCTCACTCATCCAAGATATCTGCTTGGGGATGTTTTTAACCATGGCGTTGATGAGCCTCAAATTGTGGGAGCTGCAAGGCAGCGTAGGTTACCTTGCGGTGGTCATGAGTGCTCAAGTCTTGTTGTCGATTGTGTTTACCGTCTGGGTGGTATTCCGCGCGATGGGCAAAGATTATGAAGCAGCTGTCATGTGCGCCGGTTTTGGTGGGGTGACCTTAGGCTCGACCGCCACCGCGATTGTCAATATGACCGCGGTGACGCAGCAATACGGCGCTGCGCATAAGGCATTTATTATTCTGCCTTTGGTGTGCGGATTTTTCATCGACGTGGTCAACGCCTTGGTGATCAACTATTTTGTGACTTGGTAACGAGGGTTATTGGGCCGAGAACAACGATAGCTCAGAATCAAACGCGGCGCCTGAGGCGCCGCGTTGCTTTGTAGGAAAATTAACCCAAACTCAGTGCTTGGCGCTCGCGATGTAGTGCTTAATTTTATCGCGCAGCCAAATACCGGCATCGGAGTTACTGTCTCGACGGTGCCAGATCATTGTATGGTTGATAGAGATGCTGTCGAGTGGGTAAGGGAGCAGTTTGATGCCTAAGCGATGTTCGACTTGTTGGCCGAGTAGGTAACTGGACGTACACAAACAATCCGACATGCTGGCGAGATGTAAGGCCCCGAGCAAAGAATCGCTGACCGAGCTGATATCACGGGTCGGGATGTAAGATTTAGTGAATCGCTGAGCAAGCGACATACTGCCGCGCTCCATCATCATAATGATGTGCTTCTCAGCGTAAAACTGCGCTTCGTTGATGTGATCATGAATACGTGGATGATCTTGGCGACACGCTACCACGCAGTGATCCTCAATTAACAATTCACTCATAAACGCTTTATTCTGCGGCACATAAATATCGATAGCCAAATCGAATTGACTTAAGCTCAATTGCTCTTCCAATAATTCCTCGGAAATAGGAATAGGATGCAATTCGATTGTAATATTTTCGAGTTCGTTATCTCGCTCTATCGCTGGATGTAAAATATTTAGCATTGCTTCGTTAACTAATACTTTAAATGTGCGATGTTGTGCGGGCGTAAATTCAGAAAGAGAGTCAACGGCATCATCTAATAAGTAAATGGATTGTTTCAGTTGTTCCGCAAAGTTAATGCCTTTTTGCGTAGGAGTGATAGAGCGCCCTTGGCGAACAAACAAGGCGGCCCCGATCTGGTTTTGCAAGCGTTTAATTGCGGTACTGACACCCGGTTGGGTCATATCCAGTTTGTCCGCGGCGGCGGTAATTGAACCAGTACGATAGACTTCCAAAAATATCCGCAGCGCGCTTAAATCAAGCTTACTTTTATCACAACTCATCGGTTGACTCCTAAACAATATAGCTATGATTTTCATCAAACCAAGAAAGAAGTCAATATATTTTCTGTTGCTAAGAACTATTAATAATATTGGTAATTACAACATTGAACCAATTATGAGAAATGAGTCGAAATTTCTGGATAAAACACAGGTTAAATAATGATTAAATTTCAGTTTTAATATTTATTTGTTTTTCCGCATCAAGGTGTAGATATTTAATTTAATGAACTTCGCTGGCTGCATTTAGGATTATTGTCTAATACTCTGCTCTTCAGCGCGGCAAAGTGGTGATGGGCTTTTTGTACATCTTGTAGCTCTAGCATCCATTGTGCATTGCGCTGCGCGCTGCAAAACGCGGTCATGTGATGGAGTAGATCCTCGCACTGGTGGTGCAGAATATGACTGATGGCCTCAACTAATGGGTTGGGCTCAATCGACATAAACTGAAGTTGGGCGTAGGTTTGGTTGAGCAGTTCAAAGGCACGTTGATGTTGCCCCATTTTGTTGAGGATTTCTGATTGTGTGATGGCGGCATCTCGTAATGCTGTCGTCAAACAGCGAAACTGGCATGGTTTGGTGTTGTCATCCTCCATCGCGTGTTGGACATGGCTGGGTAGGTAGGCCAACACTTGATCGTACAGGTAATAGGCTTCAGGCCAATGTCCTTGCTCCAGCAATTGTTCGGCTTTGAGATAGTGTGTCCAGCATTGCTGTAAATCCATTGATATCACTCCACATTAAACGGCACACTGGGCATTTAAATGCAATTGGTTATTATTTGCAAATAATTATCATTTTCCATTTTGTTGGAGGTAATTTGATGGTTATTTGAGCAGTTGAACGTGAATACTGTGTAAGTCACTAAAAACTAAATAAAACTGACCTAAACTAAGGAAACAGAACAATAACAATGAAGGACCGAACTATGGCTATTCAAAGACTTGAGGCGAGCCAGCTGTATCATTTTGCGGAGCTAGAAAAGCTCGACAGCAAATCAACCAAAGAGTTGGCCCCTATTGATGAGATTGTCGGTCAAGAGCGTGCGCAGAAAGCGGTAGAGTTTGCGATGTCGATCAAGGAGAAGGGATACAACATTTACGCGATTGGCCAGAATGGACTGGGCAAGCGCACCATGATTTTACGTTACCTCAACCGCCACAAACACGACGAGAGTGCGTTGTACGATTGGTGCTATGTGGCGAATTTCGAGGATATCCGTACCCCAAGAGTGTTGAAGCTCCCTTGTGGTGTCGGCAGCCGATTAAAGCAAGACATTGAAAAGTTGATGGGCAAGTTAGTCAATGCGATGCCTCTCGCGTTTGATAACGAACTCTACTACAGCCGTGCGGACAAATTGAAAAACCAATTGGCCGCCAAGCAAGAAGCTGAGCTTGCCAATATCACCAAAGAAGCGAAAGCCAAAGGCATCAGCCTAACCATCACGACGCAAGGCGATTATCAGTTTGTTGCGATGAACGGCGAAGAGATGCACACCGAAGAGTCGTTTGATGCACTAAGCAAAAAAGAGCAGGAGTACTTCGGCGCGACCATTGATGAGCTTGAAGTCAACCTGAGAAACATGGTGCGTCAGCTCACCGAGTGGGAAGAAGCCTACAGCGAAAAAATCAAAAAACTCAATGATGACGTGACACTCGATGTGATTACGCACTTTATCAAACAGTTGAAAAAGGATTACTCAGGATACCCAGAGATCAAATCCTACCTGAGTGAACTTTCGCAAGACATCGTCGAGAATGCCGACATCTTTCTTGAGCAGAGCGCTGAGCAAGGAGAGGTGGCCGCGGCTTCACTGGACAAAAAACTGCCCCGCCGTTACAAGGTTAACGTTCTAGTAAGCCGTAAAGAGAGTAAGTTCCCCATTGTGGTGGAAGAGAATCCGAACTACCACACTTTGTTCGGTTACATCGAAACCGCCACCTTTAAAGGCACAGTCTTCACCGACTTCTCGTTGATACGTGCGGGGAGCTTGCACAAAGCCAAC
This sequence comes from Vibrio sp. R12-SG2-ISO1, assembly GCF_059834045.1. Taxonomy (NCBI): domain Bacteria; kingdom Pseudomonadati; phylum Pseudomonadota; class Gammaproteobacteria; order Vibrionales; family Vibrionaceae; genus Vibrio; species Vibrio sp. R12-SG2-ISO1. Next base: position 5,551 of record NZ_JCBDGO010000018.1, on the reverse strand, counting down.
GGCGGTGTACTGCTGATGGATGCGCAAAAAGTGTTGGAACAGCCCTATGTGTGGGATGGGCTTAAGCGGGCGTTAAGAGCGCGTCAGCTCAGTTTAACGGCGCTAGAAAAAGAGGTGACACTCACCGGCGCCGTCTCACTCGATCCTGAGCCGATTCCTTTGGATGTAAAAATTATCCTGTTTGGTGACTATCGCACCTATCAGTTGCTGCAACACTACGATCCTGAGTTCAGCGAACTGTTCCGTGTCACCGCCGATTTTGAAGATGAGATGACGCGCACGCCTGAATCGGAATTGCACTATGCGCGCTTTATTTCAAGTGTCGTGAACGACAACAGTATGCTGCATTGTGACCGTAAAGCGATTGCGCGCATCATCGAACACAGTTCACGATTGGCGGGCGATCAAACCAAGTTATCACTCCATTCGGCCAATATCGCCAATTTGTTGCGTGAATCGAACTACGTCGCGCGTCAAGCCAACTCAAATATGATACGCGTCAGCCACGTCGAAGAGGCACTGGCTAATCAAGAGATGCGAGTGAGCCGTTTGAAAGACACCGTGATGGAAGGGTTCACCAACGGCACAACTCTGATTCGAGTGGAAGGCGAGGCGGTCGGTCAGGTCAATGCGTTGTCGGTGCTCAGTACCAGCGAGTACATGTTTGGCGCGCCGAATCGCATCACCGCCACCACCTGTTATGGTGATGGTGATGTGATTGATATTGAGCGCAGTGTCGACCTTGGTGGCAGCATTCACTCCAAAGGTGTGATGATTTTAACCGCCTATCTCTCATCGGTGTTTGGTAAAACCGCGAAAGTGCCGCTCAGCACCACGATTACGTTTGAGCAGTCCTACGGCGGGGTAGATGGCGACAGCGCCAGCATGGCGGAGTTTTGCGCGGTGGTGTCGGCGTTTTCTAAGCAGCCCAATCGTCAGGATATTGCGATCACCGGTTCGATGAACCAATTTGGCGAGTCTCAACCGATTGGTGGCGTCAACGAGAAGATTGAGGGCTTCTTTGATGTGTGTACCATCAAAGGTCGCTCGCCAAATCAAGGGGTGATCATTCCTCGCTCAAATATGCACAACCTGATGTTGCGTCCTGACATCGTCAAAGCGGTGGAGAAAGGCGAGTTCAACATTTGGGCGATTGATCATGTGACGGAGGCGATTGAGTTGTTTACCGGCAAAGCCGCTGGTCAGCCGAGCGATGAGGGCAGCTACCCGATTGACACCATCTTTGGTATTGCGCAGGCCAAACTCAACGCTCTGCGCAAGTAGTTCGGTTATCTCACTAGGCTTCTCACCCTTGGGTGTGATAGGAAAAGAGAGAAGAGAAACAAAAGAGAGACCTCGCCTTAGCGAGGTCTCCTTATTTGAGCGGTTCTGTACTGGAGTGGCGATGTTCAACGTGCGATGTTCATGGAGAGCTGTAAATCCAACGACAGCGAGGCGAGTTTGGTTTTCAGCACTTGACGCATGGTGTCCAACTCCGAGACTTTCAGCTGTTTCTGGTCGGTGGTGACATCGAGGCGGACACGCAGTTCTCGACCCACTTTCGTCACGCCAGCGACTTCCAGTTGCGAGCTAAGTTGCGCGTCAAGGGCGCTCACTTCTTTGTCCACGCGGCGCAGAATTTCTTTGCTTGGTGCCATCATCAGTAGTTCTCGCATCGCATCGCGAATCATATCAAACGGTACTTTGATAAAGTAAAACGACATGGCAATCATCATCATCGGGTCTGCGTATACTGCGTAGTGCGCGAACGGCGAATAGGTTAGCGCCAAAGCGAGTAAGAAACCGAGCGTAACCGCGACACTAAGCAGTGTATCCATTTGCCACTGCTTGGCTTCCGCCTCGATCAGGCCAGAGGAAAAACGCTGAGATTTTTTCGCGATCATCCACCATGCATAACCACAGCCAATGACGTTCACGATGCCAAACAGAGTCGCAATCGAAGGATCAACCTCGCGGCCGCCATTCGCAACAGCGATGAGTGCGGAGTACAGCGAATACCCAACAATCGATAAGATAACCGCTCCTTTGATGGCGATTACCACCGGCTCTAACACCGCTTTACCAAAAGGAAAATGACTTTTCTGTGGACTCTGAATGTAACGTGATACCGCGAGCGACAATAAAGTTAACAGTAAACTAACAAGTGAGTAGACGCCGTCAAAGACGATAACCAGTGATCCAACCAATGAACCGAGTACTAAACCACCCACAGCAAAGCCAGACGCAATAAGGGCTGAAAAGGTCAGTATTCGTTTTTCATTTAAGCTGGTTTGAGCACACATAGCATCATCTCTGTCGTAAACACGCTTATAGTTTTTACTTAAGCGGACATTTAAACAACTGAGAAATGTGCATGGTCGAAGGGTGAAAGGAAGGGTTGGTAAGTATTTGATTAAAAATCAGGTATTTACCAAGTAAATTATGTGTCAATAAATTTGACGCTGGCTGTCGGTCGGTTTAGAAATCAAACAAATATTCATTGAGGCGATCCGCAAGCCAAGTCATCCCTGGGTGCTCTGCCATGCCCGCAGACGTAAACATGCAGTAATCTTCCTGAGTAAGTCCGTAGGTATGTTTGATGACCGAGAGCTTTTGCTGACGCAACAAATGGCGAATCAAGGGTTCAGGTAACACGCCCCATGCGTCCTCTTCCATAATGGTTTTGAGCATATAATCGAAGCTTGAAAAACCGATGTGTCGCAATGAAAAAGGCTGAAGTTCTGGGTTGTCTTTCTCATTAAGATACACCATGACCGCTTGCATGGCATTACGCAGCTCATCGTCGGATACTCGGCGCAATTGACTGAGCTTATGATCCGCGCTGCATACTGACATCATGCGAATTTTGCCTAAAGGTTGGTAGGCGATGTGTGGGTCATCGATGCGTTCGTAATCCACACCAAAGGCAAAATCGACTTGCCCAGTGGCGACCAAGTTTGCCAAGTCGCCACTGGATGCCAAGACGAGGTTGAATGAGGTGGCAGGGAACTGGTTGTTGAGTTTGTGGGAAAGATCTAGCCACATATCATCAGGCAATGAATCGTCACGAGCGATCCACACTTCGGCGTTAAATTCACCTGAGACTTGCGCGCAGGTTTGGCGAATTCTCGCGGCGGTGACCAGCAAGTTTTGGCAATCTTTGTAGATGGCTTTGCCGGCCTCAGAGAGGGTCAAATGGTTGCCAGTGCGAATGAACAGGTCGATTTGCAGATCTTTTTCCAACGCTTTAATGGCCATACTGAGCTTAGTTCGATTGCAGTCTAACTGGCGAGCCGCCTCTGAGACGGAACCCGTATCGGCGATGGTACAAAATGCCTCAATTTGCGATAAGTTCATATTTTGGTCAATTTGGTTGGGTTATCATCGATCTTATACGAATAACAGATGTCTGTCTGTTTTCAGTAGCGAAATGCTATCAATTTCATGCAGTTTTGGTAATCTTCTGCTATGCCAAATGAAGATGTTATAGGGAGATCATGATGGCGGCAACTTGGGATGAACTCGCACCGGACTGGGAGAAAGATGAGTCCACCAGCCTTTATGCGCAAAAGGCGTTCGAGTCATTGGAGAATGCAGTCCGCATTCAAAATACACATGTGTTAGATTTTGGTTGCGGTACAGGATTACTGAGCCAAAAACTCTCTCCATTGGTGAAAGACATCGTCGCGCTAGACAGCTCGGAAGCGATGATTGAACAACTCGATCTCAAAGAGCTCGCCAATGTTGAGCCCGTCGTCGATATTCTTTCACGCGGCTTAGTCGCCATGCACCCGGCTTTTCGACACCAGTTTGATCTCGTCGTGGCCTCCTCGGTGTGCAGTTTTCTTCCTAACTACGCGGAAACCGCAGACGTGGTTTACAGCCTACTTGATGCCGGTGGCCACTTTGTTCATTGGGATTGGCTCTCTGACGGCAATCAAGAAGGCGGAATGAGCAAGGAGCACGTTAACCAAGTGCTCACCGGTGTTGGTTTTAGTGAAGTGCTGACTTCTGTACCGTTCGCGGTAGATACCCCCCACGGCAAGCTGCCGGTTTTGATGGCGATAGCCAAAAAATAATTCGCTAAGAGCTTGAGTGTCTTTGCACTTAATGCTGATGCCCGTAATGCTGATAGCGACGAACTTCTTCTAAAACCTCGGGGTTAGCAATAGCACCGAGGTTTTTTATTGTCTCGCCATGAAGCACTTGCTTCACCGCCAGTTCAACCAACTTGCCAGATTTGGTTTTGGGTATATCACTCAACGCGTAAATTTCGCTGGGTACGTGGCGTGGTGAACATTGGCTTCTGAGTCGTGCGGTGATGGCGGCTTTGAGTCTCTCATCGAGTATTACCCCCTCTGCTAACTGGACGAACAGGACAATGGTTTCGTCTCCCTCTTTTACGCGCCCAACCGCGATAGAATCAAGGACTTCGGGTAACTGGTTCACTTGCTGATAAATTTCAGCGCTGCCGATCCTGACGCCACCCGGGTTGAGGGTGGCATCACTACGGCCAAAAAAGCGCACACCACCGGTTTGACTCATTTGAACGTCATCACCATGATGCCAAGTGTCGGCAAATCTCGCCCAATACGCTTGATGATAGCGACGGCCATCGTCGTGCCAAAAGCCGAGCGGTTGGTTGGGAAAGCTATTGCGACAGACTAACTCGCCGCGTTGATCTGTCACGGCTTGTCCCTCTTCATCAAACACAGCGACATCCAGCCCAAGTCCGGGTCCCTGACACTCGCCTACATAAACGGGTGACAACGGGTTACCCAGGACAAAGCAGCCACAAATGTCCGTTCCCCCCGAAATCGATGCGAGATGGAGATCGGATTTAATCTTATCGTACACATAGTGATATTGGTTGGGGTAGAGCACCGAACCGGTTGAACACAATGTCTTTAGTGACGACAGATTCACGTCATTTTTTGGTGTGTAGCCAGCTTTCTCAATCGCTTCTAGATATTTGGCTGAAGTGCCAAATAGGCTGACTTGCGCGCGTTCAGCCAGTGACCATAGTGTCGCTGACGTTGGATAAACGGGGCTACCATCATAAATCACTAAGGTTGCGCCACTGGCAAGGGCAGAGACATGCCAGTTCCACATCATCCAACCGCACGTGGTGTAATAAAACACACGATCATTGGGTTTGATGTCGCAATGCAATTGATGCTCCTTGAGGTGATTTAATGTGGTTCCCCCGACACTGTGGACGATGCATTTGGGTTTGCCCGTGGTGCCTGAGGAGTAGAGGATGAAAAGCGGATCGTTAAAGCCGACCCGCGCGAATTCAATACCCCTAGGTAAACAACTCGACAGCACCGACTCCCAATCGGAAAAGCCCTCGTTAAAAAACATATCACAGGCGTGATCCGCGAGGTATTCAATCTGACAGGTGTTGGTAATGCTCGAAATGGCGTCACAGATTTGCCCATTTTTCTCAACCATAGAGTGGGTTTTGCCACCGAATTGATAGCCATTGCAGCAAAACAAGATCTTAGGTTGTACCTGACCAAAGCGCTCGACCACACTGTCTACGCCAAAA
>NZ_JCBDGO010000017.1:0-201223 GCF_059834045.1 Vibrio sp. R12-SG2-ISO1 | reverse complement strand
GAAAGACCCTACAAAACCACTTGAAGGTGTCGAATCTTCCCCCATAAATCCTTCTGATGTTAATCAACGTGAAGGTGCTCAAGTTGGTTCACCTTCCACTGAGTCTGATACCCAGCAACAAATTAAGAAACTTAATGAACAAATAAACACACTTCTTACTAGTTTGAATTCTGATAACAACGCCAATTTTAAAGACGTTATCGATGAGCTTAAAAACGCAAATCAGTTAAACGATGAACAGTTAAAACAACTTGTTGCTGGAACAAATAAACAGTTAGAAATTTGGGGGGAACTTAAAGAATTACAAATCCAATCAACAAACGAAATAGTCACTGCTGTTTCAAATGTTAACCAGTATGAAGAGTTTTATCACAATCAGGCTATGTTAAAACAAAATGAGATAATTCAATCATTGCGCGAGTTATCCGAAAGCATGGGAAGTTCAGATTCTTTAGATTCAATTTCCGATGCGATTACTAATATCGACGCCACTATAGATTCAAGCGCCTCAACGTATGTTTCTCAACACACCACTGAATCACTTTCAACTGAAATGGTGACACGTATTGGTGCAACCCGCGATGCTATTTATGACGGAATGCTTAGTGCGTTTGCTGATATAGATTTATCCAACGCCGCTAAACCGAGTTTCGCTCTTGATATGTCCGGTTTTGGATTCGGTTCTTACGACTTGGGCGACTATATCAACCTTGACTACATTTTCAGCTTCATTCGTATCTGCATCTTGTTTACTGCGGCTTTGACTTGCCGAAAAATTATCTTTGGAGGTTAACTTATGGATTGGTTAGTAGATTTGTTCCAGCAACTTGTTGACGCGCTCACCGCTCTTTTTATGAGCATTTTGGAATTGTTCAAAGATATTGTTTATTGGCTTTTTGACTTAATCATGACGGTTATTGATACCATATTGCTTTCAGCCATAGCCCTATTCGAGCCAATCGACATTAGTCAATATATGCGTGGCTTTCCTCCCGAGGCCGCTTGGGTACTAGGTCAAGTCGGACTCCCTCAAGCCGTAGGAATGATTGTTTCTGCAATTGGTATTCGAATAGTTCTACAGTTGATTCCGTTTACGAGGTTAGGCTCATGATTAACGCATTAACAGGACGACCAGGAGGCGGTAAGAGTTATGAAGCTGTAGCGTTTCACATCATTCCCGCCTTGAAAGATGGTCGCAAAGTCATTACCAACGTTGCTCTAAACATCCCTCACTTCGTAAAGGTGTTTGGACAAGAAACCGTTGATGAGTTGTTAGTGGTGATAGATGGCGAGCTAGACAACTTCGGCTCGAATAATCGCCCTTTCTCCAGTGTTGAACATTATCGAGATTCTTGGAGGAACGACAAAGGACAAGCGCCGCTATACGTTATCGATGAGGCTCACATGGTACTTGGGCGCCAAGTCAATACGTCTGTATTGGAATGGTACTCCATGCACCGGCATTACGGCGCTGACATACTCTTGATGACGCAGAACTTGCGCAAGGTTCACCGAGACATCAAAGACATGGTGGAGATTCATTACTATTGCGTCAAGAACGCCGCAATGGGTTCAAAGACTACATACACAAGAAAGGTGAAAAACGGTGCAAATGGTACAGACCTCAATCAGAACGTTAGGACTTACGAGAAGAAATATTTTCCGTTTTATCAGAGTCATACTAGCTCTAATAAGGCAGTGGAAGAGGCAGTAGCAAAGGACGTCAAACCCATTTGGAAACATTGGACTGTGTGGCTCGCTTCCATACTTCTATTCGGTGGGCCTGCAATTCTCATATCAAATGGCGGTTTGTTTCCTGATATCGACTCAACGCCACCCCAACCACAACAAACGCAAGTTGATGAGAACACAAGCTTACCAACTGACAAAAGGGAACGCCGCCGCAAGCCAAATGATCCTTTATCGGCTTATAAGATGTACGCCAGTGGTGAAGTTCTTCAGGCTGTGTTTGATGATGACAATAGGCCAATAAGGAACAAGACCTTTAAACTCATTTATATCGATGTATTCGAAAATGACTTTAAGCTGTTCACGACAACCAATAGAGATTTACAGGAAATGGGTTACGTGTTCCGAGCATTGACGGACTGTGTTTATCAACTTACTTACGAGGACACAACGCGCTTAGTCGTTTGCGGCGACTATGAGGAACAAGCAAAGCAAAATGATCTTTTTGCAGCTACGCCGTTTTCAAACTAACCTCTATTACTAATTGATACTTAGTGCGCATTATGTAGTCTGGAATTATGTTGAGTGGTTTGCTGAAAGCCTAGAGCGCGCAAAGGGTGGGCGAGGGAATTGCTCATTGTCGGCCTTTGGCCGTACATGCTATGAGTGAGAATCGCTTTGAAGTGAATAGCCCGTAACATAATTTCCATAATGCGCATTAATTGAGTATGTCATTTTTGTCGACATTTTTGACATACTTGCCCCGCAGGGAAAAGGCCGCTCACTTAGGTTCTTGGGCATGACTTCCCCAAACGGCCGCAAACCCGCTCCCTTTTCTTGAGTACAAAAAAACACCCCTCATTCTTGCTAAGATTCCCCTCGCAGAGACTCTCAACATCAAAGGGGCGTTATCCAACTGGAACCCGCTATTCAATCAGCTTACCCTCTGCCTTTTTGGGAGGGTCCCGCTACTGCGGGAGGGGCCAAAAATGGCAGAGGGTACACTATCTTTAATAGTGTACTCTTGTCTAAATATTAGATTTTTTCCTTAGCATTCCGTTCTCGTAGTCAACTTCATTCAGGTAGTTTTCTATCAAGAAGTGAACTATCTCCGATTCTCTTATGAAGTCGCCTTTTTTCATCGATAGTTTGAACGCTACTTCTTTCAGTTCTTCTGCCTGTGCGGGTTTCACTCTGATATTTTGTACTAACTTTTTCATCAATAGCATCTTCATTTTTTATGACGTCACTATGTATTTTATATACATGATTAACAAAATATAAGTTACAGGTTGACATGCAACATGCATCATGTATACATTTATTACAAATGTAATTAGTAACATGTATACATATGATAGACATGCTCAAGATTTCGGTGCCATTCAAGCAAGATTTTCTGCTCAAAACTGAGTGTGATTCCTCTTGTGAGTCTGTTTCTTACGTTGATATTAAGGAGTGTTCTCGTCGCGGTATTGGTCTTGAGGCAAAGGTTGTTCATTTCACTGGTAACTCATTTCAAGATGGTTTAGAGGTTTCCAACTTGCGCCATCCTTATCAGTCTCTACCAACTTCTTTTACTGGCATGGCTTTTAAGATTTTCCAAGGAACCAAGCTCCGCGACGCTTGTGTAGAACTCAAAGCATCACCTGCAAAGATACTTCAAGGTCATAATGTTTACGGTTCAACTCAAATCATCACTGGAGCCTTTGAAATGCTCATGGCTCTATGCAACGAATATCCAGACTTTTTCGAGATGCTTGACATAACATCAACCACTTTAGATTCAATAGACTGTACTTTTTCAGCTCGCGTCAAATCTGAGTCTCAAGCAAAACAAGTTATCAATCAGTTGAAAGTCATTTCAAATAAGCAAATGCGCGCATCTGTTCGTAATGAACATGAAACAACCTGTTATTTCAGCCGCGGCTCTCGCCATGTTGACCGCAAAGTTTACTTAAAAGGCCCAGAGTTTAATCGCCAATTGGACTCACTTCGTTCTTTGCAATCTAAAGGTGATCACTCAAATGATAGAGTTATCGAAGTAATGAGTGACCCTCAACTAATCAACTACGCACGTAATTTAGTTCGTTTCGAAGCTGGCGCTAAACGCCGCTACTTGGACGAACTCGGCGTACCTAAAAATTTATTTCAAGCATGTAAATTTCAAACTGAATATGAAAAGCAGGGCAGTTGCCTAATAGCAGACATATGGAAAAAAGCGTTTTCCCCGCTACTTGAATCTCTAGAGGGACAAAATATGACCATTTTTAACGATGAGCAGGTTCATAACCGTTTAAAGCTTAAATACGCCAAAGTTACTCCAAAGGGCAACATTTCTTACTCAAAAGCAGATCGCGTTTTTCGCTTATACCGTTCTCTTGTTTCAGATGGCTACGAAGCTGTTAAGTCCTCTTATTCCACTCGCGCCACTTTTTATAACAATTTGAATCTTCTCTTGGATGCTGGTTTTTCCAAAGCACAACTCCAAAACCTTAAAGGCAATGGACTCGATAATGTCGTCCCATTGCTTCAAGTCATTAATGTCGATTTTAGTCAGCAAACGCCGTCTGACTGGGTCGAGCCGAAATCAGGCGACCTAACCAAACTTTACGGCGTTGATAACGTAATCAGCCTTGTAGCTTAACTGAGGAAATACTATGAAAACCACTGACGGTCTAATCATCGAAATTTTTAAGGATAATGAATCCATCGATACTCGCGTAATCCCCGCAAAGGGAGACCGCGCAGAAATGAAACTCTATAGCCAAGTTGCTTTTGCTCATCTAGGCGGTCGCTTTCCTGTCGAGTTCTCTTTACCTCTCCAAGAAGGTCAGCCCTATTACACAGAAGGCCGCTACGTTCTTCATTCTTCATCATTCAAAGTAGGGCAGTACGGTCGACTCGAATTCGAGCGCAATATCATTCTTGTTCCTGAACATAATCAAGCTACCAAGGCTGCATAGGTCTAATTATGACTAGCTGCGTCAACACTGACCAAGACGGTTTCTTGTATCTCTCTAGCGAACCTATTGAGACGTGTTCGCAGCTCGTCGTACTAAGTGCCGATGAGTATAACTATTTAACCGAGCACACCACGGTAACTGGTGCGGAGGTTGTCGAGTTTTATTCTTTCGGTTTCGCTCTGGTCTTTTTCGGTTGGATTATTTCGTTCCCCATAAAGGCCGCTTTAAAAGCTGTAAATCTCATATAAAAGGAAATTTGTTATGAAAACTAAACTCGTTGCGCTAGGCGCGTTGGTTGCTTCTGCATCTTCACACGCTGCTGTTGATCTAACCACTCTTTGGGCTGAAGTGGATTTCACCAGCGTATCCACTAATGTTCTCGCTATCGGTGTCACTGCTGTAGGTATCGCTGTTGCTCTCAAAGCTATCAGCCTTGCCAAACGTGCAGTCGGCAAAGCTTAGTCTTGCTGTTAGCTCTTTATGATTTGCAGTTGCTCATATTCACACTTTTAGGTGGTTTTTCGGCTCTAATATGCGCTTTTAACATGCGAATCTAATTATCAATGAGGGGCTTTAACGGCCCCTTTATTATAGGTGCAATATGAGATTCTTAATATTATTAACTATATTGTTATCATTAAACGCTCATGCTTTAGTTACCATTACTAGCGGTCCCGAATCCGGTCGAACTTTCTCCGATTTTAACCACTTAAAATCATCTTACTTAGGTACGTGTCTTTCAGTCAGTAAAGGTTATGTTAAGGGCATAAAAGTTAGTGGTTTTTCTTATAGTTCTACTACTGTTTCTTTTAGTGGCGCGTCATATAAAGATTCAGCTTGTTCTAGTTGGTATAACGCACACGATTCTATCCAATATTCTGCAAACTTTTCCTATTCGTGTCCCCCAGATACTGTCTACGATTCTGAATCTCAATCTTGTCTCTCACAATGCGAATTACTTCAAGGAAATGAATCCGCCCATAGCTGGGACTATTTTGCACTAGGAGATAATCCAACTTTTTGCTCTGCAAGTTGCGAGCTTAAAGCAATAAATACGCGCACTTGCTATCGCTCAACTGGCCGTTGTTCAGGTAATGTTCTAGTTACTGGTAATTCATGCGACGGTGATTCTCAAGCAGGTGGTAACATACCTGATGAGGTTCCTCAAGGTTGTGAAGAGACAAACGGTGTTTATCTCTGTTCCGGTGATTCCTCCGGCGATGGTAAACCCGATTCTGGTGAACCTTTAGACCCTGATGCTAAGTGTGGTTATAACGCTTATGACAAGTTCGTTTGTTCAGGTGGAACCTATGGCAAACCTGATCACGAAATGAAAGACCCTACAAAACCACTTGAAGGTGTCGAATCTTCCCCCATAAATCCTTCTGATGTTAATCAACGTGAAGGTGCTCAAGTTGGTTCACCTTCCACTGAGTCTGATACCCAGCAACAAATTAAGAAACTTAATGAACAAATAAACACACTTCTTACTAGTTTGAATTCTGATAACAACGCCAATTTTAAAGACGTTATCGATGAGCTTAAAAACGCAAATCAGTTAAACGATGAACAGTTAAAACAACTTGTTGCTGGAACAAATAAACAGTTAGAAATTTGGGGGGAACTTAAAGAATTACAAATCCAATCAACAAACGAAATAGTCACTGCTGTTTCAAATGTTAACCAGTATGAAGAGTTTTATCACAATCAGGCTATGTTAAAACAAAATGAGATAATTCAATCATTGCGCGAGTTATCCGAAAGCATGGGAAGTTCAGATTCTTTAGATTCAATTTCCGATGCGATTACTAATATCGACGCCACTATAGATTCAAGCGCCTCAACGTATGTTTCTCAACACACCACTGAATCACTTTCAACTGAAATGGTGACACGTATTGGTGCAACCCGCGATGCTATTTATGACGGAATGCTTAGTGCGTTTGCTGATATAGATTTATCCAACGCCGCTAAACCGAGTTTCGCTCTTGATATGTCCGGTTTTGGATTCGGTTCTTACGACTTGGGCGACTATATCAACCTTGACTACATTTTCAGCTTCATTCGTATCTGCATCTTGTTTACTGCGGCTTTGACTTGCCGAAAAATTATCTTTGGAGGTTAACTTATGGATTGGTTAGTAGATTTGTTCCAGCAACTTGTTGACGCGCTCACCGCTCTTTTTATGAGCATTTTGGAATTGTTCAAAGATATTGTTTATTGGCTTTTTGACTTAATCATGACGGTTATTGATACCATATTGCTTTCAGCCATAGCCCTATTCGAGCCAATCGACATTAGTCAATATATGCGTGGCTTTCCTCCCGAGGCCGCTTGGGTACTAGGTCAAGTCGGACTCCCTCAAGCCGTAGGAATGATTGTTTCTGCAATTGGTATTCGAATAGTTCTACAGTTGATTCCGTTTACGAGGTTAGGCTCATGATTAACGCATTAACAGGACGACCAGGAGGCGGTAAGAGTTATGAAGCTGTAGCGTTTCACATCATTCCCGCCTTGAAAGATGGTCGCAAAGTCATTACCAACGTTGCTCTAAACATCCCTCACTTCGTAAAGGTGTTTGGACAAGAAACCGTTGATGAGTTGTTAGTGGTGATAGATGGCGAGCTAGACAACTTCGGCTCGAATAATCGCCCTTTCTCCAGTGTTGAACATTATCGAGATTCTTGGAGGAACGACAAAGGACAAGCGCCGCTATACGTTATCGATGAGGCTCACATGGTACTTGGGCGCCAAGTCAATACGTCTGTATTGGAATGGTACTCCATGCACCGGCATTACGGCGCTGACATACTCTTGATGACGCAGAACTTGCGCAAGGTTCACCGAGACATCAAAGACATGGTGGAGATTCATTACTATTGCGTCAAGAACGCCGCAATGGGTTCAAAGACTACATACACAAGAAAGGTGAAAAACGGTGCAAATGGTACAGACCTCAATCAGAACGTTAGGACTTACGAGAAGAAATATTTTCCGTTTTATCAGAGTCATACTAGCTCTAATAAGGCAGTGGAAGAGGCAGTAGCAAAGGACGTCAAACCCATTTGGAAACATTGGACTGTGTGGCTCGCTTCCATACTTCTATTCGGTGGGCCTGCAATTCTCATATCAAATGGCGGTTTGTTTCCTGATATCGACTCAACGCCACCCCAACCACAACAAACGCAAGTTGATGAGAACACAAGCTTACCAACTGACAAAAGGGAACGCCGCCGCAAGCCAAATGATCCTTTATCGGCTTATAAGATGTACGCCAGTGGTGAAGTTCTTCAGGCTGTGTTTGATGATGACAATAGGCCAATAAGGAACAAGACCTTTAAACTCATTTATATCGATGTATTCGAAAATGACTTTAAGCTGTTCACGACAACCAATAGAGATTTACAGGAAATGGGTTACGTGTTCCGAGCATTGACGGACTGTGTTTATCAACTTACTTACGAGGACACAACGCGCTTAGTCGTTTGCGGCGACTATGAGGAACAAGCAAAGCAAAATGATCTTTTTGCAGCTACGCCGTTTTCAAACTAACCTCTATTACTAATTGATACTTAGTGCGCATTATGTATATTATGTTAAACGGGCTTTTACTATAACTTCGTACACCTACTTTTTATTTGTAGCATGCAAAAAGTTAATTCAACATAATGGATTTAACATAAAGTATATAATAATCAATGACTTATTCTCGTTGAGATAAGTCATTGATTATTGGTTAAACAAATTTGCTTTCATCTTTTTGACGGATGTAATCATTCAGACTAAGTTTGTACATATTGACGAAATCACGGAACGGTAATTTGTACATGTATCAGGTCATAAATTGTGATAACCAGTTCTATTGTCTCTTTGATACTTGTTTAACAGTACCCACTCTGTTGGCGGCGAGATATTTAGAGTCAGAGTTACTCCCTAAAGCTCTAAAAACTCAAAAGAGTGAACTGGACTCACTCAAACTGTTTTACGATTTCTGGTTAGAAAAGTTTGGCGAGACACTCGACTACAGTTTGTACAAATCGGGTTTTGCCAACGTCCAATCCGTTGCTTATGAACTGGACGCATTCTGGGATTATATGCTCGCTGGCAAGCAAATTGCGAACGTGGTCATGTTACCCTCTACGCGCGGGGGTGCAGAAATTAATAAACGTAAACGAACTGCCGCTAAACGCTGCATGGATATTGTTCGATTTATTGTCTTTTTGTCCGACACTTATCTTACACTTCGGTATCAAAATGATTCTTCGAAGTCTCTTATCCGTGAGCAAAAATTTATTGCGGCTCAGCTGAGCGAACGCCGTGCGAAATACCAAAAATTCGCGTCAACAAGTAAAGAGCCGTTATCTTCGGACATCCTTCGCAGCTTAACTTCAGAGCAATTTCGTGACTTAATCGAGGTTTTTTCTCCGAACAAGGCAGCGCCAAACCAAGGCTGCACCCCTACCACTTTCACGGTGCTAGAAACTAATTCATTAAACCCCATCATTTCCTTTGAAATACAAATGCGTAACTACTTATTGACCACTCTACTTGTACAATTCGGCCTGAGAGTTGGTGAAGCATTGTTATTGCATAAAGAATCTTTCTTACCTTACCTTTCAGATAAGACCCGTATGTTAATGCGAGTTAGAAATCTGGAGGATGAGTATGAGGATATAGAAGACCTCAGAGCTAATAAGCCGAGTATAAAAACAGCAGGAAGCGTTAGGGAACTCGATATTCCGGTTAAATTCTATAAGCAGTTAATGCTCTACTACAATCTGATGCGGCCCCGGGATTGTGAGCATGAATATATATTTGCAGCGCATAAGAGCCCCTACAAACCACTCTCTTACAGTACTTACCTCACTGAATTTAAGAAATATATGTCAGAGTTCAAAGCGCAATTTCCAAAGCATTTCGAACCTGAGTACGCAGAATCAATCGAGGGCGAAGTTACTCCCCACTGGCTACGCCATACATGGGCATACTCTACCCTAACGGTTTTCTACGATGAATTAAAATTAGAGTATATGTCTTCTGGCGTTGTGGACATCAAAGGTCTGATGGAAGATGCAAAAGAAAGGCTACGTGTACTAGGTGGATGGAGCGAAAAGTCAAGGATGCCGTCTAAATATGCAAAACGGTTTATCCAAGAGGAAGCAAACAGAGCTTTGCTGAACGTCTTTTATGGCGATCAGAACAGCATACTATTGCAGCAATTAGAAGAGGAAGATTGGGATGCAGCATTTGGCGGGTAATCAAACTCGAATAGATAGCGGTGGTAACGTACCGTTTACAGCAGAACAAATATCGTTTATTGATGCGTTAAAGCTCCCACCTCAAATGGAAATATCGATAGCAGCTGTTAGTGACACACCGTACGTCGATACGCGAGAAGATCGTTGGTCATTTAAAAGACTGAGTAAAGTTCACACGTATAATTTTAGTAACATGGAGTACTGTCTAAAAAAGTTACTAAAATTCCTTGCCATTAAGTATTGTGAAACTCATTCATCACCTATCAGCGAAATTCAGTTTCACCAGCTAAGAAAAGATATCCTATCGCTTGAACAATTCTCTGATATGGTACTGATTAAGAGGCTTGAGCAACTCGCTGAAATGAATAAAAATCTTCGTTATTATCAACTTAAGTCCGCTACGAAATCATTGTTTAGAGCCAACTTTCCTGGGTTTAGTATCGAAAATTTGGAGGATTTGGGTCACATTAATACCCCCAACAATGGTGACCCATTCTTAATTTACCAAGACGTAGAAGATACGATGCCTACCGAGCTTAAGAGCCTCATTGTTAAAAAAATGGTGGAGCACAGTACGGCTGAAGGATTAGAAGCGTTGAATGACCAAGAGCTAAAGGATCTCACCATTCTAGGTTTGGCTTACAATGTAGGTCTTCGTCCTTCGCAGTTCTCAATGTTAACAGGCGATAGTATAAAGCTTCTCGCTAAGAACCCGAAGACTCAATTGAAGCGATATGAAGCTCAAATCCCCCTAGCCAAGCAGCAGAAAGTCTCAACCATGATCCCCAAGATAGCCCTGAGTATGGAGGTAGGCACCTTAGTGGGTGAATACAAAAAGCGCTTTAATATTGGCGCGTTAGACCCACTGTATGCGTTCGAGGGTAATGATAATTTATCTCGAAGTCTTCACCACAGATTAAACAAAGCTCTGCACTTCATCCAACCAGACGACGTAAAGCTAGTTATTGACTCAGGAAAAATGGATGCCCCTGTTTATAGCTTGTATGATTTTCGCCACAACATCGGTCATACCATGGCAATGAGAGGTGCATCCGCAGACGAAATTGCCCATGTACTTGGACACACCAGCGTTGTTGCCGCAAGACATTACATCATGTCTACCTATCAGATAGCAGAATTAAAGTACAAAGCGCTGGGCGCCAATCCAATCTGGAAGGACATGGTTGGATTGTTGATGACTGGATACAAGACCGAAGAGAGTGACTGGGATGGCGTGGTAGTTTCGGGGATAATTGCAGGTGTTTTCATTCATCGCATCGGAGGCTGCAACCGTCGTCAAAGCAAATGTCACTTATCCAAAGTACGCTCCTGCTACGGGTGCTTCTACTTTAGACCCTTTAATGACATACCTAAACATCAAAAGGTTCTCGATATTATCGGTCATGAACTGATTGATGTGGTGCAAGTGTCAAATGACAGCGGCTACTCAAACAACCCTCTTATTGACACCGCGACAGAAACCAAAGGCGAGATTGAAATGGTGATAGGTCGCTTAAAGGCAGGTTTACAATGAAGATAAGTTACGAATCTCTCCACCTCTTCATTGAAGAGCATAAGGTTTATTTTAATGAGGTGCTAGCGCCTGTTGTCAATGAGGGGGTCGGTAAACCAGAGAAGAGGCTTACTTGGGAAGGTAATGTTTGGAGCTTTGGGACACATGCCCACGGCTTTCTATGCAGTGCAAAGGCCGATGTCACTTTTAACGAGCTGAAAAAGAATTCGGCAATAGGCGTGCTAGCCGATGGAGAAGAATATAGTTCAACGGTTATCCCGATAGATTCACAATATGCTGAGTTTTCGAAGGCGTATTGCACTATGATAGTCAAAAACCACTCTCCTTCCTCATCGACGATACGTGACACTCAACTGCTCCTCAAGCGGGTTTATGTCCGAATGATTATGGGCGGTGTTGAACCTAACCCAATCAACATTACCTCTCAACATCTTCAAGACGCCGTTGATTTGCTCGCATCGTCGAGAACAGGGAAATCTCGGACTATCAACGCGGCTAACGACTATCACGCAATGAATGTGATTGCTGAAAAGCTCAATTTTCTGGGTATTCCTCAAACGGCTGTTGCTATTAGAAAGAAAGCGGATTCTGCCATCGGTTCATCTTACACAGAGTCGGCTCGCAAACAGAGGAAAGCTCAGTACGCAGAAGATTTAGACGAAGAAGATGATGAAAAAAACTTATCTATTCAAACGTTTCTCAATGTTGTCGCATTACGTAGTTGTGTTGCTCATGAGGGGGAGAAAATCCTCTTAAACCTTGTGTTATTGCTCATGGTGACAGGTTTTAGACTAATGGAAGCCTCTGCATTGCGTTATAACTCCTTTCGAGTTATTGAGGTAGAGGATGCAACGACAAAGGGGATTATGGAGAGCCGAGGTTTACCGACCTTTTATCTGGGGATAATGTACGTCGGGGAGAAAGGTGCGGGTCATCGCATGCACTGGGTAGAGCCAGTAGCGATTGAATTAATCGAATCCATTTGGGTGGATACCTTGTGTTTGTCAGAAAAGCTTCGGTGCCACACTGAGCATCTTAGAAGTATAAATCTTAGCTCTCTACTTCCTAAGGAATTGTCCTCTATTAATGGTGCAAATGTGATTTCTTTGAATGAGTCTTTAGTTAGCCTCGATGACCTTGTAGAACATGTCTATGAGTCTTACTCTGAGTCATCACGAAAGCGAGGTTTTTCAAGTTTGCGTGACTACACAAAGAAGAAAATCGAAAATGCTAAGCATGGAAAAGCTTCTCTTGGCATAAAACCTACGTCAGTTAAAGCATTTGGTAAAAACCAAAAGACTCAAATGTATCGTTTGAGTGATGTTGATAGGTTTCTTAGGGCTGCGCTTGAGAGCGATGCTTTTATTTCAAATGATTTGATCGTTAGAGTAAAAGACAGCAAGACCAAAGCTATTACAGAGATACCATATGAAAAGCTACTTTTCATCATTCCACAGGGCAGCGGCGCCGTCACTCGTGCAGGAGCGTTGAAGCCTGTACCACAACACCTCCATCAGGATTTGATCAATAAGTTTTTAGGGTACGGTCAAAAAGAAAATCGTAACCGTAGTATCTTCGCTAAGTATGATCTTAAAGAAGAAGATGGGCAGTATTCTATGATGTATAGTCATACCCCACGACACGCTATTAATACCTTCTTTGCTATCGCAGGTGTATCTGAGCATCTTCAGGCTATGTTTATGGGTCGTGTCGATGTGAGGCAGAATAAAAGCTATCAGCATTTGGCAATTGAGGAAAAGAAACATTCTTCAGCTCTTGTTGACGCGGCAAATTTAGACTCGTTTACAGAAGAGGTTTCCGCTCTAGCTAAAGTGAAAAGTCAAGCAGCGATTGGGCTCAACCCTAACCTGCCATTGGGTGATTCACTTGCTCAGTCAATGCATACTTATAGAACGAGCAAGGACAGAACTTCCTTTATTGTATCGACTGTTGGTAACTCAGATTCTGGTATCTTTGCGGAATTCGATGAATTGCTTGATAAGATGGGTATACAGGAGAAGAATGAAATTGTTAAACCGCACTCCGATTTAGCTCCGATGCATATAGGTAGTTGTATGCGTGATCTATGCAGATTTCAGTGCCCCTTTAACATGAAGTGCCAAGATGGCTCCGTATGTGCCTATTTCACTCTTACTGGTCGAGAAGATGAATACGCGAAGGTTGCCAAGCTCGCAGGAAGCATTGAGTCCCAAATAGCTATCATCGATCAGATGGAACTCGTTGGAGAGCTAACCAGTGAAGAAGCGGAAGAAATACTTGAAGAGCTTTATATTCGGAAAGAAAATATTAAATTTCATTTAGGTCAGTCACGAGATATAGAGTCCGAAAAGATCAAAGTCAGTCTAGTGGAACTAGACGGCATGAAGAAGCCGAAAATGGTGTCGAGCCTTTTTGCACTGGAACATCGCCAACTTAAAAAAAATGGGAGTCAACAGCTCAACAATAATCCAAAAACCTAGTCAATGATGACGTTCGAACATTGACTTGATAGACCAAAAGGAAAAGTAATGAAAGGCGCAGATCTCACAAGGGAAATCGAAAAAGAACTTATCAGGATGGTTGATGAAGGTTATCAAAACTCTCCTATTAGTCAGGCCAACCTTGCAAGGAGGCTAATAAATAAGCAAGTCATTTCAGGTAAATCAACATTAACAAGTCGCAAAGAGCTCATTGAAGAGTATGCTCAGAAGCAAATTAGTGCTTTGTCGGGTGAATTTAAGAAATCGGCTAAACAAGGAAGTAACCAATCGAGAGCAGATTTAATACGAGCAAACGCTGTGTTAAGAAAAGAAAAGGCAGAAGCGCAAAAGCAAGTAGAAAAAAATGCAACTGTGCTAATTGATATTATTAAAGATATTCGAATGAAAACCGACGTACAGAATATCGAACGTGTGCTATCCCCTCACCTTATCCGTGAACTGGGTAAAGAAAAGGGACAACTTGGATAACAGCCTAGTTTACAAGCTTGTCATATTCTGATTTGATACTGTCAGATATACTTGCTGGGTCAAACAAACCTAGTACATTTTTCAAACGCATTTTCGCTGTTGAAGAGTTAGCAAGCCTACGACCTAAGTCTGAGTGCTGACTACTGGCAAGCTTTACCAATATACCAATTTCTCTGGGAGAAAAGCCTTGGATAATTTGTGTGTAGTATGGAACGACCCTGTAAATAATTCTGTGTAACTGTCGGGGGTTACATGTATTCAGTGAGTCGGTCTTCGAACATAATCATAAAGCGGTTTAGAGCTTGTCGCCAGTTTCTAATCGGCATCGTCCACTTCTTGGAAGCATCTCGGATAGCCAGGTAGATCACCTTTCTAGCTGATTCATCCGTTGGGAAGAGCTTGCGCTTCTTGATCGCTTTTCTAATAACGCTGTTGAGGGATTCAATGGCGTTAGTCGTGTAAATGGCTCGGCGAATATCCTCTGGGTAGTTAAACAGGGTGTTGAGGTTGTCCCAATGCGCCGTCCAAGAGCGACTGATTTGAGGATACTTACTATCCCATCGTTCAGAGAACTGCTCTAAAGCGAGCAGTGCCTCATCTTCTGTGGCTGATTGGTAGATTTTCTTCAGGTCAGCCGTCACCGCTTTGTAGTCTTTCCAAGGGACGTATTTGACCGAGTTTCGCACCATGTGGACGATACAGAGCTGTATTTGCGTCTCTGGGAACGCAGTATTGATGGCGTCAGGAAAACCTTTTAGTCCGTCAACGCAAGCGATAAGGATGTCTTTTACCCCACGGTTTTGAAGCTCTGTCAGCACGTTAAGCCAGAACTTGGCGCCTTCCGTTTCAGAGAGCCACATGCCGAGCAGTTCTTTCTGGCCTTCCATGTTGACGCCTAACGCAAGATAGACCGCTTTGTTGATGACTTGCTTGTCTTGACGCACCTTAACCACGATGCAATCGAGATAGACGATAGGGTAAATTTCGTCGAGAGGTCGCGACTGCCATTCAATCACTTGCTCGAGTACCGAGTCGGTCACCTTTGATATCAGCGTTGGTGAGACGTCTGCATCATACATTTCCTTGAACGTTGCGACGATTTCACGTGTGGTCATGCCTTTCGCATATAGGCTTAATATCTTGTCGTCCATGGATTGGAATCGAGTTTGGTGCTTGCGGACGAGTTGAGGTTCAAAGCTAGCTTCACGATCGCGAGGGACGTCGATATCGACTTCTCCATCATCGGTGATGATTGATTTACCCGAGTAGCCATTGCGGGAGTTGGAGCTAGTTCTAGGTTGGTGTTTTTGATACCCAAGGTGCTCATCGAGTTCAGCGTTTAACGCCGTTTCAACGGTCACCTTGGTTAACATTTTTCGGAAGTCATCAAGATCAGATTCAGTCTTAATTGACTTTGCTGCTTCACGAGCAAAAGCTTCGAGTGCTTTCTTATCCATATTGTCCATCCTTAGCCTTTAAGGCTTAAGTCTAGACAGTTACACAGAATTCAGGACACTCTCTATGGAACGGCAGCATTAGAAACACCATAGCCATTACCTACAGCACAGCAAGAAACTACATGAACCAACTCTTCCTGTATAGTTTCCGGCACAGCTCCCTGTTGCGTTAGTTCCAACAGTCGCTCGGCAAAAGGAGGTTCATTGTAAAAGTTGTTCATTCCATTGTGTGCGTTCCAGAGACGTGTTGTAGCTTTAGAGAACACAGTGTGCTGCTCAGATTCATTTAGCAGACCAAGGAAACCTAACTTTTCAAAAAATTGCTGCGAAGCTGTATGCTTATCCTCAAATCCTTTTGCTACATACTCAGTGTGATTATTAATCAACTCTGATTTAATAGCATTGGTCAACACTTCTTTCAGGCCATCACATATATCTAAGGCATTTAGTCTAGCCTGCTCAGCCGTAGCTGGATCACAGTAGATTCCGTGCACCATCTTCACAAGTAATTGACGTTGAGCCTCATGCGTGTCTTTTAAACGTTGAATCCAAATATCACATTGCTGTGTATTGAACCTTAGTCCTTTGACTGCCGATATGAAAGCACTTATATCAACACCAGTCGGTGATGATGAGTCCGCGAGTGCATATCTAACGCAACGGTTTAGGAATGTTGTAAATTCTCGATCATTTACAGTTCCCATTGTAGGATGTGCTGCAGAAAAATTATTGCGTACATCCCTACACTGATCTAAAAAGAAAAATCCGTCCTCATCAATGATATTGAGCTTCAAACAAAGTTCCAGAAGTCGGCTATCTTGTAATTCCATCAAGTGCTTTTCTTCAAAGTCGCCTTGGCGAATTTGAGCAACAACGGCTAAACCAAAGTTGCGAATTTTCTGACGCAAATGTAAGACTGCGGCATTCCAAATGTAATTCATAGCGCCATCGAATAAGCCAGTGCTAACAGCAACACACATACGCGCAATAAGCTCTCCTCTTAAGTCACCTGGAATTTCTCGTAACTCTCTGGGGAGATCTCGCCATGCATACTCGATTTCTTCTTCGCTAGCCAACACACTCCTTGGTATACCAAGTGAAGTTGTTAGTTCTGTTATTGCGGGAAGCACAGTGCTCGGTAACGATGGTAATGTTACATTCTGTTTTTGTACTATATCTGACATTATTTTCCTTATTATATTTGATGGAGGCAACTAACGTTTTAGCACGCGGAGCCTGCAATAAAACTATTAAACTCCAGACCAAAACCGCCGAGCGTTTAGCGTGGACACTTGAGCGATTCGTTGTATCATCGCTAACGATTGACAATCGACGTTAGCTTACTCACAAATTCTCCAAAACAATAAAAGCAAAGTACTGATACCAAAATAAAGCCCAACATTGCGTTTACTGAGAAGTACCCGATTAAACAAGTGAACGCGAGCATCAAACAGCAAAAGCCTCCAACCGTAATTCTGGTTACCCAATCTTCGTTCAACACTTCATCACAATTTTCCACACTTGCGTTAAGTTCTGATATGAAAATATGCGCAAAAGCGAAAGTTGCAAATGTAGGTAAACAGATAGAAAAAAACAGTGTCGATAATTGAAGAAATACTGAATCTTCAATGGAAGATGCCCCACTAAACAAAGCCAAAAAGTATGCTGCACAAAGACCACTAAGTGCAGAGTACATCCACTTCAGCTGAGTATATTTATGATTGCTACTTGTCGTTGCCACAGAATCTCCAAATTTCAAACAGTTGATATATCGCCGAGCTAACGTCCCAAAACGCACAACGATAGTGCCTACGCTGATGTTACTGCAAACTGAAAATGCCACGTATTGACGGTCACTGTTAAGCGTCTTATTAAATTAAACCTTTTCGATACCATTTGAAATCAATGCCATCTTGGCCAGCAGGGTTTTCTCGTTTGGTAACTCGATGATGTCAGCTTTTATGCCTAATTCTTTCATTTTCTCTATACGTTCTTCAGTTGTCATTGACTTCCAAACGCCGCTCTTTGAACCTATCTTTACTCTAGACAAGTACAATGTAGCGTAAGTTTTAGTTTTGGTTGAATTAGTAGTATGAGTATATTTAAATAAATACTTTAAATCTTCCTTTAACCAGTCGATACGAGTATTTCTCATACGCTCAATCTGTAGAAAATCAAGTAGTGTATCACGTTCTAAAATTATACAATCTAACCCATTCTTCCAAGATTTCATCGCAAGATAAGCACCAAGTACACGATGTAATCGCATTTGTGCTTCTCTATATACTTCTTCTGTTGATGACATTGTGTCTCCAATTAAACTTAACGAATGGTATGGGCTCCCTCTCCCTGCCAATCTTTGGCAGCAGTAGCCATTGTGTTCATGGCAGATTCTTCAGCTTGTTTTTTAGAGATCGCTAATGAAATTACAACTTCCATCGTTAAAATTTGCCTTGAACCTTAAAGCGTACATCATACAGATTGAATTTCCCATATGCAATTGGTGACTAAGTTTATAACGCATCTTAGAACAGGGACTGCTGTTTTGGATCAACATAGTCGATCACTAGCCCTTCTGATGATAGATCCAAGTTGAAGTTGCGAATAACAGCAACAATCATGGAAACAAATTCTTTGGCTATATCAATTGCTTGTTGTGCATCTTCAGATGAGCAGTCATTAGCCGCATGCATGATTTTGTTGCGTAACCTTTGAATGTTGTCTCGCTCTCGCCAAAGAGTTTCCGAGGAATGTTGACGCTTGTACTCACTAATTGAACAACCTAAGTCTGCATTTTCATCGATCACATCGAAAACTAGATCTTTGAATCTATCGATTCCACTCTGTTTGAGTAACCCACTTGAGATCATTTCTGCCGCATATTCGTTATGAACCATTCCATACACTATAGGCTTTAATAGAACTGATTTAATTAACACCTCGGTCGAAATTGCAGCATAAATTAACGAAACCGTAGGATCTACTTCTAGAAGAGCTTTGCTCTTGCGTAGAAATTTAATAGCATTTTTAGCTAAATTAGGATTTTGACGATAATACGACTGCATTCTCTCAAAGATAAACTCTTCAATAGCTTGTTCTCTGTTCTCCTCATAAAGCTCCTCTCGAAGTTCTTCCTCAATATTGGAGTACATTTCATCTACGTATTGATCGTATTGAGCATCATATAAATCGTATCCCAATTCTAACCTCCATTTTCTGACGCCTTGCCAACGAGCGATAACGCTACACCCAACTAAAAATTTTTACGCTAAACGCTGAAGCAAATTTGAATGAAGGTGGCCAATCGTTGGAACTCGAAGCACTGTCACTACAAACTACATAAAAAATAAGTTACCTATATTCAATTCAAAGGATAACTTTACTATCTGGGCTGAAGCTGATGTACACCTACAACCCAAATCAAAAAGTTCTTTTTAGTTAAAAACTTCTTCATCAGTGTCAGAAAGTGGTTCTAAACCCTCATACTCATCAATATTTGCTTCGACCCCTTCAGGTTCTGAACAACCGTTTATTATTTTTGAACGGAGTCGGGGGGGCTTTGTAGGGATTGGAATTAGTGTTCCATAAACTCTCTTGTGCTTTTCAGCCAATTGACTTTCGAGCTGATTGAAAAGCAATTTAAAATCTTCAGCCCACTCGAGGTCTGCTTGTTCTTCAGCTCGCCTCACTAAGTTATTTCTTAGCTGCTCCTTGGTTTTTTCACTTTTCATAGTAAAAGGTTGGAGTTCGCCTTTTAGGTCATGAGAACAATCATCGAACCAATTTTCATGTTCCTTGAAAAGCTCAAGAATCCAATCATGTGGAAATAGCCCCTCAACAGCAAATCCGATAGGAAGAGATATATAGTCATTATTAGGCTGAAAGCTAATATGCTTCTTGCCAAAATATTGCTGTAGGTTTTTACGACACTTATCCCCTGCAGAGTCACCATCTAGCACAGTAACAACAGGCCTTTCCTTGTAAATGAACTCGTAAGTTGCTTTCATGAAACCCTCAATACCACTCACTCCAGAAAAGTCACAGAAAACTGCACTCCTAACGTGAGGCCACTCTAACCCTCGATGATTCTCAGATAGTTTTAAGAACCACTGAAAGAGTTCTCTATCTGTTTTTCCTTCAACAAAAACATTTAGAAGACCAAGATTATAAAAATCACTAAATCGAACGCCCAAAGCATTCCGAATGCTTGAAGTCGCCTCATGATAAGTTTCATAAGTCGTGATTTTAGTAAACTCTTTATCTATTAAGGTTCCAACTACCTTTTTAGGGTCCTGATGAACAAACCCTAATGAGTGCGTTGTTGTAACCAGCAAAGCTTCACTACGTAACCTCTCCAACATTTTATGACAAGAATCAGCCAATTGAGGATGCAAGTAGGACTCTGGTTCTTCAATTAACCAAATCGTATTCTTGTTAAGCTTCTTTTCTTCTTCTGTAATCCATAAGAAGGAAGCAATTATCGCAGCAGCTTGAATACCCATTCCTTTATGTTCTATCGAAGTTTTAGCAGGATCGGATAGATGAAACTCAAATTTCGCTATAAGTTCTTCTAGCGATTCATTAGGTAAAGAGAAGTGGCTTTTTACTCCTCCGAGCCCCGCAACATCCAGTTGATAGTCCAACTTTGAAGAAATACTGCATAGTTCGCTATTAATCTCATTAACTTTGTCAGCAAGGACCCTAGTCACTGATCGCTTTAAAAAAGGAAGGAGTAAGCTGCTGTACAAATCAGATGTACTTTTGGATGACGGGACATAGTGGCAGACAAACTGTGACACTAGTAAATTCACTGCTTGATTTTGCTTTCTAGAATATTGCGCTTGATACTCCTTTTTCATTTTGTCGTTTGAAAAGAAGCGATACAACGGCTTTCCAGACTTTGTAGCAAAGGTCAGATAAAGTTGGATTTGAGATGATAGCTCTTTGGGCTCCTCGAGCATGCTATTGAGTTCATCATAGAGAGAGAAAAACTCCGCATCTAGTTCTCGACAGCCAGCAAAAGATGCCGCCAAGCTAGTTTGTCCGGTACTGACACCAAAAGTTAAATCTCGTTTTATGTCGTAGCCAAATTCATTATCGTACCCAGTAAATAACATTTGAATAGCTTTAAGGATGTTGGTTTTTCCACTGCTATTTGGGCCTACAATCGTTAACCCTTGCGTTAAATCAACATGTTGTTCGGTGCTAATTGTCCGGAAGTTTCTAATTCTAAGATGTTCTAACCGCATACTATGATAATACTCGCCCATGTCACAATGCAGGTAATATATATATTTATGCAACTAAAAGATATGAGACAGCACTAGTAATTGGTGATAGAACGATTATTTCATAGCTTGAGCAATCCAATCGAACATCGGTGCGACGAATACTTTTCGCAGGTCTCGCAAGTCACTACTCACCAGCGACAGGCCCTACCATTCGCCCAATGCATCAATTTTCCTTATGCGATTATGATCCGAAATTAGGTTTGGTGAGATCGAGGACAACACACTTTCGGGGCATTTCCGTGTTACGCGCCTCGTCAACACGAAGCTGGACATTTATGAGTTACGAAATGACACTACTAAGAAGTTCCTGTAAAAACGGATTTTTCAGCAGTTTAGGTGTGTTTACAGCACTGACTTGCCTTTAGAACACTTTTCAACATCAAATACAGCACTTCTCTTACATTCTCTAACATTTCTCCTGCCATTTATAATGAGCTTCCTTGTACACTAGCACCCAAATTTTAGTCTGATTAAGACCTTTCTATGCTTCTCCCTCATTCAATGACAATAAGGTCATTCATTAGAGCTACTACAGTGTTTTCGATGGCGATGGTAACGAACGCCTGCTCTACAATAAGTGTTCAAGACAGCACCTCCATCACTGAGAATGAAATTCAGATTTGCCGAAATCTGGTTGAGAAAATTGAACAAGATAACCCTCAATTCGTTGTGGGAAAAAATCTTTTTTCAGGCGACATAACCATGGATGTGAATAGTGTCGAAGACCACATCCTTACCTGCAGCGTCAAAGGTGTCAGCTATCAGGATTATGTTATGGCCACTCACCTTGAAACCAATGACACCTACTATGAGCGGGTTCAAGGCCGTTCGATTGAGTATGCGTATGAATACGTACATAACGTCATAAAGAAGCGCGATGAAGATAGGCTTCTTGCGGCCAAGAAAGCCCAAGAGAAAGTCAATACAGAGCAAAGAGATCGTGACGCAGAAGCCGCTTGCTTAGCCAGCAAAGAATGCCTAGCCAAGCGAGCAGAAGAAAATAGACTCGCTGAACAGAAGAAAGAGCAAGAGAGAACGCAACAGCATGCGTACAACAAAACCTGTGAGGGCTTTTTAAAAGATCTCGCTACTAAGACCAACTTCAGCTACCAGCGCATAGTGATGGCAAGACCAATGATGACCGGTGCATACATTTGCGTAGCTCAAGGCCATCTTACAACGCCCCACGGCAACCAGTTCAAACAAGTAGAACTACAAGGTAACCCAAATACGGGAGCGTACAGCTACAAATAACGATAGAGAGACACATTTTGAAATTTGGACTACTACTCTTAACCGCGATTGCCACATGTTCTACTTATGCCGTGGCTACTACAGCTGAAGCCGACAGGTTGGCTGCGAAGATTGTTGCGGATAACGTAAACAATCTGCCAGTACAATTGAACGCAAACATGTCCATGGAGTCTTTTATGCACTTGGCTGGGGGGGGCTTGAATGTCAATACAAGGTTGCATTACACAATGGCTTACCTTAACGAACTGGCGGGTGGTGAAGTGTCTCCTGATGCGCTCAAGCAAATGAAGAACGCGATGGAAAAGCAAGCCCAACAGATGATTTGCAATAATAATGACCCAGAGACTCGTGCTTTCTATCGCGCAGGTGGTTGGGCTAAGATTAACTACATCTTTCAAGATGGTGAGGTGCTTCACACATTCAGAGTGACTTGTTAGCCGGCTGCTCTTTAATCGAAAACGCCACCTCAAATCGAGGTGGCGTTTCATTTGTACTCGTGCCTTTTATGCTTCAAGAAAGTTTGATTCTACATCGCACACAGTACGCAACAGATAGTCACAATAAACACCAACTACATCCATAAGGTGGCTCATATAGAGCTGTCCTGATCAGTTAGAGAGTACATATACGACGCTCAGCCTAATGTCAGAGTCAGCTTAGGAATAGTTAATCTTCTTATAAGCTTCAATCCAAATCTCTAATTTTTCAAATTCGTCACCTTTGAGTGTTGTGGGTTCAGCCACATCAAATCAAACAGGGTATTGTTTAGAAAACAAAGCACAAGGCTGGGGCTAAGTCAATCGGCAAATATCAAAAAGGTATTCAGCTAGCCCTACTCTAAATGAACGCCCTCCACCGCTTGCATTTTTATAATTCTTACCGCTCATATCCAAAGTTAGCACCTTACATTGGCTCCAGTGCTTCGCTGATTTCGAATAATCTAGAGTAGATAAAGCTTTTGCGGCTTGCAGTATCGATCGTTCAGTTTCATCAATCGTAGCGTTGTCCGTGATTTTTTTTATCAATAGTCCCAGTGATAGCCAGAGTGAAGGTGAATAGTGAAACCCGTCTCGGTCGTTGCTGAGTTGTTTCGAGATACCCTCTAGCCAAGTCCTTAAAAATAGGATTATGTATTGTTTGGTCGTTGATATCGCCTGATGCGTAAAAGCACCCTTATTCAAATTGAAATCATCGA
Source organism: Vibrio sp. R12-SG2-ISO1 (assembly GCF_059834045.1). Lineage (NCBI taxonomy): Bacteria > Pseudomonadati > Pseudomonadota > Gammaproteobacteria > Vibrionales > Vibrionaceae > Vibrio > Vibrio sp. R12-SG2-ISO1. The sequence goes on along the minus strand of NZ_JCBDGO010000017.1, from coordinate 177,610 downwards.
CTTTATTTTTATCCTGTGCACTTGGCCCAGCAATAGCACCTAGAACAAGTTTGATAAGAGTCGCTTCAGCAACAATTCCTTGTTCTGATTTCGTCAACCGGATTGAGCTGCTAGTCATCCCGCCATATCGCGCTAAGTGCACTTTTTCAGCAATTTCTTTGACGCAATCGTTAATCGACGAACTACTCATCATTGATGTCTGAATTGGGGAGTGCAAATGAGAGGTCCGCGCGTTGTACTTGGTGTAGTAGTCACACATCTCGTTAAAGCTTAGCCCTGAAGATGTGTTGAAAATTACAGTAACTTGTATAGGGAGGCGCGATAATGTTTGTCTTATATTACTATCAGCAAGCACATGATCTAATGAGGATTTTCTCGTAGGATAAAAAGGGTGTTCTATGCCTAATAGCTTTGCTATGGCAACCAGCTCTAACACTCCACCCACAATTAAAGTATTTCTGGGATCATAGCTCAGTTCACTAAACTGCTTTTGCTTTACTTGTAGAGAAGGCTTACCACCAACCACGTAAGTTAATGATAAAAATGGTGTAATTGTGGATTCGCTTAGCGCTAACTTAATTGATTGGCTAATCTCCGCTATTCGCTCTTTGTTGAGCTTACTGTGAACAGACTTTAGTAGTCCTTCAGTTCTAGAATCGGCGGGTAGCAGAGAAAAATAAACAGGCAGCTCAATTGCCATCAGATAGGTGACAAGAGTTTTATTCCCCCCAAAACTCCCTTCGGGACTTAACCCTCGTACATGCACACTTTCCTTCACAACACTCTCAACCACTAACACGATATGACGACATTTTTACACAAAAAGTCGCCTTAGCCTTGATCGGGCGTCGCGCCCGATCAATAATATAGGTTGTGACGCATACTAGCAGTAAAAACATGACTACAGATTCAGAACATTTTGAAGATTCACTCGTTGAAGCACTAATAAGAGAGCACGCAGTCCTTCCAAAGCGGTATTTGGCGAGTGATAAAGAGCTAATGGCCAGCTCCAACAACAGACTTTCTCCAGATACTATGCTGGAAATCTTTAAGTCAAAGGCAAAATATTACCCTCAGATAAAAGTGCTCGACATACCAATCAATCATTGTGTTGTACACATTACGCCAACCTTGGCGAGAGATATATTGACCTTTTCTCGTAGAGGAGCGATTAACGAGGGAAACAAGAACCGTCGGATAAAGTCAGTCACAGTGAGGCGCTTCATCAAAATGATGAATGATCGGAAGTGGTGTCTAACTGGTCAGCCAATCATTATTGGTTATGATGGTGAACTATTAGATGGCCACACTAGGCTGGAAGCAGCATCACACTCTAAGTATGGGTTTCTTGCCGTACTTGTATGGGGGATTTCCGATGAAGACTCGTTCGCTAATATCGATGTTGGCAATGTTCGTTCAAGAGCTGAGGTTCTTGAAATGTCAGGAGTACAAGTCGACGCCCGAATTCTTTCACAAGTAGCTCTTTTAGCCCAATGCTACGAAAATACGAATAACGAATATGCGTTTAGGGGGACACAAGGTAATACGTATCAGCAAGCTGAAACTATGGAATATGTGAGAGGAAATGACGAACTCATACACTCCGTTGCACTTATAGAAAAACTAGCAAAAAAATATCGCCATGAAATTCAGGCGTCACCTGCTACTTACGCATTTGCTCATTACTTGATCAAGAAAAAACTCGCTTTATCCGATATAAAAAAGATCGATATTACGCCAGAGTCTTACATCACTAAGGTTATGAGCGGGATCGGTATTAACTCAGAAAGCGAGTATGAATACCAAGTAAGAAATTATTTACAAACCCTTTCGGGTGAGTCGACTTCATATGCTTTACTTTGCAGGCTCTCCTCCTTATTTAAGGGCTGGAATGCCAATTTAGAGATACCGATTTTTGGTAATAAGATATCGGTAAGACGAGTCGCTAAATTCAAAAGAGATAAAGAGGGCAATAAATTGCCAATAAAAGGCGCGGGAAACATTAACGAAGCGTTCACGATTCCTTGTCAGTTGCCAGGGAAAACCCCACTCAGAATACATAAACAAGCGGCGATAAAAATAGTTTAATCTCAACGCTTAACCTACCTCACTTACATCCAATGAGCTCCAAGCCGGTGCAAGAGTCGCCCAAGCACAACGGAGCATTCACCGAACGGAGCAACTATTCGTGCTACTACGTTACTAGCAGATTTTTCTGTAGCCCTGTAGCCCTGTAGCCCTGTAGCACGATCACTCCTCTGACTCTGTCATGCCCCTTAAATAGCCTTCAAGCAATAAATAGCTTGCGTCGCTGTATCAAATTTCACCTTCTCTGTACTAATAATGAAATCATCTTGTTGAACAACAAGCCCTGCTTCCTTACACAACACGGGGAGTCGTTAGCTTGTTTTGATCTGGTGTAGCTTTTCAAGTTTGCTTTATGCAACTTTCAAGATCTTGAAACGAGTTTTTTTAGTAAAACCAAGCAACAAATGGAGGGGGTAAGGTATGGAGAGTACATGTACTCGGTAACGTGTTTTGAACGAATTTTCGTGAAAAAACTGCCAGTACATGTACTAGTTTGACAATGAAACTCTAAAATATCCACTTAACGTGCTGTTATTAATAGAGATTGTACGAAAGTCCATGTGGTGTACTACATGGTTTTCGTAGATTAGTTAAATCAACCCCAGATAAACACATGGAGTACCACTCCCTATCCAATCTACCCATCCCGTGAGTTTTCCATTAAACATAACTGCATTTACCATAAAATACCTAATAATCAGTTTGTTAATCAAAGATTTCCAAAGCTGATTATTAGTGCTGAGCGATGCTCATAATTTGTGATTTCGACGAAGAAGTCGCAAGTTTTCTCGTTCGTTCGCGTCAAATTTAACATCTCATTGGTCGAGCTATTGGCTATCAAAATGGATTGTAGGACGTCAATTATCCCAAATTTGTGCGCAGTTACATTCGAAACTTGATTGTCGCTTCTTTGGTCTTGTTGAGGTCTTGCAAGCTTAGGCTTAACGCTTCATTGACGGGAGCCTCGAGTCTCCATTCAGTGTCACTTTCCGTGATTGCTTGCGGTGATTCTAACGATTTTAGCAGCCACCTTGTGTTGGGCTTGGTGATGATAATCTTGTTTGCCTCAAATTTTGCGGTGAAGCGGTCGTTTTCGACAACAAATGTGCACGCGGGTTTGAGTTCGCACACCACTTCTATCATGTCTTTGTGCGTGATAGTACGCCAGAAAAACGCCGTCAGAAGCAGGGTTAACATGATGATTATTTGAGCAAAACGACCTCTTGTTAGTTTTTGGGCTGCCATTCTGTTGGGTTCTCCGTGTAACAAACTTCAAACTTTTAAAATAAAAGGCCAAAACCTGACCAAGTGTAAGGTTACTATGCTGTCATTGAATTGTTAAATGAAGTATAGTTGGCGGCTGAAAGTGCCACTTTTTTTAAAAACTGGCAAGATTATTTAACCAACTGAGATTGGCGACATTTTCTTGAGGTTTTGGGTGGCATTACGACATGTGTCGTGTTGGAAGTAAAGTGTAGTTAATTAGAAATTGGAAGCATGCAAATGAGCCAAGAAAAGCAGCTAGAACAAAACTACAACTATACAGTCGTCCGTCAGTTTACCTTAGTGACTATTCTCTGGGGTATCGTCGGCATGGCTGTTGGTGTTTTGATTGCCGCTCAATTAGTTTGGCCACAGCTAAACTTTGATACGCCGTGGTTGACGTACAGTCGCTTACGTCCTCTGCATACTAATGCGGTTATTTTTGCGTTTGGTACAAGTGCCCTATTCGCAACGTCTTATTACGTTGTACAGAGAACTTGTCAAACACGTCTATTTGGTGGCCCTCTCGTCGCCTTCACCTTCTGGGGTTGGCAGGCAATTATCCTCGCAGCCGCGATCACTCTCCCACTCGGTTTTACCTCGGGTAAAGAGTACGCGGAACTAGAATGGCCGATCGATATTGCGATCGCTGTTGTCTGGGTGGCTTACGCAGTGGTGTTCTTCGGCACGCTGATTACGCGTAAAACATCACACATCTACGTGGCAAACTGGTTCTTTGGTGCGTTCATCATCACTGTCGCTGTATTGCATATTGTCAACAGCATGGCGATTCCGGTTTCTATGGGTAAGTCTTACTCTGTCTACTCCGGTGCCGTTGATGCAATGGTACAATGGTGGTACGGACACAACGCGGTAGGTTTCCTACTGACCGCTGGCTTCCTTGGCATGATGTACTACTTTGTTCCGAAGCAAGCTGAACGTCCCGTTTATTCATACCGTTTGTCGATTGTTCACTTCTGGGCATTGGTCTCGCTATACATCTGGGCAGGCCCACACCACCTTCACTACACGGCTCTGCCTGACTGGACTCAGTCGCTCGGTATGGTGATGTCTCTCGTACTGTTCGCACCTTCTTGGGGTGGCATGATCAACGGCATCATGACGCTATCCGGCGCATGGCACAAACTTCGTTATGACCCAATTTTGCGTTTCCTCATCGTCTCTCTGTCGTTCTACGGCATGTCAACGTTTGAAGGCCCGATGATGTCGATTAAGACCGTCAATGCCCTTTCCCACTACACTGACTGGACAATCGGTCACGTGCACTCAGGGGCATTAGGTTGGGTTGCTATGGTGTCGATTGGTTCGGTTTACCACTTGGTTCCGCGTCTATTCGGTCAGCAGCGTATGTACTCTGTTGGCATGATCAACGCCCACTTCTGGCTAGCCACTATCGGTACTGTTCTTTACATCGTCGCGATGTGGATTTCGGGCGTTATGCAGGGCCTAATGTGGCGTGCAGTGAACTCAGACGGCACATTAACGTATAGTTTTGTAGAGTCTGTGCAAGCGTCTTACCCGTTCTATTTTGTTCGTTTCCTAGGTGGCTTTATCTTCCTAGCAGGTATGTTCCTCATGGCATACAACACGTACAAAACCGTTACCGCGCCAAAAGATAGCCTAAAAGCTATCCCGCAACCGGCTTAAGGAGATTAAAGAATGAGTTCAAATTCTAACAATCGCCACGAACTAGTAGAACGTAATGTCGGTTTGCTTGCGATCCTGATTGTGTTTGCCATCAGTTTGGGTGCGCTGGTAGAAATCACGCCACTGATTTTCCAAAAACAGACAACGGAGCCGGTTGAAAACTTGCGTCCCTATTCTGCGTTGGAGCTAGAAGGTCGTGATATTTACATTCGCGAAGGTTGTAACGTGTGTCACAGCCAAATGATTCGTCCTTTCCGTTCGGAAACAGAGCGCTACGGTCACTACTCCGTCGCGGGCGAAAGCGTTTGGGAGCATCCGTTCTTATGGGGCTCTAAGCGTACAGGTCCTGACCTTGCGCGCGTAGGTGGCCGTTACTCTGACGAGTGGCACCGCGTTCACTTGATTGACCCACGCGAGTTGGTTCCTGAGTCAAACATGCCTGGTTTCCCATGGCTGGCTGACAATGAACTGGATGGTAAGGACACTGAGAAGAAATTGCGTATTTTCCGCGACCTATTCGGTGTGCCATACACAGATGAACAAATCGCAAACGCGTCTAAAGATGTAGAAGGTAAAACAGAGATGGATGCCATCATTGCTTATCTTCAGTCTCTTGGTCACGCAATGAAGTAAATAAGGGGTGACGTAATGGATATAGGTACTATTCACAGTATTTGGACCATCGTTCTGTTCGTGAGCTTTATTGGCGTTGTGTGGTGGGCTTACGGCAAAAACCGTAAAGCTCGCTTCGAAGAAGATGCCAACCTTGTCTTTGCTGACGAGATTGAACAGCCCAAAAAAGAACAGGGAGTGACTAAGCAATGACGACGTTTTGGAGTCTTTGGATAATTATCATCACGGTCGGAACACTGGTCGGCTGTGCTGCACTACTTATCTGGTGTCTTAAAGATAAAATGGGCGTAGAGGAAGGCGCTGATATGGGCCATGAATACGATGGCATTCGTGAGCTTAACAATCCTCTACCTAAATGGTGGACTTACCTTTTCATTGGTACGTTCGTATTTGCAGCGATCTATTTAACGCTTTATCCAGGTCTTGGCAGCTTTAAAGGTGTCTTGGGCTGGCAGAGCTCAGATCAAACCGTTCGTTCGGTTGAAGAGTCAAAAGCGTCGATTGCCGCCTCTCAAGAGAACAAGCAGCTAGTACAATACGCCAAAGAGCTTGATGATGCAGATGCCTACTTTGGTGAAGCATTCAAGCGACTTGCGTATGTTGATGGCTCCTCTGATCTGCGCCCTATCCCTGCGATTGCAGCGGATGATGAAGCAGTAAAAGTGGGTCAGCGCCTGTTCTTACAAAACTGTTCGCAGTGTCACGGCTCTGACGCTCGCGGTCAAAAAGGATTCCCTAATTTGACTGACGACGCATGGCTATACGGCGGCGAGCCAGAAGCTATCGTGACCACCATCATGCAAGGCCGAATCGGTCAAATGCCTGCGTGGAAAGATGCGCTTGGCGAAGAAGGCGTGAAAGAAGTCGTGAGCTATACGCTGAGCTTGTCAGGTCGTAGCGTGAACGCGCGCGAAGCAGAAGCAGGTAAAGTACGTTTTGCGGTTTGTGCGGCTTGTCATGGTACGGACGGTAAAGGTAACCCAGCTGTGGGTGCACCGGATCTGACTGACCAAGATTGGTTATTCGGTGGCTCGCGTGCTGAAGTGACAGAGACGGTCATGAACGGCCGCTCAGGCGTAATGCCAGCTTGGAAAGACATACTAGGTGAAGACAAAGTGCAACTTGTCGCTGCCTATGTATGGAGCCTAAGCAACTCAGAACAATAAGTTACATTTCAATTCCAGCCCCATGCTGTCAACTGATGGTAATGGGGCTGTCTTTCCTTTACAGTTAAAGCCCTGATTTCATTTTATAAATTGAGAACTTTTTTATGGAAAAGCCTTGGTATAAGCAGTTTTGGCCGTGGTTTCTAATCATCCTTCCATCGATCGTGGTGGTATGGACTATTATAACGGTCGTTATTTTCACTCAGAACTCGGTCGATCTGGTTACTGAGGATTACTATAAAAAAGGAAAAGGGATCAACGTTGATATTTCAAAGATTAACGTTGCAAAAGAGTTAGGACTGAGCGCTCAAGTCGTCTCTGACGAAAACGCTATCGTCATCACGTTTGATAAAGGCACTCTCGATCACTTCCCCGCTATCACCGCGATGTTTGCCCATCGCACACTGCCTGATCGCGATTTTAGCCGATTACTGACGTCTGACGCCAAAGGTCAATATCGCTTTGAGCTTGACGATGCGCTGCAAGGCCCCTGGTTTATCGAACTGACCCCTCATGATGCACAATGGTTGATTCAAGGCCGCGTGACATTCCCTTCTGAGATGGCCATCCCTCTTTCCAATTAATTGATGTAAGCGTAGCTATGTGTAAATCGTGTTACCACTGTGGTGAAGATGTACCAGACAACACGGATTATAAGGTGGAGATCCTCGGTGAATCTCGCGATATGTGTTGCCCAGGGTGTGAGACGGTCGCCCAAACGATTATTGATAGTGGGCTCGCGTCCTACTATCAATACCGAACAGCGCCTGCAGAAAAAGTCGAACTGGTTCCCGAGCAGCTCAAGGCACTCATTCACTATGACAACGAAGAGGTTCAATCGGAGTTTGTCAGAACCAATGAAGAACATGCAGAGGTGACATTGTCACTCGATGGTGTCTCTTGTGCGGCTTGTGCTTGGCTGATTGAGAAACAAGTTTCGACCCAATCTGGCGTTTTGTCTATTCGTGTCAACACCACGACCAATCGTGCGATACTCGCGTGGGATAAAAGCAAAACTCGACTCAGCGATCTTCTCTCGTCGATTCATCAATTGGGTTACAAAGCTGCGCCATTTGAAGCTGACCAGCAAGAAGCGGCTTACCATCAGCAAATGAAGCAGTACCTCTATCGGTTAGGTATAGCTGGCCTTGCGACCATGCAAGTCATGATGTTGGCAGTGGCGCTCTACCTTGAAGTGTTTGGCGATCTAGAACCCGAGTTTAAACACTACTTTCGCTGGGTAAGCCTTATTTTTGCCACACCGGTTATGCTCTACTCGGCGCTGCCCTTTTACCTAAATGCATGGCGTAGCTTACGCAGTAAAACTCTCGGCATGGATGTCCCCGTCTCTTTGGCGATGATTTTTGCCTACTTTGCCAGTTTGGTGGCGACCATTACAGAGCAAGGTGAAGTTTTCTTTGAATCCATTTCGATGTTTGCGTTTTTCCTTTTGGTTGGCCGCTTTCTTGAAATGCGCGCAAGACGCAAAGCCGCCGCTGCAAGTGGAAACCTGCTTAAATTAATACCTGCAATGGCCACCACGGTTCAAGGTGACCAAATTGCCGTCAGAAGCCTAAAACTCGGCGATCAAATCCGCGTGTTACCCGGTGAGCACATTCCTGCCGATGGCAAGATCATCAAAGGCCGAGTCCACATCGATGAGTCGATGTTAACGGGCGAATCCGTTCCTGTAGTGAAAAATGTCGAGGATTATGTGTACGCCGGTACCCTCAACGGCGAGGAAGCGTTTGAACTTGAGGTGACATCCAGCAAAGCGGACTCGATGATCTCGAAAATTGTACGCCTGCAAGATGAAGCACAGCTTGCGAAACCCAAAATCGCCGAGATAGCCGACGTCGTTGCGCGCTATTTTGTCGCGATTATTTTGGTGATTGCTGCGGTTACCTGGTTCTTTTGGCACCAAGCAAACCCAGACGATGCATTCTGGATCATGTTGTCAGTATTGGTCGCGACCTGTCCTTGCGCTCTCTCTCTCGCGACACCAACGGCGTTGACCTGCGCGACATCTCGCATGGGCAATTTCGGCATACTTCTGCGCAAAAGCCACGTGTTCGAAACGCTGTGTAAAGTGAACCATTTGATCATCGATAAAACCGGTACCTTAACGCATGGTGACATTGAAATTCGTCACGTGACGCTCCATGGAGATATCACTCGTGAAGAAGCGCTCTCTATGGCCGCAGCATTGGAGTCCCACGCCAATCATCCTCTGGCCCGTGCGTTTAAGCCTTATGCGGTTCAGAGCCTGGAGATTCAAGACATCGAGAACGTAATTGGTTCTGGTGTAACCGGTTCGATTGATGGTGCGATTGCGAAAATAGGCAGTGCCTCGTTTGTGATTGGTGAAGGGGCGAGTCCCTCACCTAACTGCATTTACTTATCACTGAATAACGAGCTAGTGGCCACCTTTGAATATCACGACCCGATTCGTAAGGACGCCAAGCCGTTTATTGAGCAGTTTCAGCAAGCGGGCATCAAAGTGACGCTGCTAACGGGTGATTCCCACACCAACGCGACATTGGTCGCCGAGCAAATTGGGATTGAGGATGTAGTCGCAGGAGCCAAGCCTCAAGACAAGCTCGAATTCTTAAACCACGTTGATGCGAATGACGTCACCATGATGATCGGGGATGGCATTAACGATGCCCCTACTCTCGCCGGCGCGCATCTGTCTGTCGCCATGGGTGGTGGTGCCGATGTTGCCAAAGCCTCAGCGGACATGGTGTTGCTTGGTGATCACTTGGAACGAATCCTTGATGCACGCAAACTCGCGCTGCAAACTCGAAAAATCATCCGTGAAAACCTCGCGTGGTCACTGGGCTATAACGTATTGATTTTGCCACTCGCTGTTGCCGGCTTGGTCGCGCCTTATTTTGCTGTGGTTGGTATGTCTGCAAGCTCAATTATTGTAGTATCGAACTCTCTGCGTTTGCTCAAAGAACAGGGTAAGTAAATGGAAAGCTTGTATATCTTAATCCCTATTGCCATCGTACTGGTTTGTGTTGCCGTAGCGGTGTTTCTGTGGGCAGTGAAAAGCGAGCAGTTTGAAGATCTCGAGCGTCAAGGTCACAACATTCTGTTTGACGAAGATGAGTCTGAGCAAAAGAAACGTGAGCCATGATGATTGATTGGTTCGGCGCGTTTGTTATCGGTCTTGTCGGGGCCGGACATTGTATGGGGATGTGTGGTGGTATCGCCTCAATGCTCACCATCGGGCAAACCTCGCCCTCTCGCTGGACGCCCGTTTATTACAATCTTGGTCGATTAATCAGTTACGCACTGCTTGGAGCCATCGTCGGCGGCGCAGTGGCGTCGTTGAGCAAACTGAGCCAAATAAATAGTGTCTTGATATGGCTTCGTTTGCTGGCGGCACTTTTCATGATTTTGCTGGCGTGTTACATCGGAAAATGGTGGCACGGACTGCTGCATATTGAAAAGCTGGGTCAGCAGCTTTGGCGTTTTATCTCTCCAGCGGGCAAATCCCTACTGCCTTTACAATCCCCCTTGCACGCCCTTCCGTTTGGCATGGTCTGGGGATGGCTACCCTGCGGACTTGTCTACTCCACATTGACGTGGTCTGCGGTGTCTGGCAGCGCGCTAAACGGCGCCTTAGTCATGTTGATGTTTGGGCTGGGAACCCTACCCGCGATGCTGGCGGTTGGCATGGGGGCTGAGGCGCTTAAGCGGATTCAAAATTCTTCAGTATTTCGTCAAATTGTTGCGTTTATGCTGTTAATCTACGGCATTTTTACCGGATATGATGCAATATCGATTTTATTAATTAGTTTATAGATACCTGTTTTTATACATTTTTTTCCGCTACCTTTTGCCGCTAATGGGTGCTAAAATATTGATGTATATCAAATAGTGAAAGGTTGTTATGATTTCTGAAAAGCCTGCAACAAAGCGAATTCAGTCCGGTGGTTGTGCGATTCACTGTCAGGACTGTAGTATCAGTCAGCTTTGTATTCCGTTCACTTTGAACGAGTCCGAACTTGACCAGCTTGACCAAATTATCGAACGAAAGAAGCCTATCCAGAAAGGCCAAGAGCTATTTAAAGCGGGTGATGAGCTTAAATCTCTTTACGCAATTCGTTCAGGAACCATTAAGAGCTACACCATTACCGAGCAAGGCGATGAACAAATTACAGCCTTTCACCTAGCCGGTGACCTTGTAGGCTTTGATGCGATTACTGGTGATTGTCACCCAAGTTTCGCTCAAGCGCTTGAGACGTCGATGGTGTGTGAGATCCCTTACGAAATCTTGGACGACCTTTCAGGTAAAATGCCTAAGTTGCGTCAGCAAATCATGCGCCTGATGAGTAATGAAATCAAAGGCGACCAAGACATGATTCTCCTGCTCTCAAAGAAGAACGCAGAAGAGCGTCTCGCTGCTTTCCTATACAACCTTTCAACTCGTTTTTCGCAGCGCGGCTTTAGCCCTCGTGAGTTCCGTTTAACCATGACTCGTGGTGATATTGGTAACTATCTCGGATTGACGGTAGAGACAATCTCGCGTTTGTTAGGCCGTTTCCAAAAGTCTGAAATTCTCAGCGTGAAAGGGAAATACATCACCATCATCGACCACGATGCGCTGATGGATCTGGCGGGCGTTTCAAAAGAATCGTAATCAGTTCAATGATGTAGCTCTATTCTGAGCTACATCATACTTCTTCTACTTTCCGCATTGTTTTCCTAATACTCTCCTCAAAAGTAAGCTACATTAATCTTATAGCCCAACTCTACTCCAAGGAGTAATTATGAGTATTTACAATAAGATTTTAGTGGTTGCCGATATCAATAAAGAAGAACAACCCGCCCTTTCCAGAGCGATGCAGCTTGCCGCGCAGAGCCGTTCACCGAGTCGAGTGACGTTCTTTCTCTCTATCTATGACTTCTCTTATGACATGACCTCAATGCTCTCTTCTGATGAAAGAGATGCAATGCGCCGAGGTGTGATCGGTCAACGCGAGCAATGGATGCAAAAAGTCGCACAGCCCTATTTGAATGACAACGTGGAGTTTGAAGTCAAAGTGGTGTGGCACAACCGTCCATATGAAGCGATTATCGCCGAAGTCTTTTCTGGTGAACACGACATCGTTATTAAAGGTACACGCAAGCATGATGTCTTAGAGTCGGTGATTTTCACCCCAACCGATTGGCATTTGCTGCGTAAATGCCCTTCTCCTGTGTTGCTGGTTAAAAACGAAACATGGCCAGAGGACGCAAGTATTCTCGCCTCCGTGCACGTAGGTTCAGAAAATGACACACACATTGGGTTAAACGATGAAATGGTTGAGCAGCTAAAGAGTTTGTCTGAGCGATTAGGCGCACGTCCGCTGCTTGTTAACGCTTATCCAGTCACACCGGCCAACATTACTATTGAGTTACCAGAGTTTGACCCGACCACCTATACCGATGCTGTTCGCGGCCACCACTTAACAGCGATGAAAGCACTGAGACAAAAACATGGTTTTGATGAAGAGCAAACCATTGTGGAGCAAGGTTTGCCAGAGGACGTTATCCCAGACGCCGCTATCAAAGAGAATGCCGCTATGGTGATTATCGGTACCACTGGACGCACCGGACTCTCAGCCGTGTTTATCGGGAATACCGCTGAACATGTGATTGATAAGATCAATTGCGATGTACTCGCCCTGAAACCCGCTGGTTATATCAGCCCACTCGATCCTAAAACAGCAATCTAATGGACTTGTTCTCCTTCAATAGCCTCACCCTTTGGTGAGGCTATTTTCTTTCCTCTCAAAAGACCGCGGTTTGGACCTCAAGCCGATAAATTATTTTCTGCGCTAACGCTGGCATCTGAGTGATTTATCCGTATCATACGCACTTCATTTGGATTCATGATTGATTAAGACTGCAAGCTGATGACTGAGCAAACTCAAGAGCTAACTAAAGCTCAACAATACAACTTTAATAAGCTGCAAAAGCGTATCCGCCGCAACACCGGCCAAGCCATCCAAGACTTCAATATGATTGAAGACGGTGATCGCATTATGGTTTGCTTATCCGGCGGCAAGGACAGCTTTACTATGCTTGATATTTTGATGAGTTTACAAAAGAGTGCGCCAATCAATTTCCAATTGATTGCGGTCAACCTTGATCAAAAACAGCCTGGCTTCCCTGCACACATCCTGCCAGAGTATTTAGAGTCACTTGGTGTCGAATACAAAATTGTCGAAGAGGATACATACTCTATCGTTCAAGATAAGATCCCTGAAGGCAAGACGACCTGTTCACTCTGTTCACGTTTGCGTCGTGGTATCTTGTATCGCACTGCAAAAGAGTTGGGCGCAACCAAGATTGCCCTTGGCCACCACCGTGATGACATTCTCGAAACACTCTTTTTGAATATGTTCCACGGCGGAAAAATGAAAGGCATGCCACCTAAATTGGTGTCGGATAACGGTGAACACGTGGTGATTCGTCCGCTGGCGTACTGCCGTGAAAAAGACATCATCAAGTATGCAGATTTGCGCGGCTATCCAATTATCCCGTGTAACTTGTGCGGTTCACAGCCAAACTTGCAGCGCCAGAACATCAAACAGATGCTTAATGAGTGGGACAAACGCTTCCCTGGTCGAATCGAAAGCATGTTCCGCGCTATGCAAAATGTGGTACCTAGCCACTTGGCTGACTTTGAACTGTTCGATTTTAAATCCGTTGATAAAGACTCTGGTGTCATCAACGGTGGAGATATTGGCTTCGATAAAGAAGAAATCCCGACTCCAGAGCTTGATGAAGACGATCGTGTACAAGAGTTCGATCCTAGCCTTCAGCTCAATGTGACCAACTTGTAGTCAGGTTTATTCGTCATAAAGAATAAGGGCCGCAGATGCGGCCCTTATTACGTTTAGGTAAAGACGAGCAGATGGCTATTTTGCCTTGGGTAAGTATGGCAACACTCGCGCAGTTTGGGTCGGAAGCGTCATCTTGCCCCCCTCACCAATCTCACTTAACGCCACTTGTACTTTGCCAGCCACAATCGCTTTCTCTGAGCCATTGGAGAACTGAATCACACCATTGAGATCGTTGGGAAACTCCAACGTGATACCTTCGACATCTGGCGTGAACCAGCTAGCGAACATCCCGCCGAGATCAACAAGCATGGCATGCATTTGAGGAAGGAGTACCTCAACCTCTTGGTAAGAGACCTCTCCTTCCATGGGCTGTTTGGTCATGACGACCATAGAGAAATCACAGCGCTGATCTTGCGGGGTGCGCACGAAGACTAATGGATTCGCAGAACGCAGATTGTTATCGAGTGGTACCAAAAGCTCATGGTACTGAGAGGACTTGAGCTCTTCGTAGTGCTGCTCTTTTTCCATCCATGCTTTCTCAATCACGCAATTCCGCTTCGTATCGGCATTGAGAAAAAAGAAGCCGATTTTAACGTCTTCATGCCCCTCTTTGGCGTTTTGCTTCATGTGCGTGTAAAGCTTGGTGTAGGTAAACATGTATTCTTGCGCGGCGACGGGCGTGCACGCCATTGCCGCTGCAAACCCAAGTCCTAGGGCTAACTTTAATCGAGTCATTATCGTTACTTATTGTTTTGTCAGGTTATCTTCCCAGAAGTCCTGATTGTGCATGATCATCGTCTTGATGTCTTTGACATAGTCCTCACCGCGCTCAGAATAGCGCAGCAAGCCATTAGTTAAAGCGATAGCTGCTTCAGTGTCGGTAAGACTTTTATCTTTTACATGTCGTTGGTAACGGATCTCACGCAAGTCTTCATACGCGTGATTACGATTCACATTCATAAAATAGCCATGAATGGACTGCTGGACCGATTTAAACTTGGCAACTTCATGGCTCATATCATCGCCCCGCTTTAGCGGTACCACACCGCACCCTTCGGAGTAACACCATTGACCAAAGTAGTTGTTTGCCTTGCGGGCGAAACGCGACGTGCCCCAAGCTGACTCATTGGCGGCTTGAACCAACACCAGAGATTCCGGCAATACATCGACGCGATGCAACATAGTCTCAAGCCAAGCTTGATCAATGCCGCCTTCTGGAAGCTGGACGTTGTAACGTTCACCCAACTCAGAGGCGTATTGACGATCTTTGGCTGTTAACTGACCCTTTTGAAAACGACGTTGAATGATGTCTAAACGCGAACGCTCTTTTTTGACTCTCTGGTTTTCCAACTCGATACCCGGGCGTAGGTAGTCGAAGAACGCCTGTTTTTTCTCGGAGACATCATCAAAGCGAGTAAAATCTGGCGCTTTACCGACTTTCTTCGCTTGAGAATAGGAAACGCTCACCGCCTCTTCTTGATCCTGTTTCTCGTACTGGTAGTAACTGCAACTGGCAACCAGAGCTGCGATCACTAAAACAAGTAGTTCCGTCTTACGCATTGAAAATTTGTGGGTCGTTGTCATCATCATTCTCATCTGTAGGTTGTTCTTTGGTGACAATTTTTAGCTTAATACCAAACATATTGCGGTACACGATGCCTTTGACGTGGAAGAAAAACGGCAGCACAAAAATGAGGCCGATTCCGTAGAACATCACACCGACGATAAACAGCACCGTTACGACGGAATACAAACCCACTAGTGGGAAAAACTTCTTATTAACGGCGCGCAGCGACAACAGCAGCGATTGCATGGGCGGTACACGCTTCTCACAGATAAGGAGCATAGAGTTGCTAAACGCCAGCGACAAATACATAGAAACAAAGGGCAGAATCATTCCGGCCACGCCTTGAAGGAGCAGGCTAAACAGTGTCGCCATAATAACTGGAATGGTATGTTGTAGCCCTTTGAGCATGTGGCGGGGCTTGGTTGAGAGTCCAGCCGCATGACTCATCGCCATTAAGCTGATCCCGGCATAAATCGGTGCACTGATCACTTCGTAACTAAAGTTGGCGACCATAATCGCACTGAAAATACTGGGGTCGAACTCTGCGGTACCTAAAATCGCATCGAAGATGATAGAAGGATTACCCAGTTGCAATTTTAGAGCGATATAAAAAATCGCCAGTTGCAACGCAATCAAGGCGATGATCGCCGGAGAGAAAGAGACGAAATGTTTCATGGTGTGCTGGCCCGCTTCTTTGAGCACATCCACGACCTTCAGCTCGTAATTTCCGGATAAGGCGCGCTCGATACTGCCGCCAAGGTTGAAGTCTTTTTCAAACTCACTCTTCATTGGAATTCCATCACTGGTCTGCCTGCCATGTTACGCTGGCACACTCACTTTTAGAGAAAAAATTAGCATCATTATACTGAAACATCTCGCACTCTAAAATCAGAACCGTCATTGTTGCCAGTTTTATCAACGATTTGATTGATATTTGAACTTTTTGTGTTTTAAAGTGGGCAACAGGTTGAACAAATCACGGGTCGTAGTCTCGTCCACCCACGTTAGATAACGGGGACTAGTTTCGTTAACAAACATACAGGTCAGACTTCATAAAAATTTTTTCACTTGGAGGCTGATAAATTGCTTTGATTTCACGATTTTGGTGATTATGATTCGCGCCTCTAACTTCACGTTATTTTATGCGCTTTCTCATTAGGGAAATGAATCAATACCCATAGTGATGGCTAGGTACAACGCTATGGTTCTGTTTAAGTAGGAGAAATACAGACGTTGAACAGCAAAAATACAGCAGAACAACCGGTTATACGCTTAGCCGGCATCAGTAAAAGCTTCGATGGTAAAGAAATCATCGGTCACCTAAATCTCGATGTAAATCACGGTGAGTTTTTGACCATTTTAGGCCCTTCAGGCTGTGGTAAAACAACTGTATTACGTATGATTGCGGGCTTCGAGTCTGCAGATAACGGTGACATCATTCTTGATGGTCAAACTATGACTCATGTTCCTGCTGAGCAGCGACACGTCAATACTGTTTTCCAGAGTTATGCCCTCTTCCCGCACATGACGGTGTTTGAGAACGTCGCGTTTGGTTTGCGTATGCAAAAAGTGCCGAGCCAAGACATCGAACCCCGAGTCCTTGAAGCGCTGCGCATGGTCCGTCTAGAAGAGATGGCGCAACGCAAGCCTCACCAGCTTTCCGGTGGCCAGCAGCAGCGTATCGCCATTGCACGCGCGGTGGTCAACAAACCCAAGGTATTGCTGTTAGACGAATCGTTGTCAGCGCTGGACTACAAACTGCGCAAGCAGATGCAAATTGAGCTTAAGCAGCTTCAGCGCAAACTGGGCATCACCTTCATCTTTGTCACCCATGACCAAGAGGAAGCGCTATCGATGTCAGACCGCATTATCGTGATGCGCGATGGCGTCATTGAGCAAGATGGCTCCCCACGTGAGATTTACGAAGAGCCGAAGAACCTATTCGTTGCGCGTTTTATCGGTGAAATTAACGTCTTTCATGCCACCATGATCGAGTGTTTGGACGACAAACGTGTGCGCGCCGAAATTGAAGGCGTCGATAGCGTTGTTTACTTCGAAGGTGAAGCTCAAGCCGGCGACAAGCTACAAGTGATGCTACGCCCTGAAGACTTACGTATCGAAGAGATCAAAGAGTCCGAGCAGCGTGGCATCGTTGGTCACGTCACCGAGCGTACCTATAAAGGGATGACGCTCGACTCCGTGATAGAACTTGAATCAGGTATGCGCGTCATGGTGAGTGAATTCTTCAATGAAGATGACCCGGATGTTGATCACTCTCTCGGTCAAAAAGTTGCCATCACTTGGGTGGAGAGCTGGGAGGTGGTGCTCAATGAAAGCGTCGAAGTTTAATCTTCAAAATGCGATCATCACGCTGATTGTCGGCTGGTTAACACTATTTGTCCTGTTACCCAACCTGATGATCATTGGTACGAGTTTCCTTACGCGTGACGAAGCGAATCTCATCGATCTGACCTTTACTTTAGACAACTACGCGCGCCTATTCGACCCACTGTACGCCAAAGTACTGTGGCATTCGTTCTATATGGCTATCGTCGCCACCTTGATCTGCTTGGTGATTGGCTACCCTTTTGCCTACATCGTGGCAAAGATGCCGGCCAAGTGGCGCCCTATCATGCTGTTTTTGGTCATTGTTCCTTTTTGGACCAACTCGCTGATTCGGACTTACGGGCTAAAAATTGTCTTAGGTACTCAGGGGATTTTAAACAAATCATTGATGGCACTGGAACTTATCGATAAGCCACTACGCATTATGTACACCGAAAGCGCCGTGATGATTGGCCTTGTCTACATCTTGCTTCCGTTTATGATTCTGCCGTTGTATTCGGCTATTGAAAAATTGGACGATACTTACATTGAGGCGGCGAAAGATCTCGGTGCCAACAAACTGCAAATCTTCACGCGTGTCACCTTACCATTGACCATGCCTGGCATTATTGGTGGTTGCTTATTGGTTCTGCTGCCTGCGCTCGGCATGTTCTATATCTCCGATTTGCTCGGTGGTGCGAAGAACTTGCTCATTGGTAACGTGATCAAAAGCCAAGTGCTCAATGCACGTGATTGGCCATTCGGCGCGGCAACCAGTATCGCATTGACCATTGCGATGGCGGTGATGTTGTACGCCTACTATCGAGCAGGAAAACTCTTGAATAAGAAAGTGGAGCTAAGCTGATGGGAAAAACAGTTAGATTTAGCTTTATGAGCGTCGTGTACGGCTTTTTGTACCTGCCTATCATCGTGCTGATCGTTAACTCATTCAATGCCAATAAATTCGGCATGAAGTGGGATGGTTTTACCACCAAGTGGTACGAAACCTTGGTCAACAATGACAGCCTAATGCAAGCTGCGTGGCACTCGATCAACGTGGCGGTATTTTCCGCTACTGCCGCCACCGTGATTGGTAGCCTAACTGCGGTAGCGCTATTTCGCTATAACTTCAAGGGCAAAAACGCGGTTAATGGCATGCTGTTTGTTGTCATGATGTCACCGGATATCGTGATGGCGATTTCGCTGCTTGCCCTATTCTTGGTGCTAGGCGCGCAACTGGGCTTTTTCACTTTGTTGATCGCCCACATTACCTTCTGTCTGCCTTTCGTGGTTGTGACGGTATACAGCCGCTTAAACGGGTTTGATGTAAAAATGCTTGAGGCAGCAAAAGATCTGGGCGCGAGTGAGTGGACGATTTTAAGCAGAATCATCTTACCCTTGGCGAAGCCTGCGGTCGCTGCCGGTTGGCTGCTGAGCTTCACACTATCACTGGACGATGTGATCATCAGCTCCTTTGTCACAGGGCCGACTTATGAAATTCTACCATTGAAGATCTATTCAATGGTGAAGGTGGGCATTTCACCAGAGGTGAATGCTCTTGCAACCGTCATGTTGGTGGTGTCGTTGACACTGGTTATCCTCTCGCAACTGATTGCTCGCGAGAAGGTAGACTGATACCCGTGACTTTGTACGGGACGGCACTCGCCGTCCTGTTTTGTATCGATAATGGCCAGTGTTGCTGGCCTGTACGTTTGGTTTGGAGCTAACGTCAATGAAAAAATGGGCAACTTTAATTACGGCAAGTGCATGCATGTTCTCTCTCTTTTCAGCGCAAACGCGTGCAGAAGACAAAGAATTAGTGTTTATGAACTGGGGGCCGTACATTAACAGCAGTTTGCTTGAGCAGTTCACCAGTGAAACCGGCATTAAAGTGATTTACTCGACGTATGAGTCGAATGAAACACTCTATGCCAAGCTAAAAACGCACAACCAAGGCTACGATTTAGTCGTCCCTTCGACCTACTTCGTCGCAAAAATGCGTGACGAAGGTATGTTGCAGAAAATCGATAAGAGCAAGCTGTTGAATTTTGCTAACTTGGACAAAAACTACCTCAACAAACCTTATGATCTAAACAACGAATACTCGATTCCCCACGTAGTAGCGATCACAGGTCTCGCCGTAAATGAAGACATGTACGATACCAACGACTTTACCAGCTGGGCAGACCTATGGAACCCGGATTTGCAAGGTCAAGTCATGTTGATGGATGACACGCGTGAGGTGTTCCATATCGCTTTACGTAAACTGGGTTACTCAGGCAATACCACTGACCCAGAGCAAATCGACCAAGCGTACGCTGAGCTGCAAAAGCTCATGCCAAACGTCTTAGTCTTTAACTCAGACAACCCAGCAGCGCCTTACTTATCGGGCGAAGTGGGTGTCGGCATGTTGTGGAATGGCAGTGCTGCCGCCGCGCAAAATGAAGGTCTCAACCTTAAACTGGTCTTTCCAAAAGAAGGAGGCATTGGTTGGGTCGATAACTTTGCTATCTCTTCCGGCGCGAAAAACGTAGAAGCTGCGCACAAGATGATCGATTTCTTACTACGCCCTGAAATCGCAGAACAAATCTCGCGTGATACCGGTTACTTAACCGCTGTAGCGGAGTCTAATGCCAAGTTTAAAGATGTGGCGCCGCTCTTCCCATCGCAAGAGGATCTTGACCGAGTGGAATGGCAAGATGCGGTTGGTGACATGACGGTTAAGTACGAAGATTACTTTATGAAGTTGAAAGCGGGTCAATAACCGGTTAACAGACGAAAAGAACAAAATAGGTAGCGGATGCTGCCTATTTTTTTGTTTGGCTGATATACTTTTCGCGTATGGTTTATCTTGTAGATAAATATTATTACTCACTGCACTATCAATAAGATACGTCAGGAACGATGGATCTTGATGGCGCACCAAAAAACGGAAATACAATGAAAAGTAAATTCTATGCAAGCGCCTTGTGCGCAGCGACACTTATCGCTTCCCCTGCTATGGCTGCTGATCAAGAACTCTATTTCTACAACTGGTCGGAATACATTCCGTCTGAAGTTCTTGAAGACTTTACAAAAGAAACTGGGATCAAAGTGATCTACTCAACCTACGAGTCTAACGAAAGCATGTACGCCAAGTTAAAGACTCAAGGTTCAGGTTATGACCTCGTAGTACCGTCTACCTATTTTGTGTCGAAGATGCGCAAGGAAGGCATGCTTCAACAAATCGATAAGACCCAATTGTCGCACTTTGCCGATCTCGACAGTAATTTCTTAAACAAGCCTTTTGACCCAAGCAACAATTACTCGATTCCCTACATTTGGGGCGCGACGGGGATTGGCATCAACTCTGATATGCTAGACCGCTCAACCGTCACCAAGTGGGACGACTTTTGGGATACTAAGTGGGAAGGCCAACTGATGCTGATGGACGATTCACGTGAGGTGTTCCACATCGCCTTAACCAAACTCGGTTACTCACCCAACACCACCAACCCTGACGAAATTGAAGCGGCGTATCAAGAGCTGAAAAAACTAATGCCCAATGTATTGGTATTTAACTCTGACTTCCCCGCTAACCCTTACCTTGCCGGTGAAGTGTCGCTGGGTATGCTCTGGAATGGGTCTGCCTACATGGCTCGTCAAGAAGGCGCATCCATCGACATCATTTGGCCAGAGAAAGGCGCCATTTTTTGGATGGACAGCTTAGCAATTCCAGCAGAAGCGAAAAACATCGAAGCCGCGCACAAGATGATCGATTTCCTACTGCGTCCTGAGAACGCGGCGAAAATCGCCGTTGAAATCGGCTACCCGACCCCCGTCGCCACCGCGCACGACTTGCTACCCGAAGATTTTGCCAACGATCCAAGCATCTTCCCACCACAAGAGGTTATGGAAAGCGGCACATGGCAAGATGAGGTGGGTGAAGCCAGCGTGCTTTACGATGAGTACTTCCAAAAACTCAAAGTGAACAACTAGTCCACGAATGACTCACTCGTATCGATAACCCATCGTCGATAAGAGTATCAAAGTAAAACGGCCACGCAATGTGGCCGTTGTTGTATGTACTGCTCACTTTAAACGTTAACAGTGTTTCAGCTCCTGTCGCGCCAGTTATGCATGTTTGCGTGATGGTGTCTGTAGCGACAAAATCTCATCCACGAGTTTCGGTACCTCAATACTTGCTTTACCGTAGCGTTTTTCTTCAAACTCACTCTCGATAGCGCTTGGCTCTAGATTGATTTCAATCGAATGGGCACCGTGCATTCTTGCATCATGAACAAATCCTGCAGCGGGATACACCACACCGGAAGTGCCAATGGATATAAATAGATCCGACTTTTCCAACGCTTCATAGATGTCACCCATGCGCAGCGGCATTTCGCCAAACCACACAACGTGGGGGCGCATCTGTGACGGGATTTGACAGCAATGACATAAATCACCGGTGTGAATCGGCCCCTGTTCATCGACTACTTGATTGGAGACGCTGCAACGCGCTTTCAGTAGCTCGCCATGCATATGAATGACATTGGTACTGCCACCGCGCTCATGTAAGTTATCGATATTTTGCGTGATGATGGTGACACTGCCTTCCAACTCCTGCTCTAGCCTACCTAGTGCGAGATGGGCGGCGTTAGGTTTAATCGAGTCATCTTGGAGTTTGAGACGGCGTTGATTGTAAAACTCTTGTACTAAGTCTGGATTGCGCGCGAATCCTTCTGGCGTTGCGACATCTTCAATACGGTGGTTTTCCCAAAGGCCATCTTGAGCGCGAAAGGTCTTAATACCAGATTCAGCGGAGATACCTGCGCCAGTCAATACAACGACGTTGCGGTACGGAAACTTCATAGGTCTTCCTTTATTGGTTTTCTTCCTTTGCTGTTAGCTTAGCACTTCATCAATAACAACAATAGGAATAAGGATTAGACCATAGTCGAAGCGTTTAAAACGAGGTGTGGTTTCTGTGATGGATGATCAAAAACGGGGCGCCTAATCGCGCCCCGAGTTCGTTGGATACTGCGCTTTGATCAGTCTTCGTTGGTTGAAGAGATCTTGTGAATCGCCAAATCGGCGCCATTAAACTCATCTTCCTCGGACAAGCGTAATCCGGTCACACTATTGATGATGCCGTAGACAAGCATGGCGCCTACGACCGCAATCACGATACCAGCAATGGTGCCAAGCACTTGAACCGTCAAGCTCACGCCGCCTAAGCCACCGAGTGCGCTTTGGCCAAAGACTCCAGCCGCAATACCACCCCACGCGCCACAAACGCCGTGCAGAGGCCACACGCCGAGTACATCATCGATCTTGGTTTTGTTTTGTAGATAGGTAAAGAGGTAAACGAACAGTGCGCCAGCCACCGCACCAGTAACAAGCGCGCCAATCGGATGCATCAGATCTGAACCGGCACACACCGCAACCAAACCGGCAAGCGGTCCATTGTGGATAAACCCAGGGTCATTTTTACCCGCAATCAAGGCCGCCACAATACCCCCGACCATCGCCATCAGTGAGTTCATCGCCACTAGGCCGCTGATGCCTTCCAGCGTTTGCGCAGACATCACATTAAAACCAAACCAGCCGACACATAGAATCCATGCACCGAGTGCCAAAAATGGGATATTTGAAGGCGCGAAGTTGGTGTGCTTACCTGCGCGAATACGGCCGTTACGCATACCTAGAAACAGTACGGCAACCAAGGCTATCCAACCGCCCACGCCATGCACAACGACAGAGCCTGCAAAGTCATGGAAGCCATAACCAAATTGATTTTCAAACCAAGCTTGAACGCCGTAGTTGCCGTTCCAAATCATACCTTCAAAGATTGGGTAGACCAAACCGACGGTAAAAAACGTCGCAATCAGTACCGGATAGAAACGTGCACGCTCAGCAATGCCGCCAGAGACAATCGCTGGTATGGCCGCCGCAAAGGTGAGAAGGAAGAAGAACTTCACCAGTTCATAACCATTGCCTTGCGATAGGGTCTGCGCATCGGCAAAGAAGTTTGCGCCATAGGCAAGCCAGTAACCAAAGAAAAAGTAAGCGAGGGCTGAAATGCCGAAATCAGCGAGAATCTTGACCAGTGCATTGACTTGGTTTTTGTGGCGCACCGTCCCTACTTCGAGAAAAGCAAAACCCGCGTGCATTAAAAACACCATGATGGCACCCAGCAGCAAAAAAAGGGTATCTGAACTCTGTGTCAGGGTTTGAACGGCTCCGTGTACCTGACTTACATCTAGGCTCATTATTGTCTGTCTCCATGTAGCGCACTTTTTATGTGCGTCGGTTATTTTTTATTCACCAAATTAGTGAAAAATGAATCAGGAAAGCCAGTAAACAATATCTGTGCCAGTATTGAGCAATATGTCAGAGTAAAAATAAGGCATTGATTTTATGTCGATAATAATTCTAAAGCTTGAAGGGAGAGCGACTAAAAGTTAGAGAGATTTAAACCAATGGCACCAACTTGGTGATAACGCACCAATTTAATGCATCCACCAAATCAATAAAGCGCCCCATATTGGAGCGCTATCAATATATGTGAATGCCACGTTACCGTTAGAGATTGGGCCCTTTGGAGAAGTGAAACGGTTGATTCTGGCGAAGCAATCGCATGCCCTGTGCCATACGCACAAACCACACTGCAATGGCCACTAAGCCCAAAGCAAAACCGATGTATGGAATCGCATGAGCAATCGAATCTATCCACTGGCTTTTATACCAGTAGTCGTTCACCCCTTTAAGCAAGCCATTGGATGTCGCGACGGTGATGATCAAGACCACAAAATAGGTCAAATTAAGGAAAAACGTTCTGATCAATCCATAGTAGTGTGAATCCACCACCTGTCCATCTTCACCTTTATCGAGTCGATAACCCGCGTACACGATGGCGATCACCCCTGAAATCAAACAGGTAAAGGGAGTGAAGCAACTCAGGATATAGGCGACCCAAATTCCTTTATGCGTTTGGTTCATGCTTATCTCCTTTGTTACCGTCGGGCGTTTTCGTCATAACTTCCTCGTACCACAAGTCATGGTGCTCTTTCGCCCAAGTTTCGTCGACTTCACCCGTGACCATGCCCTCTAGTGCGCCCTCCATACCAAACAGACCGATATAGATGTGGAAGACAAAACCACAAATCAAAATCAGCGCCGCTAAGCCGTGCACGAGATTAGAAAGCTCCATATCGCGGCGAGTTTGACCGAATATTGGAAAATCCAACACCAACCCGCTAAACGCAACCACGGTGCCCACCACGATCAAGAGCCAAAACAGCGCCTTCTCCCCCGCATTTGAAAACTCTGCGGACGGATGGCTACCTTTATGTTTGCCCACCATGCCGCCCAGCTTGAAGAACCAAACCAGATCCACCTTTTTAAACACCGACTTTCGCCACCACTTAACGAGGATGCACAGCAGCAAGAGATAAAAAATAGGGCCAATGTAGTTGTGATACTGCTTCGCAGTGATGATCACCCAGCCCCATAGCTCACTCGGAATATAGGGCTTAAGAAAATGCTTGCCGTAAACCAACATCAAGCCACTAAACGCCAATGTCAGAAAGGTAAAAGCCATACTCCAGTGGAGTGCGCGGTCTAGGCGCGACCAGCGTTTGATCTTTCTGCCTGTACGCGGTGCACTCAACTTAATTGGCCCCATCACTAAGTAGACCAAGGTCACCATCGCAATACTGCCAAATATCGCCACTGCGCCTGCGGGCGACATCCACTTTTCTTTGAGGATGTACCAGGTTTGCCCTGGGGCAGTGATCAGAACGCCATGCTCAGGAAACTGCGAGGTTGTATACCCCGCCTCGCCTTCGCGCACCTGGCGCCAATAATCGGCGCCGGCTAGTTGGGTCATCTCACTTTGTGCCACGTTTGTCTCTTGCTCCGCGTACACTGGCAGAGATACGGCCCACCATGCCGCCATTACTGACAGCATGGTGACCCAAACACGTTTAAAAATAGAACTCATTCTACTCTCCGTGCTCAGCTCTTAGTGGCATCAAAGGCGAGATCATGACCATCGGTCCAACCAGCCCCTTTTGCTCCCCGTTCAACCACACGTTGGCGGAAAATATCAGACACTTTCTCTGCATCGCCCGCCAGCAGTGCTTTGGTTGAACACAATGACGCACACATCGGCAACTTACCTTCCGCAATGCGGTTAGCCCCGTACTTTTGACGCTCTTCTGGCGAGCCTGGCTCTGTTTCCGGTCCGCCTGCACAGAAGGTGCATTTGTCCATTTTGCCACGTTCACCAAACGCTTCCTGTTTTGGAAACTGCGGTGCACCAAATGGGCAAGCAAACAAACAGTAGCCGCAACCAATGCAGAGATCTTTGTTGTGCAGCACGATGCCATCTTCAGTGTGTTCAAAACAATCGGCGGGACACACTGCCATACATGGTGCATCGGTACAGTGCATGCACGCCACCGAAATCGAGTTTTCACCCGGTTCACCATCATTGAGGGTCACAACGCGGCGGCGCTGTATGCCCCACTCTAATGCGTCATCGTTTTCGTTTTTACATGCCGTGACACAGCCGTTACATTCGATGCAGCGTTTGGTGTCACATAGGAATTTCATTCTAGCCATGGGGTAACTCCTTACGCTTTACGAATGTTACAGAGGGTGACTTTGGTTTCCTGCATCTGCGTCACAGGGTCATAACCGTAGGTCGTGGCAATGTTGGCAGACTCACCAATCACATAAGGATCAGAGCCTTCTGGGTAACGACTACGCAGATCTTCGCCTTGGAACTTGCCGCCAAAGTGGAAAGGAATGAACGCCATACCCGGGCGAACTCGGCGCGTTACCATAGCTTTAACATGGATTCGCCCTTTCTCAGCCCCTTCAACCCAAACCATATCGCCATCTTTAAAGCCGAGATCGTTGGCGTCTTTCGGGTTCACCTCAACAAACATCTCTTGTTGCAGCTCTGCCAACCAAGGGTTTGAGCGCGTTTCATCACCGCCACCTTCATACTCGACTAAGCGACCAGAGGTCAAAATAATCGGGTACTCACCGGATTTATCTTGGTCTTGTATGGATTTGTAGAGCGTCGGCAATCGGTAAATCGATTCACTGTCATCCCAAGTTGGGTAATCGGCAACAAGATCACGACGAGGTGTGTAAAGTGGCTCGCGGTGCAGCGGCACGCGATCTGGGAAGGTCCAGACAATCGCTCGTGCTTTCGCATTACCAAATGGAATACATCCGTGGGCGATGGCCACACGTTGAATGCTGCCAGAGAGATCGGTTTTCCAGTTTTTGCCCTCTGCGGCGGCTTTCTCAGCTTCCGTGAGATCGTCCCACCAACCGAGCGATTTCAGCAACTTGTCACTGAACTCAGGGTAGCCATCTTGGATCTCAGAGCCTTTCGAATAGCTGTCTTCTGCCAAAAGGTTTTTGCCCTCAAATTCAACCCCGTAACGGGCGCGGAAGTTACCGCCACCTTGTGCTACTGGCTTGGAGGTATCGTATAGGATGTGTGTGCCTGGGTGCTTCATCTCTGGCGTTCCCCAACATGGCCAAGGGAGTCCGTAGGTTTCACCGTGGATCGGGCCGCCTTCTGCTTCCAATGTGGTTTTGTGGAAGGTGTGCCAGTTTTGTTGGTGCGCCTTCAATCGCTCAGGGCTTTGTCCTGTGTAGCCAATGGTCCACATCCCTTTGTTGAATTCACGCGTGATGTCTTCAATCACAGGCTGATTGTTTTCGACTCGAATGTGTTTAAACAGTTGATCGGCAATACCCAGTTTCTGACTCAATAAATAGATGATTTCATGATCCGGTTTGGATTCGAACAAGGGGTCAACCACTTTATCGCGCCACTGAATCGAGCGGTTTGACGCAGTAACGCTACCATAGGTCTCAAATTGCGTTGTGGCAGGCAGCAGATAGACGCCATCGGTGCGATCGTTCATTACGGCTGCGACGGTTGGGTATGGATCGACAATCACCATCATGTCGAGCTTTTTCATCGCCTGACGCATCTCAACGCCACGGGTTTGCGAGTTGACCGCGTGTCCCCAGTAGAACATGGCGCGAATGTTGTCGTTTTGCTCGATGTTCTCTTTGTTTTCCAGTACACCATCAATCCAGCGTGATACTGGGATCCCCATGTTGTTCATCGGTTTCTGACCGCGATACTCGTTTTGATCGAAGCGATTCTTCACCCAGTCAAAATCCAAATCCCATACGCGCGCCCAATGTTGCCATGCTCCATCAGCGAGACCGTAATACCCGGGAAGAGTGTGCGACAAAACGCCAAGGTCCGTCGCACCTTGCACGTTATCGTGCCCGCGGAAAATGTTAGCGCCGCCGCCAGATTTACCCATATTACCCAGTGCCAGCTCTAATACACAGTAAGCACGAGTGTTGTTGTTACCTGTGGTGTGTTGAGTTCCGCCCATACACCAAACCACGCAGCCAGGTCGATTTTCAGAGAGCAGTTTCGCCGTCTGATAAACATCCGCTTCACTGACTCCCGTCACACGTTCGACTTCGGCTGGCGTCCATTTGGCGACTTCCTGACGGATTTCGTCCATACCAAACACGCGTTGACGAATGAACTCTTTATCTTCCCACTGATTAGCGAACACGTGCCATAAGATGCCCCAAATAAAAGCAACGTCCGAGCCCGGTCGCAGAGAAACGTAGTGATCCGACTTCGCTGCGGTGCGCGTTCTACGCGGGTCAGCGACGACAATCTTGCAGTTGTTCTTCTCTTTGGCGATTAGGATATGCTGCATCGCTACAGGATGCGCTTCCGCTGGGTTAGAGCCGATAAACAGCATCGACTTACAGTTGTGCATATCATTGAAGGAGTTGGTCATCGCGCCGTAGCCCCAAGTATTGGCTACACCGGCGACCGTCGTTGAGTGACAAATACGCGCTTGGTGGTCGACGTTGTTGGTTCCCCACAGAGACGCCATTTTACGGAACATGTAAGCTTGTTCGTTATTGTGCTTGGCGCTGCCAAGGAAATAGACCGAATCTGGGCCCGACTGCTCTCTAATAGACAAGCACTGATCACCAATTTCGTTGATCGCTTGCTCCCATGACAACTTCTTCCATTTGCCATTTTCAAGCTTCATTGGGTACTTTAATCGGCGCTCACCATGACCGTGCTCTCGCAGCGCTGCCCCTTTTGCGCAGTGACCGCCGGCGTTAAACGGGTGATCGAACGCTGGCTCTTGCCCTGTCCATACGCCGTTTTGTACTTCGGCGTAAATACCGCAACCCACAGAGCAGTGCGAACAAATCGTGCGTTTTACTTCGGTTTTCGCCTCAGGATCAACCGCTTTCGCTTCGGCTTTTTTCATCATTCCCGGGGTGAAGAGACACGCGCCCGCCACTGCACCACCTGCGGCGAGCGAGCTATTTTTCATAAAGGCGCGGCGAGAAATACCCAGCGGATTATTTTGCTGGCTGACCGTATCGGAGCGTTTGGTTAGTTTCATCGTCTTCACTCCTATAGCGTGTCGTAGTAATCGCGCACGTGCTGCGTTTCACGATAGCCAGCTTTGGTTGGCTCGCTCGCTGTAACACCGCTCTCTTTTGCCTCTACGGCTTGACTGGTTCCGGCGACAACCGCACCGACAACGGCGGCACTGGCCACGCCTTTAAGCAGGTCGCGGCGTCCATTATCCACTTCACTTTTGTTTTTCATTTTGCTTCCTTACCTTATTGGTATTGAGAGAGTCACTCTGTTGTCGTGCCCTCTCTTATTCCTGAGTTCAGACCAAATCTCTATAGAGAACTCGGTCCATACTCGGTGGCATCTTTAACTTCAATTCGTGTACTGGTGTGATGATCTGGCGAGCGCGTAAAACGCACCTGCTCGACAGTGAGAAAAGCGCTTATCAATAGAGCGACACTCCGATAAAACTGGGCGTGCTTTGCTTCATTCAGTTGCTCGGTAAACAGATGAAACCAAGGCGCAATATGGTCGTTAAAAAACTGTTGCTGCGTCACTTCATCATGCGGAACCAGCATCGCCATGACTTCACACAATGCTGCGAGGTGATCCTCGGGCTCTTTAACATGGCTGTCGCGTTCGAATCCGAGTTTGGCTAGCGTCTGACGCAGCTCTGCCAACGGTTTCTCCATCAATGAGCCTGTGAGGTGCCAAGAGGCAAACGGCACCACTTCGCCTCGGCCAATACCGATAAAAAGCTCAAAGAACTCATCTTCAAGTTGGCTTGGCTCGACGTGCTTTGCTGCGCTGTTGAGTGATTGCCACGCCTTAACCATGTCGTTGTTCGCAGGCTCGGTCTCTAACTCTCGCAAAAAGTTCAACATCGGCTCATTGGGGCACTGGCGCAGCAAGGTTGCAATCAATAGATACACTTCTGCGCGCGGGGATGGATGAGGGTCCATTGTCGTTTCCATTTGAAATCCTAATAGTTGAGCTGTTGCATCGGGTCGTTCGCCATCGACTCAAACATATCGACGACACGACAATCTTCACACATGGCAATACGATTGATTGCTGCTTGATCGGTGAAATGTGAGTGACCCTGTAACTTGGATTGCAGCATGTCTATCATAGATTGAGGAGCAAACGGCTTTTCACAGCGCAGACACTTGGCCGCCGGTTCTTGGTGAATGATTTTGACGCTCTCTCTCTCTTGCTTATTCCAGTTCATGCGCGCTTCTAACTCAATCGCGCCCTCTGGACACGCTTTTTCACACAAGCCGCACTGCACGCAATCTTGCTCGACAAACTGCAAAGAGGGCGATTGACCGTTGGTATGCAGAGCGCGAGTAGGACACACCGCCACACAGCTCATGCAAGAGGTACACTTAGTGCTGTCACACTTCACTTGACCATAAGGCGCATGAGCAGGAACATCAGCGATAACCTGGCTTGGCGGGTAGTGCTGCGCGAGGGCATCTAAACAGCTAAACAGACGCTGACGTTTGTTGCCGCTGATCTCACCCAGAGAGATGCTTAACGGCTCGGTAATCAACGTTGGTGTCGTGCTGCGTAGTGACTCGATATAGAGCAGCTCAATACGCGAGGTCTCAATTCCTAGCTGTGCAAGAAAGCGTTGAGCAGTGTCAATTTCACTATTGAGTACGCGCAATATGGTTTGCGGCATGTGCTGACTGACGGCAAACAACACTTGGCAAGCGCCGTTGTTCAATGCCGCAAACCACGTATCGATACCGACGCTGGCGATCTCTTCCAACTCGACGGGAATAACATTGTCGGGTAGCTGCTTAAGCGCCATGACGTTGTAACTTTCATGGCGTTCACTGCAAAATAAAAGGACGGGCGCTTGGCCGTTGTGCTTGCGGTAGTTGGCCAATAGACGCTCAACAAACGTCTGCGTTTGTGTTGGGTTAGGTAGCGCGTAATGAATGGCTTCCGTCGGGCAACTGGTTGCACAGGTGCCAACCCCTTGGCAGAGAAACGGATTAATCTCTATCTTATGCCCTGTCTTCTCACTCCCTTGGCTGGAAAGTGCGCCTGCCGGGCAGGCATCGACACAGCGCTCACACCCTTTTACTCCTCGTGAGCTGTGCGCGCACAAGTCGGTATCGAGACGAAAATATTTAGGCTTATCAAAGGTGCCTTTTAAGGTCGGGATCTCTTCAAGCGCTTGAGTCAGTTTGGGGTAACCTCGGCCTACAGGGTAATAACCCGGCACTGGCACTTCTTCACTCATGCAACTGCTTAAGCAAAGATCAAGCACAATATCGAATTGACTGCGGCCCAGTGTTGCAGCAGCGAGATTGCTTTCGCCGCCTTTACTCTCGATCATCACCTCAAATGCACCAAGAAACCCACTCACTCGCACGCTGCGAGTAAAGTAAAGGGATGGATGCGTGCCCGCTTCTCCGTCGGTAGAGAGCAAAGTGACGCTGCCCATCATGGTTAACTGCTCGGCAGCGCTCTCGATAATGGCGGTTGGGCCAATGATCAACGTATCGCCTTGGCTTTCGTAACTGACGGTGGGTGGGATGAGATTGGCTAGCTCAACCGTGCTTTGAATAGCGGCGGCGCGTGCTAGGCCATTGACTGACTGATTTTGTTCGAGCAGTTGCGTTAAGCCAAGTTCGCAAGGTAGGTGTTGACCTCCCCCACCTTGCGCCGGGTGACTGCTCACGTGTGTGTGATCATGCATTGCTGCGTTCCAGTGTTTTATTATCGTTTTATTTTGATGGAACAGAGCAAAGCAAATGCCATACCAAAAAATAATTTCAAATTAATCAGTAAATTAGCGCTAGTTTTTAAACGGGTAGTGCTGATTAGCTAAAGACCATAAAAAAGGTGAGACAATTTGTCTCACCTTTTCTTTATCCCTTGGTCAAAATGTCCCTCATTCCAATGTGGGATCTTTTGTCCCACTCACATTGACGGGATCTGCGGTCTCTTGGATCTCTTCATCCGAATGCGTGTTAAGATCAGAGCATGACGTGTCTGTTTGCACCACTTGCGACGGTTCTTCTATCGGGTCGATAGTGGAAGCCTTATCTTGCTCACCCATCCAGTCACGCAATTGATTGACCACATCGCTGGATAAGCTCTTGACCGCCTTAAAGTTATGATCGTAATCATTGAGATTATCGACTTCACTAAAGGCGCCGGATTGAAACAGTTGTCTTAGCGCGAGCTTTTTTATGCTCTGCTCTGCATCTGATGACAACAGTGCGGCGATGTCCCCTGAGGACTCATCGAGAGAATGATGTGACGAACTACCCGGCGCTGACGTATCTTGCTTCGCCTCAACACCACTGATCGACGGCTGTGCTCCGCTATCGTCCGAATCTTGGGCCTCTGAATCGGACGGTAAGACAGGTTGAGCCTCCTCTCTCACGTCCTCGAGTTTGCGCTGGGACCAACGCTGTAAAAAACTACTTGCCACTGGCTCGCCCTGCTCCTTTGCGTTTCTTACGTCTCACTTCGAGTAGCTCGCCGTGTCGGCCGATAAACGCCTCCATCCACGCTTGGACGGGCAGAGGCATGGCGTTGGAAAGCACGAGGTAATCGCCATCCATGTATTGCCCCGCAACACTTTGTGAAGCAGTGATCATTACAATTTTTGGCGTTTCATCGCTTTCCATAACATCCAATATTAAGAATAACTTGGGTTGCTGAGCGCTTAAGTTGAATCGATAGTCCGTGCGCTCATCTTTAAATAAGCGCAACGTGCTAACAAATGGCTCTCCGGAGGCGGGGCTGAGCTCAAACTCCTTGAGTTGCCATTGAGTGGTTGACCAAATCCCAGTTGAAATTTCATGCGACACCAATCGGCTCGCGATGGGCCAGCTATCCTCGGTTTTAATTCGATGTATTGAGTTTGACATGGTTCACCAGCGTATCATTGTTATCAGCCCATTCGAGAAAACGAATGGCGCTCGTATTATCTATTCGCCTGACAAGACGTGTTTCCTAGCCACTATTGATTCCTTAAAGGACGCGTCTTAAAGAACGAACAGTAAAATAACGCTTTGCAAATATCGTACCTAGCGTTGATGTGTGCGCCAAGAGACAAGATGCCTCAGTCGCTCTAATAACATAGACAACAGAATGCACATCAATCGTACTTAATGAGGCTGAGTATTCAAAATATTGATCTCACTAGAGTTTGGGAACGCAAATTGCTATATGTTTGTCTCAACAACAATACAAACCCATGCGAAAGGCCGTGTCGACGTGAAACCCAACATCATTAAAACCCAACCCAACCCTCAGCAAACGATTGAAGTCGACGTTTATGACGAGTACGGAGAGAAACTCGTTAAGCAGATCGCCTGTGAGCGTCCGTTGACTGTGATGCTCAATTGGAAAGAAGTGGTTACGCTGATGACACTCGGTTCAAGACCCGAATCGTTAGTATTGGGTTATTTGAAAAACCAGAGTTTCCTCACTGACCCGGACGCGATTGAGTCGGTAATCATCGATTGGGAAACGCACACCGCTGCGGTGGTAACCAAAGAGGATATTGAACACGTTGAAGCTGCGCTAAAGAAAAAGACCGTCACGTCGGGCTGCGGTCAAGGCACCATGTATGGCAATGTCATGAAGCAACTTGAGGGGTATCAAGTCCCGCAAATCTCGATCAAGCAAAGCGCTATCTACCAAGCCCTAGAAGCGCTCACCCATTTCAATGATACCTACAAAAAAGCCGGCGCGGTGCATGGTTGCGCGATTTGTCAGGGCGATCAGGTGCTCTCTTTTGTCGAAGATGTGGGCAGGCACAATGCGGTAGACACATTGGCGGGAGAAATGTGGATCAATCAAGAGTCCGGCGAGGATAAAATCTTCTATACCACGGGTCGCTTGACGTCTGAGATGGTGATTAAAGTCGCGCAAATGGGCATTCCTGTGCTGCTCTCGCGCTCTGGCGTCACACAAATGGGGTTAGAGCTTGCTGAGCAGTTTGGCATCACTACCATTGCGCGCGCCAAAGGGCTGCGCTTTCAGGTCTTTACCGGCGCGCAAAAAATGGTGTTTGATGTCAAAGGGGAAACGAGCAGCGGGACGCGTTAAGAC
Organism: Vibrio sp. R12-SG2-ISO1; assembly: GCF_059834045.1. Classification (NCBI taxonomy): domain Bacteria; kingdom Pseudomonadati; phylum Pseudomonadota; class Gammaproteobacteria; order Vibrionales; family Vibrionaceae; genus Vibrio; species Vibrio sp. R12-SG2-ISO1. The sequence continues at coordinate 143,539 of NZ_JCBDGO010000017.1, read as the reverse complement.
TCTAAATCTTCTAAGCAACATCAATCAACGCGACCTACAAAAAACGGCCGCCTCAGGATGCTTTATATCGAAAGAGTACCTGAAGCGGCCGTTATCATTCATCTAGGATGGCATTGATGATGTCATCCTAGGGATCGTTCATTAGCCATCGATGCCTTTGGCTTTCAAGAACTCAGCGTAAGTGCCTTTGAAGTCAGTGATCTTACCGTCTTTGAGTTCGATGATTCGTGTCGCCAAAGAGTCAACAAAGACGCGGTCGTGCGAGACGAAGAACAAGGTGCCCTTGTACTGCTCTAGCGCATTGTTGAGTGACTCGATCGATTCCATGTCCATATGGTTGGTAGGCTCATCCATCAACAACATGTTGGGTTTGTGCATCATCAATTTACCCAACAACATGCGGCCTTGTTCACCACCAGAGAGCACTTTGACGGACTTTTTGATGTCATCTTGTGAAAACAACATACGGCCTAAGAAGCTGCGAATCACTTGCTCGTCGTCACCCTCTTGTCGCCATTGACCCATCCACTCCATCAAGTTCATGTCTTCTTCAAAGTCATGCGCATGATCTTGGGCGTAGTAACCAAGGTTTGAGTTTTCAGACCACTTATAAGTCCCCGATTTCGGCTCAAGGACGCCAGCAAGCGTGTTGAGCAAAGTGGTTTTACCCACACCGTTTTCACCGATAATCGCGACGCGTTCGCCCACTTCAAAAATCGCATTGAAGTTTTCAAACAGCATGGATTCAAAACCTTGGCTAAGGTTTTCCACTTCCAATGCATTTCGGAACAGCTCTTTTGATTGCTCAAAACGGATGAACGGGTTTTGGCGGCTTGATGCTTTGACTTCTTGCAATTGAATCTTATCAATTTGCTTCGCGCGAGAGGTTGCCTGCTTCGCTTTTGAAGCGTTGGCAGAGAAGCGCGCGACGAAGGTTTGCAGCTCGGCAATTTGCGCTTTCTTCTTCGCATTGTCCGCCAATAGACGTTCACGCGCCTGCATGGCAGCCATCATGTATTCATCGTAGTTACCCGGGTAGACACGCAGTTCGCCGTAATCGAGATCCGCCATATGCGTACAGACAGAGTTAAGGAAGTGACGGTCGTGCGAGATGATGATCATGGTGCAGTTACGCTGGTTGAGCGTCTCTTCCAACCAACGAATGGTGTCGATGTCCAAGTTGTTGGTTGGTTCGTCAAGCAACATGATGTGCGGGTCAGCAAACAGTACCTGAGCCAACAGCACACGCAGTTTCCAGCCTGGGGCAATGTCGCTCATCAAACCGTAATGTTGCTCTTCAGGAATGCCCACTGCGAGTAGCAATTCACCCGCTTTGGCATCGGCCATGTAACCGTCCATTTCAGCAAATTGAACTTCCAGATCGGCTACCAGCATGCCTTCTTCTTCGGTCATTTCTGGCAAGGCGTAGATACGATCGCGCTCTTTTTTCACCGTCCAAAGCTCTTTGTAACCCATGATCACGGTATCAATCACAGTGAACTCTTCATAGGCGAACTGGTCCTGGTTCAGTTTAGCAACGCGCTCATTCGGGTCGTAGCTGACGTTACCACCCGTTGGCTCTAGCTCACCACTGAGGATTTTCATAAAGGTTGATTTGCCACATCCATTCGCGCCAATCAAGCCATAGCGGTTACCTTCGCCAAACTTTACCGAGATATTTTCAAACAGCGGCTTAGCACCAAATTGCTGCGTGATGTTGTTGGTGGATATCACAATCGTTACCTTATTTTTTGAAACCGTTAAAAACGGCGCCACACTACTTGCTCAAGGCGGCAACTGCAAGCCTTTTACCGCTTTTCCTTTCGTGTGATGCTTTATAGGGTGGCGACCTTGATACCGTTGTCCGCTTTACACGGTAGATGAAGACTAAAGCAGCTGCCTTTTCCTAGTGTTGATGTGACTGAGATCTCGCCGCCCGTTTGGCTAAGTAAACTTTGCGAGACCGACAGCCCAAGGCCAGTGCCTTCGCGTTTGGTGGTGTAGAAAGGCGAGAAAATACGCGTTACATTTTCTGGCTTGATGCCGCAGCCGTGATCCTCGACTTGAATGACGACGCCAAGGATCTGCCCCTGTTCTTGCCAATCGTGACTGCGGATTATCAGCGTCCCTTCCCCTTGCATCGCATGAATGCCGTTCATCTGTAGGTTCACCAAGATTTGCAGTAGATGATGTCGATTCACTTCAACCGGCGTGTGTGCACAAAGCTCGGTCTCAAAGGTCACTTGGCGCTTTTTACTGCCCGTCTTGACTAGGGTAATGCTCTCTTCAATGATGGGATTAACATGCTGCCAGGTGATTTCGTCTTGCACGCCGCCCTGGCGACTGTATTGCAACAAACTGCGAGTAATATTTCGGATCCGATCAATTTGACCGTGAATCGCCACTATTTCATCGTTGACTCGATGGGCTTCCTGACCGAGTTCAAATTGAATCAACTCAATATTGCCAAGTATCACCGCAGTTGGGTTGTTGATCTCGTGCGCGATGCCCGCGGTTAACTCCCCGAGCGCCGCCAGCTTCTCCCTGACCACCAGCTTATCGCGGGTTTGGTTGAGTAATTGGATATGCAGCTCCAGTTGTTGCGTCTTCTCTTCTAAACTGGCCGTGCGTTGACGCACCTGACCTTCTAACTCGTTCGCCGCCATCTCGAGCTGGCGTTTTTGTTTCTCAAGCAAGTCCAGCATATTGTCAAATTGCTTGGCCAGTTGCGCCAGCTCGTGGTTTTCGTCAAGCCCTAAATCGCCAATGCGGGTCTCCTTACCCAGTTGAATCCATTTGACGACACGGTGAATGTGCTCGATAGGTTTGAACAAGTCGCGTGAGCCACGATAGACCATCATCCCAGACCCGATCAAAAGCAGCACGGTAATGATCGACACTTCAGCAATGTTGGTCATGTAGGTCATGACAAATGGCCACAGCAAGTAACCGGTATACAGCATGCCAATCACGTTATCGTATTGATCGCGCAGTGGCTGATAGGCGGTGATGTACCAAGCGTCATAAACAAAGGCCAAATTGACCCACTCTTGTCCGTCCTCAAGCACGCTTTGGCGCACTTCATTAGACACGCGCGTGCCGATGGCGCGGCCGAGGCGGTCTTCACTATCGAGCGGTACATTGGTGCTGACGCGGATATCATCAAGAAACAGGGTCAAGGTGCCAACCGGCCTTAAGGCATCTTGTTTGGTTGGATAAATGAGATCGCGAATTTGATCGACCAGAACGGTACTGTTGTTGAGCAGTAACCCGCCGTCTAGAAACCCCATCAGATCGCCCTGATCATCATGAATCGGTACCACAGTACGACTGACCAGCCCCTCTCTCACAATATCGTCACTGCCAAGAATGGGCACTTGAGCGCGATTTTTCAGATCGCCGCCGAGCATCTCAAGCTCTTGTTTTGACAACAGGTCAAAAAAGGATTCGCGCCGCGTGAGATCAAGAAAACGGAACTTATCTTCAATCGTATCGACACTGTGAAATCGCAAAAAATCGAGTTGGTAATCGCGCTTTTTTCTCGCCACCCATGAAATAAAATCGGCGTTGTTTTGATGCAGAGAGAGACGCTTGGATAAACGCACACGAAATTGGTAAGAATCAGCAAAGGCTTTAACGTGATTGGCTTGCTTCTCTTGAATCAGTTCGATGCTGTTGTTGGCCACGCCAAGTCGCTCAGAGACATCCACCAACGCGCTCTGCCAAGTGTATTGAATAGACCAGTAGATGGTAATGCCAATCAAGGCAATTAACGTCAGAGCGATAGGCGCGGAGGTCAAAAACATCAACCGATAGCGCACCATACTCTGAAAACGGCGTCGCCACTTATAACTGAGGCGATTAGACATGGTCAGAGTCTTCCCACTCTTTAAACTTGCGTTCAAGCGTTTTTCTCGCCACACCCAAATCGCGCGCCGCTGCGGATTTATTGCCGTCATACAACTCGACCACTTGGCAAATATGCGCCTTTTCTACCTCTTTGAGTGACCAGTTATTGGGGTAACCGGTGGGCGGATTATCACTACCAAAGTCAATCAGCTCACTGCCGGTCGATACATTGACACTGATCGCGCTGTGCACAGGCAGAGTGTCGGTCTCTCGCCAATAGTGCGCGGGGGGCTTACCGAGCAAAATGCAGCGCTCGATGACGTTTTTCAACTCACGTATGTTGCCGGGCCAATCGTAATCATTCAGTGCGACGATGTCTTCATGCGCCCACTTAGGATCGGGAATACCAAGTTCAGAGGCCAACATGCGCGTGAAGAAAGGGATCAATTCAATAAGGTCGAGTTTCCGCTGACGAAGTGGCGCCACGTCAATTTTCAGTACATTTAGGCGATAATAGAGATCCGCGCGAAATTGCCCTTTTTCGACCTCCTCTTGCAAGTTGCGGTTGGTGGCGGCGACAACGCGCACATCCACCGTGATCTCTCGCTCGCTACCGACCGGACGTATGGTTCGTTGTTCGAGTACCCGCAGCAGCGCCGATTGCATAGAGAGCGGCATCTCACCAATTTCATCTAAAAACAGTGTGCCGCCATTGGCCACGCGAAACAGGCCTTCTCGGTTTTTCTTTGCACCGGTAAACGCGCCCGAGGTATGGCCGAACAACTCACTTTCTAATAGCTCAGGTGCAATCGCGCCGCAGTTCACCGGCACAAACGGCCCACTGCGTTGACTGGCTTCATGCACCCCCCTTGCGACCAACTCCTTACCCGTACCCGACTCACCCTCGATAAGAACAGAAGCGCGAGACGGCGCGAACTGAGCGATCAATTGTTTCAGTTGCTTGGTTTTTTCTGATCCGCCGACAATGTCGGTTTTAATGTGCCGTGCAACATCGCGCTTCAGCGCGTATTGATGACGCTCTGCTAAACGCTTATTCATACAGCGCTGCACCGCGGCAAGCATCTGTTCTAAGTTAAACGGTTTGAGAATGAAATCAGACGCGCCGAGTTTTAACGCGCTGATTGCCGTATCGAGATCCGCATAGCCAGTCATAAAAATCACGTCGGCACGTTTATCGTCGTCATCAAACGCTTCTTCCCACTCAATCCCGGATCTCCCCGGCAAATTGATGTCGAGAATGATCAGATCAAAATGGTGTTGGCTGCGCAGTCCCTCTGCCTCCTCAATGCTTCCAGCACAGTCGACGCGAGTGAACCATTTACTCAAGGCTTTTTTTAATATCGCCTGCATGCCCTCTTCATCGTCAACGACAAGAACCGAAAAGGCATGGTATTGATTGGCTTTTTGCATATCGAGTGAACTTGGCATAACCGCAGTGTCTGTGTTGGGTATCATTGCGCTTGAGTGTATCAACAAATTGTCTTTTCACCCTATTTTATGTGCGACAATTTGTCCCACCTCACGTTATGCAAATCTAACTTATTGAAATATATGAGATGATTCAATGGCATTTGAATTGCATACTAAGCGTGTTCTATTTTAGTGATCACGCCTCATTTTTTGAGAGCAACGATAAAGACAATAACAATTACGGACAGTTAGCATGAAATCAACCTCACTCGTCGCCCTATCGGCGTCTTTAGCCGTCGTCAGTTACTCCGCGCAATCAAGCGACTCACCTTCGCATGTACGCTTAGCCACCACGACCAGCACCTATCACTCAGGACTGCTCGACTACCTTTTGCCCAAGTTTGAGCAAGAGAGCGGCTATCGCGTCGACGTGATTGCCGCAGGAACAGGAAAAGCCCTGAAGATGGGCGAGAACGGCGATGTCGATTTGGTGATGACCCACGCCCCCAAAGCCGAAGCACAATTTGTCAACAAAGGTTACGGCGTGCTGCCTCGCGCGTTGATGTACAACGATTTTGTTTTGGTGGGTCCAAACAGCGATCCGGCCAAGGTCAGTGAGCAAGAGAGCGTGATGGATGCGTTCAAAGCGATTGCAACATCAGGCATGACCTTTGTCTCTCGAGGGGATGACTCAGGCACGCACAAAAAAGAGCTTGGCATTTGGCAACAAACCGAAATGGAACCTAACTTTGGCGGCTACCGCTCGGTAGGCCAAGGTATGGGTCCGACACTGAATATGGCCAATGAAATGCAAGGCTACACTCTCACTGACCGTGGCACTTGGCTGGCTTACAATAACAAGCTTGAATTAAGCATTGTTTACCAAGGCGACCAAGCGCTGTTTAACCCTTATCAGGTGATTCTAGTTAACCCTAAACGCTACCCGAGTATTAATTACCAAGGTGCAAAAGCGTTCAGCGACTGGTTGGTCAACCCTCAAGGGCAAACTTTGATCAATGAGTTCAAACTCAACAACCAGCAACTGTTTGTTGCTAATGCTGAGAAGAACTGATCGTCGATGACCGTTTGGCACACGACGCTAGAAGCACTAGCGTTACTTATTCACTTTGACCAAGAGCTGTGGGAGATCGTTGCGGTCTCCTTTTCCGTCTCTCTCAGCGCTATTTCGATTGTATTGTTACCGGCGATTTTGCTGTCATTTTTGCTTGCCTATACTGAGTTCACGGGCAAATGGCTACTGCTTGCGATCGTCAATACTCTACAGGCTATCCCAACGGTGGTCATCGGTCTGCTTCTCTATATGCTGCTGTCACGCGCGGGGCCACTTGGCGATTGGCAAATGCTGTTTACTCAAAAAGCGATGGTGGTTGGGCAAATGCTGATCGGCTTTCCTGTGATGGTGTCCATGATGCATGGTGCGTTGCAATCGAGCGATCGCCGCGCAGTAGAAACCGCCGTCACCCTCGGCGCGTCAATACCACGTATTATCGCCACCATGATTTGGGAAACCCGCTTTCCTCTGCTTGCGGCGGCGATTGCGGCCTTCTCACGGATTGTGACTGAGGTGGGTTGCTCTACTATGGTGGGCGGCAATATCATGGGGATCACACGAAACATCCCTACCGCTATTGCGATGGAGAGCCATAAAGGCGCATTTGCACAAGGGGTAGCACTGGGGATCGTGTTGCTTACTTTAGCGCTGGCGTTAAATTTTGTACTCACTTCGATGCGTGGCAAAGGCCATCTCAGAAATCAATAAGGCTCGACTATGACCATCAAACTTAACGCGACCCAATTGTCGATGCGCTTTAAAGACCGAGTACTGTTTCACATTCCTCGTCTGACGATTGGCCCTAATGACGCCATCTACCTTAAAGGGGCCAACGGCGTCGGTAAGACGACACTGCTTAAAATTCTCTCGGGCTTAATCAAACCCACCACTGGCCAAGTATTGGCACAAAACGATCACTGGCTACAACGCCTCTTCCCAAGGCTTGGCCGCAGTGACGTTATCTATTTGCATCAGTCTCCCTATCTGTTTGATGGTAGCGTCTATCAAAACGTGGTGTATGGGATAAAGTTTCAGCAAGCAACGGCAAAAGACAAGCGAGCGCAAGTTATTCAAGCGCTGCGCATGGTAGGATTGGAAACCTTGGCCGATGAGCACATTTCGGTACTGTCTGGGGGTGAAAAGCAGCGAGTGGCGATGGCTAGAGCGTGGATTCTGAAACCGTCGATTCTGTTAATGGATGAACCGAGCGCCTCACTCGACCAAGCGTCTATCGAGCGTTTGGTATTGATGGCGAAGGATTTATTAGATCGAGGTTCGAGTATCGTCGTCACCAGTCACCAGCAAAATGCCCTAACCAATTTGTGCCGTAAGCAGTGGTGGATTAAAAAGACAACGCTAATCGAATCGCCGCTGCTGCACGTCATTTCAGAACAAGCAAAAGAGAATAACTATGCTTCATCCAACGCAAACTAGTTGGGTTATCTTAGCGGGTGGGCAAGCAACCCGCATGGGTGGACAAGACAAGGGGCTGATTACGCTCAGCAATCAACCCTTGATTGAACATGTCTACCAACGTCTTGCGACGCAAACCTCCCAGATTGCCATCAATGCCAACCGCAACCTTGAGCGTTACGGGCAGATGGCGCCGGTTTTTGAGGATCAATTCAAAGACTTCCCCGGGCCACTCGGTGGCATTCATGCCGGTCTTCACTATGCACTGGCGCAATCCTCATCCCCTTGGGTAGGATTTGTGCCGTGTGACAGCCCAATGATCAATCTCGATCTCGTGGAACGTTTTTGCGCGGCGATTGACGATGGCGTTGAAATCTTGGTCGCCCATGATGGCGATCATCTGCAACCGGTCTTTACTCTGTTTCACACCACCGTTCTGCCAAGGCTTGAGGCGTTCTTACGCCGAGGCGATCGCAAAATCATTCTCCTTTACCAAGAGTGTCAGACCAAATGGGTCGATTTCAGTGATTCGCCCGATTGTTTTGTCAATCTCAACACTCCTGAAGAATTGCAGCGTTTTGGACACCTTACCTCATGAATAGATCGTTTTACGCCGAACTTGGCGTACCAGTGCTTGGTTTTGCTGCCTACTCAGGCACAGGAAAAACTACCCTACTTGAAGCCTTACTGCCCAAACTAACCCAGGCGGGGTTGCGCGTCGGCATGCTCAAACATGCGCACCACAACTTTGACGTCGATAAACCCGGTAAAGATAGCTACCGACTGCGCAAAGCGGGCGCAAGCCAAATGCTGATCGCTTCACGCAATCGCTACGCTCTGATGACAGAAACACCGGAAGAAGAAGCGCAGTTTGACTATTTGCTTAAACGATTCGATCGCAGCGCGCTCGACGTCATTTTGGTGGAAGGCTGTAAGAACATTGCGTTCGACAAAATAGAACTGCATCGTGAAGCGTTAGGAAAACCTTGGCTATACCCGACGGATACCAACATTATCGCCGTAGCCTCGGACAGCGACTCACTCGACACCTCGCTACCCACACTCAATATCAATGACCTCGATGGTATTGCGCAGTTTGTTCAAGACTACGTTGTGCAAAGCTCGCAACAACACGCCCGACAAAGTATCCAACAAAGCGCATCCACACCGGCCAGTTGTGATGCCCTCTCACCAGCGTTTCTTTCGGTTGAACAAGGGCGAGCCAACATACTTGCCGCTGTAAGCTCGATTGAAGAGCGTGAAACCGCCTTCATCCAAAACAGTTACCAACGCGTATTGGCTAAACCGGTCACCTCGCCGATTGATGTCCCGGCGTATACCAATTCAGCGATGGATGGGTTTGCCATTCGCGGAGACGATCTTGCTCGCAGCCACTATCAGGTTGTAGCGCAAGTGTTGGCAGGTTCGAGCTACAATCACCCACTCGAACCCGGTCAAGCGGTCAAAATCATGACTGGCGCTCCGGTGCCAATCAACGCCGATACAGTGGTGATGCGTGAACAAGCGCAAACAAACGGTGACAATGTCACCTTTGCAGGCGCGAGTATTAAAGCCAGGCAGAACGTGCGTATGGCCGGAGAAGATCTAAACATCGGCAGCGCGGTGTTTGATGTGGGTCAGCGCCTCAACTCGCCGGAGATGGGTATGATGGCGTCACTCGGTTTTGCCGAATGCGAGGTTTACCGCCGTCTTAAAGTGGCGATATTCTCCACTGGCGATGAAGTGCAAGCCCCAGGCTGTGCGGCGCAAGCCAACACCATTTACGACTCGAACCGCTTTACACTGTTTGGTTTACTTACCCAGTTAGGCTGCGACATCATCGATTTAGGGATCATTGAGGATGATGAGCAGACGATGACGCAAGTGATTGCTGGGGCGGCCAACCAAGCCGATGTGATTATTACCTCTGGCGGCGTGTCCGTCGGCGATGCCGACTTTATCAAACTGGCGCTTGAGCGATTAGGCAGCATCGATTTTTGGCGCATTAATATGCGCCCCGGGCGGCCTCTGGCCTTTGGCCAAGTGCAAGGTATCCCGTTTTTCGGTTTGCCCGGTAACCCGGTTGCCGTGATGGTGTCGTTCATTAACTTTGTTGAACCTGCGCTGAGAAAAATGCAGGGCGAAACCGGCTGGAAGCCACTCAAGGTGCCCGCCATTGCCACTGAGAACTTACGCTCTCGCCTTGGTCGCACCGAGTTTAGCCGCGGCATCTATCACATCAATGCCAACGGACAGTTGTGCGTCGCCACCACTGGCAGTCAGGGTTCCGGCATTTTACGCTCAATGAGTGAAGCTAACTGTTTGATTGAGATTTCACCCAGCGTTGATACGGTTAAGGTGGGTGAAAGCGTGACAATCTTCCCACTTCAAGGCAGAATCTAACCCTAACGACGATCCTTGTGATCGCACCACGATTCGATTTGCCAGCGTGGACGCTAACCAAAGCCTCCACGCTTTAGTGACTTTTATAGAGAAGATTTATGGCGCGTACCATCCTCTACACCTACAAAGGTGAAGACAAAACCCTGACTTTTTCCTACCAGCAGCATCGCAATATTCATGAAGCCGTCGCCGAAGCGGAAGGTCTTGATATTTCAGCCTATCTCAAGATGGAGCAGCAAATCGAATCCGTCTCTGACACCAAGGCGATGCGCAACTACCGCGACAACCACTTCAGAAAGTTAGGGTTTGACAAAATCACCCTAGCGCAAAAAGAAAACTTGGGTGTGGGTAAAAAGAAGTCGTAGAGACGCCTCTGCGCTCACTAACTTAATTACCATGAGCCGCAAATCCCACGACCCATTAATCCACGGACAAAAAGAGAGCTTGCCTAGGCAAGCTCTCTTTTTATGCGTTAATAACCATCCGTTACTTGATATTCAAGAACGCCGCACCGCGCACGCCGCCAGAATCACCGTGTTTCGCTTTGATGATCTTCGGACACTTGGCCACAGACAGTAGGTATTTCGGCACACGTTTTGGCATCTCTTCATAGATCAATTCGAAGTTCGAGAGACCGCCACCCAGTGCGACCACATGAGGGTCGTTAGCGGTGAAGATGTTGGCAAAACAGATCGCAAGTAGCTCCATAAAGCGCTCAACGTGCTCAACGGCTTTGCTCTCGCCTTGCTGGTAAGCGCTGATGATATCGATCGCTTTTTTCGACTCTTGGAAATAGTGCTCGTAGATAAGCTCAAAGCCGCGACCAGACAGGTAGCTGTCCAAACAGCCCTTCTTACCACAACCACAGCCCAGCAGCGGCGCGTTGTCACCAAGGTGGAACCAAGCGTCGATAGGCAAGCGCATATGACCCAGTTCGCCCGCGACGTGGTTACGACCTGAGAATACTTTACCTTCATACACCAAACCGCCACCAAAGCCGGTGCCGAGAATAAGGCCCATCACTGAAGGCTCATCTTTCAGCTCATCGTCCCACGCTTCTGATAGAGCAAAACAGTTCGCATCGTTTTCGATTTTAACGCCACGACCAATTTTCGCTTCCAGATCGCTGCGCAGCGGTTTGCCTTTCGCTGCAGGAACGTTAACGGTCAGCACGGTGCCGTCATCGGCATCTTCCATACCCGGTAAACCCAAGCCAATCTTGCCTTCGCAGCCGAACTGCGCATCGTATTTGCTCACCAAGCCCGCGATGGTCTCGACCAGCAAGTCATAGTTATCGGTTGGTGTAGGCACACGCTCGGTTGCAACACGCTCTAACTGCTCATTGAACGCACCAAACTCAATCTTAGTGCCACCCACATCAAAGCCGTAGTACATGGTTTCTCTCCCAGAAATCAATGTTATCAATTTTATAAATCGACTCATTATCCATATTGCTACGCCTACATTCCGTGACCGATGACGGATTTAGTTGTCGCTTAAAACCAGGTGCGCAGACAATCGCCACTCAAACCGTGGCTTTTAGAGCGAATTCTCATTTTCACTCTGTTCGATGAAATGTTTCAGCGCCGGACGAGTGGCATCGCCCAAGCCACGACTTTTGGTCAGTAGATAGGCTTCACGAAACACCGAAAACCAATCGCTCAGTGTGCGAGACGCCTTGACTTCGCCCAGTTGCGCCAGCAATAGGCTAGCTACTTCTGCTGTCGCGAGGTGCTGCTCATTGTCAGAGCGGCGAATCAGGTATTGGGACACGCTTTCTGGTGTCAGCGAAACAACAGGTAAATGCGCCAAATAAGGCGATTTGCGAAACATCTTTCGCGCTTCTCGCCAACTGCCATCAAACAAAATCAATAATGGCGTCTTATTGGGTTGTTTGAGGCTTTGGCTTTGAATCCACTCCGGCGTCACTAAACGAGATCTATCGTCTACGTAGGCATCTGGAAACACCAACACCGGCGCGTTACTTGGATCGGCGATGAGGGCGAGCATGTCTGGATCGGGTTCTGTGCGCTGCCACTGATAGACATGCGTCTCACGCACGGTATCGGCAATTAACCGACCGGTATTGCTTGGTTTGAACACTTCATTATCTGAGACAATGAGCAAAACCTGCACGCCACACTCGATGTTGGGTTGATGCGCGCATAGGCAATACGACTGCGCCACTTGGCAATAGGGACAGCGCACCACTTTGCAGCCGCGTGCAATAAACGGCTTGGTTGAGCGGTCTAATCGGTGTTGATATAAGCGATGAAACGCGTGAACTCTCATACAATGTTTGGCAAGGTCAGATTAGGGAGCTAGAGTGTACCTAGCATGATGGGAGATTCAATCAAAACCCACCCCGATGTAGAAGTAGAAGATGTAGAGGACACCATGCAAGACCCACAATTTATTCGACTTAGCGTATTTATCGGTGTACTGCTCGCGTGTGGACTGTGGGAGTGGCGTGTGCCGCGTAAAGCCTTGACCCAGAGTAAAACGGTGCGTTGGCTCAATAACCTCACGCTTGTGGCGTTTAACTCTGTTGTTCTTAGCCTATTGCTGCCAACCCTCGCTTTTGGCGTTGCTTTGTACGCGCTCGAGTATCAATTTGGCGTCATGCATTGGCTAGAGTTACCTGCTTGGCTCAATGTTGTCCTATCTGTGTTGCTGCTCGATTTAGCCATTTATATTCAGCACCGCCTGTTTCATCGACTCCCTTTGCTGTGGCGATTGCACCGCATGCATCACGCGGATCAAGACATCGATGTCACCACCGGGGCGAGATTTCATCCGCTAGAGATTCTTCTCTCGATGCTGATTAAAATGGCCTTGGTATTGAGCCTGGGCGTGTCGCCGATTGCTGTAGTGGTGTTTGAAGTGCTGCTCAATGCGAGTGCGATGTTCAACCATAGCAACGCCAAGCTGCGTCTTGATTGGGACCGAAAGCTACGTCACTTCATCGTCACACCAGACATGCATCGAGTGCATCATTCAGTCATCCCTCGTGAGACACACTCCAACTTTGGCTTCTTTCTTTCAATATGGGATAGATGGTTTGGCACTTACATCGACCAGCCCGCTTTGGGCCACGATGAAGTGAAGATCGGTTTACCGATCTTCAACCAACCACGCGAGCAGTGGCTCGATAAAATGCTGTCTCAGCCCTTTCGCCGCCCCAAAACCTAACTATCGATATTTCTCTCGCTTATTGTTCTCAGGACAAGCGGTACTTATGCAACATTGTCTGTTGTTGGCCCGCAATGTCGGCCACTTGTTCTGAGCTTTCAACCATCGATTCCAGCTGCAATTTGGTCTGTTGACCCTGATCGGAAACCTGAGTAATGGATTGACTCACATCAGCGGTGGCGCGCTCTTGCTCTTCAGTGGCAACCGTGATCTGCTCGACGCGCAATTTGATTTGGTTAACCGCTTGTTCGATGTCGGCAAAGGTGTGTTTCACCGTTTCGCTCGACGCCAATGCGTAGGTCATTTCCGCTCTAGTATCAGCGACGGCTTGGCGCGACTTCTCCGCCGCAGAGACCAACTCCCCCATACGCTGACTAATTTGCGTAGTTTGCTTAGAAGTATCGCTAGCCAGTTTCCTCACTTCATCTGCGACGACCGCAAAGCCTCGCCCTTGCTCACCTGCCCTTGCCGCTTCTATCGCAGCATTGAGAGCCAGCAAATTGGTGTTTTCTGCAATTCCGGCGATCATATCCACCATTTCACGGATCTGTTTGACGCGGTTATCTAACTCGACCATCGAAGACTCGTTCAGGTTTAATGTCTGTTCTAGTGATTGCAATCTGGCTTGATTATCGACAATAGCGCTGACGCCTTGACTTGAAAACTGCGCTGCAGCTTGAGACTCGCCGTAAGATTCATTGGTCACTTGCGCGATTTCACGAATCGATGCCTCTAGTTGGGTCACCGTGGTCACCATGCTCGCCAACGCTTCGTTTTGCTGAGTCAAACTTTGATTGGATTGCTCCGCGGCGTTGTGACTGATTTCAGCGGTTTGATACAAGGTTTCGCAGTTGCGTGTCACAGTCGAAATAGACTCATTGGTTGACGCAACGACTTGATTGAGCTTCCGGGCGATCTCTTTAAATTCAAACGGCCCGACTGAACTAATCGATTGAGAAAAGTCATGCTCTGTGAGTGTGGTGAGGCTAGCGAGAATGTTCTTCAAGCCGCGACAGGTCCAGCTGCGCAGTGCCAACCAAGAGACCACCACCAATGTCACTAAGAGGGCGCTACTTAATAACATGGTCGAGACAATCTGACTCATCGCCGTGTTGACGACCGCCTGGCTATCGTTCATTAGCCCCTCGGATGTGTCTGAGAGCTGATTCAAAAGAGTGACGGTTTGGTTAGCCAATACCGCCGCTTTTGCTACGTTCGCTCTTTGCGTATCGGCCAGTTCAAGTTTGTCTAGGATCTGTTGTAACACGCCACCGTCTTCAAACCCCGCTAAAACCATCTCATACGGCGCGTTCAAGCTGGCAAACTCAACCACATCCGGGTGCCACTCAGCGAAGTCATCGTACGCTAAGGTGATGCCGGCGATCCGGTTGCGCATCTCTTTGTATTCGTCCATCGCCTGATCCAAGTTGTCTTGCATCATCAATACCAGAAAAGTGCTCTCCATTGAGCTGGCACTGGCAATAAATCGGTTCGCCGCATCACTTGATTCTGGGTTGTCTATCGCCAAAAACGAGCTGATTCGGTTCATTTCAGGACCGATTGAACTCAATCCATAACGAAAACCGCTGACGTCAGTGTTGATCTGCGCTTGACGCTTAAGAAGGGCCGCTTGTGTTGCGAGAATTTGTCGCGTCAGCTGACTCAGCTGCTCAATATTGTCCTCCAGCGCTGTTTGATCTTCAGTGGAAATGGCTTGATCAAACTCGTTGGCAATAGTGAACACATCTTGTGCATATTGATGTGATTGACTAATGCGCTGTTCAACCAGCTCTTGAATTTGCGTCAACTCCGTTTGGCTCTCAACTTGTGTGCCATAGCTCAGTTGCTTGAGCTGGTCTAAAATGGTTTGTGTTAACTTAGCGTTCGTCATCGCTAATGGCAGCGCTTGGTTTGATAAGCGGTGAAATTGTGCATCCACTCTCTCTAAGCCTTTCACACTGGTGACAGACTGGACGATCACCAGTATGGTGATAGAGAGAAACACCGCACTGATGGTTTGAATCAGTGACAACGATTTACGATGTTTGGTGTGCGCAGTCGCGGGTTTGTTTTGAGTCATAGTTTGGAACCGACGTCATACAAAAGTTTAGATGCGCGTAGTGTATGACGTGATTATGACAACCACGTGTCAGGAGTGAATGTGAAGAAAGTCGTAAGGATACCCACCAGCACAATAGCGACAACACTGATGTCGCTAACGCTTTTCGCCTGCAGCAGTTCACCACAGCGCTCGGCGCAGGCACCGCTTAACCAGCCGTTAAGCACACACGAACAAACGGTTAATCAGTCATTTATGCAAGTTTATGAGCAGTGGAAAGGGGTGCCCTATCGTTTAGGCGGCAGCTCATACTCTGGTATTGATTGCTCGGCGTTTGTGCAGATAGCCTATCGCGACGCACTTGAATTGAGCCTTCCGCGTACCACCAAAGCTCAGGTAAAACTCGGCGCACAGATAGACTATCAAGACGCTCAAGTCGGTGATTTGGCGTTTTTCAAAACCTCGTGGAATGTGCGTCATGTGGGGGTTTATGTGGGCAACAAGCGATTCATGCACGCCTCGACGTCCAAAGGCGTGATCATTTCTCGCTTGGATAATCCATATTGGGCCTCGAAGTTCTGGCACTTTAGGCGCATCGAGACGCCGGCAGCGTAGGCATGGCGTCTAATGAGAACAATATAAACTGAACATTTAAAAACAACAAAACCGCCCTATTTGGACGGTTTTGTTTATTGTCGCTACCGACAGGCTCGAATCACTGCGTTAGTCGTATTTGGCGACAGCGCTATCGAACAGGTTTTTCAACAGAGCAATAAACTCATCAAGGAAGGTGATTTGATCATTGGTCGCCGGTTTAGTCCACACACCCGCCAACACTTCACCCAAATCTTCAACAACAGAATCGGCTTCTTTAAGTAACTTGAAACGGACACTGGAGTGGAGTTCAGGATTTTGCTCAAAAATGGCCATGATGTTACTTGCCACCATATCGGTCACCACGTCTTCCACGCTCTCTGTTCCGGTATCACCATCAGCCGCTGTGAAAATATCAATATTAAGTGCTAAATGTTCAATTAATGCTAAGTAACCATCTGTGTCAACGACCACAATCCACCCTCTTACTTATGTCGTTCCATACAGTAATAATACTAAGTCATTTTTTTACCCTTTCACAACCAATTCAGGCTAAGAATCC
Organism: Vibrio sp. R12-SG2-ISO1; assembly: GCF_059834045.1. NCBI lineage: Bacteria > Pseudomonadati > Pseudomonadota > Gammaproteobacteria > Vibrionales > Vibrionaceae > Vibrio > Vibrio sp. R12-SG2-ISO1. The sequence continues at coordinate 126,964 of NZ_JCBDGO010000017.1, read as the reverse complement.
ATGCTTATGTTGATTTTTTGCACCAAGCTGGAATTCACTGTTCGATTAGAGCACGGTCACACTTTCGTTAACCGTACGTTTAAAGTCTCGAAATGATTGAAATTTTTGCACTAGAAACCAGTAATTTTGCGTCAACTCTTCTAAACTGGATTTATAGCAACGAGTTGAGGGCAGATTATGTGGCAAGCGATCTCTAAGCACCTTTCCGATACCCTAATGTTCAATTTCGAGATCCTCGAAAAAACACGCATTAGCGGCGGCGATATCAGTGATTGCTATATGATCTCTGATGGAGAGCAACGTTATTTCGTCAAAGTGAACACACGTGAATTTTTGCCTAAGTTCGAAATTGAAGCGGAAAACATTCGTATTATGCGGGAGAGCAATACCGTTTTTGTCCCAGAGTTGATTGGCGTTGGCAAAAGCAAGACTCACGCCTTCATTATCCTCAACTATCTACCGACTAAGCCGCTCGACGATGCCGAAAACAGCTACAAGTTTGGTCAGCAACTGGCACGCTTGCATCAGTGGGGTGAACAAAAAGAGTATGGCTTTGATGTCGATAACTATATTGGTGCGACCTTACAACCCAATCCGTGGACGAAAAAATGGAACCACTTTTTTGCAGAGCAGCGTATCGGTTGGCAACTGCAACTGATGAAAGAGAAAGGGATTAATTTGGTCGATATTGATGAATTTACCCAAGTCATCCGCGACCGCTTAGCCAATCACCACCCTAGCCCTTCGCTACTTCATGGTGATTTGTGGCATGGTAACGCGTCGCTCTCTGTGTTTGGTCCTATTTGCTACGATCCCGCCTGCTATTGGGGTGATCACGAGTGCGATATTGCCATGACAGAGCTGTTTGAGGGGTTTCAGCCTGAGTTTTATCAAGGTTATGAAAGTATTTTACCGCTCGATCTTGGATATTCCGAGCGTAAAGAGATCTACAACCTCTACCACCTCTTAAATCACTATAACCAATTTGGCGGGCATTATCTCGAGCAAGCACAAAAAAGCATCAACACGATTCTGAGCTACTGATCTTGGTCAGTCTTTACGCCTCAGCTTTACGTGTAGAGAAGATACGTTAAATCTAGCCCAAAGGCCGCGTAGACAAACTGCGCGGCCTACGTCTTTGGTGGGATTTTTCCTTGGTCGGTCAAATTTTTTACTTAATTCACGTCAAACAGCAACAAGTCAGCGTATGCTTTATTCATCGCAAAGGCGGTTTTGTTGTAAGGAGTCTGTTATGCGTGAATACACCGAAAAACGTATCTCTTGCCCTCATTGCGGGCACCATATTGCCATTACGCTCGACGCGTCCAATGGCAGTCAAAACTTTTATGATGACTGCCCAGCCTGTTGTCACACCATTCATCTCAATATGATGGTCGACGAGTTGCATGATACGGTTGAGCTTCAAGTCGACGCAGATGACGAGCAAATTTTTTAACGTTCGAGCCTAAAGAGCGGCACTGATTGAACGTAAGGAGCGCTCAGGGCTGGTCATCCACGTTCGCCTAACGAGGTTAGGTGCGACTTGCCAATACGCGCTCGACGGTATCCACAATCGCTTGGGTTTGCGGGTCAAACTCAACATTGATGGCATCACCCACTTGGCGCTGACCAAACAAGGTACGCTGCATGGTTTCCGGGATCAGGTGCACCGAAAAGCGCGAATCTTTAACCTCACCAATGGTCAGTGAACAACCGTCTAGACCAATATAGCCTTTGGCTAATACGTATTTGAGCCACTCTTCAGGCAACTCAAACCAGATAGTACGATTGTTAGGTGTATCAATGATCTCAACGATCTTGGCCACTGCACTAATGTGACCCGACATCGAATGACCGCCAATTTCATCGCCAAACTTAGCCGCCCGTTCGATATTGACTTGGTCGCCCTCGTTCAACTCCCCAAGATTGGTCAAACGCAGCGTCGCCTGCATCAAATCAAAACTGATGTGTTCGCCGTCGATGTGCGTGACCGTCAAGCAGCAGCCGTTATGCGCGACCGATGCGCCGATAGCCAGTCCTTCTCGCATCACCTCTGAAAGCGCGATCACATGAGTTTGAAAGTTCTCTTTTTTTTCAATGGATACAACTTGCGCCGTTCCTTGTACAATTCCCGTAAACATACTCACTTCCACCTGTTTTGTCGGGCTCACCTTGCTCAGTGTGCAAGATAAGACAGTATTGATACGTATTTTGATGGCGCTTAGTGTGACACTTCTTTATCATCGCGCACAAGCGTACTATTCACTTCTATTACAATAACGACCGTAAGTTGGAGATTTCCGTGCAACGTTATCAATCAGAGGCCAAAGCCCTCATCAAGTTGGCCACACCTGTCTTGATCGCCTCCGTCGCTCAAACCGGAATGGGATTCGTCGATACCGTGATGGCCGGGGCCGTCAGTGCCACCGATATGGCGGCGGTGTCGATTGCTGCCAGTATCTGGTTGCCGACCATCTTATTTGGTATCGGTTTGCTTATGGCATTGGTGCCGGTTGTCGCGCAGCTCAATGGCTCTGGTCGTCAGCACAAGATCCCATTTGAAATTCATCAAGGCATTATTATGGCACTGCTACTCAGCGTGCCGACCGTGATTGTGTTGTTGCAAACACAAACGATTTTAGGCCTGATGGATGTAGAATCGGTGATGGCGGCCAAAACCATCGGTTATATGGATGCGGTGATGCTTGCCGTTCCGGCCTTTTTACTGTTTCAAACCTTGCGCAGTTTTACCGATGGTATGTCGTTAACCAAGCCCGCGATGGTGATTGGCTTTCTCGGGCTTTTGCTGAATATCCCTCTCAACTGGATATTTGTATTTGGTAAATTTGGCGCCCCGGCGTTAGGCGGCGTTGGGTGTGGCGTTGCCACCGCAATTGTCTATTGGATCATGTTTGCCATGTTGCTGTTCTACGTGGTGACCTCGAAACGCTTAGCGCATATCAATGTGTTTGGTCAGTGGTGTGCACCCAAGCTGGCTGCTCAAGTCCGCTTGTTAAAATTGGGCTTTCCCGTCGCTGCCGCGATGTTTTTTGAAGTCACACTGTTCGCGGTCGTCGCGCTGTTGGTTGCCCCTCTTGGGCCCTTGGTCGTCGCCGCTCACCAAGTGGCGATCAACTTCAGTTCGCTGGTCTTTATGTTGCCCATGAGCATTGGCGCCGCAACCAGTATTCGCGTGGGTCATAAGCTCGGTGAAGAGAGTGTGGATGGCGCCGCCGTGGCTTCTCGTGTCGGCATTATTGTCTCAGTGACACTGTCACTAGCCACGGCCGTCCTCACTGTCGTCTTTCGTGAACAGATCGCGCTGCTCTACACTCACAACCGTGCGGTGATCGATCTTGCTCTTCAACTGCTGCTACTAGCGGCGATTTACCAAGTGACTGACGCCATTCAAGTGGTCGCTGCGGGTGCGCTTCGTGGCTACAAAGACATGTCTGCGATTTTTAACCGTACCTTTATCGCCTACTGGGTGTTAGGGCTACCCACCGGTTACATTCTCGCGATGACCGATTGGATTACCGAACCCATGGGTGCACACGGCTTTTGGATGGGATTCATTGTCGGTTTGTCCTCCGCTGCACTGATGCTGGGTCTGCGCCTCAAGTGGATGCACCGCCAACCTGAACAGTTGCAGTTAGAGTTTGCATCGAAATAAGGACGTGTTTGCTCATCACCTGTTTTCTTCTTAAGACCAGCTACATGCTGGTCTTTTTGAACCATACTTGGCCTCATACGTAACAACTTAACAATCAAACCACCAGACAGTAATCCATGACTCCTCGCTATGATGTCAATGAAACAACAAAGAACAATCGGACGATGACCCTATCCATCGGTCGTCACGTCCGAACACTGATAATGGGGTTGGTGGCGATAGGATGGCTCGCGCTTTTATCAGGCTGCGACTTTGGCGCGCATTCTACTGGTGGACGATTTGACGACTATTTAAGCCGTGTTGCGAATGTTCAAGATAAACCCGAGCTGGATCCGCCAGATGCGGTTTATTGGTCGCTCCCCGCGCAATCAGACATTCGAATCGACATCGCTGCCACAACCATTGGCTTGCTCGACAGCTATGAGTTAAGAAAATGTGGGCTCTTTCACCTGATCGCTGAAAAAAATTCGTCACTGGGAAAAGTGCAAGACGAGTTCGCCAATTTCGATTATCAAACAGAGTTGTTAAGAGGTATTCAACGCTGTATCAACGCTGAGTCTCTTTCTCCTGCGCTCGTAGCAACGCTCTCGACACTCTTACCTAGCAAAGAGGCGCAACTCAGCAGCCATTGGTTTAACTTGCTCTACACCAGCGATGCGATGCGGCAACAACTTCAAGTTCAAGATTGGCTCTCACCGAGTAATGGATTTCCTGATGAGCGTTTTGTCAGTGCGTTGCAAACCTTGGCAGGCATTTCCGAATTGATTGAACCACGCAGTGCGTGGCAATACGCCCATCCAATCCGACCTCATCAAGAGGTGCTGGACAAGCAATTGTGGTTGGGGAATCTACTGTTTTCCCTGCAAAACAGTACATTATGGCTTGATACCATCACCAAGCAGTTGCATCAGTACGATGATGTGATTGTGTGTGGCGCCGGCCGTGACACCACTCGGTATCGCTATCTACGTAACGTATTCCAATCTGTTTATATAGAGAAAATACAACCGGAACTGAGCTATTACGATAAACTCTACTACGTGCTAGAAGCGCATCTCACTTTTCTCACTGACGTCCCTCTTGAACCGGCGTACCCTATTGACACGGTCTACCAGGCATATCGCCAAGCCACGCTAGAACACGTTAAGTATTGGCAGCAGCTTTTTGCGCGGTGTGGGGACTCTCCACGCTGATAGCTGGCTGGAAAGTGAGACCTCTTACTCTTGGTGGACGCGAATAAAACGCGCGAACTTGGGCACACCATTTTGAGTCAGTCCGTTGTAGCGAAAGGTAACGGTACTGCCAAGTGGTGGTGGATTGCGGCGCTGTTCATCGTTAAACCCGCTACCAATGTAAAACTCTATGCCGTTCGGCAGCTTGACCAGCAGCGCGCCGAGCATGCCTTTGTATTTTCCCTTACCTACTTTATGACCAAGCACTTGCGCTTCCGTGTCTTGATATTTTTTCAGTTTGAGTAGGTCCGTGCTGCGACCGGCTTGGTAACGACTGGTGATTTTTCTTAGCATCACCCCTTCGCCGTTATCACTATCAATACTATCTAGGTAGCGTAGCAGTTCATCTTCATCGCCTATCGGCGTGTGTTCAACATAGCGGATGTGAGGCCGGTCAATGGTCTCGACTAAGGCAATTAAGTTGTAATAGCGTTTTTGATAATTGCCTGCCGAGGTCGGCAAATCAAACAGCATAAAGTCGATCTGTTTCCACGCTGCGTCGTGAGGTGTGGTATCCATCACTGTCTGTTGCACGATGTGAAAGCGCCCTCGCCCTGCCCACAACTCGCCTTCCACTGGATAATCCGGTAGTGACTCGGTAAACCACGCTGGCGCATGGATTGGATTGCCACTTCGAGTCAGCAAGGTATTACCCGTCCACATTGCTCGAATCCCATCGAGCTTTTCACTTTTCCAATACGCCTCAACATCGACATTCGCATCATAACTGTTGGCGAGTGGCATTTGCAGCCAGGGATCCGCACCAGTGGGTTCACTCGCTTGGCTTGTCAGTGCCGTGACGATGGCTAAAGCCGTTAATGTGTAACGTAAATGCATAACATTCATCCATGTAAAAGCGTTACGCACATCATTGTTCAGCCTACAAGCTTATGCAACTGTGAACAAAATTCGTTCGAGCCACTTCATGTTGACCTAAACTTAGAACGTTATCAATTGCAGTTGAATTGCTTGTCAAAATGACAAAAGCAAATTTCTCAAAATGAGAAAATGACAGAAGATCAACTTAACTCATTAAAATATATAAGAAATAAAATTGGCACGCTCCATGCTCTACTACCGATAAGCCAAACACAACCCACACACTTATCGAGGGATTGACCATGGAAATGCAAACTCTAGAACTCAACGCCAATACTATTTCACTGATTATTCACGGCAACATGGACGCAGAAGGCAGTCGCAGTGCGCAGCCTTACATTGACTCCATTATCGACGATCAAAACAAAACGGAGATCGAAGTGGACTTTAAAGACGTGCAGTTTCTCGACTCTTCAGGCATCGGTGCGCTGGTGTATTTGTACAAGCGTTTAGTCGAGCGTAATCGCCAAATGCGTATCGAAAATGTCAGCGGGCAGCCACTGGAAATCATGAATCTGCTGCGCATTAGCCAGGCGATTCCTGTGAATTCGAAGCTGCATTAATGTCGCACTACCCGAGCAATAAGACTCTAACTAAACAGGAGCGTCGGTATGGCAACCCAACTTCGTACTTTGGCGGTGATCGCCACCACAACCTTAATATTCGGGTGCAGCAGCTACCCGGATGAAGGTCAAGGTGGCTTGGCCGAGCAATATTTGCAATCGAGCTTTTCGCCAGTGATGCCAGATGAGCCACTTGGCCCCGAGCATGGGCTCAGGTTTGACTGGCAACTTGCCAAACTGCACCTTGATTCCCTGATTCGAGAAGGCGCTCGCTGGTGCTTTCCTGCGGCGGTGGTTCAAGCGGTTGAAAAACAAAACCGAATCGCACGTGAGCTTGAGGGCGGACTTTTGGTCGACGCCGCCAACGATTTGGTGATTCAGCGCAAACGTCTCAATGAACTTGAGCAGCGTTTAGATTATGTCACCTCTCAAGCGAACTGTGTGCCTCCTCAGGACGAACAACAATTTCAGGAGCATTTGAGCACTGTGGATTCACTGTTCGAACTCCTCAACGTCGACAACCAATTTGCCCACAACTCGACGGAAATCAACCCCAAATACATGGGTCATCTCGCGCAAGCCGCGAACATTCTGCGTACGCATCCAACCTTGACGCTGCGCGTGACCGGCCATGCCGATGCCGATGGTTCCAGCCAATACAATCAAACGCTCGCAATGGGCCGTGCGAAGCAAGTCAAACGCTATTTAACCATTTTTGGCTTAGAGCCCAACCGAGTTCAAACCCAGTCGGTTGGTGACACCCTGCCCCTTTTTGAAGGCGATAGCGCAGGTGTCAAACTTACCAACCGCCGCGTGAGTGTGGAAGTGCTTGACGTAGAAGAGCTGACGCAAGGAGGCCAGCATGGTATGGAGTAAATGGCTTATCGCACTATGTCTCGTATTTAGCGTTCAAGCTTGGGCGGTCGAGCGCGTGCAAGTTGGCGATCTCATTCAAGTCGACTTACCTGGAGAAGAGACGCTCAACAAAGGCTTCCAAGTGGACAAACGGGGGCGAATCTCTCTGCCTGAAGTGGGCGCACTGTATGTGGCAGGCTACAACGAAGCGCAGCTCGAATCCGCTGTGCGACAATCGCTTGAGCGGGTGTTTCGCGATCTTTCCAACCTCACGGTGTTTATCGCTGAGCAACAAATCCTTGTCTCAGTACAAGGTTATGTCAACTCACCCGGCGAGTACACTCTGGCAAAAAGTGCCGATGTACAAATGGCCATTTTCGCAGCGGGCGGGCTACGCTCTGGCGCTCAGTTGAACAACATGTTGCTTAAGCGCGGCGCTGACAAACAGTCGTTTAATTACAAATCTTTTCTCGATACGGGCGATGAAAGTTTGCTGCCCGAACTGGCGTCCCTTGACACCATTTTTGTCCCAGCATCTCCGCTGGTCGGTAACATAGAACAAGAGTTCGATGCCGCTAAGCTCGCCAACTCCGGTGACAGCGCCGACGCGCGCACCGCCATCAAGGTGTTTGGCGAAGTGAATGCACCGGGCTCGTTTAGCTACAAAGAACAAACAGATCTGGTTGATATTCTAATGCGTGCTGGCGGCGTGACTCGCTATGCCTCTGTTGAGCAGATCCGCGTCATCAGTGAAAACTCGCCGCAAAAATTTAATCTCAAAGCCTATCTTGATAGCGGCGACACCTCGCTCCTCCCAACGATCAATCCCGGCACGACCATTTTCGTGCCCAAGCAAGAAGAAGAGATTCGTGCGGGGGCCAATGTGGTCTACATCATGGGCGAAGTGGCAAGTCCAGGCGCGTACGAAAGTAAAAATGGTGCCTCTTTTATGGATATTTTGGCCAATGCAGGGGGACCAACCCGCTTTGCCGAGTCTCGCCAGATTCGCCTTATCAAAGCCAATGGCGATGTCGTCAAATTTGACCTAACGGCGTTTACAGAAGGTTTAAATCCGCAAGCTATGCCTACCATTGAGTCTGGCGACGCCATTTTCGTACCGGAAAAAACCGACATGAATGAAAAGTCGTGGCTTAAAATAGCGCCTAACCGTGCGGTGAGTGTGATTGGTGAGGTAGTGAGACCTGGGCGCATCGAATGGTCAGACGAAATGGATTTGATGGACTTGCTTGCTCATGTCGGTGGCCCGACATTGCGCGCCGACACCTCAAAGATTGAAGTGGTGACCGCCGATGGTACGATGCATAAATTTAACCTCGATACCTTCATTCTTGAAGGCGCGCCAAGTCAGGCACTGCCTCGCATTAGCGCCGGTTCGATTGTGCGTGTACACGATCTTCCGCAAGATCCCAGTGACAACAAGTCGCAATGGGTGCGCCAAAGCTCCGATGCCTCTATCTATGTGTTTGGTCAAGTCAACGCCCCTGGTCGCTACCGCTTTACTAAAGAGATGCATTTTCTTGATATTCTCTCCGCGGCTGACGGCCCAACCAAAGACGCCGATATTCACAACATTCGTGTCACCCACAGAGACAAACGCTACGCCAAAGTAAGCAAGCTTAACCTTTCACTTTACTTTGAGACGGGCGACGAAAGCCTGCTGCCCAATGTCACTATGGGTGACACCATCTATATCCCCGAGAAAGATAAAGTGTGGTTGGATACGCCCAAAGAGTCCACCGTGCGCGTGCTCGGGGCGGTCAATAGCCCGGGTCGCTATGTGTTCGACGACAACATGACCATTCTTGACCTACTGGCAGAAGCCGGCGGCCCGTCAGACAGAGCCTATCTAGAAAAGATTTCCATCGTCAATATGTCCTGCTGCCAAGGCCAAGCAAGAACCTTTGATCTGGTTGATTTCAGTAAAACCGCCAATATCTACCAACTGCCTGTATTGCGCGCGGGTGATACCATCTATGTGCCCGATCGCAATGAGAGCTTTCTTGAGAAAGCACGTGTTGGCTTAGAAGATATTCTGCGACTCACAACAACCATAGTACTGATAGGAGCGCTGTAATGACGATTCCTGCGACTCATGCTGAAATTGAGCAACTCTATCTCGCCGCTGAAATGCAAGGCTGTCGCTCGATCTGTATTACCTCGTGCAACTCAGGTGACGGCGTCACGTCTGTTGCAACGGCTTTGGCGGAGCGCTATCTGCTCTCCGGCCTCAAAACCTTGGTGGTGGATTTAAACACCTTCCACCCCTCGCTTATCCCGAGCCTATCAGCGATAGACAATCAAGATATGCCCGGCATGTTGCTTGAACACGAAGTGAGCCACAAGCTGTTTACCGGTGTACCAGCCCCTACCACCACCGAGGCGCTGCTCGAGTATCGAGACCCGCGCTGCATGAAAGCGCTCATGACACAATGGCTCAGCTGTTACGACCGCGTGGTGTGTGATACCTCACCAATCTTACTGATTAACCGAGGGAATATTCCCGCGCAAGTGGCCGCCACCGCCTGCGATCAGACCGCGATTGTGGTGCTTGGTGGCAGCACCACCACAGGGCAACTTGAGAAAGCGACACAACTGCTGAGCAACGAATCCATTTCGCTGCTCGGCAGCGTGTTTAATCTAAAAAATCAGCCGACACTTGCGCAAGAAATGGTGCGAGAGCTCAATCGCATTCCTTTCCTTACCCCAAAATTTCGCCGCTATCTGCAAAATAAACTCTTTAGCAACGAGCTGCTCAATCAGCATTGATTCACTCTCTGCTTGCTGAAAGCGCGATCGACGTAACTCTTTCGTTAAATTAAACCGCTGACGGAATATTTTCGACTATTCTTAATGTATATCAGCCGTTTAGAAGGAAGCGATGTGAGTTTAATCGATGAGAGTATCATTAAGCAGATGATCCAAGATACCAGTGCAGAAGTGGTGCCGATGCTGATCGACCACTTTGTTGAAGAGACCCAATCACGCATTCAGCGCATCATGCAAGCGGCCAGCGACAACGACAAATCTGTACTTGAATTTGAAAGTCATACTCTGGGCAGCGCCTCGTTAGCACTCGGCTGTCGGCGCCTCTCCAACCTTGCACGCAAAATCGAGCACCTCTGTCTGGATGATAAAGCCGCACCCGCGTTCGCGCTGTGTCCTGAGCTCAACCAGCTGACACAAGAATCGATCCAAGCCCTACAAGAACGACAACAACAGGGCTTTTGAGTGCTCGCTTCACACCAAGCGCTCAATTCTCGCAGCCAATACCAAGGACTTAACCAAGGAATCAATCATGCGATCTAAAGTACTTCTTATCGAGGATTCAACGTCCCTCGCGATTTTGTATAAGGAATACGTCAAACATGAAGACTTTGACATGTTTCATGTTGAGACAGGGCGGGACGCAATGGCGTTTATTGAGCGCCACGCACCCAATCTGGTGATTCTCGATCTCAAATTGCCCGATATGGATGGTGAAGACATTTTAGATTGGATCAATGAAAAGCAGATCCCAACATCCGTGGTGGTGGCCACCGCGCATGGCTCCGTCAATCTTGCGGTGAGCTTAGTGCAAAAAGGCGCGAAAGACTTTTTAGAGAAACCGATCAATGCAGACCGACTGATCACTTCCATCAATCTGCACATCAAGCAAGCCAAGCTTGAGCACCTTGTTGAAGACATCGAAGCCAAGTTCGACCGACCTCAATTTCATGGTTTTATTGGCTCTAGCTTGCCGATGCAAGGCGTCTACAAAATCATTGATTCGGTCGCCCCCACTAGCGCGAGCGTGTTTATCGTCGGGGAAAGTGGTACGGGTAAAGAAGTGTGCGCCGAAGCCATTCACAATGAAAGCAAACGACGCGACAACGCCTTTATTGCCATTAACTGCGGCGCAATACCCAAAGATCTGATGGAAAGCGAGATTTTTGGCCATGTAAAAGGCGCCTTCACTGGCGCGACGGCGGATCGCAAAGGCGCTGCGTCAATGGCCCACGGCGGCACCCTATTTTTGGATGAGCTGTGTGAAATGGAGCTGGAAATGCAAAAGAAACTGCTGCGTTTTCTGCAAACGGGCACCTTTACGCCCCTCGGCGGCAGTAAAGAGATGAAGGTGGATGTGCGCATCATCTGCGCGACTAACCGTGATCCTCTCAAAGAGGTTGAAGAAGGCCGCTTTCGTGAAGACCTATACTACCGTGTCCATGTCGTGCCGATTGAAATGCCGCCGCTACGCGAACGAGGCAACGATATTGTCACGCTCGCCAAACATTTTCTCACCCTCTATGCTAAAGAAGACGGCAAAAAATTCACTTCTATTCGCCGAGAAGCCGAAACAGCGCTCAAGCGCTACGCATGGCCGGGCAATGTGCGCCAATTACAAAACATCATGCGTAACATTGTCGTGCTCAATGACGATACCCAACTGCAATACGATCATTTGCCAGAGCAAATTACCCGCGGTAAAACCCCCGCACGTGTTGCCACGCCCACGCATGTCTCTAGCCCTGCCGCCACGCAAACTGTGCCGCCCTCACCTCAACCAGAACCCGGCGTCGCCGCACAAAGCGTTGACGAGCCTATCACTCATGTTGAAGATAGACCAATCACTATCCGGCCCATGTGGCAAATCGAGCGAGAAGCCATTCAGCAAGCGATTGAGTATTGTGATGGCAACGTGCTCAATGCCGCTGTTTTGTTGGAGTTGAGCCCCTCGACCGTCTATCGTAAAAAACAGGCATGGGAAAATGATGAGCAGCAAGAGCTCAGCTAAACCCGTCTGGTTGGTGATCGATTCACTCACCTACGGCGGCATCGAAACCCACGTCTTGCAGCTGGCGACCGGACTTATCCGCAATCACGTACCGGTGCGCGTACTCTTGGTCAGACGCTATGGTTCAGCCAGCCCACTCGAACAAAAACTTCGTGATATAGGTGTCGACGTCGACTGTCTTTCAGACAGTGGTCAGCCGCCCCTGTTTGCCTTAATTGAGAGAGTAAAACAGAACGCACCACAGTGCCTGCATTGCCACGGCTACAAAGCAAGTTTAATGGGGAAAGTGGCGAGGTTAATCACCGGCGTGCGTCAACTCTCCACCTACCATGCTGGCGAAGTGCCCAGTGGTAAAGTGTGGCTCTACGATGCCCTAGACCGCTACAGCGCGTTTATGTCTCACCACACACTCTGTGTCAGCGATGCGATTCGCGCTCGCATCCCGTTTCGTTCTAAGTTGCAAAACAACTTTATCGACACGCAAGGTCTTGCGGCTTCAGTCGGCAATCAAATCGCCTATGTCGGTCGGCTCAGTTTTGAAAAAGCGCCAGACCGCTTCGTCGGCCTTGCCAAAGCACTGCCTAATCACCATTTTGATGTTTACGGTACTGGGCCAGAAGAGGCCAAAAGCCAGCAGCCGCGACTCGCTAACCTTACCTTTCATGGTCATCAAGCTGAGATGAATCAAATCTGGCCCGACATCGGCGTATTGGTCATTCCTTCGCGATTTGAAGGGTTGCCCATGACAGCGCTTGAGGCGATGGCACGGGGAATCATCGTCATCGCAATGGATGTCGGTAATTTGAGCCGACTGATTAAACACGGCAAAAATGGCTTTCTCGTTAGTGATCCTGTCCAATTAACCGATACACTGTGCCAAGTGCTGGCACTTGATAACGCGCAAGATCAGGCTCTGCGCCACCGCGCTGTAGAGACAATTCGTCGTCACTACTCCCTGCGCGCGGCATTACCGACGCTACTCAAACTCTACTATGGACCTCACTACCAAAGTGATTGTCAATTTGAGAATTTAAACTGAGCCTCACCTCGCCTAAATAAATAACACATAAATTCAATACGTTATACGCACATCACAATTGGCACCCTCCTTGCTCTATGGTTGTTATACTCATTAACCGCTAAGGAGAAGCCCCATGGCCAAGCGTATTCTTTTTGTTCATTACGGCAGTGATTGGATTCGTGGCAGCGAAAAGTGTTTGCTCGACCAAATCAAATACGTCGCGCACCTTGGCTATTACCCAATGGTGTGGACCAATAACCCGTCGCTGGCCAAACAGGTCGAGATGATGAGTCTGCGCTGTCAGTTGGATGAATTCCCACTGCTGCTCGGTTGGAGTAAGCCGCGCTTGGATATCTCAGCGTGGTCAAGGTTGGTCAAAAAGGCCACCGTCATGCTGCACAAGTTGAATGTTGACCTTATTCACGTCAACAGTGGCGCGCCTTGTCAGTGGATGATTCCGGCTTCCCGCGCGACGGGTACGCCATTAGTCACGCAGCTTCACTGCCCATACACGGCCCGCGATCGCATGACGCTGGGCATTCACCTTTCGCCGCATGTGATTACCGTCAGCCGATACGTGGCGCGCACGCTCTTGCGTGATGGCTTTGATAAACGCAGGCTCTCTGTTATCCACAATGGCATTGATGTCACTGCACTTGAAACCCAGCCAGAAGTGAATGTGCGCGAAGAGCTTGGCCTCGCGGCTGACGATTTTCTTTTTGCCACTGTCGGCTCGCTCATTCACCGTAAGGGCATTGATCGCATCATTACCTCCCTTCGCCATGTGGTGCTTGAGCATCCAAATACGAAGCTGGTTGTGATTGGTGATGGCCCACAACGCGATCACTTAGAGCAGCAGTGTGACTATCTAAACCTGCAAGATCACGTGCATTTTGTGGGCGAGCAGAGCCATGTCGTGGGTTGGTTAAAAGGGTGTGACGCCTTTATCAGCGGCGCTCGAAGTGAGGCGTTTGGCCTTGTGGTCGCTGAAGCCGCCATTGCACAGATCCCCGTCGTGGCGCCTTATGAAGGCGGCATTCCTGAGTTTGTTCAGCATGGTAAAACCGGCGTCCTCTACGTGAATCAAGGCTACGGCCCGATGGCGAATTCGATGCGCAATGTGATCAACAGTGAAGCACTGCGTGACAGCTTAGTGGCAAACGCCTATCAGCACATCACTGAGCATTATGACACCTCGGTAGCGTGCGCCAGTATTGAGCGCGTATATCGCAAGCTGATCAAGCAAAAGCAGCCGAAGAAAGTGGGTGTGCTTCGCACTCTACTGCCCATCAAAACCGCCATCAGCAACCGACTCAGCTTTGGAGGTCAACATGGCTAAATCACCCCGCTCATCAGCGCTCGTGTTTGATCCGATTCCCTTTAAGGGCGGATCCAAAATTGCCACCGCCGTCGCCCTTGGCACCTGTAAAGTCAATGCAAAACGCTTTGTTATCGCCACCGTGGACCCAACGTTTTGGCGCAATTCGGATGTTTATCGTACCCACGACGTGCAAGTGGTGCGTCTCTGGATTCCCGGTTCACTGCTCAAGCAGCACAACGGTGCGCGCTACTGGTTGTGTCAGCTTTGGTTTATGCTTGCCTTGGCGATGATTTGCGTGACCACTCGTCAGCTCAAGCAGGTGGTCGGCGCGTCTGGTCCTGGGCTGGATATGCCGCTTTATTTGCTCAAGCCCTGTTTTCGTTTTGAGGTGATTCAGTTTATCCACGGCAATGTCGGGCTGTCACGCTCGATTGGGTACTGCTTAACCCAAGCGGATTCGGTGCACTATTTGCCCTCGACCAAAGCCAGCCTTAACCAAGCGTTAAGCTGCTACTTGCAAAGCGCGCTCGGTCAGCAAGAGGTTAACGCACTGAGTGAGTGTTACCTTAACGGCGAGCGCTATGTCGAATTTGTTAATGGCTTGCAAGAGTCTCACTGGCCAAGCGTTTGTCAGCACAAAACACCCGTCTGTTTTTGGGCGGCATCATTGCTTAAATGGAAGGGTTTGGATCTGTTTGTGCAAGCGCTCAAAACCGCACATCAGCGCACCCGCTTTGCAACCCACATCTGCTATTTGATTCCGACATCGACCACACTGCCTGTTTCGCGCGCACCGGTATTATTGAAATACACCGAATGGCACCATGATCCAGACAACCTCGACACCCTGCGCCGTGAGAGCAACATCTTTGTCTCGACCAGTGTCAATGAGCCTTTCGGTCTCTCGATTCTTGAAGCGCTCGCCGCAGGGATGTGCGTCATCCTCCCTCAAGATGGATCTTACTGGGATCAAGTGCTGACTGACGGCGAGCACTGCATCAAATATCCGGCGGGCGATACCGAGGCGCTGACCCACTCCATCGAGCAAGCCGTGACGAAAAAGGCACTCTTTTCTACATGTTGTCAAGGCGCGCAGCGCATCGCTAAACGCTATACCGCCACACAGTGCTATCAAGCCTTCGCGAACACGCTCAGCGCTGCGTAACCCCTAATATCAAACGTAAACAATGAGATAATCAATACGACAACACAGAGGATGTCACTATGGCCAAGCAGAATCCGATAGCACAGATGGCACTTTATGCCCTCAGCCTTATCGCAATGAAAGGTTCAGCGCTGATCGCCCTGCCGTTTGTCGCCCGATACCTCAGCCCTAGTGCGCTTGGTCAGTTAGAACTGATTGGTTCGGTGACCATGTTTCTAAGCCTGGTCGTCGGGTTAGCCATGCATGAAAACCTCTACCGATTTATTGCTGTTGAAGAGGCGCACACCACTCGCAAACGTCTCGCCAGCAAACTCTACAGCATGACTATTCTGATTTCTCTGCTTCTCAGTGCCTTTGCGGGTGTAACGCTATTTGCCTTGTCACCTAGCGATTTATCTGCACAGCACATTGCTCTCATCGCCTTAGCGGTGAGCTACGAAGCGCCGCTAGCCATCTGTTTAGCTTGGCTGCGTTTAAACGATCAAGCGAGTCTGTTCGTCAAACTGACCCTTGCCACTGTGGTCCTTCAGCTTGGCGGGCTATTTACGTTGCTGCAATTTACCACCAGTATCACCGCTATTGTGGCCTGGAATGTAACCTGCACATTGGGCCAATTCCTTTTTCTTCATCTATCGCTGCGCTTTCGTTTATCGCTGCCAAGCAGAGCGACACTACTGCGCTACCTGCGCTATTCAACGCCCATCATGCTGTCTGCGATGGTGGCGTTTGGTATGAGTGGTGCTGAGCGCTGGTTTATCGCGGCGGGCAATAATCTCGATCAGCTTGGTCTTTATGCGGTTGCCGCTAAATTTGCGCTGGCGGTGGGCATTTTGATTCAACCGTTTCATATGATGTGGATGCCCAAACGCTTTGCGCATCTGGAAAAAGGTCAACAAGGCTACGTGGTGCGCATGACTCAGCTTGGCGTGCTGTGCCTCACCCTAATCGCGGTGAGCGTTGGCGTGTTTGCCCAGCTCTTTATCAATGTGGCGATGCCCGCTAGCTACCAGCACGCGGCATTACTGTTGCCTTTGGCAATCATCATCATGGTATTAAAAGAGCTTACCGAGCTCACCAACATCGGCCTACTGGCGGCAAAGCAATCTCGATGGTTGCTGCTTTCGAACGTGATTGCGACAACAGCCGCCTTATTGCTCTGCGTGTGGTTTTACGAGATGGGCGCAGGCGCGATTCTTATCTGCCTCGGCTTTGGTCAAGCTGTGCGCTTTGTGCTTGTGCTCACGCTAAGTCAGCGTCATCACCCACTGCCGTTTCACCTCGCTTGGCTAATCCAAGTCATCATACTGAGCGCGGTGACGGTATTGACGCCTCTTTGGCTCGAAGATCAAGGGCTGTATATGGCGATCAGCGCGTTGAGCTTAATCGGTCTCATCGCTTTGTCTCTCTTCGCCAAACTGTTCTCTTTAGAGGACTTAGTGGCGCAAAAAGTGCTGATTTCCAAGCTAAGCACTATGCTTAAACGAAGCCCAGCGCATTAACTATGCAGCAGGTCGCGCTGACAATGTGCCAATGTCCCTAACCCATTTCACCTCACTGATAGCATGGGAGCCAAACGATGGTGGTTGCAAGTAAATGGATGACACTCAGCGCCATGACGGTGCTCTGCCTGACGCTGTTTGCATTGTGGCAGTTTCTCCCTCACCCAGCCGTGATCGTGGTGCTGTGCTTTTTGCCGTTTGCGCTGCTGTTTGTGCTGCGATTTTCCTTCTGGTTGGTGATGTTTTTTGTTCTGTTTTCGTTTTTTCGCATCCATGAAGCACTTCCTGCCCTCTACTCACTGAAAATCCCGTTATTGCTTTCACTTGGCGCGCTATCGGCGCTGCTTTGGCATGCCATCATTACCCGTAAATTGGAGATGTATTGGCACCCAGCCTTCACTTGGCTGAGCGTGTTCTGGGCGTTGGTTATTTTTGGCGCGGTGACCTCATCGAACCCGGGGATTGCAATTGAATACATCAAAAACATCTATTGGAAGATCATTATTATGACGTTCGCCGTCGCGTGGTTGCTCGACAATGAAGAGGCGGTAAAACACTTTTCAATTTGGATTGTTATTGCAGGAACCCTGATTGCTATCGTGGCGATTTCCAATTCACTGTCAGGGGTTGGATTGGTTGAGGGGACGCGGGTCACCATAGGTCGCCATTTGGGGTCAGTGCTTGGCGATCCGAACGATCTCTCTCTGGTGCTGATGTTCCCGTTGGCGTTTGCCGTCAGTTTAGCCACCGCCAAAGAGATTGGTCCGCTGCGCTATCTCGCCTTTGGGGCCATGCTGCTTACGATGTGGGCGGTGATCGCCACACAGAGCCGCGGCGGCCTGCTTGGTTCATTGGCGGTGTTTGGCATCTTCGGTCTAAAAATGATTCGCTCCAAAACTTTACTGATCACGCTGGGCGTAGTCGCCATGCTGGTGCTGTTTGCGTTGGCGGGCGTGTCAGATCGTCAATCGGGCGGCGCGGCAGAGGAAGGCATCGACGCCTCTGCCATGGGACGACTCTACGCGTGGGAAGCGGCGTTTAAAATGGCGCTGGACAACCCGCTGACAGGTGTGGGTTTAAACAACTTTTTCCCCAATTACTTTTTCTACAGCTCGCATTGGGATGGGGTCAATCACGCGGTGCACAGCACTTGGTTTGGCGTACTGGCTGAAACCGGGTTTCTCGGTTTGATTGTCTTTTGCGGCATTATCGTCAAGTTGATTCTCACCAGTCGCAGCGCGCTCGCCATTCTAGATAAACCAGAGTGCGACTGCTCGACCTATTTACATGCAACGACCTTCGCCACCTATGCCGGTCTGGTGGGCACCATAGTCTCGGGTACCTTCCTTACCCAAGGCTTCACTTGGCCGCTGTATATTCTCGCCTCAATATGCATCGCCACCGCAAAATTAAGTCAAAACTATTCTCAAATTGAGAATGCCGCCAAAGACCAAACGTAACTTAATGAAATCTAGGCTTTTATATTTTGGCACACTCTGTGAAGTGTTAAGGAGTACACACTCATAACACCTTAAGAGGCAATGATGTTGGCGACCCATTTAAACACCTTCAAACTGTGGCTGCGCGATGGCGATAGCCCGACGAAGCAGCGTGCTTTCCAAACGCTTAAAGCGATTCGTGCTTATGACCTTCCCTTTCCCACTGCACTGTGCCGTTTGATGTACCACGCTCATCGCACTGTCTCACTCACAGTGCAAACACTGCTGCGCACTCTTTGGCACACACCAATTTTTAAAGGTCGGGTGAACCAATGCGGTAAACGCTTGTATTTGTACGGTGGCGTCCCTTATGTGTCAGGCGCGCTAGAGATACATATCGCCGATGACGCGCGCATCAGCGGCCACACTACCTTTTCTGCCCGCCCCCAATCTCAACGCCCAACACTGGTGGTGGGCAGTAACACCGACATCGGCTGGCAAACCACCATCGCCGTGGGCAGCAGAGTGATCATCGGCGATCACGTGCGCATTGCGGGACGTGCTTTTCTGTTTGGATATTCGGGTCACTCGCTTGATCCGCAACTTCGCGCGTTAGGCGAAGGGGATTTAGACAAAGACGTCGGCGATATCACCTTAGAGCGCGATGTCTGGCTTGGCACCAATGTTACCGTCTGCCCTGGTGTCACGATCGGCCAAGGTACCGTCGTAGCGGCAGGAAGCGTCGTCACCAAGTCACTACCGGCGTTTGTGGTCGCGGCGGGCAACCCTGCCAAAGTGGTCAAATCCTTACCCTTTAGCGACAAATCTTTTAGCGATAAATCCTCTAGCGAAGAGAAGGAGTAACCCATGCGCGATTTGATTGTTTTCGGTGAAGACTTCACAGGCCTGCCTTCAAGTACGCAGCACCTCATTCGCACATTGGCACAGACACGCCGCGTGTTGTGGGTCAACTCTATTGGCTTGCGCCAACCCAAATGGACACTGAGCGATCTCAAACGCGCTGGGCAAAAGCTGATTGGGCGAGGCAAAGGCGGCTATGCCAGTCAAACGCATCAACACCCAAATATTCAGGTGATTAATTTACGTACCGTGCCTGCTCCGCGCTCTGCTCTCGCAAGACGCGTTGCGCGTGACATGATGATTGCGCAGCTCAAACCGTGGATACAAAAACTCAAGTTACGCTCGCCAATTCTGTGGACCTCTCTGCCTACGGCGGCCGATTTATGCGGCCATTTTGGCGAGTCGGCGGTGGTGTATTATTGCGGAGATGATTTCTCCTCTTTAGCTGGAGTGGATCACGCCTGCGTCGCCCAGCACGAAGCGACACTGGTCGAGCATGCGGATTTGATCCTCACCTCCGGTGCTGCCCTACTGACGCGATTTCCCGCCAGTAAAACCCACTACTTACCGCATGGCGTCGACCTCGAACTGTTTGAGTCATTCACCGAGCGAGCCCAGGATCTACCCAATGACGGCAAACCAATCGCCGGTTTTTATGGCAGTCTCTCCAATTGGCTCGATTACCCCTTGATTGATGCTATCTCTGCGCGTCATCCAGAGTGGCATTTCGTCTTCATCGGGCCGCAAGAACTTAGCCATAACCCGCTACCAAAGCGTGATAACGTCCACTATCTCGGCCCCAAAGCGCACCATGAATTGCCGCAATATAGCCAGCACTGGTCGGTTGGATTGCTGCCTTTTGTTGATAATGAACAAATCGCGGCATGTAACCCACTGAAGCTGCGTGAATACCTCGCCGCAGGTAAACCTGTGATCTCAAGCCGTTTTCCTGCCGCTTTGGATTACAAAAATCATCTACATTTAATAGACGGTGTCGAATGTTTTTCTCGCGCGCTCAGAGAAATAGAAACACAACGCACCCACAAGCCAGCGGCTAATCTGCGTGCAGAGAGCTGGCAAGCAAGAGGCAAGGAAGTCGCAACGCTGCTGGAGGCGCTATGAATGAGCTTAAACTGCGGTTAATGCAGATACTAAACGGGGCGTGGCGGCAGCGTTACGTGATCGTGGTGCCTATTCTGGTCATGCCGTTTGTTGGGCTAGCTGTCAGCTACCTTGCGCCCGTCAAATACACCTCGCACACCAGTATGCTGATCCAAGAGACCGCCAAAATGAATCCGTTTTTAGAGGATCTGGCCGTCTCGTCGATGATCAAAGAACGACTCACAGCCTTAAGCACCTTGCTTAAAAGCCGCCATGTGTTAACCGCAGTGGCCACCAAGCATCAGTTAATTGACGACAACACCTCACCCCAAGAGGCAGAGTTTATTATCAACAAACTGGCAGAGAGTCTTAGCGTGACGCAACCTGGCAAAGATTTCTTGCAAATCACCTTTACCGCAAGTTCGCCAACCGGGATGAAAGAGCTGTTAGAGTCCATCAGCGATCAGTTTATTGACCAACTTTTAGCGCCTGAGCGCTCAAGCATCGAAGATTCAGCCAACTTTCTCGCCATGCACATTGACAAACGTCGCAAAGAGCTGGATGACGCCGAACTCAAACTGGCCAAGTTTCGCAACCAATACGCCTCCGTCACCCCTGAAATGCAAAGCCAAGCCCTCGGTAGACTGGCATCGCTCAAGCAAAGTTTGGCAGAAAAACAAGCGGAGCTGGCCGGGGTAAAACGAAGCTTAGGTTCTTTGGATGAGCAACTGTCAAAAACCAATCCTGTGGTTGGCAAAATTGAGGATCAAATCATAGAGATCCGCAGTGAACTGACGCTACTGAAAGCGAAATACACCGATAACCACAGCGCAGTGAAAGGTAAAGAGCGCGAACTGCAGCGCCTTGAAAGTGAACGCGAGGCGTTGTTGTCCGTCAAACAAAACGCCGTCTCGAGCGATCAATTGTGGGACATCGCCAGCAGTACAGATTTGGATGATATCCGCCGTATGCAGCCCTTATTAGTCACCCAACTGCAAAGCCTGCAAGTGGAACGTGGGCGCTACGAGTCACTGAGCGAAGAAACAAAGAGCCTTGAAGTGATCATTGCCGATCTTGAACAGCAAGCCAATCAGTTTGGTGACAACGCGCGTGAGATGTTTCGCCTACAGCGCGATGTCGCCAACAAGCAGCAGCTCTATGACGAGTTATTGCAACGCTATGAAATGGCGCAACTTACCGGATCGCTCGGTATGTTTGAGCAAAACAAACGGGTCAAAATCATTGATTTGCCCTACACACCGACCACACCCAATAACCTCCCCACTATCGTATTTATCATCGCCGGGTTATTCGCAGGCATCGGCCTAGGTTGCGGTATTGCCACGTTTATTGAACTGTTTGACACCTCCATTCGCACCCGACAAGAGATCCAAGCAATCACCGGCAGCCCCGTCATCACCTCTATTCCTAAGATCGCAAACTATAACGAATTTCAAATTGACAATGGCCGTATGTCAAAATAGGAATAGATTTTAACTTACTGAAATGTAAGCAGATAAAAGTCGGCACACATACTGCAATTCCATAGTAACCATCACGGAACGATCATCAGTATGAGGTGCCCATGACCACACAACGTAAACTTACCTTTCATGTTGTTCAACATCTCACCCCCGGCGGTATAGAGACATTAGCGATTAACATGACCAAGCTCGCGTCTCCAGAACATAAAGTGCTCATCATCAGCCTTGAAGGTCAGCTTCAACAAGCGATTGACGCCTGGCCAGCGCTCGCAGAGATTCAAGACAAACTGCTGTTTCTTGGCAAAGGTCCGGGTGTGGAGTTGAAGACATGGCGCACGCTCTACCGTCTATTTCGAATCATGCAGCCGGATGTGGTGCATACCCATCATATTGGCCCACTGCTTTATGCCAGTGTCGCGGCGCGATTGGCGGGGGTGAAACATCGAATTCATACTGAGCACGATGCATGGCACCTTGAAAACAGCAAGTCACGCTGGGTACAGGGCGCTGCGCTCTCTTTCGCCAAGCCGTGGTTGGTGGCCGATGCTCAGCATGTCAAAGGGGTGATCGACGGCCACTTTGGCTATTCTCGCTCCACCGTGATTCACAACGGGATTGATTGCGCACGCTTCAAACCGGCCGCAAAGCCACTGGCTCGTCAAGCGCTCGGTTTACCGACCGATAAAAGGCTCATTGGCTGTGCGGGTCGCTTAGAAAACGTCAAAGGACACGATGTCGCAATACGTGCACTGGCAACACTGCCAAGCCACTACCATCTCGTCATAGCCGGCAGAGGCAGTGAGCGTGAGTCATTGATTGCGCTCGCTCGAGAGCTAGGCGTCGAGTCTCGGCTCACTCTACTTGGACTGGTAGAAGATACCGCACGCTTTTACCCATGCTTAGACGTGTTTGTTCAACCTTCGCGCTTTGAAGGGTTTCCTCTCGCGACGCTGGAAGCGCAAGCGTGTGGCATTGCTACTATCGCGACCGATGTTGGCGGCACTGCGGACACCTTGTGTCCACAATCTAGCCTGCTGATTGAACCAGATAACGTCACCGCCCTCAGCGAAGCCATTTTGGCTCTAGAGCGCCGAGCACTCCCCCTCTCACCGCGCCCGTTTGTTGAAAGACAATTTGAGATACGCGAGATGATTAAAGCCTATCAAATGCTCACTAAGGAGGCATGCGCATGAGCGATACGATCTTAATGGCGTTATTTGCCCTGTCCGCCAGTTTGGTGATTTACCATCATATCGGCTATCCACTTCTATTGGCGTGGTATGCGAAAAACCATCCCGTCAACGCGCCGCGCCATGCCAATCGTGGTTTTAAAGCGCAGAAAGAGGATGAACAATGTGCTTCCATCACCATTTTGGTTCCCGCTTACAATGAACAAGCTTGGATTGCGGAAAAAATTCGTAACCTAGCCTGTTTAGATTACCCCAAGCACAAATACCAAGTGATGATTCTGTGTGACGGCTGCACTGATGACACCGTGCATATCGCGCAGCAAACGGTGCAAGAGGCCATCTGCGCCGATACCCACTTCGAAATCAAGAGTTTTGCCACTAACCGCGGTAAAGTCGCGGTGCTGAATGAGCAGATTCCTTTGGTGACCACTCAACTCACGGCGCTCAGTGATGTCTCAGCCATCATCTCGGTGGATGCGCTGATACTTGCTAATACTCATTTCCAAAACCGTCAGGTGGGAGTGGTCAATGGTCACTACCAGCTGTTTGGCAGCCAGCATCAAGGCGAAAACCGTTATTGGCAGTATCAGACCAAAGTCAAACAGCAAGAGGTTAGCTTAGGTTCGACTTTGGGCGCACATGGCGCGTTTTATCTCTTTCGCACTTCTCTTTTTGATTCTCTCGATGAGAATACCATCAACGACGATTTCATTTTGCCGATGCGCATTGTAAAAAAAGGCTACCAAGCGGTCTATGAACCTGAGCTCGTCGCGCTCGAACTCGAACCCACTGACCCAGACAATGATTTCAAACGTCGCCTGCGCATCTCAGCAGGAAACATGCAGCAAGTCATACAGTTAGCTGACATGCTCTTACCCAAATACCGCGGGGTTGCTTTTGCTTTTCTCTCTGGCAAAGGGCTCAGACTCGCCACGCCGTATCTATTGATTGTCTGTTTTATTACGGCTTTGCTGCTTGCAAGCTACCCGCTGTTTAGTTTGGCATTGTTCGTGCAATGCTTCTTATACACAACCGCTGTGTTGAGTTACTTGTTCCCCATCCTCTTTCGTCACAAGGTGTGCAAAGTGATGTTGTATGTGGTGATGGGTCATTACGCAAATTTTGTCGGTGGTCTGCGCTATCTATGTGGCGTCGGCGCCAAAGGTTGGACTGGTCAAAACCAGTAACAGGAGTTCATTATGTCTGCTTACACTACGATTAAACATTCTAAACGCGCGTTCGACGTTACCGTTGCCCTGATTGGTCTGGTCTTATCCGCGCCCATTTTTGTGTTGGTCGCCCTCGCTGTCAAGCTCACCTCTCCCGGCCCGGTGCTCTACAAGCAGTTGCGAGTAGGTCAATCCAGCCCCGATCGAATGGCGCTATTCGAAATCATTAAATTTCGAACCATGTACCAAGACGCAGAAAAAATCAGCGGCGCGGTCTGGGCTACCGACAACGATCCACGCATCACTCCTGTCGGCCGTTTCCTTAGAAAAACACGCCTTGATGAGATCCCGCAGCTGCTTAATGTCATCAAAGGGGAAATGTCACTGATTGGCCCGCGCCCAGAACGCCCAGTCTTTTATCAAAAACTGGAAACCGCCATTCCCTACTTTGCCGACCGCACGTATGGCGTTATGCCCGGTATCACAGGCCTTGCGCAAGTGAACCAAGGTTACGACTCCTGCATCGACGATGTACGCCGTAAAGTCGGATTCGACCACAGCTACGCACTCTCTTTGTCGTCAGTGAAGTCTTGGTTACTTATGGATATGGCAATCATGACCAAAACCGTCAGCGTGATGTTCAACGGCCGAGGCCGCTAACACGTGACCCAATGCACACTTTACCGCCAACGGCGTCTAAAACGGCGCCAATTCGATTAGATATAAAGCAAACGCACTCAAATCATTGAAATTAGGCTTGCACAGGGAATTAAGACTGGTTAATATTCTCGGCGTTCCAAGGGAATGCGTCCGTAGCTCAGTTGGTTAGAGCACCACCTTGACATGGTGGGGGTCGGTGATTCGAGTTCACTCGGACGCACCATTCCTTTCTGAATCAAGTTCAGTGGAACAAGAATTTGGGTCCGTAGCTCAGTTGGTTAGAGTACTACCTTGACATGGTAGGGGTCGGCGATTCGAGTTCGCCCGGACCCACCAAATTCGTTCTTATAGAACAAACACAAAGCCCGCATCTTGCGGGCTTTGTTGTTTTTAATCACTGTAATTTTGTGTTGATTAAATCCTAAATTCTTACCCTACTCCCGTAATTACTAAGTGCATACACATTCATTTTTTATTCACCTACAACAATCAACTTAATACTCAAAAATGCTCAGTGTCCATCTGGTGTCCAAAATGGTGGCTAAATAAAAATTGTTTGGTGACCAAAACGGTGTCCAAACTGAAAGTTGTAGGACTCAATTTCGGTGTCCATGAAATATAGAAGGCTCCCCCTCGTTGCTGTAGCCAACGCAATAGCCCATATCGCCAGACGTATAAAAGCCAAGCGATATCCGCTTGGCTTGAGTAGTATCAAAGCGATTGATTAAGAGGCGGTAGATTCAAGCTCTTGTTCAGCAATCGACAGCATGGCGAACTCTTCTTCTGCGGTACCCGCCACTAAGTTATTGCGGCTATATAGACCATAGTAAGCACCACCAATCACGAACAAGCCAAGTGTCATCATAAAGGCCGAGGGATCAAACGCGTACACCCCTGTCATAGCAATCAGCGATAACACCAAACAGATCGCCGATGTGACCACACCGCCCGGTGTTTTGTATGGTCTTGGCAATTCGGGCTGTTTGACTCTAAGCAGAATATGACTCAGTGCCATCAGCGCATAGGACACGGTCGCACCCACTACCGCCATAGCGAGGATCAAATCGCCCTCTCCGGTTAATGACACCACAAAGCCAAAAATACCAGGGAAGATTAACGCGCGAGAAGGGACTTTATTTTTGCTCGTCAGTGACAAGCTCTTCGGTAAATAACCGGCTCTGGACAAAGCAAACACCAGACGACTGTAGCCATAAATGATCGAAAAGAAAGACGCGACCAGACCGGCAAGCCCTAAAACGTTGACAATGGTGGCTATCGTCGGATTACCTGTCAGTTTAAGTGCATCCACTAACGGCACCGCACTGCTACCAATCACGTTTGACCCTACGGCACCCGCCAACAGAAGCACAACTAACGCCGCAGTAAACAGCAGAAATAACATCGCGCCTATGATACCTTTAGGTACATCTTTCGCGGGGTCTTTAGCTTCTTCGGCAGCCAGTGGCACTCCTTCTACTGCCAGAAACAACCACATCGCAAACGGCAACGCGGCCCAAACACCATACCAACCATAAGGCAGTGCCTCTGTGGCTTGCGCGCTTGCTGGGGCAATATCGAATAGATTGCTGGCGTCAAAATGGCCAATAAGCACGGCGGCGGTCAATAAGATGGCGAACACCGCAAGACCGCTGATCACCATCATCACTTTAAGTGCTTCGCCAACACCCGCTAGGTGCACAGCGATAAAGGCGGCATAAAAGAGTGCATAGACCCAAGGCCCATCAATACCGATCAGTTCATTGACGGCAGACCCAATGAAAATGACAATGGCCGCTGGTGCCAACGCGTACTCAATCAAGACGGCAAGCCCGGTGATAAACCCACCCGTTGGGCCCATGGCTTGTCGTGCAAAACTGTAACCACCGCCTGCGGCTGGGATCGCGGCAGACATTTCCGCTAAAGAGAGAACCAAGGTTAAATACATGACTGCCATCGCGACGGCGGCAATCAGAAATCCGCCCCAACCCGCTTGGGCAATACCAAAGTTCCACCCTGCGAAATCTCCCGAGATCACATACGAGACCCCTAGTCCTGCTAATAGCACCCAACCGGCGGTGCCTCGTTTCAGTTGCCGTTTGGCAAGGTATTCTTGATGTTTAGACATAGTCATTCCCTTTACTGTTTTGAAATTAGAAAGTTCGATTGATGTTGTTCACCGAGCGTCATGCCATCTTGCTGCTCATCCATACTTGATCGGTCTTTGAGATTAACGCCTGTCAGCTTGAGCGAACGCGCTTCTTCAAGAAGATAACTGGCGCGAAAAGCAGCGTCGGAATAGTTCAAACCTTGCGGCCGAATGTTAGAGATGCAGTTTCGCTCAGAGTCTTTACTGCCTCGCTTGGCGCCCCAGGTGAGGTACATCCCCATGCTGTCCGGCGAAGTGAGCCCTGGGCGCTCACCAATCAGAACGACAACCATATTGGCATTGAGGCACTGGGCTACATCGTCACCGACTGCCACTCTTCCCTGCTCAACAATCGTGATGGGGGCGATGCGCCAAGGCGCGTTGTGTTGGCTGGTGAGTCTCACAAGCAGAGCCTCTAGCAGTGGCACTGCATGTCGCTGAATCGCTACCGATGAAAGGCCATCGGCCACAACAAAGGCCAAGTCATAAGTGTGTTGGTCATGTCGATGCTGCGCGATCACCTCCATGCTCTCTTTGCTTAGTTCACGGCCAAAATCTGGCCTTTGTAAATATTCGAAGCGGTCGTTGGCTTTTGATTTCGCCACAATGGGCTCGCGTCCTATCTGGGAAGTCATTACGCTTGATTGAGTAATGTCCTGCGCCAGTTTGTTAATGTCGAGCGCGCAATGCACCGCATCCATCGCCTTGGCATGGTCAAAACTAAACGACAGCCATTCGTTGGTCGGCACACTACTTCCGCAACGGCCGAGTGCAATGCGTGCGGAGGTGAAATCTTTCAGTTTCTGCCACGGATTCTCGACCACACTTTCTCGAGCAGGGTGAGATTCAAATCTGATCACTTTACCCATCAACTACGCTCCCTGGA
This sequence comes from Vibrio sp. R12-SG2-ISO1, assembly GCF_059834045.1. Taxonomy (NCBI): domain Bacteria; kingdom Pseudomonadati; phylum Pseudomonadota; class Gammaproteobacteria; order Vibrionales; family Vibrionaceae; genus Vibrio; species Vibrio sp. R12-SG2-ISO1. Next base: position 99,025 of record NZ_JCBDGO010000017.1, on the reverse strand, counting down.
TTCGATTCATTGCGTTGGAAAACGACTTCGCGACTTGATTACTGAGGCGTACACCGCTGACATCTTCAAAGATCTGCATCTCCATTAACCAACGTTCAAACTCTGGCGCGGGTTTTAGTCCGAGCACTTTTCGCGCGTAAAGCGCATCGTGAAAAGAAGTGGTTTGATAGTTGAGCATGATGTCATCAGAGCCAGGGATCCCCATGATGAAGGAGCACTCAGCCACACCCAGTAGCGTGAGCAAGTTATCCATATCGTTTTGATCTGCGTAAGCATGGTTGGTGTAACAGATGTCGCAACCCATCGGCAGCCCGAGCAGCTTGCCGCAAAAGTGATCTTCTAATCCGGCGCGAATGATTTGCTTCCCATCGAACAGGTACTCAGGACCGATAAAACCCACCACGGTATTCACAAGCAGTGGGTCAAAGTGACGAGCGACAGCGTAAGCGCGTGTCTCGCAAGTCTGCTGATCCACACCGTGAAAGGCATTGGCCGACAGCGCCGTGCCTTGGCCTGTTTCAAAGTACATGACATTGCTGCCCACTGTGCCTCGCTTTAGCGAGAGTGCGGCATCTTGAGCCTCTTTTAGAATATTGAGGTTAATACCAAACGTGTCGTTGGTACCCTGCGTGCCACCGATAGATTGAAAAACTAAATCAACCGGCGCGCCCATTTCAATCGCTTCGATGGTATTGGTCACATGGGTCAGAACACAGGATTGAGTAGGAATGGCGTAATGTTGAATAACATCATCCATGAGGGTCATCAATTTGACCGCTTGCGGCACGTTGTCTGTCGCCGGATTGATGCCGATCACCGCATCGCCATTGCCATACATCAAACCATCGAAAATGGTCGCGGCGATCCCGTTGAGTGAATCTGTGGGATGGTTGGGCTGAAGGCGTGTGGATAGACGTTGGGGTAAGCCAATCGTATTGCGAAACGCCGTCACCACCTCACACTTCTTCGCGACGAGAATCAAATCTTGATTGCGCATGATTTTGCTGACTGCCGCGACCATTTCAGGGGTTAGGCCAGGCCGAATGGCGGTCAGAGTATGGCTATCGGCTTCATCACTCAACAACCAATCTCTCAAGCCACCCACCGTCAGGTGAGCGATCAACTTGAACGCCTCACGGTCGTGTGTATCGATGATCAAACGCGTGATTTCATCATCCTCATAAGGAATAAGAAGATCATCGAGAAATGTGCTCAGTGGCAAGTCTGCCAACGTCATTTGCGCAATAGCGCGCTCGGTGGCGGATTCTGCCGCCACGCCAGCCAAGCGATCGCCTGATCGCTCAGGTGTCGCTTTGGCCATCAGTTCTGTCAGTGAAGCAAAGGTATACACTGTCGTTCCTTGCTGCCGTCGATAAATCGCCATCCATTACCTCTTTTTGGCTATTGGTGCAGTTCTTGCTCTCTTCATCATTCCCAGTAAGAGAATGAACTCTTTAAGCGTGTGTTTAAGAGGAATGAAGCGAAAACTGTTCCAATCAACTATCAAGAATTGGCAATCTTTAACCCCTTTTTATTCAATGAGTTAATGATGGGCGCCCCACAATGGCGCAAAGTGGAGATTAGGAGTATTACAGGATGGATCTCGATACCCCAACCAGTGAACCAAACTTGTGCACTCGTCACTGTAATGATGCAAATCAGCAAGCAGGCCAATTGATTAACTGGCATCAAGAGTATGATCAACTCAGCGAGGGGAATTTTAGTGGGATGATACAAGAGCGACGGTTTCGTCATCTGCATGTGTTTCGTGAAGACAGCAATCGTTCACTTCGTCAGCAATGCTCGATTGAAGAAGGGATATGGCTAGGTCTCAGCGTCGAGGCTGACGCTATTACTGTCAACCAGCGGCCGATGAATGCTTCTGATATTCTCGTGCGTGATAGCAACAGCGAGTTTGAACTCGTGACACCGCGAGATTATGCCATCTACGGTATCGTCGCTGACCAGTCAGTGCTTGATCATGTATTGTGTGAAACCGACCATCAAGGTTCCGGTCTCAACCCCGCATTACTTGGAATCACAGACGAGTCATCCGCCAATCTCCTCAGGCGTTATCTCAGTGTCCTGCTCAATCCAGAAAGGCATGTATGGTCAGCTCACACTCATCAGCGATTATTGTGTGATTTCATTAGCGAATTACTATCTCGCAGCTCTGCGCCAACCCCTCGGGTGGCGACCCCTCAGCAACAACGTATTATCCAGAGCGCCATCGACTACCTCACTCAAGCGCCCTCTCATCTCCCCATCACCGTCAGTGATCTCTGCCAAGCGACACATGTCAGCCGAAGAACGTTGCAATACGCCTTCGAGCACTATTGCCAGGTGTCACCCAAACAGTACATCAAGCGCGTCAGGCTCAATCAAGTAAGGCGTGCCCTGCAGGCGCGACTCGAGGATGGTTCGATTTCAGACATCGCTTTTCGCTTTGGCTTTTATCATATGGGAGAGTTTGGCCGTAGCTACCGTCAATTATTTGGAGAGTCGCCGTCTGAGACGCGAATGAGTGGCACTCGTGACTGAGCACGGCGAACTCTTTACCTATCGAAACGCTGTCTATTAAGACTATTGGCCATTCAGTTTTAACTCTGTGAAGGTTACGCTGTTGTAATCACCGTTGAGTTTGTCCACGGCAAAATCACCCGTGCCCTCGCAACCCGGGCCCCATATTGGGTGACTGTCCTGAACGCTACATTGACCATAGGCGCCTGCTTTAAAGTAGAACGCGTCTTTGGCGTAGCCGGTAGGTGAGTCCTTGTCATCAATCCCCTTACTCAAATCAATCTCATAAGTCACGGTGTCATGTCGGTCCGCTTCAAACATTAGAGACATGGTAGTTCCGTTAACTTCAATTTGATAACTGAATGACTCACCCAAGGCGATGCCCGCTTCACCAGGCTCGGCATCATTTTCCCAAGTGTTACCCCAGACTGGGTAGGCCATGTCTTCTCTATTGGGATCGTCTTTGGCTAAATTTCGTTCATAGTTCCAGAATACTGAACCCATTTTATGGTTTGGAAACTTCTTGTAGAAAATTTTGATCGGTTCGTTTCCGTGACCAAAACCTGTCTTGGCTTTGATTTGATCGTTGTCTTTTTCAGCGTGAATCTGCCCGACCACCACAGAATAGGCGGGATACTTATTTGGATACTTAGCATGAAGAGAGACATGATTAACCTTGAGCGTCGCTTCGAGTTTACCACCAATAGCACTGAATGATTCGGCGTCTGGATGGCTCGACAATGCCCAGTTGTTTAAAGGATCATGCGTTCCGATTGCAAAGTTCGCGCCTCTTGCCATTTGGCGCAACTCTGAACGAGCATTTTTAGAGTTTTTGGTGGTGATGGCTTTATTGTGCACTTCAAACACCAAATGCCCTTGGCGATCGAGGTAGAAAAAGTCAGAGTGTGAATAACTCATCATCGCGACACCTTCAATCTCATCGACTCGGCCATCTTGGTTAATGTCTGAAGGAATGGTGATCTTCCAGTGGCGCATGTCGAACTTGTCTGCAGGGACGGGATAGTTCACACCATTATTGGCCACATCAGCAAGCGTAGGTAAGGACAGAAGCAGCGACGTCGCCACTAACATTTGTTTCATTTTGTTACTCCTTTTTGTGTTATTGTCCTACATGATAGTGATTATTTATTGTTCAAAAACAACCAAGAACGAAAAAGCCAATCCAACTCACAGTACAAAGTTATATTTTGCCACGCAGATCAAAATGCCACCAAATCAGCCTAAATTACGCATTAAAGTAAAAATAAAGTCCAAAATTGGTGATTTTAGCAACAATTAATATGAGTAAAATCACAATTCAGTTTAAATTCCACTCAATTATGCTGGCTTGCCGCACATATAAACTTTTGTGTCATTGTATTACAAATAATTCAAGAAAATACTGATGAGGAAGTTTGAAAGACTCTTCACTCTACCGACCAAAATAAAAAGGATGACAACATGAAACAGACGATTCTGACGGTGGCTGCCGCCTCGATGATCTTGGCTTTCGGTGCGCAAGCTCGAACGCTAACATTAGGTCACGCGATGAACCTCGAGAGCGCTGCCCATGCAGGGATGGAAATCTTTGCGGCGAAAGTGAAAGAAAAATCCAATGGCGAAATGGACGTAAAAATCTTTCCTAATGGCATGCTTGGGTCAGAGCGCGATCAAGCAGAGCAAGTCGTGACAGGCGCCATCGATATGGCGAAAATCAACGGATCGTTGGCTGAATCGTTTGAACCCACTTACAAAGCGATCTCTATCCCATTCTTGTTCCGTGATGCAGACCATATGCATACCTTTATGCGCAGTGAGACAGCACAGCAACTTCTCCAGTCTAGCGAAGGAAAAGGGTTCATCGGGCTCACACTGTATGATTCTGGTTCACGCAGTTTCTACAGCTCGAAACCCATTCAAACCCCCGACGATCTTGCTGGCCTCAAAGTCCGTGTTCCAGAATCTCCAACCATGATGGAAATGGTAAGACTGCTCGGTGCACGCGCGACACCCGTTCCGTTTACGGAAGTATATACCGCGCTTCAGCAAGGCGTAATTGATGCCGCAGAGAACAACATTTCCAGCTTAGTCGAAATGAAACACTCTGAAGTCGCGAAATACTATTCCATGGATCAACATATGATGACGCCTGATCTCATCATGATTTCAGAAGTGACATGGAGTAGCCTCAATGACGCTCAGAAAGCCATAGTTCGCGAAGCTGCCGCCGAATCGATGGAGGAAGAAATTAAGATCTGGGCTGATATCGACAGTAAGAACAAGAAATTAGCCGAAACATTGGCCGTGAAATTTGTTGAGGTTGACAAAGACAAGTTCCGCGAAAAAGTCGCGCCGATGTTGGACAGTGCCAAGCAAGATCCTGTCTTAGGCACCTACATTGAAGCCATCCAAAAGCTCTGATTTCCCCTTAAAGTAACAAGCCCCACCATCGCGGTGGGGCTGCAACTTTGAATCATTGTAAATAGGAGTTTCAATGGTTTCTGCTCTTAACACGTTAAAAACGACGCTCGATAAAGTGATACTCATACTGTGTGGCGTGGCCATTATTAGTCTTGTCATTACTGTGACTTGGCAGGTGTTTAGTCGCTACGTACTTAACGATCCCAGTTCTTTTACTGATGAGCTTGCCCGGTACACCATGATATGGTTCGGTCTGCTGGGTGCCAGTTATCTGTTCGGTAAAAATGGCCATCTGGCCATCACCCTTTTTGTCGGTTCAGTGGGTCCTAAATACCAAAAATTCTGCCATCTACTCATCAACTTGGTGTCGTGTGCCTTTATCTATCTTGCCATGATCAAAGGTGGCAGCCAGCTCATTGGTCGGACGATGCTGCAGTTTTCGCCTGCGCTACAGATCCCGATGGCTTATGTCTATTTCATTTTGCCGCTCTCAGGAGCGTTAATGCTGGTTTACCTTCTTCTCAACACCTTACTGCTCTTCAACCAACAAGAGCGACGCATTCAAGGGTAATGATATGGATATCTCTGTAGGTTTTTGGCTTTTATGCCTCTTTATCGTCATGATCAGCTTCAGTATTCCGATTGCGATCGCCATCGCAATGTCCTCACTGGTGATCATGTGTACTATCCTTCCTCCTCACGTGGCCTTCATGACCGCAGGTCAAAAGATTGTGACTGGCATTGATAGCTTCAGCTTGCTTGCCATTCCTTTTTTCATTTTGGCAGGGAACATCATGAATCGAGGGGGAATAGCCAACCGGTTGGTCGAGTTCGCAAAACTCTTGGTTGGAAAAATGCCCGGCTCGTTGTCACATGTGAATGTGATTGCCAATATGTTGTTTGGCTCGGTTTCCGGCTCAGCGGTCGCCGCGGCGGCAGCGGTAGGAAAAACACTAGAGCCAGAGCTGGAAAAGGAAGGCTACGACAAATCGTTCGCTACCGCAGTGAATGTGGCGTCGTGTCCATCAGGCTTATTAATTCCACCCAGTAATTCATTGATCGTCTTCTCTGTCGTCAGTGGTGGTACGTCCATCGCGGCGCTGTTTATCGCCGGTTATGTGCCAGGCATTTTAATGGGCCTCAGCTGTATGGTTGTCGCCTATTTTATTGCCAAGAAAAAAGGCTATCGAACCTTGTCGCAACCCAAAACAGCGAGAGAAATTCTCACCATTACTTGGCGGGCAATACCGAGCTTGGGGTTGGTCGTGGTCGTCATTGGAGGGATTATAGGGGGGATCTTTACCGCCACTGAAGGCGCGTGTATCGCCGTTTTGTATTCGTTTTTCTTGTCATTATGTTATCGCACTCTCGGCGTTAAAGAGCTAAAAACCATCTGTGTGGAAACGGCTGAAATCACAGGGATTATGCTGTTCTTGATTGGTGCATCAACAATTATGTCTTGGGCGATGGCCTTCACTGGTTTGCCTAACCTCATCAGTGAATGGATGCTATCGATTTCAGACAACCCGATTATTATCTTCATTTTAATGAACGTGATTTTGCTCATCGTCGGGATGTTTATGGACTTAACCCCTGCCGTGCTTATCTTCACGCCAATATTTATGCCCATCGCAACTCAACTCGGTATGCACCCGATTCACTTTGCGATGATGATCATCTTCAACCTATGCATCGGCATAGCGACGCCCCCAGTAGGGACCGCGCTATTCGTCGGCTGCAGTGTCAGCGGCGCAAGGATAGAGAGCGTAATACGTGCAGTTTTGCCTTTTTGCGCGGTATTGATCATCACTCTCCTGCTCATCACCTTTGTCCCAGACATCAGTTTGGCCCTGCCCCGAGCATTCGGTTTGATTAACTGAGTTTAGCCCCCCGTCACGCCATGTAACGGGGGGGACTTTGCTATTCCCTAAAACCCACTACCAATATTAATATACAGAGCACTCTCTTCGTCACTAAACGCGACATCCATACCGAGATGCAAACCGTAGCGTCTGGCAATTTTGTGCACTTGGTTTTGCCTCCTAACTGAGTTAGACGCACTACACCCATTCAATCACACTACATTTACAGATTTAACTGCCCAAGCGGCACCGGTTTACTGTACAGGTAACCTTGATGCAAGTTCACCCCTTGTGAGAGGAGGTAGTCGGCTTGTTCCGCATACTCAACCCCCTCGGCGATCATGGTCAGGTTGAGTGCTTTGGCTAGATTAATGATGGCGTTAAGCACGGGTGCGCTCACGCTGTCGACGCCGATGGTATCAACAAAGCACTTGTCAATTTTAAGCACATCGATTTTGGTCTGCTCTAACACCGCGAGTGAGGTTTGTCCGGTGCCAAAATCATCAATCAACACTTCGAGGCCTTTTTCGCGCAATTTTGCTATGCCATCTCGGGCTTGACCATCAAGCAATTGACGCTCGGTCACCTCTAAACCTAATACAATGTTGCGCTTTGCGAACTGGTCGTGATGATTCACCAAAAATAGTTGCTTCTCCGCTGAGGCAAAGTAACCCGGCGGGAAATTGATCCCTAAGTGGAACGGCGCATCAAAGTGGCGATCGCACCAATCATTCCATGCTTGCTTGACCACCACATCGGTCAACTCATTGATTAAGTCAAACTCCTCCATCACGGGAATAAACACATCCGGATAGATCAAACCTCGAGTGGGATGCTGCCAACGCACCAACGCTTCCACCCCGACCGTTCGACCACACGCCGCATCCACTTGCGGCTGATAATGGAGCACAAACTCATTGCGACGCAGTGCGAGCTTAATTTCTGCGTACATGCTGCGCTCTGCGCTCAGCTGAATTCTAAGTAAAAACACCGCGATATACAGCACGATTAACGCCAGTACTGCGAGACTCACGTAATACAGCGTGGTCTGTCGAATTAACTCGCTGCTCGCCTCGACGAGCATTCGATGGCCAAATTGACTGGACTCTATCGAATACACGAACCAACTGTTTGGGATACTCGCACCAGCAGGAGCAACTTTGCCGTTTACGATTAACACCGCCGTATTGATGTTCGGCTCCGTCAGATAGCCCAAACGTGCCCGCATAAAATCTCTATCCACCAGCGACACAGCGTGGTAGATCTCGCTATCAATCACACGTGAATTAATCACCGCTAGTGAGACATCTACAGAGTTAGGGAGCGGCACCACCTCAATGGTCTGATTTTCCACCGGTTCGGTCAGCGGAAACAACGCACTGGTGTTGCTCAATGATGAGCATATCACTTGGCCATTGCGGAGGGTTTGCTGCTCTTCCACCTCTCGCTCATAGCGCATGTTTTGCTGAATCACATGACAGAGATTGGGCGCGATGAGTGCAGCGCGGTTTTCATCAAGAATACCGTTGATGATGCGCTCGTAGGTGACCATGTAATGGTCACCGATATCTTGCAGGGTTTGGTGAATTTTTTGCGTGGCAAAGTAGACTGAGGCAACGAAAATCATCAGAGGCGGGATGACGTACACCGCAAAGTGCGCTGCAGATTTTTTAACCTGACGATATCCAACCATAGCCAACTCAACTTACTGTTTATAATAATATTATAAACATAACCTCAACATCGAGGTTATTCAATTTTCCTGTGCAATTTCACGCTTTGTTTGCGCCTAGCTGAGTCGTTTCAATACGATGGTTTGATCAAGCTGCTGATGAAAAGGTTGATAGTCGAGTCCCATATCAAACAGATATTCTGTCACCAAGCTTCGTACGCACCCTTGCAATTCCTTTGCGCTCCAAGGTTTTTCAAAATAGTGACTCACCCCGGCGGTGTTGATAGCGGTGATCGTGTCGGTGTGGGTCGCTTGTCCAGTGAGCAAGACTTTCTTGGTGTGCTTAAATCGGTTGTCATTGGTGATCTCGGTTAAGAGTTCTACCCCTGTCATTCCAGGCATAACATGATCTGAGACCACGACTGCGATAAACTCGCCCTGTGCATCAAGCTCATCCATTAACTCCAGCACTTCCTCACCAGATTCACAATCTAACACCGTGAGCCATTGGTTGAGTGGCTCTAAATCCTGAACGACCGCACTTAATACTTCTCGTTGGTCGTCAACACAAATGACATTCAGCTTATCCATTGCTCTCTCCTAACGGTAACTTGACGCGAAAAATGGTGCGTGAAGGATCGCTTTTGACCACCACACTACCGCCATTTTCGCTGACGATTCTTTTAACGATGGCAAGCCCAAGGCCCAAGCCAAACGATAAGCCACCTTTTTTGGTGGTGAAATTGGGCTGAAAAATTTTGCGCCGGGTCGGCTCATCAATCTCTGGCCCATTGTTAGCGATGGTGACCAAAATCCTCTGGTTGACCACCTTAGTGTGTATCTCAATCATCGGGTCGTCTGTGCTGCGCATCGCATCACACGCGTTTTTGATGATGTTGCTCCATACCTGAACAAATTCGGTCGAGGAGCCTTGAATCCTTGGTAATTGAGCAGGCCGCAAGTGCACATTCACTCGGCGTAAATCACTTTGCAGCAACGCAAGGGCTTTGTTGAGGGTGTCGTTGATGTCGAGCAGCTCCAACGGCTCATTGTCCGTGCGCCCAAGCTGTTTCACCGATTTGACGATGGCAACAGAATGGCGCGCTGCACTGCGCAAATCGTGCATCCCCCTACCCATCTGCCAATATTTGAGCGCTGAGTCGACATCGCTTAGCCACTCGCTTGGCACCTCATCACTGGCCAACGCGCGTGCGAGCGCACTGGCGGTTTTACTATCAACGCGATAGCGCTGCTCAATATTTTTTGCCAAACGGCGTATCTCGCGTGACGAGATCATTTGCCCTTGCCGCAAGCCAAAATCAAAGTGCGCCTTATAAGCGGGTTTGACCTCAGCCAGTAGCTCACTCAGTTCGTGTTGCAGGCGCTCAGTTTTACTGCTAACAACACCAATCGCATTGTTTAGTTCATGGGCGATCCCCGCAGCCAGTTGACCCAAGGTGGTCATCTGCTCGGCGGTATGCAGCTGTTGTAACGCTTTTTCTTTGGCTAGCGCTTCTTGAGTTGCTCGATGCTGGCGACGATTGAGTTCATTGACCATCACCGGCATAAACTGCGCATTGAGCGGCCCCAACCGTTCAGGCTCCACCGCTGCCGTGGTGCGATCAATCCAAGCCAGTTTGACGTCTGTTTTGCTGATGACCGTTGAGGAAGCCATCCACGTCCCGGAGAAAAAACTGTGCACGCCAATGAAGGCGCTTGGCCCAGCGGTAAACACCTTAATGCGTTTGCATTTGGATTCGGATGCAACAAACCCCTCAAGCTCACCTTCTCGAACATAGTAGAGCCGATCGTTACTGCCATTTTGTTGCAAGATCACCTGATTCGCCGCCAAATCAATTTGGCGATCTGGATCTGAAAAATAGTGACGAATCAGCTCGTCCATGACGTTATCCAACATGGCCAATAAGATTTAAAATCCACACCAACACAAAGCTCAGTAACACGCCCACCACGCCAAGAATCACCCCAACTTTCGCCATCTGGTTGCTCTGTACGTGACCCGTTGCGTGCGCCAACGCGTTGGGAGGCGTACTGATGGGCAGCGACATGCCAAGCGAGGCAGCGAATGTCACTACAAGAATCAAGGTCACTTCACCGCCCAATGGCGCCAGTGACGTCATCGAGGTGCCAAGCGCGGCCATAATAGGCATCAACAAGTTGGCGGTTGCAGTATGAGACATGAAATTCGCCATCAACAAGCAGAGCATTGCGGCGCCAAACAGGACAACGTAAGGAGAGAAAGCATCAAACGGAATACTGTGAACAACACTTTGTGCTAATCCGGTTTTGTCCAGCGCGAGACCGAGCGCAATACCACCCGAAACGAGCCATAGGACATCCCAAGAGATCTTCTTCAAATCTTCTTTGTTGATGATGCCTGTGAGCGAGAAGATCGCGACCGGAATTAGCGCCACGGTGTAGGAGTTCATACCGTGGCTTGAGCCCATCAACCACAATACAATCGTCAGCGTGAATGTCGCGTACACTAAGATTGCTTTCGGAGTTTTGAGGAACTTTCCTTTGATCGACAGTTCAATGCGTTGCTGCTGCGCACGGTAGAGGCTGTTCATTAACACCCATGCGAGCGCCATCATCACCACGACAAACGGCACACCAAATGCCATCCACTCACCAAAACTGATGCTGTTCTCCCCCACCAGATACTTCAACGCGATCGCGTTAGGCGGCGTACCGATTGGCGTACCGATGCCGCCGATATTGGCCGCGACCGGAATACAAAGTGCAAACGCCACACGCGCTGGATCTTTGGGGCCAAACAGCGCAATCACCGGCGTTAAGATCGATAGCATCATCGCTGTGGTGGCCGTGTTGGACATAAACATGGAAAAGATGCCCGTGATCAGCATTAACCCGAGCATCACATACTTAGGATCATGGCCAAACGGTTTGAGTAATACTCGTGCTAAGTTCACATCCAACCGGTATTTGGTTGCGGCCATCGCCAAGAAAAAACCACCCAAAAACAGCATGATAATTGGGCTTGCGAAGGTCGCCATAATGTCAGAGTAGTTGAGTAAGGTACCAAAGTGCGCCTCACCCTCATTGGCGCGAAACCAATAAATACCCTTGTTGGAAACCAGCAGTAATTCCAACACAATAATCACCACTGACGTGGCATAGATGGGGATCGGCTCAAATACCCAGCACAACGCAGCCAGTAAAAAAATCGCCGTTACACGTTGTTGTACTAGCGTAAATCCGTCAAACGGGAAAGCGGACAGAGGTAAGGCGAGAACGATCAGTGGAATCACGATCGGTATAATGAATTTCAAGTACTTTTGCATGACACAGCTCATCCTGAGAATAATTTCTCGCCGCAGTATCAGGCTTTAGAAAGCTGACGACCCTAGTGTCGGATCAATCTTTTTGCAACTATACCAATGAGTTATTTGGAATGTGATCTAGAGCTCACTTTTCACGTGCTACGCGACAACGTGGCTGACGTCAAGCGCTCAATGTGCTGTTATCCGTGCTCGCCAGAAAAATAAACGTGCAGATTTAGCCACAATCAAATTAATTTCGTGACATTGGGGTGGTTAATTTAAAATTCAATAGCGATATTGTTGCCATTTTTGCACATGTAAAATGACAAACGTGATATTTATCACACTTATGATTTCGCGCAGAATACATTCCGTACAGAGAACAACTTCTCCCATGTGAACAAATTCTGAGGAAATCAAAATGAAAAAAGTATTATCAGTACTCGCCCTTACCACACTGACTTCAAGCATGGCTTTTGCGGCTAGTGACTACACACTGAACGTTGAACCTAACAACAACCAAGCGAAAGTTACCGTATTGAAAGATGGCCAACCGGTCAGCAACGTACCGGTTAAAGTCGTCGGCAACGGCACCAAAACTCACATTTCAGGCTCAAAAGGCACCTTCGTTGCGGCAAACTTGTTCGATAACGGCCGTACCTTCACCTTTGAACTGGTTGATGACAACGGCGAAGTCGTTCGCGAACAACGTTACCTCACTTCATTCTAAGTTAGACGGTTGCTGTCCACAGCTGTCTGCGTGAATCGTCACAGTGAGACGCGCCTTGTTCGGCCAGTCTGCTCAGTATATCAAAACGCCCAGTATCAACTGGGCGTTTTTTATTGCTCGGACGTTACGGTTCGCTCTGCTTTCACTCAATCTACTTGGTGTATGTTAGCTAAAGTACTGCTCCCACACTGGCGGCGTCCCGATGACTTGCTGAGCAATATCAATAAAGGCTTTTGCCAAAGGCGAAACATTGCGGTGAGTATACAGGGCGTAGACATCACCAAAAGAGGGCATGTGATAATCGGGGAGCAACTGAACCAACCCCATCTTTTCGATTTCTTTAGAAATCATAAACTGACCAATCATGGCATACCCCATCCCCGACTTAACGCTGTCTATCACTAACTGAGGCTCATTGACGCGATATGGCCCAGTCATGGTGAAGGTGTCCAAGCGCAAGTTATCTTTCGAGTGAATCTGCAATTTATCAATCACAATACTGCTGTTGGCGTAAATAACCGCTGGGAGAGCCACCAATTGCTCAGGGGTCTCAGGCAGACCATGCTGCTCAACAAACTCTTCAGACGCCACCAGCGCCAATTTGTTGTCCGCCAGCCGTTTCGCAACCATGGACGAATCCCGCATTGGGCCGATGCGAAACGCAAGATCAATACGCTCTTTGATCACATCTACACGTAAATCATCCAGCACCAAGTTGACGGTCGCTTTCGGGTATTTCTCCAAAAACGCTTCCACCACCTTTTGAATGTACTTACGCCCAAACAGCGTGCTGCTTGAGATCCTCAAGTTGCCGACCGGTTCACTATGGTAAGACTCGGCAATTTGCTTGGTCTCTTCGAGCAGCGAACTGACTTTATTGGCTTGATCCACAATCTGATAGCCAACATCGGTTAGCGACAACGAACGGGTAGTTCGGTTGATAAGCCTTACCCCTAAATGCTCTTCAAGCTGTTTCACCTGCTTAGAGAGCACTGAACGGTCGAGATTGAGTCGGTCTGCCGCTTTAGCAAACGAGCCCGCTTTCGATACTTCCAGCAACAGCTCCATCCTACTGGCCAAATCCATTCACACCTCTAATTATCTATCCACCATTCATTGCGCCATAGTAGCGGAGCTACACAAAAAAATTAAGCCCGCCAAATGGCGAGCTTAATGGGTAGTCTTGATAAACCAAGTGCTAATCGAAGGCGTTACACTTTGAAAAAGCCAAGTTCTTCTTTTTGCGTGACTGCGAGTTTTGACAGCTCAGCCGAGGCTTGCAGCGTTTCATCCACACCCGAGACGTTCTTTTGCACCAGATCGTAGGCGTGAGTGGTGTTTTGGGAGATGTCCTCGGTGACGCTAAATTGGTCTTGCGCGGCGGTCGCCACTAGCGTGTTGATTTCAGAGATGGCGTCCACCGCGCGATATATCTCTTCAAATGAGGCTTTCACGCGATCGGCAAGCTCGACTGACTCCTCAATCAACTCAACATTTTTGCTCATATTGTGCTGCGCTACATCAGATTGTTTTTGCAGCTTTTCAATGATCTCTTTGATGCTTACGGTAGAATCTTGCGTTTTGGATGCCAAACTGCGCACTTCGTCCGCCACCACGGCGAAGCCTCGCCCATACTCACCCGCACGCGCCGCCTCAATGGCTGCATTCAGCGCCAGCAAATTGGTTTGCTCCGAAATGGTATTGATGACTTCAATCACGCTACTGATCTCTAGCGCAAACTGGCGCAAATCGCTGACAATTTGCGCGCTGTCATTGACGGAGGCGCTGATAGAATCGGTCAAGGCGATATTTTTCTCCAGAGTCAGCTTACCGTTGGCGACATTCTCACGTGCACCTTTGGCAACCTCTTCCGCTTGCACCGCTTGCTGACTCACCTCTTGAGAGGTAGAAGACAACTCATTGATGGCTGTGGATATTTGTTCCATCTGCGCCAACTCTTGATGTGCGTTGGATTTGGTGTCATTCATGATGACGTTGAGCTGCTCAGACGCCGAAGAGACGCTTTCTGAGATGCCGTGTGTGTTCTTAATTAGCTCAGAGAGTTGCAGTTTGAGCTTGATCAGAGAGAGATAAATACCCGTCTCTTTGCCCGTTTGTGGGATCTCTTGACTGAAGTCCCCTTTGGCCATATCTTCCATCAAATGCGCAATTTCATCGGGCGTACCACCAACCGGGACTAATACCAGCTTGTCGACCAACACAAACAGCACGCCAATCGCTAGCAGCAGACTCACAAAACCTATAACAGTAGATGTGATCAATTGATCGTTCGCATTGCGCTCAATTTGCGCATCGCGGATGAAGGTGACGAACTTCCATCCACTGACGTCCAGTTTTGTCCAAAAGGCGGTGAAGTCGGTCGCCTTACCATCCACGACTGCCTCGTATTGTAGGATGTGGGTATCCTTGTTGAATTGTTTATAGAGTGGGCGCTCTTGGTAGATGTTTTTTCCTAATAGATCTTGATACGGGGATAGCAAAATAGTGCCATCTTCACCATATAGGAACATATCATTGCGACCTTTGATTTTAGTCAGCAATGAATCGAGGTAGATCGAAGTGATCACAGCCACGTGAGAATTGATTTTGTAGGCCAATACCACCACTTCTTTTTGTGTCACAGCAGAGACAAAAGGCGGTGAAACGAAAAATGTCTTCCCTTGTGTGAACAGTGCAGTGTAATAAGAGCGGCTGAGCTCTTTAACGTTGAAATCCATTTGGCGACCTTCCACGTTGTATATGCCGCCATCCACATCAATAATATACGCGCCCTCAATAAAAGACTGCTGTGTGCGATAAAGCATTTCCAACTGCGTCACCGCTTTGGTCGATAAACCTTGGTCAGTGATATCACCAACGCTCACCTTAACGCCCGACAAGACGTGTTGGTAGCCAGTGAACTTCTCAGTTAGGTAGGTTTCTACTGCAGCATTTTTCTCCATCAGCACTGTTTGGCTGAGTGCCACGCTCTCCTCTTTGAATGATAAAAATCCAGTCACCGTCAGCAATGCAACGATGACAACAATCATGCTGCCAATCGCCGCGGATATTTTCAGTTTGAATGAATTCACGCTCATTCCCCTTTGTCATTATTGAAATATGCATTAAGGGTAAAGCGATGCTGCCAATCCTTTATTGATCGGAGTTAATCTTAATGCTGAAACTATCATTCTGAGTGATAATTCAACCATTCAAATGACGGGGGAGTCTTGCAGCGTAGGTGGAATCTGCTAGGATGTGCGCCCTCTACTCGATAAGGTGTTCACCATGAATCGTAAAAAACGCATCAACCAGATTTTGAAGTCAAAACAAAAAAAAGCGAACGCTAAGCTGCACAAAAGCAACAAGCCGCGTTACATCTCAAAAGCCGAGCGCGCCAAGCTTGAAAACGAGGAAGAGAACGCAACCCAAGTATCAGACAATGAGACTAAGCAGAGCGTAGCCGATTCAGAATCAGCGACGCAGTAATAGATCGTGGTCGATGGCGATGAATCGATCACTCGCCTCTATCAAGCTTTGTGCTGTCAGTGCCTCGACACCGTAAACGTCAACGGGCGTATTAAAACGCTGCTTAATACGCTCCAGTAACAAGGTAAAATCCCCATCCCCTGACAGCAGAACGACTCTATCCACTTTGGCCGCCGTCTCATAGACATCGAGCGCGATACCCACATCCCAATCCCCTTTCGCACTGCCATCTTGACGCTGGATGAAAGGTTTCAACTTCACATCAAACCCGATACCACGCAAGATATGGTGGAACTGGCGTTGTTTAGGATCATGAGAAGCGATGGCGTAAGCATTGGCGATCGACACTTGACGCCCTTGCGTTGCCACGTACCAAAATTGGTTGTAATCGAAGTGAGCGCGGAACTGCGCGCGCGTGGTGTAATAGATGTTTTGCACATCCACAAAGAGTGCGATGGTTTCCATCAAGTGCATCCAACCTGGTGATTTAGCAATGGTTCGGCACTGTAACAGAATTCGATGAGGTTGAGAAATCGGTCTATTGGCAATAACAATAGCGGCAGAGAGTCCCTGCCGCTATCGCTCGTCTAGCCAACGAGTTGTTAATTTAATACGGTGTAGCCACGGTTGGTCATGCAGTTACGCATCACGGTTTGGCGTTCAGCTTCATAGTTTTTCTGGTTTTCACGGCGATCTTTACTGCCACCAAGTACACCAACCGCTAAGCCCACGCCTGCGCCCTTCTTCGCACCTTCCGAACCTGAACCACCAGCGATTGCCGTTCCCGCCGCGCCCAGCGCTGCGCCTTTGGCTGCGCCACCGACAGCACCACGTGATTGGGTGTCTTTTTGCACTTGATTGGCCAACTCTTCACATTGATGTTTATCGTAGATAAAGTCTTTTTCATCAACGCCGTTTTTATCAATAATCAAATTGGCGTTTGCGCCGGCTGCCATGACAAGGGTGGCAAATAACGTGGTCATTCGTTTCATCGTTGCTCCAACAAAGCGTTCGCGTTAATTCGTTGTTAAGGAGAATAAGCAACCCTGCGCCGCTTCACTAGGAATAACGATTATTCCGTCTTATTTTCTGGTGCAAACCAATGCAATGAACGATGCAATTGTGTGACGCTGCCGACCACAATCAGCGCGGGGCTCACGGCTTGTTCGCCTAGACTCGCCAGATCTGCGAGTTTACCCGTTAAGACACGCTGCTCTTTACGAGTGCCGTTTTCGATGATAGCGCATGGCATGTCGACATCCATACCCTGATCGATAAGATTGGCCTGAATGTGGCGACACTGTTTTAAGCCCATATAGAAGACTAACGTGTTGTTGGGCTGTGCCAGCGCGGACCATTGAATCTCTTGTCCATTTTGTTGAACATGACCGGTAATAAACTGCACGCTCTGGGCATGGTCTCGGTGCGTCAAGGGAATCCCCGCGTAAGAAGTCGCACCTGCGGCGGCGGTGATGCCCGGCACCACTTCAAATGAGATATAGTGCTGAGCGAGCGCTTCCAACTCCTCGCCACCACGGCCAAAAATGAATGAGTCACCACCTTTAAGGCGCACGACACGTTTGCCTTGCTGGGCTTTTTCGACCAAAATTTGATTAATTTGATCTTGCGGTACACAGTGAAAATCGAGCTGTTTACCCACGTAAATCCGCTCAGCCTCAGGGTTAGCGATGGCGAGGATCTCCTGTGACACCAATCGGTCGTAGACCAAGACCTCCGCTTGCTGGATAACGCGATACCCTTTCACTGTCAGCAAATCCGGATCGCCTGGGCCCGCTCCGACCAAAGAGACAAAACCACCTTGATTTGTGTTAACGGCGTTTGTAGACATAGCCACCACTCTTAAAAATTCACGATAAAAAGTGACAATCGCTCTATTGAAATCATCACTTGTTATCGAAATTCAGCCCCGCGGAGAGCGGGGCTGAGTGACATTATTTCGCGTTCAATACCGGAGTTGCTTGCGCGTTCGTCTCTTCTGTGTCAAGCGCTGGCGCTGTTTTCGCGTGAGTGAGATAGAGAGGGATGCAGGTAAACACAAGGCCACCGACAATGTTACCTAAAATCGTTGGGATTAGGTTAAAGTTTAACCATGTCGCGACACCAAAATCCGCACCCAGCATCATACCTAGCGGGAATAGGAACATATTTACTACTGCGTGCTCGAATACTAGCGCGAAGAAAATAAAGATAGGGAACCACATAGCGGCGATACGGCCACTTAAACGGCGCGCGGTCATATTACCAATCACACCGAGACACACCATGAGGTTACACAAAATGCCGCGCACGAAGCAGGTGATCCAACCATCCATACCTAATGATTCAAAACCCGCCGAGCGTGCTGTTGAAGCATTGATGATGGTTTTAGCGACGGCGCCGCCATCATTGGTGAAGTTGGAGGTCAGTGACAGTGCAATGATGTAAGCGATGAAGATAGAGCCCACTAGGTTGCCCAGGCCAACGAGCCCCCAGCAGCGAAGGACGCGACCCCAGGTGATGCCTGGACGGTTTTCAAATTTCGCTAGCGGCGCTAAGCCAAAGACACCGGTCACTAAGTCGTAACCCATAATACTCAAAATCACAAAACCCACAGGGAACACCATCGCCCCGACTACACCCAACCCAGTTTGGGTAATCGTCGTGAGCGCCAGAACCACCGCCAGTGACAGGATAATACCCGCCATAAAGCCACGGATAAGTAAATCTCGCGTATGGGTGTTGGTTTTCGCTTCACCAACATTGATCATCGTTTGCACGAATTCAGCAGGCTTGAAATCAGACATCATTGTCTCTCCATAAAGTTTAAAAATAAAAGTGAATAGGGAAAGGCTCCCAGCTGTCGCAGCCCTGCGCCAACAGGGAACCTTTAATCTATTGACTCTAAGAAAGAAAGTAAGCGATAACGCTAGCCCTCAATCTCTACCGCCCCTTTCACGACGCGGGCATTAAACGCTTTGACGCTGAAGCGCTCATCTTCCATACACACGCCCGTTGCTAGGTTGAAATGCTGCTTTTTCAGTGGACTTGCCACCCAAAGCTCGCCTTTGTGCTCACCGATAAGGCCGCGTGATAACACGTTGGAACGAGCGAAAGGATCCATGTTGCTGATAGCAAACACCTCTTCTGCTTCTGACGGACGAAAGATTGCCACTTGTTGCTCCTTCACTAGCGCACATACGCCCGTGCCTGGGATGATGTCTGTGATGTCACATACTTTTTCAAATGCCATGATGATGACTCCGCTCTTATTCAGTCACTGCTACGTGAAGGATGTCGCCCTTTATTTTCGAGGAGACGGCTTCAGGGTGTTTTTCGGTGTAAGTGGCTGGGCGGTGCTGAGCACGCTCATCAACAAACACGACGTTGTCATCACGCTTATCTGAGTTGATGAAGTGTGAGAAGCGTTTTAACTGCGACTTATCGTTGATGGTATCCGTCCACTCGCAACGGAACGCTTCAACCAATTTCGCCACGTCCGTTTCTAGCTGTTCGTTGATACCCAGCTTGTCTTTGACAATCACTTCACGCAGGTAATCAACGCCACCTACCATGTTCTCTAGCCACACGGATGTGCGCTGCAGTGGCGCAGCCGTACGAATGTAGAACATCATGAAACGGTCAATGTATTTAATGAGCGTTACTTCATCTAGGTCGCTCGCGAGCAAATCAGCGTGGCGTGGCTTCATACCCCCGTTACCACAGACGTACATATTCCAACCTCCATCGGTCGCGATGATGCCAAGGTCTTTACCTTGCGCTTCCGCACACTCACGCGTACAGCCAGAGACACCGAACTTCATCTTGTGTGGAGTACGGATGCCTTTGTAGCGGTTCTCGATCATCACGCCTAGGCCAACTGAGTCTTGAACACCGTAGCGACACCACGTGGAGCCCACGCAAGTCTTGGCCATACGCAGTGCTTTCGCGTACGCTTGACCTGTTTCGTAGCCTGCGGCAATCAGCTTTTTCCAAATGGCAGGAAGGTCATCTTTTTGCGCGCCAAATAGACCGATACGCTGCGCGCCCGTCACTTTGGTGTAAAGGTTGTATTCCGCTGCCACTTCAGCCAATACTTTCAATGCTTGTGGGGTGACTTCCCCGCCGGCCATACGCGGAATCACCGAGTAAGTACCGTCTTTTTGCATGTTCCCGAGGAAGTTATCGTTGGTATCGTGCAGCTTAACCAGTTGTGGTTTTAGGATGTGCTCACCCCAGCAAGAAGCCAGAATAGAGCCCACTGCTGGCTTACATACTTCACAGCCGTAGCCTTTACCATACTTCTCTAGAAGCTCATCAAACGTTTTGATCTCTTCAATGCGAATCAGGTGGAATAGCTCTTGGCGAGAGTAGGCAAAGTGCTCACAAATATCGTTTTTCACTTCGATGCCAGATTTTGCCAGCTCAGCATTGAGAACTGATGTGACCAGTGGAATACAACCACCACAGCCAGTACCTGCACCGGTTGCCGCTTTAATGTCAGCAATCGTGTGATGACCTTCAGCCACCGCTTGTGCCACTTTGCCTTTCGTTACATCGAAACAAGAACAGATAACCGCACTTTCTGGTAGCGCGTCTGCACCCAGTGTTGGCTTCTCTGCACCAGCGTGCGCTGGCAGGATCAGCGTATCTGGGTGCTCTGGCAGGTCAATTTCATTAAGCATCAACTGAAGAAGATCGCCATAGTCAGACGTATCACCAACCATCACCGCGCCAAGCAGTTTTTTGTTGTCTTGGGACACAATCAGACGCTTGTAAACTTCTTGCTCTTCGTTTTGGTAAACGTAGCTCTTACAACCTGGAGTACGACCGTTGGCATCGCCAATAGACCCGACTTTCACGCCCAGCAGTTTCAGTTTGGCCGACATGTCAGCACCTTCAAACTTGCTGTCATTACCAAGCAGGTGATCAACCGCAACCGTTGCCATCTTGTAACCTGGCGCCACTAAGCCGTAGAACATATCGTTCCAAGCGGCACACTCACCGATCGCATAGATGTTCTCATCTGAAGTTTGAGCAACATCGTTGATGGCGATACCGCCACGAGTCCCGATCTCTAGCTCCATTTGACGCGCCAGTTTGTCTTGTGGGCGAATACCGGCCGAGAACACGATAAAGTCCGTCTCAAGCTCAGTGCCATCGGCAAAACGCATCACGTTACGTGCATTTTTGCCTTCTGGTGCAATCTCAAGTGTGTTTTTGCTGGTGTGAACGTTCACGCCCATGCTTTCAATTTTGTTACGCAGTTGGTCGCCGCCCGCTTGATCGAGTTGCTCAGCCATCAACTTAGGTGCAAACTCAACGACGTGTGTTTCAACGCCCAGCGCCTTTAATGCGCCTGCCGCTTCAAGGCCAAGTAGACCGCCGCCGATAACCACACCGACTTTGCTCTTCTTCGCACAAGCTTCAATCGCTTTTAGATCTTCAATGGTGCGGTAAACAAAGCAATCTTTGCTTTCGCGACCTTTAATGGGCGGCACAAATGGGAAAGATCCCGTCGCCATAATCAGCTTATCGTACTGAATTTCACGGCCAGAGCTTGAATAGACGGTGCGTTTGTCTCGATTGACGTTAATTGCGCGCTCACCGAGTAATACGTTGATCGCGTGTTTTTCGTAGAAGCCTTCTTTAACGAGAGAGAGTTCTTGCGCGGTATGGTGAGAAAAGTAAGAAGAAAGGTGGACACGGTCATAGGCAACACGAGGCTCTTCGCAAAAAACCGTGATGTCAAACTGTGAGACATCCGTCTTATCGACCAAATCTTCCAGATAACGATGGCCAACCATGCCGTTGCCGACGATGACCAGTTTCAACTTGCTCATAATACTTCCTAAGAGTTAGGTGCTTATATCTGAGCGCATTGTTTATCGATTGGCTGATTTATTTCATGACGTAAATCAATTCAAAAATCAAACTACCCTAAAGGGGTAGACGTGAACTAAAGTGAATTCAAACACCTATCTGCCATTTATGCTTTGAGATCACACTAACACTGTAACAGTGCACCTAATTTCATTTTCATTAGTGTGATCTTACTTCACTCCTGAGCTTGATTAGTGAAATTAATGGCATAATATGTCTATTAATCAAACAAAAGTATAATAAAACAGCGGTTAACAGATGGCTTCAGGGAACGAACTCGATATTTTTCGACCGTCGCGGCAATTGCGACGGGCAACGTTATTTTGGCTTAGTTTAGTGTTGGCTGCCATGTCGATGCTGGTGGCCATTGTGAACGTCTATGTTGGACCGTTTTATACGCTTGCCTACATAGAAGCGATGTTTTGCACCTTCTCTCTTTACGTGGGTTACTGTTGCTACCATGGCAGGCACTCGAACACCTTAGCAGTGCTCTACATTTATAGCGTGGTGGCCATCATTAGCATCGCGACCTATAGCCACCCAGTCGCGCACGGTTTGTTTGTATGGGCGTTCCTTTACCCAGTTCTCTTTTATCTGATTCTTGGTCGTCGACAAGGCTTCATTGCAACAGCGATTGGATTCTCTTTACAGTTGGTGATCATCTCTCAAAAAAACGGCGATACCGCCCTACTTGATTACTTCCACCTCTCGATTAACTTTGCGCTTGCCTTTGCCGCGGTGTGGGTAACTGCGCACGTCTTGGAGGTCAAGCGTAAAACCTCTGAAGCCTCCTTAGGTCACCTAGCGTCACGCGACGCTCTGACGGGTGTCTACAACCGCCATGCGTTGGTGCATAACTTCGAGCGTTATCGTCGTGAGAGTCAAACACTGCCTCTCTCTTTGCTGATCTTAGATTTGGATTACTTTAAGCAGGTCAATGACCAATTTGGCCACGATGTCGGAGATAAGGTCCTGATACAGACGGCGGCACTGATTGATGCCTTAAGCGATGAGCATCTGGTCTATCGCATTGGGGGCGAAGAGTTTTGTGTTGCCCTGCACAACACGGATTTACCGCAAGCGATGCAAAAAGCCGAACAGATTCGCGCCACGATTGAACGTGCAAACTTTCACTCTCGTGAAGAGCCGATTCATTTAACCGTCAGTATTGGGGTTTACCAGTGCGACCACTACCACGATCTTGAAAGTGTGCTGCGTGAAGCCGACAAAGAGCTCTATCGCGCCAAACAAAATGGCCGCAATCAGGTCATGGTATGCAATGAAGCGGCGGCCTCATAGGGCCGCTATTCTGCGGTGTCTGACTCGTCGTCAAACACAACGTTGTAGTTTTCTGTGTAAGTACAGTGAGGTTGGCGGCTACAAGTAAAGAAACGCCGACCTTTGAACTCCCCTTGGCTGGCGATCTTGATGTTCATTGGGCTGCCGCAGCGTTTGCAAAAACGCACCTCTTTATCCGATTCAATCAGATCAATATGTGCGGCGAGCAATCGACGCAGTCTCCCGACTTGATAGCTGTGCTTGACCGTTGCACCGATGAGCGGGATCCCGGCAGATTTGCATACGTGCATCAACAGCTTCTGGCGCTCGACCTTACCTTTATTGAGCTCTTTGCCGTCATCAAGCTCAATCACGGCCCGCACATCCAAAGAACGAGGATCGCACACCACATAGTCAAAATAGCTTCGCGCAATGCGGTTGTTGGCGATAAACCACTGCTTTTTGTCGGTGGCCTTGGGCGCTATGACGTTCGCCATGTTCACTTTACTCAGCACCACCGCTTGCTGACCAACCGCGCTGATAAGGGCATTGTAAAACGCCGTCTCTTGCATGTTGAGTAGTGCGCCCTTGCGTTTGTAGGCGCTGTCTTTGAGCTCATCTTGCGTAAGAAATCGCTTTTGCACGATGAAAAAGAAGATCACTAGTATCGCAACAACGATGAAAACACTTTCCATTCCATTCACACCAATAGCTTAACTTTTCAATACTTTACCACAACTTCACTCCGCCGCAGCAGATTTGTAGCAGCGCTCAGGGCGCCCGACCGTGCCGTAGTTGAGATCCGCCGTCAGCTCACCCGTACTGATTAAGTGTTCCAGATAGCGCCGAGCTGTGGTGCGGCTTGCGCCAATCTGCTCGCCCGCCTCATCCGCGGTCAAACTCTCGGCTTGCTTAAACAGAGCACGAATTTTATCCAAAGTAACGGCGTCAATGCCTTTTGGCAGTCGGGCCACATTGGAGGTCGCTGGCGTGGATGCTTGCAGCATTTTATCCACTAAGCGTTGATCGATACCGTCACTGTGCGTCAGTTGTTGCTGCCTATCTCGATATTTGCTTAACGCCGCTTCTAGGCGAGAAAAGACGACGGGTTTGAGCAAGTAATCCACCACACCACCGCGCATCGCCTGTTGTAAGGTTTCAACATCGCGCGCCGCCGTGATCAAAATCGCGTCACACTGGCGCTGTTTTGCGCGCAATTCACGCAAAATATCCAGCCCCGTTCCATCAGGCAAGTGAACGTCGAGCAGCACGAGATCGGGGGTCAGCAGATCGAGTTGCATGTCTGCCTCCACTTTACTTGTCGCGATACCAATAACCTCAAAGCCGCCCATCTGATCGAGATAACGTTGGTGAAGCTGCGCGATGGCTAAGTCATCTTCCACAATCATGATTCGAATCGCCGAACTCATCCTCGCTCTTCCTTTGGTAAATAGACTGTCATTCTGGTGCCAAAATCCTTGTTATCGGTAATATCTAACTGTCCGTGGTAACGTGTAGAGAGCTCATTCACTAAGTATAATCCGACCCCGCGATTAGATTGGTCTTTACTCGACACACCGCGTTGAACAAGATCCTCTTTGCTTAGGTGTACAGGTAGCCCGCAACCTTGATCGCTCACCTCAAGAATGATCTCGTTACCATAATCACTGATCGAGACTTCTATGATGCGCCTCGATTGGGCTAATTGCCCTTCTTGGCTAATTGCCTCACGCACGGCATCAAACGCGTTGTCGATCAAATTACCTAAGATGGTGACTATGTCTTCGGCATTGATTCGCTTTGGTAACGGCTCGAGTCTTGTGCCTTCTTCTACCGTCAACTCCAATCCAAGCTCGCGCGCGCGCTCGGTTTTGCCAAGCAACATGCCCGCGATTAGCGGCTCTTTAACCGTCTCGCGTAAAAATTCGATCAAGACTTGATAATGCTCAGTCTCTTGGCCAATCAATGCAAGCACTCCCTCTAACTCCCCCATTTGCACCATGCCGCTGATGGTGTTGAGTTTGTTTCGATGCTCATGCGTTTGGGAGCGGAGCATCTCTGCGTACTCTTTGGTTTTGGCCAATTGCTCAGTTAAATCTGTGATATCGTCACGCAAGCGGAAACTGGACACCGCACCGACCACTTGGCCATCCAATATAATCGGGCTGCGATTGGCAATAAGGCGTTTATTATTGAGGTAAAGATTGATGTCGTTATCGGTGCGAGCAGTCGTCAACACAGTATGCAAATCACTGTCTGGCAACACTTCACTGAGTGGCTGATTCAAACATGCCTGTTTATCCAAACCTAAAATTTGGCAGGCACTTTTATTGATTGAGCGCAGTTTACCGGCCCCATCGATACTCAAAATGCCTTCTTTAAGGGTTTCCAGTGTTACATCCAACTCGACATAAAGTCGGCCAATCTCTTCGGGCTCAAACCCCAATATCGCTTTTTGAAAGCGCCGTGATGCATAGCTAGAGACCAAGGCGTTCGCACCGACCACTATTAATGCCATCACAATCAAGAAGAACAGGAAGGGTTCAATCCTGTCTTGAAGCCGGTCAATCAAATACCCGACAGACACAACGCCGATGATTTCACCTTGCTGATTAAACACCGCCGTTTTACCCCGCACAGAGTAGCCCAGTGACCCTTTGGCGAACGAGATGTACGCCTCCCCGTCGACCAAAGCGCGCTTGTTATCACCACCGCGCATCGGCTTACCAATTCGATCATCGACTGGGTGCACCAAACGCATACCTTGCTTGTCACCGATCACGATAAATGCGGCGCCAATCAACTGGGTCAAATCACGATAGCGCTGCTGACTTTGCACTTGGCCGGTTTCAATCATTTCAATCACAATCGGTGATTTGGCAAGAAAAGAGGCCACCCCAAGCGCCTTCAAGCCCATCTCTTCTTCTTGCGAATGCTTGATGTAAATAAAACCGGCGGCCGAGAGCAAGAGCAATTCGATTAGCCCAGATAATGTCATGATCATCAGCATCCGTTTGCGAAAGCTGATACTGCTCCAATTCATACTTTTCCTCAGTGCCGATCGCGTGTCGCTGCGATCAAGAGACCTTCCTATAATGAGACATTTTAAGGCTAACATCGATGCCAGTATTGGACGACTGGCGCTCATCCAAACTGTGAATTCCCCAAGTGAATTGAGATCAAAATGCTAATAACTTGGTGCTTTTTTAGCCGCAAGGTTGCTTTTTTGAGTTCACTTCATGTTTATTCAGTTATTAACCTCCTTTTCATTGATTAAGATCAAACCGTTTTTAGAACATTTTATGCACTAAAACCGCATTTGTTTTGTATACTATTTGAACACTCAGTGGTAATCGTCATTGGCTAACCTGCAGCACACCGTTTAAAAGAAGCGACTCACGCACAAGATTCGATGCTGCTCAACAGATAGGAACGTTGGACATGGAAAAGGATATGTACGGCTTCTGCCTTTCAAAAGCGCTACTTTCAAACCATCTCACTGGTACGTTCACTCACGTTCGTGCTTATGAATCTTGCCCTTCTGGTGAACAAGATCGCATCAAACATGCCTACCCCCAATTGTCGGGTAAAGAGCTGCTTGCGACCATGAGCAGCTCGGATCGTCTGCGTTGGCGAGCCGAATTTGTCTGCTTAGACTCAAAATGATCGTCATTACTCGATGAATGCACCATACTTAAGAGAAACCATCCGGTTTCTCTTTTTGTTTCAATGCACTCTATCCACAACGAGAGGTGTAACATGACCCTTCATCCCCGTATTTTGGCGCTATTTGCGGTACTGATCTCGCTGTTGTCCGGTTGTGTGTCGACACCCACCGGCATCGCGCCTGTTAATGATTTCTCTCTCGAGCGCTATCTTGGCACATGGCATGAGGTTGCTCGGCTTAATCACAGCTTTGAACGGGGTCTCAGCCATGTCAGCGCACAATACTCGCTCAATGATGATGGCAGCGTGCAAGTGATCAATCGTGGCTGGAGTGATGAAGATAACCAGTGGAAAGAAGCGATAGGTGTTGCCAAATTTGTCGATGGCGAGGAGATTGGGCACCTCAAAGTCTCTTTCTTTGGTCCGTTTTACGGCAGTTATGTGGTGTTCTATTTAGAAGAGGATTATTCAGCCGCGGTCGTCAGCGGTTACAATCGAGACTATTTATGGATTCTCGCCAGAGAGCCTGATTTGCCTGCGTACAAGCTCAATAAATACGTTAGGATTGCCCAATCCGCTGGCTTTGACACAGAGCAGTTACTGTTTCCTTTTCATGGTGACCTGAGCGAATAGGCCTTTTAGCACTGCGCGTAACTTGGTTTTTGTTGCCCTCCAGTGCGTTGAGGGAGTGGTGGGCGTGGTCGCGATAAGGTGCTGATAGGCGCTCTCATCGAAGGTCACCGAGCCACCATGAGCAACGAGCAAAGTCACTGGGTTTAGCTTGAAAACCCGCTCGACGGAGCGCCGATAGTGATTAGGATAAAAGATAGGGAAAGGTGAGATCAGATGCTGTTTCACTTCCACCATTAAGTCCGCCACATAGAGTAGCCGTGTGGGCTCATGCCACAAAGAGAGGTCCCGATCAGTGTGGCCCGGCGTCTCTAGAATCGTCCAATCTGGAAATCCAGGTATCTGGTCCCCTTCATTGACTACGCTATCAGGCTTGAGGTAACGGTCATACCAGAGGTTGACGCGTGCTTTTTTCATTCTCCCCGCTACCCATAATGCGAGTAGCAAATCTGACAAAAACATCGCCCCACCCGACCACCCTTGATACCAATGGGTCTTTTTGTCGGCAGAAACTATCTGGCACCCCGTTAATGCTCTTATACGATGCGCCGCACCCGCATGATCGGGGTGCATGTGTGTCACCACAACGACTTTCAGATCGCTCAGAGGACGCGCAAGCTGCTGCTCAATGAACTGGCACAAGTACGTAATGTCGGCTCGACTAGCGCCGTCAAGAAGCAAGAGCTTGTCGGGATACTCAGCGAGATAGATGGTTTGAATATAACCTTGAATGGTATGAATGTGCATAACGCTGCTAATTTAACAATGTATTCACATTATAAATTAACAGCGTCTTACTCTTGGCAAAGAGTAAAAACTCTAAGCTGTGAGCCCTATCCTCTTTTTTAAGCCAGTAGCGAGACAGGTTGTGATCTTGCAAAGAACAACCCGTTAACGGGCATTCAAACCTGTTTGCGCCGCCACTTGATCAACGATTTTCGTGACGTTATCCGCCACCGCATGGAGTGTACTGAGCTCATCTTGAGTAAAGGGATGTTGCAAAATCGCTTGGGCACCATTTTGCCCGACGACGGTTGGCAAACTGAGCACAACATTGTCGAGGCCATAATCCCCTTGTATCAAGGTCGCAACCGGCAACACCGAGCGTTCATTGATCATAATGGCTTGAATAATCCGGAACACACTCGCGGCAATACCGTGTGTGGTGTTTTGCTTGCGCTTAAATATCTCGTAACCCGCTTGCTTGACCGATTCAAGCAGTTCATCCGCGCAAATACGAGGCATTTTGTGTGTATCGCAGTAATAATCTGCAGGTTGTCCGGCGATCGAAATTAAGCTCTTGGGGGTGAAGCAGTTGCTTCCATGCTCACCAAGAACATAACCGAAGACGTTTTTAGGATCTAAGTTGACGCGGTTAGCCACAATACTCATCAAACGTGCGGTATCAATCACACAACCGCTGCTGATCACTTTCTCCGCTGTGTAGCCAGTATTGGTTGCGATAAAGTGTGTGACAATGTCACAAGGGTTGGAGACCACGATGAGTATCGCGTTCGGTGCGACGCGCTCAACATTCCTCGCGATATCAACACCAATTTTGGCGTTGATTTCTGCCAAATCAATTCGAGTCTGCCCCTGCTTAATCTGCGCGCCTGCGGTAATCACGACAATGTCTGCGCCAATCAAACTGAGATAGTCATCGGTCGGCACAATGTGGGTATTTTTTGTGAATGTTAGCGCGGCAGTATGGCGAAAATCGAACGCTTCCCCCTCCGCCCTTGCTAGATTCTGATCCAACAACACCAGTTCACTAATGCTGCCCAATGTCAGTAGATAATTACAGACACCCACACCCACTGCGCCAGCGCCGATCACTCCGATCTTCATGCTCTCTTCCTTGTTCCAATCAAATTTAGTGCTCTGGGCTTATTCTAATCGTCTGAAACCTCTTTTTTCCAATTTAATTTTGTCTAAAAATTAAATATTAGATAAAAATATCGCTCATAGCATAAAATCCAGTAGAGTTAATCGCAATCTGTTGAAAGAGCGAGCACAATTTAGAGAGCAAAATGACTACCACATCCACTCAATGACGCGTATTCTCAGACCAAATCCCTCCGTTGAGAATCAGATATGCTCATTATTGGCCACCGCGGCGTGGCAGGACACTATCCAGAAAACACCGCCGCCAGCATTCAAGCGGCGATAGATCTTGGCCTTACTTGGGTTGAAGTCGATGTGCAGCCTTGCAAAGACGGGCATCTCGTCGTGTGTCACGACCATACTGTTGACCGTTGCTCGAATGGTACAGGCAGAGTCGACACCTTGACACTCAGTGCGCTCAAACAACTCAACTTTGCGGCACGCCATGAAGGTCAAGTGACACCACAAACCCTGTTAACCCTTGAAGAGCTACTGACACTTATTGAACCCAGCGACATCAAGCTGAATATTGAAGTGAAAGTTGATACCCACGACGCCCAATCGGTATGCGCGCTATTGGCCTCTACGCTCAATGCGACCTCAATACCGCTAGAGCGCATTATTTTGTCGAGTTTTAGCCATGACGTGATGCGCGAGTTAGCGAAGCAAATTCCTCAGTGTCGACGCGCTTTACTTACCGAGCGATTGAAGCGAAAGGATTGGCGACTGCTCAAAGAGGTGGAGGCGACAGGCTGCAATATCGGCGCGACATGGGCGACCAAGTCTACCGTTTCAAAGCTACAAGATGCCGGGTATGAAGTGTGGTGTTACACCATCAATAATCCGAAACGACTCAAACACCTTTCTCAATTGGATGGTATTTTTAGCGACTATCCAGAACGTTTTCTCTAGCACCTCCTCTCACCCTGTTCGCCTCTACTTGGCCTCCTGCTGAGTAGAGTGCGTCACCCATCACATTTCCTGCACCTTTTCAAAGCTCTCATTCAACCTATCAAACCAATATAATTTAACTATTTATCAGATAGTTAGAAAACAAACCTCTTTTATCAACCTACCTAACTCGCTCATTCTGCGTGCAAAAAATGCTTGCGTCTTCACCACAACAAAACTACTGTATACACATACAGCATGTATAAAAGGACAGTATTATGATTTCAGTTCAAACACCTCGTCAGGGCTACTCAAAGTTTAATGTGTTGGCTCAGCCTACCCAGCCTCTATCTTTGGATGACACCAGCCTTGAACGACTGGCTGATCTGTCACAGCAGAAACAGTGGATTCTATTTACAGGTCAATGCCCACGTCCAGATTTTGCCCAACTGTCCTCTCATCAAGTGCGTTGCAATCAAATCATCCACATGAAGCCATCGCAAACTCAGTCGGAAGTCGATATTGTGACCAAAGCGATTCAATCAGGTAATGCCAGTGCGGTGGTTGCCTCCTGTGAGCTCTCTCTTATCGAACAGCGACTATTGAAAGAACTGGCCAAGCAGCACCACTGTGAAGTCTTTTTTGTTGATGCGTCTATGCATCACTACCACTAAATCGAAACCTCACTGCCTTCGCCTCTTATCGTTGTGATAAGAGGCGTTTCTTTTCGCGGTTTCTTGATTTGAAACCAAGGTCTAACCCATTCAACTTAAAAACAAGCAAACGTTTGCTTTTTATCTGGAACCGAGAAAAAGTTCTGGTATCATGCTCTGCAAATGAATAGCCTTCATGGCTTATCAACCATTTTTGACAAATTATAGGAATGTCTAAATGAGTCTCGCAGAACAAGTTCTCGCCGTTAATGACGATCTTCCCATCCGCACTGATAAACCGGTTCACAGTGGTAAAGTCCGCTCTGTGTATTGGCTAACCGAAGCCGATAGCCGACGCCTTATCGAAGAAAAAGGTTACGACGTGTCGCCTGACGCACCACTAGCAATTATGGTGATCAGTGACCGTATCTCCGCGTTTGACTGCATTTGGCACGGTGAAGGGAATCTAAAAGGCGTGCCAGGTAAAGGGGCGGCGTTAAACGCCATCTCAAACCACTGGTTCCAATTGTTTAAAGACAATGGGCTCGCAGACAGCCACATTCTCGACATTCCTCACCCATTGGTTTGGATCGTGCAAAAAGCCAAGCCCATCATGATCGAAGCCATCTGCCGCCAATACATCACCGGTTCAATGTGGCGTGCTTACGAAAAAGGTGAGCGCGAGTTTTGTGGTATCACACTACCTGAGGGCTTAGAGAAAGACAAAGCGCTTCCAGAGCTACTTATGACGCCATCCACTAAAGGCATTCTACATGGCATCCCTGGTGTACCAGAAGCGGACGACGTCAACATCAGTCGCCGCAACATTGAGGAGAACTTTGCCGCGTTTAACTTCTCAAAGCAAAGCGACATCGCGCTTTATGAGAAGCTACTCAGTGAAGGCTTTGGCGTCATTAGCTCTGCGCTAGCGAAAGTCGGTCAAATCTTTGTTGATACCAAATTTGAGTTTGGTTACGTCACCGACGCGGCGGGTCAGGAAAAACTCATCTACATGGATGAAGTGGGGACACCGGACTCTTCACGTATTTGGGATGAAGCACAATACCAAGCCGGCAATATTGTCGAGAACTCAAAAGAAGGGTTCCGCCAGTTCTTGCTGAACCACTTCCCTGACCCAGACATCTTGCTTAATAAAGATCGCATGCCTGAGCGTGAAGCCCTTGCTCGTGACAATGCCCTTCCTCTCTCTGCGTTGATGGACATCTCAAAGACCTACACAGGTATCGCAGAAAAGATCACCGGCAAAGCGATTACGCTCAGCGTTAATCCGAAGCAAGAGATCATCGATATTCTTGCCGCAGACTACGGTCTCATTGACTAAGTGGCCTGTTCGACTGAAACGACAACGCCCAGCTTAGCTGGGCGTTGTTTTATCTTAACAATGATATCTCTACTTAGTGGCTTTTCATCTCATCGCTTAGAGCTTAAAGCGCTTTATCTCTTGTTCAAGCTGAAGTGAGAGCTCGGAAAGCTGTCTCGCTTGAGCCGCAGCGTCATGCGCTTCATCGGCTAATTCATTGGAGACATCACGAATACCAACCGTATTACGCGTGATTTCTGACGTCACCGAGGCTTGCTCTTCTGCCGCTGAGGCGATCTGAGTCGCCATATCGCTAATACGCTCGACCGCATGTTGAATATCAGTGAGGCTGTGTGCCGCCAAATCCGCGTCTTCAACACTGGTTCCCGCTAATTGTCCACTATCACGCATGATGCCCACCGCTTTTAGCGTTGTGCCTTGTAGTGTCTCAATCATGTGTTGGATCTCTTTGGTCGATGAGTGGGTACGTTGGCTAAGCACGCGCACTTCATCGGCAACGACCGCGAACCCACGACCCTGCTCACCAGCGCGAGCGGCTTCAATGGCCGCATTCAAGGCGAGCAAGTTTGTCTGCTCTGCGATGTCTTGAATCGTCGAAAGAATGGTATTGATGCTGTTGCCATGGACTTCAAGCTCTTGAATGACCTTTGTCGCCACTTGAACTTCATTAGCCAGGTTCTGAATCGAGCTTTGCGTTTGCACCACTTGTTTACCACCTTGCATACAGGCTGATACCGCTTGGGTTGAGTTCTGCGCTGTGTGGTCCGCGTTGCCGGCAATTTCTTGCGTCGCGGCCGCCATCTCATTGATGGCAGTGGCGACCATGTTGATCTCATCTTGCTGTAAACGAATTCGTTCACTTCTCTGCGCGGCATTTCGTGCTGTGCTTTTCGATTGCTCAGACAATGAGGCAGACACAAGGCTCAGCTTCGATACCATCGCATGCATATTGCCAACAAACGTATTAAAGTTTGCCGCCAGTTGACCCACTTCATCGTCACTTCTTGGCTCTAGACGCTGAGTTAAATCCCCTTCGCCTGACGCAATGGCTTCCAAGGCGGTCGACACGCGCACTAAATCGCGAAATAAGAAGCTCACCAACCAAGAGACCAGTGCGATGACCACTGCCGTGATCACCAGTGACGTCACCACCAGCTTGATCATCAGCTGATTGAGCGCCGCTTCTTCTGTCGTCACATCCATTTCAATGGCGAAAATCCAAGGGGTGTGGGCAACGGATTTGAAATAGTACAGCTTCTCTTGATTGCCTTGATGTAAACGATGTATCGATCCGTTGTCTGCTGCCTGTTTGATGTCTCGCAAAGATAATCGGTCGAACAACTGACTGACCGGTTTGAGCAGCAAGTTTTTATCAGGATGAGCGAGGAAGTTACCATCTTGTGTATCAATCAACATCGCGTGCGCATTTTTGCCTACATTGAGGTTGATGACGTCGTTAATCAGCTGATCAATCAACACATCGGCCCCAACCACACCAAGTAGCTGCGTACCCTGCGTAATCGGTTGAGCGATCGTCACGAGCAACGCATTAGTGATTGCATCTTGGTAAGCCGTAGTGATCATCTGGCGTCCTGCATTCTTGGCATCGATATACCAAGGTCTGACTCGCGGGTCGTAGTCGGCACGATTCCGCTCAGGGTGAGAGCGGAACATCTCTCCCTTCGGTGTGCCGTAGAAAATGTCGTCGAAGCCACCAGCATTGCGTGCTTGTTGCAGATAAGGAACCACATTCTCTTCGCCTACGTATTGATTGAAGGCAGACGCAATGTCCTTGCGGATCGCTATCCAGTCGGCAATACCGGAGGTCGCCGCATTGGCGATACTTTCTGCACGGTCTTGTACACCTTGATGAGTTTGATTGGCAAGTTGCTGGGCAGACAGCCAAGTCAAGACGCTGGCCATCAAAACAACGGCCGACAAACTAGCAATAATGAGTTTTTGTTTGAGTGATAACTTCATGATTCGCATTGAGTGAGTAAATAAACATCGCGCGCATTCTATAGGCAAAATGGCACCTATGCACGTGAATTAAATTTCGCTCATCAATTAGCTAAACTATTGTTATAACGATATATTTTTGACGCCAATTTTTAATCGATCAAAAAAGCCGAGGGGTTAACCTCGGCTTTCTTTATCAACGTAACAGAGTAAGATTACACTTGCTCGTCATCACCGTCATTCACATCCGGTGCGTCAGTTGGCGCGCTCACTTGTGCTAACTCATCTTGCTCAGCATCTTCGCCATCGATGATGTCTGCTTGTTCGATTTCATCGATACGCTGTAATCCAACGACCGATTCATCTTCAGCGGTGCGGATCAGAGTCACACCTTGTGTGTTACGACCGACTTGGCTCACTTCCGCCACACGAGTACGTACCAGTGTACCGGCATCGGTGATCATCATCATCTCATCGCCTTCTTCTACTTGAACAGCGCCAACGACTGGGCCGTTACGTTCGGAGACTTTGATAGAGACAACACCTTGGGTCGCGCGACCTTTAATTGGGTATTCCGCCAATTCAGTACGCTTACCGTAGCCGTTTTGCGTCACGGTGAGGATATCGCCTTCGTTCGCAGGAACGATCAGTGACACCACTTGGTCATCATCCGCTAACTTCATACCGCGCACACCTGCTGCAGTACGGCCCATGGCACGGACTTTATCTTCACTAAAGCGCACCACTTTGCCCGCTTTAGAGAAAAGCATAATGTCGCTTTCACCGGTAGTGATATCCACACCAATCAGTGAATCGTCATCACGCAAGTTCACCGCAATCAGACCATTTGAACGAACATTGGCAAATTGATCCAGTGACGTTTTCTTCACTGTACCATCGCCTGTCGCCATGAAAATGTATTTGTCTGCTGAAAACTCATCGACTGGCAAAATAGCCGTAATACGCTCTCCCTCTTCAAGAGGCAGAATATTAACGATTGGCTTACCACGTGCTGTGCGTGTCGCTTGAGGCAATTGGTACACCTTCAAACGGTAGGTCTTACCGCGAGTCGAGAAGCAGAGAATATTGTCATGCGTATTGGCGACAAGCAGACGCTCAATAAAGTCTTCGTCCTTCATCTTGGTGGCGCTCTTACCTTTACCACCACGACGCTGAGATTCGTAATCACTCAGTAGCTGATACTTCACATAGCCTTCGTGAGACAGGGTTACCACTACGTCTTCACGAGCAATCAGCTCTTCCATGTCGATGTCATGGGTAGCCGCTGTGATTTCTGTACGACGAGGATCGCCGTAACCATCACGTACCGCTTCTAACTCTTCACGGATGACTTCCATCAAGCGCTCAGTGCTAGCCAGGATGTGCATAAGCTCTGCGATTTCATCTAGAAGTGCTTTGTACTCATCAAGAATCTTCTCGTGCTCTAGACCGGTTAGACGGTGTAGACGAAGTTCTAGAATGGCTTGCGCTTGAGTTTCTGTTAAGTAGTACAGACCATCACGGATACCGTATTGATCTTCTAGCCATTCTGGACGTGCAGCATCAGTACCCGCACGCTCAAGCATTGATGCAACGTTACCCAGATCCCAGCCACGCGATACCAAGCCCACTTTCGCTTCTGCTGGTGTTGGTGCGTTTTTGATCAGCTCAATAACTTCATCGATGTTTGCAAGCGCAAGCGATAATGCTTCAAGGATATGCGCACGTTCACGTGCTTTGCGTAGTTCGAAGATAGTACGACGAGTGACCACTTCACGACGGTGGTCAACGAAGCACTTCAACATGTCTTTTAGGTTGAATAGCTGTGGCTGGCCGTTATTTAGAGCCACCATGTTGATACCGAAAGTCGTTTGCAGCTGAGTCTGTGCGTAGAGGTTGTTGAGCACCACTTCGCCTACTGCATCACGCTTACATTCAATCACAATGCGCATGCCGTCTTTATCAGACTCGTCACGCAGTGCACTGATGCCTTCCACTTTCTTATCTTTAACCAGCTCAGCAATCTTTTCGATAAGACGAGCTTTGTTCACTTGATAAGGAATTTCAGTGACAATAATGGTCTCTTTGCCATTTTTCTCTACTTCGATTTCCGCTTTAGAACGCATGTAGATCTTACCGCGACCGGTTTTGTACGCGTCTACAATGCCTTTGCGGCCACTGATGAGCGCCGCAGTCGGGAAATCAGGACCCGGTATGTAGTCCATAAGCTCATCAATCGTGATTTCTTCATTATTGATGTAAGCCAGACAGCCATCAATCACTTCACCTAGGTTGTGAGGCGGAATATTGGTGGCCATACCTACCGCGATACCAGAGGCACCGTTCACCAGTAGGTTAGGAATTTTTGTCGGCAGTACCGCAGGGATTTGCTCTGTGCCATCATAGTTTGGCACGTAATCTACGGTTTCTTTGTCTAGGTCAGCGAGAAGTTCGTGGGCAATTTTTGCCATACGCACTTCGGTGTAACGCATTGCTGCTGCGGAGTCACCATCGATAGAACCAAAGTTACCTTGGCCATCAACAAGCATGTAGCGCAATGAAAACGGCTGAGCCATACGTACGATAGTATCGTACACAGCACTGTCACCATGAGGGTGATATTTACCGATAACGTCGCCAACAACACGGGCAGATTTTTTGTATGGTTTATTCCAATCATTACCTAGTACGTTCATCGCGAATAACACGCGGCGGTGTACAGGCTTTAGGCCATCACGCACATCTGGAAGAGCACGACCAACGATGACTGACATCGCATAGTCTAGGTAGGAACCTCGCAGCTCATCTTCAATGTTTACGGGCGTGATCTCTTTAGCTAGATCGCTCATAGAGCCATTATCCCTCTATTTATAGATCGTATGTACAATACGTTTAAGGTGCAAAAATATAACACACAAATCAATAGTTCGGCATTACTTTCCCGCCCGTTTTATCAGGTTGTGAGCTTGGTTGTGAATCAAACGCTGAGAAATTGCACACTCATGAATTATCTTGCTGATTAATGACTACTTTTTAGCCAGCCATACAGAAAAGTGCGCCCTTTCATGGTGCCAAGGAGATGATTGAGTATAATGTCGCCCAATAACCTAGGTATGGATACAGAGATGACTATGAGCCAATCACAAAACGTCGATCCAAAAGAGATAAAGAAATTCGAAGATATGGCATCACGTTGGTGGGATTTAGAAGGCGAGTTTAAGCCCCTTCATCAAATCAATCCCCTACGCCTACAATATGTGCTCGACAAGGCCAGTGGGCTGTTTGGCAAGCGTGTGTTGGATGTCGGTTGTGGCGGCGGCATCTTAGCCGAGAGCATGGCGAAAGAAGGCGCGGAAGTGACCGGTCTCGATATGGGTAAAGAGCCCCTTGAAGTCGCTCGCTTGCACGCCTTGGAAACCGGTACTCAGTTAACCTACATTCAGAGTACCATTGAAGACCATGCGCAAACCCATGCCCAAAGTTACGACGTTGTGACGTGTATGGAAATGCTTGAGCATGTTCCTGAGCCTCTTTCCGTTGTGCAATCTTGTGCTCGCCTCGTCAAGCCGGGTGGTCACGTTTTCTTCTCGACACTTAACCGCAATATCAAGTCTTATCTTTTTGCGATTGTCGGTGCGGAGAAGCTCCTCAAAATCGTGCCGGAAGGCACCCACGAGCATGAGAAATTTATTCGCCCATCTGAGCTTATCAAGATGATTGATCAAACGGATCTTACTGAACTCGGCATTACCGGGCTGCACTACAATCCGCTCACTGATCGCTATCGATTAGGCACTAATGTCGACGTAAACTACATCGTCCATACCCAAAAACGTTGAGCGAAGCCCCCCAATCAGCGCACAACATCTAGTGGTCATCTCCTAGGCGGTAGCACAAGTTCACCGCCTTTTTAGGTCGATTTTTGTGCACGTGATTCCATTTTAAACACATCAAAAAACGCAGAAAAAAATTAGCAAAGATCAAGGAATTTTTTTTTGTTTATGGTTACTTCTAAACCGATTCCAAAACGGTAATTTTGTACAATCTTGTTTGCCCTTTCCTCATCGGTTAGTAGTCACTTACTGTTTTTTCTATTTTTGTCAGTTATCCACAAGTCATCCCAAAACTGTAACTTGAAAACCGTCTTCGATAGCTCTATCTTGTAACCCGCACATCGATGCACCCCTATATATTGTGTTTGTACTACAATGTATAGAATGATTTTGATCACAAAGCTGGAATCAATTTTACAAGAATTACATATAAACACGGCTTTAATCAGTTTTGTTAGGGAAATGAAGCAGAATGAACCAACAACTCACCGTTACTAAACGTAATGGCAGCAAAGAAAACATTGATCTGGACAAGATCCACAGAGTGATTACCTGGGCAGCAGAAGGCCTTGATAATGTCTCTGTGTCGCAGGTAGAACTTCGCGCTCACATCCAGTTCTACGATGGCATCACCACTTCTGATATCCATGAGACCATCATCAAGTCAGCCGCTGATCTTATCTCAGAAGAGACGCCAGATTATCAATACCTCGCCGCTCGCTTAGCCGTCTTCCATCTGCGTAAGAAAGCGTACGGTCAATATGAGCCACCAACGCTGTACAAACACGTTGCGCGCCTTGTCGATATGGGTAAATACGATCAGCACATCCTAGAGGACTACACTAAGTCTGAGCTAGATGAGCTCGATGCTTACATCGACCACCGCCGCGATCTCGATTTCTCTTACGCCGCTGTGAAACAGCTGGAAGGTAAGTATTTCGTTCAAAACCGTGTTACAGGGGAAATTTACGAGAGCGCTCAATTCTTGTACATCCTTGTGGCAGCGTGTTTGTTCGCAAACTACCCGAAAGAGACGCGCCTTGACTACATCAAGCGATTCTACGATGCGACGTCGACGTTTAAGATTTCTCTGCCTACGCCAATCATGTCGGGTGTACGTACCCCAACGCGTCAATTTAGTTCATGCGTACTGATTGAGTGTGGCGACAGCCTTGATTCGATCAACGCGACCGCAAGCTCCATCGTGCGTTACGTATCACAACGTGCCGGTATTGGTATCAATGCAGGTCGAATCCGTGCTCTGGGTTCAGAGATCCGCGGCGGTGAAGCGTTCCACACTGGCTGTATCCCGTTCTACAAATACTTCCAAACCGCCGTCAAATGCTGTTCTCAAGGTGGTGTTCGTGGCGGCGCCGCGACCGTCTTCTACCCTATTTGGCACCGCGAATCTCAGACACTGATGGTGCTCAAGAACAACCGCGGTGTCGAAGAGAACCGTGTTCGTCACATGGACTATGGCGTTCAGCTTAATCGCTTGATGTACCAACGCTTGGTTCAAGGTGGCAACATCACCCTATTCTCTCCTTCTGATGTCCCTGGGTTGTACGATGCCTTCTTCGAAGATCAGGATGAGTTCGAACGTTTGTACGTTAAGTACGAAAACGATCCATCGATTAAGAAGGAAACGGTAAAAGCCATCGAGATGTTCTCTATCTTGATGCAAGAGCGTGCATCCACAGGTCGTATTTACATTCAAAACGTCGACCACTGTAATACCCACAGTCCGTTTGACGCCAGCGTTGCGCCGGTTCGCCAATCGAATCTGTGTCTTGAAATCGCCTTGCCGACCAAGCCACTGAGCAATGTTGAAGATGATTCTGGCGAGATCGCGCTCTGCACGCTTTCTGCTTTCAACTTGGGTGCTATCCAGTCACTGGATGACTTCGAAGAGTTGTCTGACTTGGTCGTACGTGCCCTTGATGCACTGCTTGATTACCAAGACTACCCATTACCAGCGGCTTATAAGTCCACCATGAACCGCCGTACGCTCGGCGTGGGTGTCATTAACTACGCTTACTACCTAGCGAAAAATGGCGTGAAATACTCAGATGGCAGCGCCAACGGACTGACGCACCGCACTTTTGAAGCGATGCAGTACTACCTACTTAAGGCGTCCGTTGCACTGGCGAAAGAACAAGGCAAATGCCCATCGTTCCACGAGACCAACTACGCGAAAGGCCTCATGCCTATCGATACGTACAAGAAAGACGTGGACTTAGTGTGTGATGAACCTCTGCACTACGACTGGGATGGCCTACGTGAAGAGATCATGACCCACGGTCTGCGCAACTCAACATTAACCGCGTTGATGCCTTCTGAGACCTCATCTCAGATCTCTAACGCCACCAACGGTATTGAGCCACCGCGTGGTTATGTCTCTGTTAAGGCCTCTAAAGACGGCATCTTGAAACAAGTGGTGCCTGACTTTACTGCGCTTAAGAACAACTACGAACTGCTTTGGAATATTGGTTCAAACGACGGTTACTTGCACCTAGTGGGCATCATGCAGAAATTCGTTGACCAAGCGATTTCCGCGAACACTAACTATGACCCAAGCCGTTTTGAAAGTGGCAAAGTGCCAATGAAGAAACTGCTGCAAGACCTTCTGACTGCGTACAAATACGGCGTTAAAACCTTGTACTACCACAACACGCGTGATGGCGCGAGCGACGACCAAAAAGACGCCGTTCAGCCGCAAGACGACGATTGTGCAGGCGGCGGTTGTAAGATCTAACGCTTACTAGGATTTGCAACGTTTAACCAAATTAATGCCCCGAGTCTCGGGGCATAAAAGGAATTGAGGCATCATGGCTTACAGTACTTTTAACCGAACTAAAAATGATCAACTCAAAGAGCCTATGTTCTTGGGCCAATCTGTCAACGTCGCTCGCTACGACCAACAGAAATTTGAGATATTTGAAAAACTGATCGAAAAACAGCTTTCTTTCTTTTGGCGTCCAGAAGAAGTCGACGTGTCGAGTGACCGCATCGACTACAACAAACTGCCAGAGCATGAAAAACACATTTTCATCTCCAACCTGAAATACCAAACGCTACTTGACTCGATCCAAGGTCGCAGCCCTAACGTCGCGCTGTTGCCTTTGGTCTCATTGCCAGAAGTCGAAACGTGGATCGAGACTTGGTCGTTCTCTGAAACGATTCACTCACGCTCTTACACGCACATCATTCGTAACATTGTGAATGATCCAGGTCTCGTGTTTGATGACATCGTTGAAAACGAGCACATCTTGAAGCGTGCGGACGACATCTCACGCTACTACGATGATTTGATTCAGATGACCAACGACTATCACCGTTTTGGTGAAGGTACTCATCAAATCAAAGGCGAAGAAGTCACGGTTTCTCTGCACAATTTGAAGAAGCAACTTTACCTCTGCTTGATGTCTGTCAACGCATTGGAAGCCATTCGCTTCTACGTCAGCTTTGCATGTTCTTTTGCGTTTGCAGAACGTGAACTGATGGAAGGCAACGCAAAAATCATTAAGTTGATTGCCCGTGATGAAGCGCTCCATTTGACTGGCACCCAACATATGATCAACTTGCTTCGCAACGGTCAAGATGACTTCTCATTTATCCAGATCGCAGAAGAGTGTAAGCAAGAGTGCTTCGACCTGTTTAAAGCCGCGGCGGAACAAGAAAAAGAGTGGGCTGAGTACCTGTTTAAAGACGGTTCTATGATCGGCTTGAACAAAGACATCCTCTGCCAATACGTTGAGTACATTACTAATATTCGTATGCAAGCTGTCGGACTGAGCGCCGCTTACCCTAATGCGACCTCGAACCCGATCCCTTGGATCAACGCCTGGTTATCATCAGATAATGTTCAAGTCGCACCGCAAGAAGCGGAGATCTCATCGTACCTTGTCGGTCAGATTGACAGCGACGTACGTGCTGATGACTTCAAGGACTTCGAACTGTAATGCCAAGTATCAAAATCAACGCGATTACCACCATCCAATCCAATTCATCCAACACGATATTGGAGACGATGGAACAGGCCGGACTGGAACCTGAATATAACTGTCGAGATGGACACTGTGGAGCGTGCCGCTGTACTTTGGTCTCAGGCGAGGTGGAATACGTTGGTTTTGCGATGGCTTATACACAGGGTGATGAAATTTTACCTTGTATATGTAAAGCGAAGTCGGATGTGGAAGTGGCTGACGTCAATTACCGCCTTAAGGAAAAACGCGCTTAACAGCGATTAGTGAGCGCGTACCGATTAACATCAAAAACCTTCCTATTCCATTAAGGCCAGCATTAAGCTGGCCTTACTCTTTTTTGCTGTAGTCAATTTTGAAGCTTCATATCCAATCTTCAACTGCTTAAACTGAGTCACTGAACAGAACTGAACGCCCCAAAAAAGTCATCGAGATTGAGCTTAGATCTGAAGCCGAATACCGGACAAAAACGCATCGGCGGTCATCATGGAGACGGGTTTGTCACCAATCTGTCTTCCGTCATCATCAAACAGTGAAAGTCGATAGCCCAAACTCTCTCTAGGTGTGAGCTCTTCTGGGGCGTTGAGCCACATAGAAATCACATCGTGATGCTCATCGCTGAGCGCTTCACCAAGAAATACTTTCTGGCTCGCTACTTGATACCAGATAAGGATCTTCGATTGATTAAACATGTCACTCTCCTTTGCAACACCCTGCCGAATTTCCAGTTTACGATCAATTTTGTTAAATGCACGTTGCAAAAGTAAGACAAACAGCGCTTCTATTGAAAATCATCCGTTTAACCATTAGAACGATTTCTTCTAAAAAATTTAATTCTGAGGGAGTAGAAAATAAACTTATTTTTCAGAAGGATAAGGAGAAATAACATAGCGAGTCATTTGACAGACTCACTGTTATTGGCTAGCTCTCAAGTGCATTTCGTGGCACGAACAGCTCTTTTTCACGAGATAACGAGCTGTATTTCGCAAACAAGGGCTTCGCTGACAAATAGCGTCTGAGCATATCCGCCGCCGTGGTCGTAATGATCGCGATTTGATCCTGACGACCATATTGGCGATTGAACTTCATCGTCTGCCCCCATTCACCTTCTGGAGTCGATAGCGCGAGGGAG
The DNA here is from genome assembly GCF_059834045.1 of Vibrio sp. R12-SG2-ISO1. Lineage (NCBI taxonomy): Bacteria > Pseudomonadati > Pseudomonadota > Gammaproteobacteria > Vibrionales > Vibrionaceae > Vibrio > Vibrio sp. R12-SG2-ISO1. Next base: position 55,895 of record NZ_JCBDGO010000017.1, on the reverse strand, counting down.
AACACCCCCTCTATGACCTTGCCCGTCACAATAGCGACATCCGTCGCGCATTTCTCGCGAGTCGCCCCCGCCAAGGCGAACGCCGCCGCTAATGAATCCTCTTTTTGCTCGCCCACCGAGACCGCATGACCAATCACCCAGCCATGACCACAGTATTGCGCTGCCTCTGGCTCGGCGTGCAACCACTGAGATAGCGCACCAAACGTCGATTGCTCGGCGGTCGCAATGGATGATTTGCGCTCTTCGATTAAATACGCGACATGCTTTTGCATGGTTTCATCTACCGACACCACACTAGATTCAATGAGATTAAAGATCAGTTGCAGTAACTTAACCCGTGTCTCTAGCTCTCCTTTCGGGCCAAAGAGTTTGACCTCAATAAAAGGCAGGTAAGACCGATAGCCCAGAGTATACCCCTCTGGTAATGCCACCTTATCGAGCGTGTCAGACAACGCCGATTCGGACGTGCCAAACGTATAGAGTCGACTGCATTCGTACCCCTGCACTTGAGGGTACTGCTGTTTTAAATCAGGCAAGATTTGCTCTTTGACCATGCGCTTAAATTCACTCGGCACACCCGGTGTAAAATAAAACACGCAGTCATTGATCACGACCTTAAACCCACACGCCGTGCCGATAGGATTGTCGAGTAAGACACTGCCTTTAGGTAACATCGCTTGCTTGCGGTTACTTTCGGGCATTGCCATGTTGCGGGCAGCAAAAAAGGCCGTCAACTTATCAAGCCACTCGGGATACAGCACAAGCTCCACATCTGCAGCCAACGAAGCTGCGTGCGCGCTTAAATCATCGCTGGTTGGTCCGAGGCCGCCATTAACCACCACCACGTCATAGTTAAAGCTCAACATCAACAGCTCTTCCACTAGGGCACTTTCTTCATCACCAACGGTAGAACGTTTAGCTAATGAAAATCCGTGTGTAAAGAACTGCTCAGACAGCCAAGCGGCATTGGTGTCGACGATATCTCCGTGGAGCACTTCTTCCCCAGTACTTAACATGGCAATTTTTAACATATGAATTCCTTTATTTGGTAGCGTCAGCGCGTGAAACTTATCTTTTTGTTATCGCTCTATAGTGACAGACATTACTAATATCACCTAGTTTCTTATTTATGACATTTACTGGTTTGCATTCTCCCCTCTATAAGGGATAATTGTGAGCGCGATCAATATAACAACCCTTTGGAGTTCATGTGTTTAGAAAAAGCGTGGGTGCACTATTATTAACGGCGTCGTCTTATGCCGCAGCAGGAAGCCAACATGATATTCAGCCGATAGAGTTGAGTTATATCCCTGCCAAGCCCCATACCTTCTACGAGCACTCATACCAATACCAAAGCGGTGATCCTTTTACCTTAAGTCTGAGCGCAAATGAGCTTGAGCTCTCTGAGCCTCCTCGCCCACGCTATCTTACGGTGCAAAGTGAGAAAGACTGGGATTACTTGATGGGCCAAACCTACACCATTTTAGGCCTCAGTGTCGCCACTGTCGGCCTGATGACTCTACTGCCTGAGTCCATCACTAAGTGGGATGAAGAGAGTCGTGACCTGAGTAATTTGGGTAAGAAGTGGAAAGACAACGTCTCTGATGGTCCAGTTTGGGATCGTGACGAGCATTTTCTCAATTACATCATGCACCCCTATTTTGGGGGTGTCTACTACACTGCGGCGCGTCACGCTGGATTCAATGAGTTTGAGTCCTTCCTCTATTCCGCTACGATGTCAGCGTTTTTCTGGGAGTACGGGGTGGAAGCTTTTGCGGAAGTGCCCTCTTGGCAAGATCTGTTCATCACCCCATTCTTTGGCGCCGTAGTCGGTGAGATGATGTTTGAAGCAGAACAAAGTATCGTCGCCGATGGCGGTGAAGTGTTCGGCTCCCAAGGTATGGGTGACGTAACACTGTTTTTCTTGAACCCCGTTGGCCACATTCACGGTTGGGTGACTGACGCCTGGGGCGGCAGCGCAGAGTGGCAGTACGTGAGCAATCCGTGGTTTGGTAACCAAGAGGCCGCGACGTTTGCCCTCAATTCAGGCGCAACCTATGACCCCGTCTTTTACGGTTTTGAGCTTAAAGTGACGTTTTAAACCTAACGTCTCGTGTTTACGCTTCTTCATCGAGCGACGCCATGCGTCGCTTTTTTGTGTCAGAAGTACCAATATTCTCAATTTCAACAATGTATTAGCTTGAAAAATTGACCTAAGTCAAACCTCAACTTTACCGCGATCCTACACTGAAATGAGACGATATGTTTTCGTCCAAGAACGCAGGAGGCACTTATGACTCACACATTTATTGTCAATTTTGTTGGTAAAGCGACGCCAACCACAATCAAAAACCTCGCGGCCATTACCCATGAGAACGGCGGTAAATGGCTGATTAGCAAAGTGAATTTTATTGAGGATCAAGTCGCGGCCGTGATCAAAGTCGATGTCCCAGCGGAGAACGTAGACACCGTCAAAGCCGCATTCCAATCTTATGATGAGTTGTTGGTGCAAATTGTCGATTCAGACACTGCGGCTCATGCCTCGGATACCATTTATCAAATCCGTTTAGACGCTAACGATCGCAACGGCATCGTTAATGAGATCACTCACGTACTGGATGGTCAAGGTATTAATATTCTCGACATGGATTGCCAGCGCGTCTTTATTGCGGGCGGTGGTGGAGTGAGCTCGAGTTTGTTCACCGCCAACATGGCAATTCGATTACCACAGGAGATCAGCATTGACGATGTGGCCAACGAACTCGAATCGCTGAGTGAAGATACGCGCGTCATGGTCGAGTCCTAATTGGAATTTCACCGCCTCTACCAATAGAAAAGCCCCGTTTGGGGCTTTTTAGATCGAATGAGTTAGTGTCAGTGAAGTGGTTACTTGTAACCACCCTCAACGATAGGTGGCTCTAGGCCTAGCTTGACATAATTTCGCCAAATCGCCTGTTCAGGTAAGCTGATAAAGCCAAAGCGATTGAGCACCGATTGATGCTCTTGGCTCAGTGCCAACTCGATAAACTGCTTTTCTGACGGTGAAAAGTAATTTCGATGTGGTGGCAGGTCGAGATACAAGTAATAAACACTCGACAGCGGATAACGGCCCGACAAGATGGTTTCTTTATTCACATCGTAACGATCACCTCGGTCATCGACGACCGACAAGATATTCGCCTCTTGCCAACGTTTGGAATAGGTCACATACGCTAGCGCTTGCTCGTTATCATCCAGCGCCTCTTCCAGCCCCTCTTCATCTGCGACAAACTGCGTCGCCGCATAGGTGCCTTCTTTGCACGTGACCCACTCGTGGAAGGTATGATGGAGTTTTAAACCTTCATCCACCGCAAAAGGCAGCATCAGCGGCGTTTCTGCTTCTTCGCCCCACGTTGACCAGCGCGTAGGCAGGACATCGTCGTTACAACCAAAAACGTCACGGAGCTGTTGCAATGTCACCTCTTGGTTTGGGTTCTCTTCGTTGGCTAGTACGGCCACCACATCAGCGGTAAAGTAAAGCTCGGTCGGACGATACCCGGTGAGCTTTTCAAATTTGGCCACTTCTAAGTCCGTCCAACGACGAGCGCTCACACCGACCCGAACTTCTCGGCTAAGCATAGCCGCAGGAATATTTTCTCGGCTAAGAATGTCCAACTGCTCAAAGTTGCCATCCGTTAATGCACCGATGAGAGAGACCATATGACTGTCCACCGCCACTGCGGTGATCGAGTCTTGCGCCGATGCGTTAGAGACCATACTCCAAGGCATAATAAACAACGCAGTCGACATCAGTGGCAAAAGTTTACTGTTCATTTTTCACCTCTGCGTTGCTTTTGGGTGTTAATTGTTGCTCGGAGCTGAAAATCGTCCATGTTGGCTTTACGCTCATGACGTCGGTCATGACGACGGCAATGGCACGACGTTTACGCGCATGCAGATACTGAGTCAATGCCGTCACTTGGGTGAACTCCTGCTCTGAAATACGGTTGGGGTCGACGCCTTGTCGCTCAAGCATCAAACGTATGGTGTAGGTGCGACGCTTAGCCAGAGCCTGGTTGTACGCCAAGCTCGCTTCAGGACTGGTATCACCGAGCAATATTACCGACGCATCGGGGTGCGCATCGAGCAGTTGCGTAAGCTGCTCAAGGGGCGCCTGATGCTCCGGCGTTTCTTGGTGCTTGTCCATATCGAAGAAGAAACTGATCACGTTGGCTTTTTCTTCAATTTGCCACTGCGTACAACCTTGTCTGTCGACAGCCACATTTTCCGGCGTCAATGCACACAAATCACGCTGATTGATGACGCCGTCGCGATCGTCATCGGTCAGATCATCAATTTGGTGACGCGTCGTCTCAATATTTGGCTCTTGCGCACAAGCGGTCAGCAGCACAAGCGAAAGGGGTAACCACTTCATCATTGTTTCTCCTCCCCTTGCCACTCTTCTGGATGTTCGACCCGAAGCGCATAAGTGAGAATACCCATCGCATTAAACAGTCGGTATGCGGCTAAGGTATGATCGTATTTAGCTGAAACATAATTTTTTCTCGCCAAGAACACTTCCACTTTGGCATCCAACACATCCAACAAACTACGGCGACCCACGTTAAACTGCTGGATATAACCAAGCTCTGCAATTTTCACTGCATCCACGTTTTGTTGCAGTAACATCATCTGTTTCTCTAACATGTCGTAGGCGTTCCAAGCCAGTTGCGTGCCCTCTTCGACTTCACGCTCAGTGCGCAAGCGAATAGCGCGAGCCTCTTCTACGCGCCAAGCGGAAGACTCAACACTCGCATCGGTGGCAAAGCCATTGAAAATATCGTAATCCATAGTCAGCATGATACGCGCATCTTCATCTGGCCCTTCAGCGTTGCTGACGTTGTCATTCTTGTTGGCATGTAATTCAAGCTTGATCTCTGGGTAATAACCGCCTTTTTCTCGGCGGACCTCTTTACGCGCGGCATCCAAATCCAATACCGCCGCCTTAATTTCAGGGTGATTGTCGATGGCCTGCGTTTTCGCTACCTCCGCACTGCTCGGCAGCAGCGCGTCATCAAACACAGGATCGACCAAGTCCGTAGGCATTTTGCCCACCAAGCGCAAATACTGAGTCTGAAGATCGACGAGATTGTTCTGCGAAGCGATAAGAGAGGATTGGGACGTGGCGACTCGCGCTGAAATCTGCGCTAAATCGGAATTGCTGCTCAACCCTTTTTGCGTTTTATCCAATACATTTTGGTAGATCTCTTGGTGCTCTCGGACATTGCGCTCTGCAAGCTCAAGTAAGGTTTGCGCTTTCAGCAGTTCCAAGTAAATACGCACAATGTCCAGTGACACGTTTTCTGCCCTTGAGATTAAAGTTAGGCGCTCTGCTTCTGCCTCATACCCCAAACGAGCCACATTTGAACTGGTGCTAAAACCATCAAACAGCAATTGAGAGATTTTTAGGCCAATTTCGGTGCGCGTTAAGCCTCTATCATCTGGATCAATGTATGAGCCACTGTTGTAACGCGTCTCCTCATAACCGGCTGCAGCATAAAGGTTGGCCTGTGGAAGCTGAAGTCCACTTGCGGCATCACCATCACGCACTACAGACTGATAGCGGGAATACTGAGCCAACAACTCTGGGCTGTAATCGATGGCAAACGCCACCGACTCTTCCAGAGAAATGGCGTGCGCTGAACTCGAGAGCAACACGCCTAACAATAACGATTTGGAACGCATTATCTATCCTTATGTTTATTATCGTTCTCGAAGAGCATTCTCTTTTGCTCTCAAAATAGGTTTTAGCCAATAACTCAGGACGGTTTTCTCCCCCGTCAAGATATCCACGGCCACCTGCATGCCCGGAATAATGGTAAATTGCGACACCTTTTCGTTGTCATCCAACGTGATGTGAGCACGGTAGTAGGCATTTCCCTCTTCCGTTTGCAGGGCGTCAGCACTGACATAGGTGACTTTGCCTGCTAATCCACCGTAAATGACAAAATCGTAGGCACTGAATTTCACGGTCGCAGCAAGGCCACTGCGCACAAAAGCAATGTCTTGCGGAGAGATCCTCGCTTCAACTATCAAGGTGCTGTTCTCAGGTATCAACTCCATGATCGGCTCGCCGGGTCTTACCACACCACCAATGGTGCGAATAAAGACTTCTTTGACTCGTCCATCAACTGGCGAGACAAGCTGCGTGCGATTAAGTTGATCCGCTATCGCCTGTTGACTCTCTTGCAGTTGAGCCAGTTTAGTGGCGACTTCATTCAGTTGTCCTTGCGCTTTAGCGCGAAAATCGAGCGCCGTGCTTCGCCTATCAGCAATCGCTTCGGCGTAGGCGGCTTTTTGCTTTTGCGCCATCACTTGTGAACTGGCGATGTCACCTTGTAGCTTGACGTAATCACGATTGAGCTTGAGCAGTTCGACTTCCGCGACCGCGCCACTAGCAACGACGTCACGTAACATGTCACGCTCTTGAGTGACAATGGCCAGACTGCTTTGCAATGTTTTGATGGCATTCAAGGTATCATTGTAGGTTTGGGCTTGCTGCTCAATGCGCAGCGTCGACTCCTCAAGCTCTGCATTGAGCTGGCCAATGCGCTCCAAGTAGTTCGCGCGCTCATTAAATAGTGCGTTATGGCTGCCCTCTTCTAACACAAAGGGCGCGGTGACCACGTTGACCTGCTCACGCCAGTCAACTTGCGAGCTTTGTACTTGAACACTCATCAATTCGGCTTCCAGTCGCTGCTTTTGTGCCAGCAAAGATTGCGCTTGCTGAGCCGACTCTTGAAAGCTCGCTTTAAAACGCGTGTCGTCTAAAATCGCTATGGGCTGACCAAGCTCAACGCGCTCACCTTGAGTGACGAGCACTTGTTTCACCAAGCCCCCTTCCAGGCTTTGTATCGTCTGGACAGAAAGGCTCGGTACCACTTTTCCTTCGCCCACTACCACCTCTTCCAGTTTGGCCCACGTGGCCCACACAATGATGGCAACAATGAGCGCACCACTTAACCAAATCAAGCGGCGTGAGCGATGGGCTAAATGCGCGTTGTTCCACGCGGTGCTATTCATGCTTGCTTCCTTTGACCACTGAGACAGAGCGGACACGCTTTTTGTTGGTCTCTTTACGCGCATGCAAGATCTCTGCGGGTGAACCATCTGCGACGATCTGCCCCTGATGAACCACCAAAATACGGTCGCACAAGGAGAGGAAGGAGTGTTTGTGCGAGCTAATGAGCATCGTTTTGTCACGCGGCAACGACTGCAAACTATGGAATAAACGTGCCTCTGCGTCGCTATCTAAGGAAGCGGTCGGCTCGTCTAGAATCAATAAACTTGAGGTGCGATAAAACGAACGCGCCAACGCCACCGCTTGACGTTGACCGCCGGATAAAAAACGTCCGCCTTCACCCACTTGGGTCTCCAACCCGTTACTCATACGATCGAGATAGGCACCCAGTCCCGAAAGCTGTATCGCCTGCGCTAACTTTTTCTGATCGACCTCGTTCGCGCCCAAGGTGATATTGTCTATCACTGTGCCATAGAGCAGTTGCGGGTTTTGTCCCACCCAGCCGGTGTGATGACGAATGGAGGCACTCGGCCAAAGTTGGCTATCAATCTCATCGTAAAAGACGCGTCCTTGGGTTGGATTGGCCTGCTTGGCGATAATGGCAAGTAACGTAGACTTTCCCGCGCCCGCAGCGCCAATAATGCCAACACGCTCACCGGTGGGAATGGTAATACTTACGCTCTCTACACTAGGCGTCGGAGTTTGAGGGTATTGGTAACTCACCTTGTCTAAACGCACGCCGCCTTGGAACTGGCCTTGGGACAATTTATTGCTTTCTTGATCTTCTTGAGGCAAATCGATGATGGCGTTGAGCCCTTCGATAGCAGTCTTGGTTTGCTGATAGCGCAGCATGAGAAGAGAGAGCTGATTGATGCTGCCCGCCGCTCGGCCACTGAGCATCACAATTGCAATCAACCCGCCCATACTGAGCAAGCCCTCAGAAATCTGATAGACACCAAACACGATGAGGCAAATGGTGACGATTTGCTGACTCGATTGAATCGAGTGCGCCACTAAGTTGGAATAATGACGAGAACGATTTTGCCAGTCGGACAAGGAAGCGACCGTCTGCTCCCAGCGTTTTTGTATCGTCCCTTGTGCGTTATTTTGTTTGATTTCAGGCAACGAACTTAGGCAATCAAACAGTTGGGCTTGACGCTGGCTCGACAGCGCTGCCGTCTCCTGTTGGGTTTGTTCTATCTTGCCTTTCATCGCGACCGACAATCCGATCAGCACCAACATCACAGTGACAGGAATCAACATCATCGCCCCACCTAGCCAGCCGATAAGAAGCAAAAACAGCAGGGTAAAAGGCAGATCAATCAAGGTCACCAGAGAAATTGAGGTGAAGAAATCACGGACACTATCAAAATCTTGAAGTTGGCGAGAAAACGCCCCGATCGATTGCGGACGGTTTTCTAGCTTCATCCCCAATACTTTACCAAGCAAGATGGCAGACAGCTTATTATCCAGATAACGCCCAGCGACATCCGTCACTGAGCTTCGCGCCTCGCGCAGCAACCAGTCGAAAACAATCACGACACAGACCCCAACCACCAGCACCCACAAAGTACTAAAGGCTTGATTGGGCACCACTCGATCATACACGTTCATCGTGAACAGCGGGACAACCAGAGCCAGCACGTTGATAAGTAAAGACGCTACGAGCAGATCTCGATACCAAGGCTTCACCTCTTTGACCACGTTCCATAGCCAATGCCCTTGGGAACGAGGCTGCGAGTTTTCGATTCTCTCGTCATAGTGTGCTTGAACGTCAATGCGCCACAGGTTGGGCTCTGAGCACCGCTTGATCTCTTCGGCGCTCATGGTCTTCTCGCCCTCTGCCGACCACAGCTGATAGCCTTGCTCATCGTGCTTGGTGACGATATGAGGTTGATTGCTGTGTTTGTCCACCAGTAAGAGGGGTAAGGATTGTGGAGTGATCTCTGACAGTGGCAACGGCGTCGCGTATAGCTGTGCCCGTTCCAACGCACGGAAAAAGAGCTGATGATCCAACCTACCGTGTTCAGACAGCGGCAAACCCGTCAGCAACAAATCCTTGTGGCAACGTTTATCAAAGTGGTTTACCCACCACTCAAGGGCTGCATACCAAGGGTCTAACGCCCCGTCTTGTTCCATAGCCTTCTTGCCCATCTTTTACTGCACGATGAGGTTTTGATCATCAATCATTTTTTGCAGAATCTCGGCTTCCCCGCTCACACTCGGCGCGAAGTCATTAAGGCTCACACCCGAAATACGCACGGATTGCTGAACTGTGCTGCCATCTGGTGTCACCTCAATCAAGACATCCCCGCCGTCATCTCGAATATCGAGTTGTTGCGCCGCACTATCGCCGTCGGTCACGCCAGTTAAAATCGCACTTAAGTCGATGGCATCGCTATCGGCGCTGTATTCAAAATCCGTAATCGTATCGGTGCCGCTACTTTGACCAATCACAAATCGGTCATTAACGCCATCAGTACCCGTCAACGTGGTTGAGACAACGCTTGGGTCTTGCAAACTGATGTCAATAACTTGCGCGACACCGCTTGCTGAATCGGAACCTATGCTGGCCACCGGCTCAATCGACAACTGAAAATCACTGGCTCCATCGTAGCCGCCAACAATCGATAAATCAGCGATGTCCTCCATCGCAACGGTGTACTTACCGTTTTGACTAGTACCCGCGCTTAACACTAGGCCACTCGGTAAGCCAGAGATGATCACGCTGCCCGTTTCATTGTCGGCTGGATTGATAAGTTCAAGACTCAGCCCCAATGGTATGGTGCCATCGGCATCGGCGACAATGGTGTCATAATCCACAGTCAGAGTGGGCGCATCAGGCTCCGGCGTAATGGTTAATGTTAAACTCTCCTCGGTCGCCTCGCCCAGATCATCGGCAAGCTCACCCAACACGATCGCTTGATCATAGCTCGACACAGAAATCGTCACGTCGAACTCTCCAAAAGCATCACCCGGGAAGAAAGTGACGTTGTTAATTTCGCTCGCTTTAACCTGTACAGTCGCGATCGCTCGGCCATCGCCTGTCGACAAAAACACCGAGGTTTGCAATCCCACTTTTATCCGATCTAAGCCCGTAAACGCACTAGCGTCAGAAGTCGGTTCAATAATAAAACTGAGTAGTAGGTACTCGTCACTGTTGGTCTCAAAACTCGAGGCGTTGAGTGTAATCTCCACACCGGTGTTTTCCTCACTCGTCAAGCTATCAGCAAGGTCGACCAACTCTACACGGTCACCTACCGGCAATACACCGACAATGAATTCAGAACTCGTGAAATTAACATCACTGTTTTCAAGCTCTTGGGTTATCGCTTCCAAGGAGAGAGGCATATCACCACTGAAGTCACGTGGCGGAAGAATGTACACATCGCTCAAGCGAGCACTGTCTAACTGCCACTCATAGGTGTTGCTGCCGTTAAAAGTGCCGCCATCAGGGCCATTGTTTGGTGCAAGCTCGTAACTGTCTCCCACTTTGTAAACCACAACCGCACCATCAGGGACACCTTTTAAACTCAAAGAGAGGCTTTCTGATCCGTCTTGATCGATCAGCGCCGCACTCATGGAGCCGAGAGAAATATAGCTGTCTTCGTCGCCAGTCACGTTCTCTGTCACAAGATTCGCTTCATCAGCGACAGGTTCAACATTAACAGTGACAGTCGTGGATTTGTCTTGCGTGTCAGTTTCGGCGATGCCACTCGCTTCGTCGGTGATGTTGGCAGTGAAGGTCATCACGACGTCTCCACTGTAATGCGCTGGCGGTACCAACTCGACTTCATTTAATCGAGCAGGCTGCAAAATAGTCCACGTTCCATCGCCGTTGTCTTGCAACACATCCTCAGGGCCAGACAGCGTCGCACCGGCAGTCAGAGTCACGGTCAAGCTATTGACCGCCTCTTTACCCGTTGCTTCGGTGCCCTCGCCAGTGATCGTCTGGCTGTCTTCAATGCTATCGCCAAGAATGAGCGATAGATTGAGGTCACTGACCGCATCCTCTTGAATCGTGTAAGTATCCGCTGTGACCGCAATGTCATCGACCACGGGCGTAATCTTGATACTAATGGTTTGGTCTGTGGTCACCGAGGTGCCATTACAGGCTGAGGTTTCTATGGTTTGAACGGTAAAGGTTAGGATACCCGCATAATCTTCATCAATACCAGTCAAGACCAAACTGTCCAGCGCCGAAGCAGTAATGGAATAGCCAATCACGTTCCCCAAACGATCATACTCGACAGTGACACCTCTGCCCTGAATCTCAACGCCTTCGGGCAGTGAATCGGCCGGCACAAAGAACGAGATGACGTTGTCTGGATCGCTAGCAACATCACTATTGAGTAGCCCTGAGAGGTCGATGTTGTCGCCTTCCGGTTGCGTAATATCGCCTGACTGAATATCACCGGGCGTTCCGACTGGATCGCATGTTCCGCTGCCATCATGACCGGTGATCTGCAGTTCAAAACTGGTATCGATAAAGCGGTCATCGCTGCCGTCAAGCACGCGCGCGCGAACCACGATATCCAACACAGGGGTGTTTTGTGCGCTGGAGATAGTCGCACCATTTAGAATTTGTGTCACGCTCTCCTGGAAGCTGTCACTAGTCAAACCCGCTGCTGGAATCAGCCAATTACCATCACCATCTTGGCTAGCACCATTAGGATGCGTCACAATCAAGGTGTACCCATCCGGAACGACGAGCAAAATGTAATCAAGGTATTCCGAGCCATCAAGATCTTCGTCAATGAAAATGACCGCATCCGATATATCCACCGCGGAGCCATCATCACTGCTGTACAATTTGCCGGAGCTTTCAAGACGCGTATCCAGCTCGACTTTTGCACTCACATTGACACTCAGTGAACCGTCAAGCCAGCGGACATCGGTCGCGCTTTCGCTAGAGGTATCCGTCACTTGGTATTGAATGCCCACACTGAACACGCCACTTAAGTCTTCGCTCGCCAGTACGCTCAAGCGACCACTGGCTAATAAACTGTCGAGGGTTGGCGTCTCGCCATCCAATAAGGTGCTCAAATCGAGGCCGCTTCCAATCTCAATGGGCGCACCATCAAAGTAGAGGGTAAGGTCATTGTCTAGTGACGTAATAACGTAACCGGTTAAGGTCTCACTGCCATCCTGATCGGCATTGATGGACGGCTGAAGCGATAGTGAAATCAATCGGTCTTCGACCCCTTGGGTCGAAATCACTTGGCCATCGGCTTGATCCACCTGAGGCAACACCTCAATCTCGACGGTCATTGGGAACTCGCCGGCATCACCGTCAGGCTCGGTCGACACCGCAATCACCGACAAGGTGAGCTGGCCACTGAAATCTTTAACTGGTTTGAGATAGAGCGACGCTAAATCGTCATTACTGACCTGATATACAGGACCTGTGGTGTCATCGATATACGCGATGGTTAACGCAACAGGGTTTCCAGAAGCATCAACTAACTGGGTACCTTCTGGAATATCGGTGAGTAGAATATTGATCGCTTCTGAGACATCGTCGTCACTGGTTTGGACAATAAAATCGAGTGCGATTAGCGCATCTTCCAACATGTCCGCTTGATTGCTGATCACCTTGTTCTCAGCGTCATACTGCCAATGCCCTTGGCCGCCATCGATGACCGTCGGCTCATCCACCACGCCTTTGAGGTAAATTTGAATCGTTTCAGTGTTGCTTGACGCTTGAGGGTTCTCTGGAATCAAGCCATCTTGGGTAGATTCTGTCGCCACAGCGGTGACATTGATAAAGAGTGATTCCGTGTAGGAACTGATGTCTTCTTTAGGCACCAACGTCACTAAACCAGCCGCAAGATCCGCCGCAAACACCGTGTACTGGTTGTTACCGATATAGCTGCCGCCTTCAATAGTCCAGCCGTCTTGTACTTGAATGTTGATGCGCAAGCTTTCTGAGCCGTCGGTATCGGTGAGGTCAGCGAAGATGTAATCTTGAAGATTGATCACCTCATCTTCCAACCCTTTGATATCTTTCACTTCAAGGGACGGCGTATCGGCATCCGGTCTCACGTTGACCACCACCTGTGAGGTGGTTTCAGCGGTTTTATCATCGCTGCTAGCAAAGCTATTCCCCGCTTCAATCGCAATCGCCTTGATCTCGAACGTGAAACTCCCCGCGACATTCGGGTCCGCTTCGATTTTCATCTGATCGAGTTGAGATTGAGTGTACTGTTTACCTTCACTGATGGGCGAGCCATTAAGGGTAACGGTGATCCCGTCGGGAATATTTGAGATCTCATATTTAAGCGATTCAGAGCTGTCAAGGTCGACAAGGTTGGCCGTGATATCCAGTGACAGCGCCTCGTCGGCATCTTCAACCGTGCTGTAAGTAAACTGGGACTGGCCCCATTCAGGGGTATCAGCAATCGGTAATACCGAGACCTCTAGCGTTTCCGTTAGATCTCGAGGACCGGTATCCGTGCTGATCACCGCAGAGACATCAAGAGAAATCGACTGTGTAGTATCTGACTGATTTTCCGCAGGAAGATACGTCAACGTACCATTGGGTACCACTAAACTTGGATTCGAGCTATCGAGTTGGCTGCCAGAGAGGGTAATCAATCCGTCAACGGCAACAAGAAGCACACCATTGAGATAGAGTGAACCACCTTGAAGCGAACTTTCGCTGATGGCGATTTGCGTCACCTGCTCTTCTTGGTCGACATCCCCTGTGGAGACTTCAATCGCCAGCGTAGCGAGATTGTCTTCGGTCGTTTGCGTATCAGCAACACGAATAAAGCCTTCGTTGTCCCCCAGTACAAAGCTAATCTCACTGGTGGCTTCATCGCCATCAAAGTCCCGCACTACCAATTGCAGGAAGTCATTCAATACTGGGTCTGCATCTACGCTATCGTTGGTCACCAAGGTGTAACTGCCGTCTCGATTGACCGTTAGCGTGCCGTAGCTGACTGATGGGGTGTTGTCGTTATAGAGATTGATGGTATATGACGGATTGGCATCACTAAAAACATACTGATCATAGCTACCATTGCCGTCGACATCATAACCGATGCTGACCAACTGACCACCATCGGCGCCAACACGACCAAATGCGGTGATCATGTTGCCTGATTGACTGTCCCCTTCGACCAAATTGAGCGTCGAATCCACCGAGATCGGCACATCGTCTTTGACATTGACGGTGTAGTCTACGGCAGTTGAGATATCGCCATCCGCATCGGTCGCCGTCAAAGAAAAGTTGAGTTCGAGGTTGTTCTCACCTAACCCCGATTCGTGATCCAATGGGCGGTACAATTCAAATTCAACGCTGCCATCTAGGTTGAAACGGATACGAAACGCTTCGTCGCCATCAGCCATCGCATAGTACCAACCATTGATGTCGACCTCAGCCAACGTCAGTGCGACGCCGCCACTGGTATAACCTTGTGCATCAAAGGCGGTGCGATCTAAACTCAAGGAAACGATATCATCCGAACCTTCAATCAAGTTGATCGAAGGCGTCGACGTTTCAATACCGCTGTCTTGCTGACCTGAGGTCAACCCCTCTTCATCGACATCCATCGACCCAATCACTTCAATTTGAGGATCCGTGCCATCAAAAATGGTTATGCTCGATTCAACGGTATTTTCCGTTCCATCTGAATCCACGGTGTAGACCGGTACGGGGATGGTTAAGCTTAAATCATTGCCTGCAAGGTTGTGATCGATTTGCTGATACAGTTCAAGACGTACATCAATCGTTGTCGTGTCGCCTGCCGCCAGTCCAAAATCGCTAGGCAGAAAAACGCTTAAAACGGTTTGACCATTGGCGAGAATGGCATCGTAACTCCCATCACCATTGTCTCGCCATGTGATCGCTTGACCGTTTTGGGTGATGGGATCGCCATTCGAGTCCAACACGGCATCACCCGTTGCAACGCCCAAGCCCAAATATACCAACGGGTCAAACGCTGCACTGACATCAAACGAAACGTCGGCGGTCGCTTTCGCTGTCACGCCTGTTGCTCTTGGCGTTTCAGACAAATCGACGTTCCCAGAACCAATGCTCGGCACGCCACCATCGCTGACGGTAATATCCAAGGTCAATTTCGACTCATCGCCATCGTTGTCTTTGGCGGTGACCACGATCGGCAACGTGCTATCACCATCCAGTTGGTCGAGCGCTTGATAGAGAGTGACGGTATAGGGAACGGTTGCATCCGCGTCATTGTCAGGCTGAGCAAAGGTGACGGTAAACACCAGTTCATCGGGCAACAGACGAGTGTGCAGATCTTCTGTATAGCCAGAGAGAGAGCCGTCGTCATTCAAAACAAAGACAATATCGCGACCGCCGCTGCTTAACGTTGGTTGGTCGGCCAAATCAAAAAACAGACTATCGAGGTAATCACTGCCGATCGTGAGAGAAAAACTACCATTTGCACTTAACGGTGCTGAGCCAAGATCGCTTTCATTGAGCGTCACGCTGGTGGCATTGGCCAACTCAGGATCCGCACCGTCATGAATCACCCATTCAAATGCACCGGATGACAATGGCGTGCCATCCAAATCGCTACCGGCAATCAAAAGAGGAATAGTGACAGCATCACTTTTTAAGGTGTGACTGATGGGCTGCGACTGATTAAGGGTGACCGTTGCCGTCACATCATCGCCATTGGCGACTGCGCTCAATGTTAAAGTAAAGATGGTTTCGCCAGCCGAACTGGCAGTAATAAGGGTACCATCGCCACTTAAAGTATAAGTGATATCGGCTAAATCTAAGGTCGACTGCAAACCCAACGCATCGAGCAAAGCGAGCGTGCCATTGGCAAACACAAGTGAGGACGGATCGGGATTATCCGAGCCAGCCAATACCTCAAACGTTGCGTTGAGAGGAGCAGAAACATCGCTTAAGTTGGATTCTGTGCTACTTGCCACACCGTTTTGAATATCACCCGCGCCGCCATCGTTGATGGTGATCGTGGCGGTTGCGGTGCCAAAGTCATTGCTCTCATCTCCCGCCTTGTAGTTAATAGAAACCAAGTGCTCTGCGTTGTGATCTAAGTTTCGCGATGCGGTGAACGTCCAGTGACCATTGGCAAATACCGTTAATACGCCATCACTGGTGGTAAAGCTGACTGGCTGATTGCCAGTGATAGCTTTCGTCTCACCATCAACTTCTACCTCTCGGATCAGAAGTTGCGTATCCAAATCAATATCATTGTTAAGCAAGTTACCTGATGATGTTGTCCCTTCTGTCATGGTGTAGCTTTCGCCAAACACTAGCGGATCGGAGTCTTTAATCGTAATGGGTAAATGGGCAATCACGGTTTCGGTTGTCCCGTCGGCGTCCGTTTGTACCCCTTCAAGCAACAGAGCCGTTTGCAGTGAATCTAACCCTTCGCCTTGATCTATCGCTTTGTAAAAGGTGACGCGAACTTCATCGCCGACGATTTGTGCTCTGAACACCACTTCATCAGTGTTATTCACCCCTTCAAGACTTTGCCCATCGCCAGCGACTGTCACCGTGATACTGCTGGCTTGAGAGGTGACACTATCGGTCAGAAAGCTTTGATCGGAATAAAAACGAAAATCGG
The DNA here is from genome assembly GCF_059834045.1 of Vibrio sp. R12-SG2-ISO1. NCBI lineage: Bacteria > Pseudomonadati > Pseudomonadota > Gammaproteobacteria > Vibrionales > Vibrionaceae > Vibrio > Vibrio sp. R12-SG2-ISO1. The sequence continues at coordinate 39,266 of NZ_JCBDGO010000017.1, read as the reverse complement.
CGAAATCAACATTAATACTGGCATCTTTTGCTTCGCTGCCAAATATGCCCACCACGGTTTCAGAAAATGAGAGCGAGTCAGGCAGGACGATCGTCGGCATATCGTCGACAGCTTGGTTGCCAATGACGTTATAAACAGACGCATCAATGGTCCACGTTTGGCTGAGGTCAAGCGACGAGATATCGATATCTTCAACGCTCCATGCATCGCCCGTTACGGCGCCCTGAAAGGTTAACGTCTGCGTACCGTCTGAAACGGTAATGGTGACCAACAATCCATCGTCAACCCCCGTGGTTGTGCCTTGCATCGTAGTCAAATTGCCTTGGCGAAAATCTAAAATGCTAAAGCCCGACAGGGTGTCGATATCAATAGTAGGGACAGTGGTATCGACAATGGTACTCGTATCGGTCGTGGTAGCAGGGTTTCCTGCAATATCTTGCGTACTGGCCGTGACCTCTAAAGTACCGTCGACAAAATCACCAATATCGACATCCTCTACCTGCCACTGACCGTTCACCACCACAGTGTCAAATTCAAGGGTTGTACTGCCATCGGTGATCACGACATGAACAGGCTGACCATTTTCGACATTGGCCACGGCGCCGGAAAACGTCACGCTCTCTTTTTCATTAATATTGATGACGTTGTCACCACCATCTTCGACATCCGCCGTAATTGACGCCAACGTATCTTTGGTGATGGTGTCTTGCGCGATTGCAGGGTTACCCGCCACATCGTTGGTTTGTGCGATAACGGTTAAGGTGCCCTCGGCGAGTGCGCTGAGGTCGAGGTTATCCATCGCCCAAGTTCCGCCGGAAACGACAGAGCTCAGTGTTAACGTTGTTCCCACACTGTCAATGATTCGCACTGTGATGGGCTGACCATCTTGGACGAACTCGACACGCCCGATTAAGGCGCCGTTACTCACTTCGAACTGGTTGTAGTATTCGTCACCCTCACCATCAAAGTCGACATCAATGGTGGCAAGGGTATCTTTGATTGTGTTGTCTTGGGCGCTGACGCTATTGCCAAAGTTGTCTGCGACCACGGCGTTGACCAACAGGGGTCCCTCGGCGAGAGAGGTCAAATCCACTCCGCTTACCGAGTAGATTTCATCATTCGTCACTGCAGTGGTTGATACACTCTTACCATTGATATCGGTAATGGTGATGTTGACGGTGCGACCGTCACGAATATTCGGCGCCGTTCCTTGGATCACCACACCTGGCGATTCAAATCGGTTTTCGTAGCCGTCTCCGCCATCGAGGATATCCACGCTCAGTTGAGCGTTTTGATTAAGGAGATCAAGCACTTCTGGCTCAGGCTGGGCATCATCGTTAGCGAAAGGGTCGTTAGGACGGGTGTCAAAGCCCGCTTTAGCGATGGTTTCTAGCAGGGTTGCTTGAACAAAGTTAATCAAAGAAGCGCTTTGACTCTCTTGCGAATTCGCGCCTGAGTACGCCTCTCCGCTTCGGTTGTTAAGCGTGTATTGAGTCAGCTCTTCTACCACTTGGTCTAGCTGCGCTTCAATGGCCTCTTCTTGCTCTGGCGTCAGGACAAGATTGTCACCCTCGACATCTTGAGTAATCACCAGCACATCTGGCTCTTTGCTAGTGTCGAAAGGGATTTGTTGCCAGCTACCATCTGGCATGATCTGCCAAAGGACGCCGCCAACTTCAATATACATAATAGGGCGCATCTGCTCTCCTAGCCTTTAACTCACCTGACAACCGAATCAAAAACAACCCAGCAACAAATTTTTTATAGGTATATTTAATAATGTGCACATCCAGTACACACAGTTAACGTCTAATAGTCAAGAATTTAACCTAGATCATGGTTAATTGTAGCGAACCTGATACCAGATGCAGCTAAAGCGTCGAATTTTCAGACAATTCTGACGACAATAAAAAACCCTATCCGAAGATAGGGTTTGGGAGAAATGGCTTGTAGAACCGTGTATTCATCACATTATATTGATGTTTAACGGACACTCCATTGCGAGAGAGAGCGTTTGAAATCCGAGTAATCAAACTCGTTCAGCTTCTGTACCTCACCAGACGAGCGCTCGCAGTACACGGATGGCATGCGCAGGCCGTTGAACCAGTTCAGTTTCACCATGGTGTAGCCCGCGCTGTCAAGAATATGAAGGCGCTGACCAATCTCAAGCGGCTGGTCAAAGTTTGCAACACAGAATTGATCCCCAGCAAGACACGAACATGATCCGATCACATATTCATGCTCACCACCATCAGACGCTTCTAGAATCGAGGCAGGCTCGTTGTAAATAAGCGTATCTAAGCGGTGCGCTTCGGTCGCCGAATCAACAATCGCTGTTTTTTTGCCGTTCTCAACGATATCGACGACGGTGACCACTAAATCGGTGGTCTTAGTGATGATGGCTTCCCCCGGCTCAAGATACATTTGCACGCCATGCTTGTCGGCAAAAGCTTTGAGTGCTAGACCCAGCTTTTCAATATCATAACCTGGCCAGGTGAAGAAGACGCCGCCGCCCATGCTCACCCAGTCGAGTTTATCTAGGTAGTCACCAAACTGATGCGAGATAGAATCGAGCAAGCCAATAAACGCATCGACGTCCTTGTTTTCACAGTTCATGTGGAACATCACGCCATCGATGCCATCAAACACCTCTGCATTGACATGGTCCGCTTGCACGCCCAAACGAGAGAACTGACGCGCTGGGTTAGCCAGATCTTGACCTGCGTAGCTGACACCTGGGTTGAGACGCAAACCAATCGACGCCTTGCCCTCAACGATATGACGGTACGCAGCAAGTTGCGATTGCGAGTTGAAAATCATCTTGTCGCAGATGTCCGCGACTTCACGCACATCCTCTTCACTGTAACCCACGCTGTAGGCGTGCGTCTCGCCGCCAAACGTTTCGTAGCCGAGTTTCACTTCAAATGGGCCAGAGCTGGTGGTGCCATCAAGATAGGGCTTGATGATGTCAAACACGCCCCAGGTTGAAAAACATTTCAGCGCCAACACTAGCTTAACACCCGAAATCTCTTTGAGCTGCTTGGCTTTCTCTAGGTTTTCAATCAACTTGTCTTCGTTGATCATAAAGTACGGAGTTTTCAATTCGTTGTGCATCACGAGTTCCTGCTTAAGAGTTCTACTGTGCTGTACCACCATAGAACCCTAAATGACAAAAAACAGCCATTGAACACGACCAATGGCTGCTTTGATGAGCATCGCTGGGTGTGGACTCACACCCGATACTCGATTATTTGAGTTTATGGATCACGGGTTGGCCAGGCTCGAGTTCCTGAACATGCCAATCTAGACCAATCTCAGGCATGGTCTCTAGGAACGGATCTGGGTCGAGCTGTTCCATGTTGAACACGCCTTTATCCGCCCATTTACCACGGAAGAACTGAAGCGCAGCTGTAATAGCTGGCACACCTGTCGTGTAAGAGATCGCTTGATGCTCCACATCTTGATAGGCGACTTCGTGGTCCGCATTGTTGTAGATGAACACGCTACGCTCTGCGCCATCTTTCTTACCTTGCACCCAAGTACCGATACAGGTTAAACCTGTGTAGCCTGGCGCCAATGAGGTCGGGTCAGGAAGTAACGCTTTCAATACGTGCAGTGGCTGAACCACAGTGCCGTCATGCAACGTCAGCGGATCTGGGCTCAGTAGGCCAATATCACGCATCACGTTGAAGTAGTTAAGGTAACGATCACCAAAGCCCATCCAGAATTCAATGCGTTTTGCAGGGATGAACTCTTTCATTGAGCGCACTTCATCGTGCGCCATAGAGTACACCTTGTGAGCACCACAATTAGGGAAATCAAACTCAAGCATACGAGAGTGACAAGGTACTTGCTTCCACTCACCGTCTTCCCAGTAGAAAGAATCGCCTTGGATTTCAAGCATGTTGGTCTCTGGATCAAAGTTAGTCGCAAACTTCTTACCATGATCACCCGCGTTGACATCCATCACGTCAATCGTGTCGATTTCATCGAACAAGTGTTTCACCGCATACGCGGCAAATACCGATACCACGCCTGGATCGAAACCAGCACCAAGAATGCCTGTGATGCCTGCTTCTTCAAACTTCTCACGGTAGCCCCACTGCCAATCGTACGCTTCAGGCACTTGCTGACCTTCTGAGCACAAATCAACCGCTACCGAGGTATCTAGGTATGACACTTTTGCTTGGTAACACGCTTCCATGATCGCCATGTTGACCCAAGGAGGACCCGCGTTGATCACAAGATCAGGCTGAACCTCTTTGATTAAGGCAACCAGTGCCTCCACGTCGTCCGCATTCACTGCGCGCGCTTCTAGTTTCTTAGTTGAATCTTTCAGATTATTTTTCTTCTGAATCGATTCGATGATCTTCTCGCACTTACCTAAAGTACGTGATGCGATAGTGATATCACCGAGGACGTCGTTGTTCTGAGCCGCTTTGTGCGCGACTACCCAGCCAACACCGCCGGCACCAATCTGTAGAATTGCCATGGTCTTTGTTACCTTATTTTACTAGTTCAACCGCAAGTTGGTTGATGTCGTTTAATAGTTTCTCAAAATCTTTCAATGAAAGCGTTGGGTTCAAAATCGTAAACTTGAGAGCTGATTTGCCCGCAATGACGGTTTCGCCCAATACCGCAATACCGCGTACCAGCGCTTCAATACGCACTTTCTGGTTAAGTTTATCCAAGTTCGCTTCGTCACCCAGCGTGCTGCGGAATAGCACCGTCGATAGTGCAGGTCTGGCTAACAGTTCAAAACCAGGTGCCGCCTCAACCATATCCGCCACTTGCTGAGTTTGCTCTAACAGGTGATCGTACATCTCACCGAGCGCCTTTGGTCCGACACTTTGCATTGTCATAAAGACTTTCAGTGCATCGAAACGCTTGGTGGTCGCGATAGACTTGTCGACTAGGTTTGGCAACTCATCGTGCTCACGGTTCAAATAGTCCGCGTGGTGAAGCAAGAACGCAAAGTTTGCTTTGTCGTTCACTAGCAAAGCGCCGCAGCTAATGGTTTGGAAAAACAGCTTGTGGAAGTCCACGCTGATGGAGCTTGCGCGCTCAACACCTTTGAGACGACCTTTTGAGCCACTGAGAATCAGTGCGCCACCGTATGCACCATCGACGTGCATCCAGAGTTCATGCTGTTCGGCAACCTCGGCGATACGCTCAAGATCATCAATCGCGCCATGATCCGTGGTCCCTGCAGTTCCGACAATCGCAAATGGAATCAAGCCTTGCGCTTTCGCATCTGCAACCACTTGTTCAAGCAGTTCTGCTTTCATTGTGCCGTCAATATTCGCTGGTACAGGTAATACCGCTTTCTCACCTAGGCCCATCCAAGAAGCGGATTTTTGCACGGTGAAGTGCGCATTGGCCGAACAGACGATTCGCAATTTGTCGGCGTAATCTGGCAAACCCAATTTTTGGATAGAGTGGCCAGAAAGCTTGTTGGCGATCCAATCACGCGCCAGCATAAGACCCATTTGGTTGCTCTGCGTGCCGCCGCTGGTCATGATGCCGTCGGCGTCTTGGCTCATGTCGTATTTGTCGCACAGCCAGTTAATCACTTTTTGCTCAACGTAAGTTGCAGAAGACGCTTGGTCCCATGAATCCATTGACTGGTTGAGTGCACCAATCATCGCCTCTGCCGCCACAGATGGCATCAAAGGGGGTGTATGCAAGTGGGCAATACAGCTTGGGTGCTGAGTAAAAATAGCATTTTTCGCCACCAAATCGGTCGTGCTCTCAATCACATCTTTCAAGCTGGTTTCAGAGGCATCAAGGTTGACCGCGTTGATTTGCGCTTCAAGCAATTTAGGGTCCATACCTGAGTATGGTTTTTCCACTTGCTCAAACATCGCTTTCATCACACGCGTAGTGTGAGACATCACCGCCGCGAACTCATCCGCACCCTGCTCACCGGTGTGAATAAAATGCTTGTTCCACTTTTGGTTGTCCGCAGGTGCTTCAACGTAATCCGCGCCCGCAGCAATCATCGCCGCTTCAAGTGTGCGTAGCGCAAAATCAATTTGTTCAAACGAAATAATCAGCGGTGGTAGGAAACGGATAACCGAACCGTCACGGCCACCCTTTTCAACCATCAAGCCGCGCTCTAGTGCCGCACGTTGAATGCGCAACGTCATCGCGCCATCAGAGGCTGGCTCACCAAACTTGTTCTTCTCGCCGTTGGTTTTCTTGATTTCAACGCCTAGCATCAAGCCTTTACCACGAACTTCTGCTACACAGTTGACACGCTTTTGGATATTTTCTAAACCAAGGCGTAGGTATTGACCGGCGATGTTAGCGTGCTCCACTAAGTTGTCACGCTGAATGATTTCAAGTGCTTTGGCACCAGAGACCATTGCCAACTGGTTGCCACGGAAGGTGCCCGTGTGCTCGCCCGGTTTCCAAGTATCGTGCTGCTTGTTGATGACCAACAGCGACATCGGCATACCGCCACCAATCGCTTTCGATAGACAGAGCACGTCTGGCACAATACCCGCTTCTTCAAACGCAAAGTTGTAACCTGTTTTCGCTACACCACATTGGATTTCATCAAAAATCAGTAGGATGCCGTGCTCATCACAGATACGGCGCAGAGCTTGAAGCCAGAATGCAGGTGCAGGGATCACACCGCCTTCACCTTGAACTGGCTCTACAATAATCGCTGCCGGCTTCATGATACCCGCTTCATCGTCGTTAAGTAGACGCTCAATGTAACGAATGCTGGCTTTCGCGCCTTCATCGCCACCCAACCCAAATGGGCAGCGTAGGCTGTATGGGAATGGCATAAAGTGCACATCAGACATCAGGCCAGTACGACGCGCTTTAGTGCCTAGGTTGCCCATCATGCCCATGGTGCCGTTTGTCATACCGTGGTACGCACCACGGAAAGCGAACATGGTGTTACGACCGGTGGTCTGCTTCGCCAATTTGATCGCGGCTTCTACAGCGTCCGCACCTGATGGGCCACAAAATTGAATCACACAATTGTCGCCTAATTGCTCAGGTAAGAATTCCTTCACCGTCTTGATAAAGTGAGTCTTCGCTTGGGTGGCGATGTCCAATGTTTGATACGGCAATCCACTGTCGAGTTGATCTTTCAGTGCTTGGTTGATCTCTGGGTGGTTGTAACCCAAAGCCAATGTACCCGCACCGGCCAGACAGTCGAGGAATAACTGACCGCGTGTATCTTCAACTAAAGCACCGTACGCTTGTTTAATCGCGATCGGTAGACGTCGAGGGTAAGAGCGAACTTCAGATTCGTGCTGCTGCTGATCAAGCAAAATTTGATCAGGCGTGAGATCATACAGACCATCCACAACAGGGATCTGAGTTGAAAAAGGGGTTGCGATAGCGTTGGTATCGACTTCAAAAGCTGTGCTCATGATAAGTTCCATTGAAACAATTTTCGGCCTTTTCCGAGATAAAATGGGAGAGGAAAAGGAACAGCAAACGGCCCGGTGTCGATAACAAATCGCAACCAAGCATAAACAGACCATCACATGGGATGGATTCGACGTTTAGTAGAAAATCAAGGTTCAGTGATGCAACTGTCTTGTAAAACAGGGCACTCAGGAAGAACTAAGCTGATCAATGTGTGTTTGTTTAGTGGATTCAATGTTGGGTTTCCCATTCATATGTCGCTATACGACAACAGTATCCCGTCTATCGATAAAAGGACTTATCGATACCTACCCTACGTGGTGTTCACTCAGCCCGAATGACCTCACGCGTGTCCCCCAGAGCGTCACTGCGACTGCCCTCCGAGATTGCGCGCGAAAGTATCATAATTTGCCGGAAATTGGCAACTCATTTTCGCACTATCGAAATAAATTATTAATTAATCTATCAAAACAAAAGCGTTAATAGACCACGTCAATCAACATGATTTCATGTTAATAGGCTGAATCAAAAAAACCGGGAGGTATAAGAGTCATTGCGTGTATTGGCGGATACGCAAATCATAGGAAAATGAACGACAAAAAACTCGCTGTAAAATTGCGTCCCACCCCAAACTCAATCAGTAAAAACCATCTCTAACATCTCAAAAATGAGACAGTACCTGTAAATGAGTACTACATTCGGTCATTTTTTGAATTTGCCCCTCTCACTTTGTCATTAGAAAGGCTAAGCTAGTAACAACTATAACGAAATACAAACACCTTATGTGACAGCGTCTTATCTGTAACGAGATGTATAGGGAGATCACCTTGAACTGGAAGTTATCATGCGTCGCCGCGAGCACACTGATGTTGAGCCTCGCAGCACAGTCACAAACGTTAGAACAAGCGGTGGCTTATACCATTGCCACTAATCCGGATCTAAAATCGAGCTACAATGAGTTCCGCAGTGCCGTGAAATCTAGCGATGCGGCAGTCGGTGCATACTTGCCGAGTATCGATTTAGATGCGGGGATCGGGTATGAGGGCATTAGCCCAGCGCCTGGGCAAGGGGATGATACTGACCTCACCCGAAAGGAAGCGACCGTAAGCTTAACGCAGTTACTATGGGACGGTAACGCAACATTAAACGATATCGACCGCACCGCGGCGGATGCGGAGTCTTTGAGGTTACAACTTTTGTCGCAGGCTTCAGACCTTGCACTTCAAGTCACCGAGATTTACCTAGATGCCGTTAAAGCCTACGAGGTATTGCAGCTTTCAGAGAGTAACCTCAAGGTCCATAAAGACATCTACAAAGACATCAAACGTCGCGCCGACTCTGGCGTTGGTTCGACCGCCGACGTTACTCAGGTTGAAGCGCGTATCGCCAAAGCGCATGGTAACTTGCTAGCGGCGCAAAATAACCTCTTTGATACCCATACTCAGTTTCAGCGTGTGGTAGGTCAAGCGCCGCTTGGACTCATCTACCCGCGTGCTGACGAATCACGCATTCCTCTTACTCTGGAAGAGGCACTTGATCAGGCCATTGCCTCTCACCCTGTGATTCAAACCTCACACGCGGATGTCGATGCTGCACGTTTCCAATACAAGCAGTCCAAAGGCAACTTCTACCCCACCTTCTCTATAGAGGCGAGTCAAACTTGGCGAGATGACGCTGGCGGCGATGAAGGGCGTAGTGACGAAACCCTCGCTATGCTTCGCATGCGCTACAACCTCTATAACGGTGGTAGCGACAGTGACCTGTCGGAACGAGCGGCTTATCAACTTAACAAGGCCAAAGATTTACGCGACAACGCGTATCGTCAAGTAGAGGAAGGTTTGCGCCTTTCCTGGAGTGCGCTTGATTTGACCTTGCAACAAAAGCAGTTTCTCTCTGACCATGTCGATTCTGCCTCAGAAACAGTGATTGCCTACGAGAAACAGTATCGTATCGGCCAACGTACCCTACTCGACTTACTCAACACCGAAAACGAACTGTTTGAGGCACGCAAAGATTACCTCGACGCCCACTACGCTGAGCAGTACGCCAAGTATCGAGTGATGAATGCGACCGGTAACTTGCTCGACGCCCTATTAGTGGATACGCCAAAAGAGTGGCAAGAGAAGATGGAGTATTAAGATGAACAAATTGATGCTATTCCCGTTTTCTCTGCTCAGTGTAGCGCTTGCCTTTACCGCACAAGCCGAAGACGATCAGTATGACTATATTGACACTCCCACAGCAGAGCAACCATTTGATCTCACCGATGACGACAGTGATGGTGTAGTGAACGCACGTGACTTCTGCCCCGGCACACCTAGAGGTGCCTTGATTGACAATGATGGCTGTGGCCAAGCCCTCGCGAAACGCGAAGAGTCTCAGCTGTTTATCTTATTTGCAAACAATTCGGCCGAAGTCGATTGGCAATATTCAACCCAAATTGAAGCGATGGCAGAGTTTCTTGCCCAATATCCAGAGACATCAATACAACTGCAAGGCTACGCCAGTAAAACCGGCAGCGCGGAACGCAATTTAGAACTGTCTAAGCTACGAGCAAATGCCGTTGAGCAAGAGTTACTCTATTACGGTGTGGAGCCTGAACGGATTGCCATTGTTGGTTTCGGAGACAGCGCAGCCGAAGAAAGCGCGGGTGACGCGACTACTGAAGCCTTAGATCGCAAGGTGTCCGCCACCGTGGTCGGCATGAGCCGAGAAGTGGTCAAAGAGTGGACGATATTTACAACCATTCCTAAGTAGCCCTGTTCCAAGTGGCTGTTTAAGGATTGAGACGATAAACCTCTCTGATAGCAAAACCGCCCTCACTGCCAGCAGTGGGGGCGGTTTTCTTTACAGTATGACTACACTCGACGTCAAAGCAGTCACGATGCCGAAGGCTCGTCTTTGACTCCCGGCGTTTCCACCGCAGCAGGCATCTCGACAGCGCTGGGGGTTGCTTCGGTACAGTTTTGACTAGACAGCTGGTGCGTATCCATATCGTACTGCTCTTTGATGGCATCTTTTACCGTGCCTTCCCAAACAGGGACACCGACGAAGTAACTGGTCCGCGCCACCACATGCGCCGCAATCGGTGCCGTCACCATGATGAACACGACAACCGCTGCTGCGCGAACGACGATGGCGGCGTCGCTCCAAAAAACAATCGCAAAGGCGATCACCAGTAGACCCACCCCTAACGCACCTGCTTTAGTGGTCGCATGCATACGAGTCAGCAAGTCAGGCATGCGGTTTAAGCCAATGCTGGCAAGGAGCATCAAGAAAGAGCCCAGCAGTGCAAATAGCGCAACAAAAAACTCAGTCATCATCTTGAATTCCCCTTTTCTCCAAAAAGCTCGAGAACCCTACAGCCGCAAGAAACGACGTCAACGCCAGTACGATAGCCACATCAATAAACGCTGGCTCTTGGTATGCCAGTCCATACAGCACGACCAAACCGACGGTAAGTGAGGCCATTAGCTCAAGCGCAACCACTCGGTCGGGTAGCGACGGTCCTTTCAACAAACGGACCGAAGAGATCAGCAGCGCAAGAATTAGCATGGCAAAACAGAGGGTATATACAGTATCCATCGTCGCCTTACTCCATAATTTCCAGCACCATGGCTTCAAGCTTTTTCAGCTCTGCCACATGCTGTTGTTCATCTTCAAAATACATCAGGTGGACAAACAGCACTTTTTTGTCGGTGGACACATCCAGTGCTAATGAACCTGGTGTAACGGTAATTAAGTTCGAAAATAGCGTGATTCCGGCATCGCTTTTAATGTCGAGTGGGACGGCAATCACCGCAGGCTTCATCAAATGCGTCGGCGTCAGTACATCGTATGCCACTCGAGCGTTCGATTTAATCAAATCCCAGATAAAGAACAGCGCGAACTTAACAAACTTAGGAAACTTACCGAAGTAACGTTTGAACGCAGGCTGATCGCGCAGCACGTAAGCCAACACCACATAGCTCAGCAGCATGCCGCCAAAGAGATTTGAGATGGTGTAGGTGCCCGATAAGATCACCCACGCCAACGCCAATAACATATTCCAACCAAAGGCTTTCATCTTATTGACCTCCTAACACAGCATCGATGTATTGCGCAGGATCCAGTAGCTGATCCGCGGTCATGCTTGCGAGATTGACAAACCATTCTGCGTTGATACCAATCGTAACGGTAATGATAGCCATCAAGATGATCGGTAGGTAAAGGAAGAATCGCTCTGAATCTGACATCGCTGGCAACACTTCTGCATCCTCTGGCAGCTTCTTCCAGAACGCTTCCGCCCAAATTTTCACCATCGAATAGAGCGTCAGTAGCCCCACGGCGAGCGAAGCAATCACCCCTATCCATGCTTGAGCATCAATACCCGCCTTGATCACGACAAACTTAGCGAAGAAGCCTGACAACGGTGGAATACCCGCCAGAGACATGGCTGGAATAGCAAACAAAATCGCAAGGAACGGCGCGGATTTATACAAACCACCTAACCGACCCAGATCGTAACTGCCGTGCATACGATGCATCACACCACCGATAAGGAACAGATTGGTTTTCACCACGATGTGGTGGAAGAGATAAAATACCCCCCCTAAAATCGCCAATGGTGTGAAGAGCGCCAAACCTAAAATCATGTAGCCAATCTGGCTCACGATATGGAAAGACAAGATACGACGCACTTCAAACTGCGCCGCCGCTCCCAGCACGCCCGTCACCATGGTGAAAATACCCATCCACATCAACAAAGTACCGTGAGTAAAGGCGATATCACCGACAAAGATTAGGCTAAACACGCGATACAGTGCGTAGACGCCCACTTTAGTCAACAGGCCTGCAAACACCGCAGAAATGGCGACCGGTGGTGTATGGTAGGAGGCTGGCAGCCAGAAAAACATCGGAAATGCCGCCGCTTTAATACCAAACGCCACCAAGAAAAGTAGTGAAATTACTGTCACCACTTGTGGGCTGTCTGTGGTCGCCAATTTTTGCCCCAGATCCGCCATATTCAAGGTACCTGCATAGGCGTAAAGCAGACCAATCGCACTGAGGAACAATGCAGAAGAGAGCAAGTTAAGCGTCACATATTTTAGCGCGCCCTCCATTTGACTGCGTTCGCCGCCCAAAATCAGCAAGCCAAACGACGCCACCAGCATGATTTCAAACCAAACGTAGAGGTTGAAAATATCACCGGTTAGGAAAGAGCCAATAACACCGGCTAACATCAGATGCAGTAGCGGGTAGAAGCCGAACTTTTCGTGCTCCTCACTCATGGTAGCCAAGGCATAAATGGAGATACAAAACGCCACGACCGCTGACACTGTGACCATAATCACCGCCAACAGATCCGCCACCATTGAAATACCATAAGGCGGCTGCCAGTCTCCCAAGGTGACTACTTGGATCCCATCGTTATAGACGGTGTAGAACAAGGTGACCGCGGCAATCAGCAACGCAAAATTAGAGAATACACTGATCCAGCGTTGCAGCGTTTGATGTTTCCACAGCGTCATCGACAACGCCGCGGCAAACATAGGGATCAGTACGGGCAATAGAAGCATCATAATTGTGAATCTGTACTCTTCATTTCGTTCATGTCATCTTGACCGATCACGCTGTACGCGCGCTTAATCAGCACCACGGCAAAGGCTAATACGCCAAAGCTGATGACGATAGCAGTCAGAATAAGGGCTTGGGGCAGCGGGTCAGCAATCGCGCCCACCGGAGCCGTCATACCCTCAGCGATCAGTGGTGGCGCACCGCGAACCAGGCCGCCACCAGTAAAGATCAGCAAGTTGGTCGCATTCGACAGAATGATGAGGCCAATGACCAACTTCACCACACTGCGGCGCAACATCATGTACAGAGCAGCGGCGTAGAGCGCACCGATCACCAAAGCAAATAATGTGGTCATTTAATCCTCCAACTGTGCCAGTGAGAAAAGCAGTGTCGTCACCATGCCGACAACGACAAAGTAGACACCCACATCAAACATCAGCGGCGTGCTCAGTTTCAGTTCACCCAATCCCGGCACATTGACGTACCACCACTGCGCGGTCAAAAACGTGCTGCCAGATTTAATCACACCGACAAAACCGCTGAGCGTTGAGATAATCAATCCTCCACCCATCAGGTAGGTGCTGTCGATACCAATCAACTTGCGCGTCTCTTTGGCATCAAACGCGAACAAGTGCAATGCAAAAGCCGCTGACGCCACCAAGCCCGCGATAAAACCGCCGCCCGGCTCATCATGACCACGCACCAACAAAAACACAGAAAACAGCAGCAACATCGGCAGCAGAAAGCGTGCGATGACCTGCAAAATCATAGAAGTACTTGTCTTGTTCATCATCAGTCCCTCTTCGAACGCAGCATCGCAGTCACACCAATCGCCGCCAACGACAAGACGAAAATCTCACCTAGCGTATCCAGTGCACGGTAGTCGACCAAAATCACGTTGACGATATTGCGCCCTTTCGCGATCGGCACACTGTTTTCAATCAAGTAACCGCTAATACCGCCTGGCATCGAGAAATGCACTACTGTCATCAATAGCGTCGCCATCATTGCACCAAACAACAGGGCGACGGTGGTGTCACGCCAACGCACATCCGCGCTTGAGAGCGTTTGGAACTTAGGCAGTTTGAACAAAACCAACACCAACATGATGACCGTCAGAGTTTCAATCAGCACCTGCGTGATGGCCAAATCAGGCGCGCTAAAGAAGACGTAAATCAGCGCCATGGCAAAACCGAGTGCGCCAAGGGCCGCCACCGAGCTCAAACGTACTTTGGTCAAGCAAGCAAACGTAATCACCGCGATGATCAGAATCGATAGGCCGATCTCTTTGAGCGTCACGTCAGAGAAATCCAAATCCCAGTGGAAACCAACGCGGGTAACCATGGCGTACGCCACCAAACCGATCGTCGTGAGGAAAATGGTCAAAATGTAGTTCGACATATAACCATTTTGCAGTTTGGCGGTACTCCATTTGGCGAATTTCACCATGTTGTCCATAAAGACAAAGTAACCCGCTTCCGGTCCGTAGTTCAGTAATGGTTTGGCTTTAATTGCACGTTTGCCGAGTTTATCCCACTGCTTAAACAGGAGGTAACCGACCACCATAGCCGTAATACTCAGCATCAGCGGAAGATTGAGACCATGCCACAGCGCGAGATCCACCTTACTCGCAGGATTACCTAGAATCGCCGTCGCTGCAGATACAACAAGCGGCGAAGCCAATGAAGGAATCAAGCCAAGAACCAGACCTAACACCGAAAGCACCGTAAAGCCAAGACGCATTCCAAGCGGCGCTTCGTGCGCCTCTTTTGGCGTGGCTTTCTTCTCACCCCAGAAGGGTTTGATCACTAATAGCCCTGCACAAGCGACAATAAAGATGGAGGTCAACAGCGCCATAAGCGCAAGCAACGCTGCCCAAGGGCTGGACAACACGCCTTCGAGCATCATCTCTTTACCGATGAACCCAAACAGAGGTGGAACGCCTGCTAAAGCCAGTGCGGCGAGTGACATGAACGCCGCGGTGTACGGCATCGCTTTACGTAGCCCGCCTAACTCACGCACATCTTTGGTGCCCGTTTCGTGATCTATGGTACCCGCTGCCATGAAGAGTGCACCTTTGTAGAGGGCGTGGCCAAGTAAGAACACCACCGCCGCCACCAGCGCCGCTTCCGTGCCGATACCAATCAGCATGGTCAAGGTACCCAGTGCCATCACGGTTGAATAGGCCAGAATACGCTTCAGATCCGTGCTGGTCACCGCCATTGCCGCGCCCAAGAGCATAGTGGTGGCGCCAACAAACGTCAGTAGCCAGGTCCATAGCTCATGCCCCGCCATCGTCGGTTGCAAACGTGCCATCAAGTAGACACCGGCTTTGACCATGGTCGCAGAGTGCAGGTAAGAACTAACGGGCGTTGGCGCTGCCATCGCATTAGGTAGCCAAAAGTGGAATGGGAACTGGGCCGATTTAGTAAAGGTGCCGCCCAAAATCGCCAACATCATCACGCTAAACAGCGCGTGCGTTTGCAGCTGCGTACCTTGCGAAAGAATCTCGTTGATCTGATAAGTGCCCGCAAGGCTGCCAAGCAGAATAATACCAGCCAATAGCGCCAAGCCGCCGCCGACGGTGACAAACAGACCTTGCAGCGCAGATTTACGCGACGACTCTTTTTCGTGGTAGTAACCGATCAGCATGTAAGAGGTAATACTGGTCAGCTCCCAAAAGACAAACATCGCCATCAGGTTGTTGGATAACACCACGCCCAACATCGCGCCCATGAACGCCATCAAATAGGTCAGCAGTTTGCGTTGATCCGGTTTGTTGGCCAGATAACTGCCCGCATAGATAACGACAAAAAAACCGATCCCAGAGATCAGCAGCGCAAAGAGTAAACTCAGGCCATCTAACCAGAAATCGAGACTGATACCCAACGAAGGGACCCAGTCATAACGAATCAGAAGTGGGCCTTGCTCTGTTATCTGAGTCCAAAAGGTTGAGAAATAGACAAACAAACCTGCGGGCAAAAGTGCCAACAGTTTGCTGGTCTGCTCACCAAATTGGCGAAACAGCCAAGGAACAAACGCTGCCAGGAAAAAACCGGACAGGACTGCATACAGCATCGAAAAAAGCCTCCAAGCTATAAAGCGTTAGCGAAACTAGAACATGAGTGAAACTCACACGTTAGTGAAACATTAGTTGATCTAGCTCACTTTACGTGAATGTGCGAAAGTCTATTCAAATCCTGTTAACAATAACATTCGCTTCTCTGGAGCTCTTCTTTCGAAAAAAACGAACTCAAAGCAGAAATTAGTAGGAAATACCATCAAACATAAGCATTGATGATACTTCACCCTCTCACATAGACCAAATTTACGAAACACGATGAAACACTTTTTTGTCGTGTTACTTACCCTGCCTCTTCGCGTACTTTCCCTCTGAACGATTCCGCAGACCCTTAACAAAAAAAGCCCGCCGGGGTGACCTGGCGGGCTCAAGTTAGATGTTTATATCACTAGGATGACGCGGACACCGCCACAGGCTCTTTCGGCAGAGAAACACGCAGAGCAATGTAGCCCAATACCGCTGCCAGTGTTGACCCCATCAAGATACCTAAACGTGCGTAAGTGTCGAGCGTGGCAAAATCGAAACCAAAGGCCAACGAAGAGATAAAGATCGACATCGTAAAGCCAATACCACACAAAATAGAGACGGCAAACAGATGTCGCTTAGTGATGCCTTCTGGCAACACAGTAATTTTCAGCGCCAGTGAGGCCCAACAGAACAACATGATGCCTATCGGTTTACCGAGCAATAGCCCCATCGCGACGCCGAGTGGTACCGTCGACATTAGGCCGTCCATTGAAATGCCCTGCAACGAGATCCCCGCGTTCGCCAATGCAAACAGAGGTAAGACGCCATAGGAGACATAAGGGTGTAACCAGTGCTCAAGGTATTTGAGTGGTGAGTAAAGCTCCTTCTCACTTTTTAGCGGAATAGCAAAACCAATCACCACGCCAGCCAGTGTCGCATGAACGCCAGATTTCAGCACCGCGAACCATAAAATCGCCCCGACAATCAGGTAGGGAGTCAGGCGTGTGACACGCTTCGCGTTAAGCCAAAACAACACGCCCGTAGAGATAAAGCCCATGGTCAATGCAAGCGTCGACAAGTCTGACGTATAGAAGAAAGCGATAATCAGTACCGCGCCTAGGTCATCGATGATCGCCAGTGCCAATAGAAACACCTTAAGGGCAATCGGAACGCGTTTACCCAAGAGCGCCATAATACCAAGTGCAAACGCGATATCCGTTGCCGCAGGAATCGCCCACCCCGCCATTGCGTTGTCGTTGCCCCAGTTCATACCAGCATAAATCAACGCAGGAACCACCATTCCCCCCACGGCAGCAACCGCTGGTAATGTGGCGGTTTCCTTTGACTTGAGCGCCCCCTCCACCAGTTCACGCTTGACTTCAAGGCCAATCACCAGGAAGAAAATCGCCATCAAACCATCGTTAATCCAATGCGATAGTGACATCCCAAAAATATAGATGTGTAAAAAGTGCTGATAATGTTCATTTAAAGGTGAGTTTGCGATAGTCATCGCCACGACAGCGGCGACGATAAGTAAAATCCCACTGGCAGACTCCAATCGGAAGAAGTCACGGACCCATTTGTTCATCATTTAAGACCTATCTGATAACGCTATTTATAAAAACCTGACGAGAACACCCAATGAATGCTTAGAGACACTAGGGCTATCATGCCGCATTGATGTCGTCGCTAAACATGTCACCTGTCGGACACAATCAACCTAACTCTCTGATTGTGTACCACAAATTGAGGCGACAAACCATAAAATCAATGCAATACCCAGCATAAATAGCACCAACGAATAGGTTCAACCTCACTTCTATCACCAAACTGAATCATTAGTATAGAACATGCAAAAAAAAAGCAGATTACCCTGAGGTAACCTGCTCTTAACAACGACAATCAATTAGAAACAATGAGTAAAGTTAATACCCTATCAGCTGCATGAAGCCTTGTGCCTTATGACTACCCGTGGTTGTTATTGGTCCTTCCCAATAAGGCACAAAAAAGGGCAGCCAAAGATTCTGATTAGTCGCAGATACGGTGAGATGAATATTGTGCGCGGGCACTTCTATCGTCCAACTCATCGGCACTCGTTTGCCACGCGCGACGAGACTTGGTGCATAGGGCGTAATGACAAGATCAGAGTCTGCGAGGTTAATCACTTTCCCATCGTTACTGGATAAGGTGCCAAACCAATAGGGAAGTTGCTTGTTTTGACGATATTGACTCACAGATAACGTAGTTTCATCATCCAGATGGACGACAAACCAATCCCAACCCTGTTGCCCTTCAGCGAGTAAGCCACTTCCCCACTCTTTACTCATCCACGCTTTGCCATCGACCTTAATCTGACGATCGCCCGGCAACGTGATTGAGCCCTGTACATTAAGGAACGGCGCGAAAATATTGTAGGACGCAATCGGCAGCAGATCGTGTTTGGCCACATAGCCACGCTCACCCGGCAGGACAAAAGGTCCATTGGTCGACGCACTCAACTGGACACTAAACTCATCGGTTTGCGCAGTGAGCATGCCAGGAAACGGCGTTCTGCCAAGCGATCGCCAGTTCCAATTATCGATCCACATGCGAAAAGGCTGTGACGTCATTTCTGCTTGGCCAATCCCACCTCGAGCCACCCGCTGCTCTTTCCAAACGCCATATTGACTCGATACCACAAGATGAGACACGTAGACTTGAGGGCTTAACCAACCACGCAAAGGTTGATCATGACTGGCAATCCGAATAAAACTCCACTGAATGCCGTATTCAGTGCCGGCCTCATCTTGCACATTAGCAAAGAACTGCCACCAACCGTGCTGGTACTCATTATTGAAGGAAAAGTCGTTGGGTAAAATCACGGGGTAGTTGGGCAGCACAGGCTCAAAGACCTGCCTTTTTTGCGCGCGCAGCATGTCATTCATGCTATCGAAGTCATTTGGCTCTTCAGATGGCGTCTCACGAAAGATGATCAGCAGCGCAATGAGCCCTGCGACCACCAAACCCACCGCCATAATGGCTGAACGATTCAACACTCGACCTTGTGTCATTACAATGCATCCCTTAACGATTTCATCGGCGTGTTTCGTACCATCCGCAATACCGGCAATGCTCCCGCCACCATCAATGCGCCCATCGCCAGTAAACCAGTGGTGAGATAAGCTTGCGGAATCAGTTGCAGCTCAAGCGTCCAACCGAACGACTGCTTGATGATGATGTCCACCACCAACTCCGCCAGTACCCAACCGAGCGGCAATGCGATCAGCATCGCGATGGTACCAAAGACAAACAGTTGTAAACCGCCCATCACGATCAGCTCCCACCCTTTCATGCCAAGACAACGCAGCAAAGAGACGTGTTTTTGGCGCGAGATCTCGCCCGCGACAGTGGCGAAAAAGATACCAAACACAGCAATAATCAAGGTAATGTTGCCCAAGGTGTCTGCGATAGAGAAGGTGCGGTCAAAAATGTGCAGCGCTTGCTTATGAATATGACTGTTGTCAAACACACGCTCAGCGTCAATCCTAAACACCGTCTCCAAACGGCGTTTCAAGGCACTGGAATCGGTGCCATCATTGAGCACAGCGCCGAGCGCCACATTGCCGCGGCCTGCGTAGGCGTACAACCAATTTCTGTGTGATAAAAGCACCTGATTGTAAGGGTTGCCGTAATCGTAGTAGATGCCGACCACTTGCCAACCACTGCCAAGTCGACCTTTCAAATCCAAGGTATCACCGGGACGAATGCCGAGCTTTAACGCCATTGACTCACTGACCATTACCCCTTTGGTGTTGTGCAGATAGTACCAATAGTTCGGGATACCGAGTTTAACAGTTAGCGCTTCTAGCTCCCCTTCGGAACCACCGGTGCTGACCACTTGCAGCACGCCTTCTTTCTCCGTGACCTCTTTTTCCCATCGCCACCAGACCGACTTCACTTCGGGTTGCTTGGTCAACCAATTGCTCATGCGAACCGACGCACTGTTACTCGGGTAAATGTAGAGATCGGCGGCCAAACGTTGGGATAGCCACTTATCCGTCGTATCTCTAAAGCTACCCACCATGGTTTCCACCCCAATGTTGGCAGCCATCGCCAGCATAAAGGCCATGGTTGCCACACCGCGGTAACTCATACTAGATGCCGCATCAGCAAAGAACCAACGCGCTTTCACCCAGCGCAGTTTATAGGAAAGGATATTGAATACTTTCCAGATAATAAACGGCGTGATGAGCGCGGCACCAAGCAGCAAGCAAGTAATAATGGCAAAGCCTGTCTGTTGAGTTTGTGGCGCTTGGTAAATGGCGATCCCCGCCACCGCTAATCCAACAGCAATCAACGCTTGAATTGAGAATTCACGGCCGGCGAAACGCACTAAAGAGAGACGAGTGGTTAAACGGACCGGCTGAGAGCGCAGCAATCTCACCAAAGGCCAACCACAGGCGATAATGGCACCGAGTAAGGTCAGAGAGAGGCTGTAAAGACTGGAAGACCAACTCCAACCAATCACCAAGCCAACGTTCGCATCGTAGAGATCACCAAGGCTTGCCGATACCGCTGGCATCAACTGCTTCGCGAGCACCATGCCAAAGGCGTTACCACACAGCCAACTCACCAACACTAACGCCACTAATTCAATGCACAGCGACGCCGCCAGTTGAACGCCACTGACACCGGTTTGACGAAGTACACCCACTAATGGCTGGCGTTGAATTAAAGAGAGCGACATCGCTTGATAGAAAATAAACAGCCCCACTAAGAACGCCATCATCCCCATCGCACTGAGATTGACGTGGAACGCCTCCGTGAGCGCTTCGAGTTCAACTCGAGAGTTGCGCGCTAAATTCATACCGTTGGGCAACAGCTCTTTCAACCGCTCAACTTTCTCGAGCGGCATTTCACTACACGCAATGACCGACAAGCCAGAACTGCGTTCAATCATTCGTACCAACGACATGTCCGCGACGATACGAGTCCCGTGGATCAAGTTTTGCTTATCAACGATGATCGGCCCTAATTTACTGCCATCGCCAAGTTCGACAAAATCGTTATTGTGCCAACGCATGTGCTCAGCCAACTCAGCGCTGACCATAATCGGGTATGGCGGCTTCATCAGATCAAGAATTGAAGCGCTTTTTAAGCGCGTCGCGGGCGTATCTTTGAGCATGAACATAGGATCCATGCCCACGACGACCAGATCGCGGTAATCCTTGGTTCTGACGCGAACGAAATCAAACGGCGCACATTGATGAAAGCCTTCTCGGCGTAATTGAATGTAAAAACCTTGAGGAATTTTGTTGGTCGCGTGTTTGGGGCGGATACGGTAAGGCAAAGGATTAGAAAAGAGTTTTTCTCCATGCGCGTAGCTTTGTCTCGCATGCTCATTGATCGCGGTCACGCCAACCAATAACGAGACGCCCAGTGTCAGGCCAAGCCAAACAAGCAGAATTTGAAAAGGATAACGTCGGTAATGCCCCAGTAATGCCTTAATGACGGGCCATAACATGGAGTTGCCCTCCTTGCAGACGTACCTTTCCTTGCATATGTTCAGCAACGCGTTCACTGTGCGTCACCAACAGCAGAGTGCAATCTAGTTGGCGGCTCAATGAAGTCAAAAGTCGCATCACGGCTTCGGCATTGCGC
Source organism: Vibrio sp. R12-SG2-ISO1 (assembly GCF_059834045.1). Taxonomy (NCBI): domain Bacteria; kingdom Pseudomonadati; phylum Pseudomonadota; class Gammaproteobacteria; order Vibrionales; family Vibrionaceae; genus Vibrio; species Vibrio sp. R12-SG2-ISO1. The sequence continues at coordinate 17,629 of NZ_JCBDGO010000017.1, read as the reverse complement.
TCATCCAAGCTTCCTGTTGGCTCATCAGCAAGCAGCAATTTGGGCTCCATATAGAGCGCACGAGCAATCGCGGCTCGCTGCTGCTGACCGCCCGATACCTCTTCAGGGTAACGGCCAAGCAGCGGCATGAGATCCAACGCAGATAATATTTGTCGCCACAATCCGGCGTCTTCTGGTAAGCCTTTCAATTGGCGGCAGAAGCGGATGTTATCGGCAATATTAAGAGTGGGCAGCAAGTTATACTGCTGAAAGATAAGACCAATATTATTGCGACGGTAGAGGGTGCGCTCGCTTTCGGTGGCGCTGTCCATCGACATGTTAGGGAAGCTAATGGTGCCAGAATCAACGACATCCAGCCCAGCAATCAGATTGAGCAGGGTACTCTTGCCTGCCCCACTCTCGCCCATTAATGCAATTTGCTGCCCCTGGTTTAACAACAACTCAGCACCTTGTAAGACAGGATGAAATTCACCGCCGTCGACATAGCCTTTACACAGGTCTGTAAGTTGTAGCATTAACCGTCTCACCTTTGATAGAAATGGGACTGTGAATCTACACTAAATTGTGATGAGTAGAAAGTGTTTTGGAGGGGAGATCACAACATATGCATCAAACCCCACCACTTCGCTGCACGATGTCTAATTTTCGATCAAATTTCGAATCCACTTTTTACTTTTGGTACGGTATATGGATCCAAACCACTTGATCGCTTCTTCGGTTAGAAACAGCAGATAAATCCACTGAGGTTCCATCCCAAGACCGATAGCAGCAAACGCGGCCAAAGGAATCCCAATCAGCCACTGCGCGACAAGATCTTGATAGAGGCAGAACTTCACATCGCCCCCCGCACGCAATACACCTACGATCAGCATCATGGGGACAGAGCGAAGCACAATCCCTACACTCAAAATCACAATGAATTGGTCGGCCAACGCGCGGGTCTCATCGGTCAGAGCACTGAAGGCACCAAGCACCGCCCCTTGAACCATATAGAGTAAGATAGCCACGATCACGCTGACCGCTACATTCAATATCGTGACGCCAATCGCTTGATAATAGACTTCTTTATACGCTTTAGCGCCAATTTGATTTCCGACCAACACGGCCGCTGCATTGGACATACCAATCAACAAACTGAGAGAGATCGATTCAACTGGCGTCATCACCGAGAGCGCCGCCAAACCCTGCACGCCAGATTGTCCCATAATCGCGTGATAGACAAAAAGTCCGCCAGCCCAAGCAAGAAAATTAAAGGTCGTCGGCAGAGAGAGTTTTAAGAAGCGCACGACCTTATCTAGCTTTAGGATAGCCTTGATGTCATCGACACCAAACGCCAGTAAGTGTCGACGCAGATAGAGATAACCATACAAGGTGCCCACTTCAATCGCACCACTAAGCACGGTGGCAATTGCCGCCCCTTTGATGCCCATGGCTGGCATGCCAAATTGACCAAAGATAAGCACCCAGTTAAGAATGATGTTCGCAACAATGCCGATGCCACTAAAGAAAGTACTAATGCCGGGGCGATGCATGGCGCGCAAACCCACAGACATACTGGCCACGCAGGCCACAGCAAACATACTCACCGAGGTTAACACCAAGTAGTCGCTGCCCAGTTGATTGACCTCTGCGGAATCTGTTGTCAGCGCCATAATCTCACTCGGAAAGAGGAGGAAAAACGCCGCGGTCAACGCCGCAAATACCATCGAAACAAGCCATGTTAACGCCGTACTCTGCCTCACCCCTTGCTGATCACCGGCGCCCCAATACTGCGCCGTAAGCAGTGCACCTCCGGTGGTCACCCCAACCAGCATAATGGTGGTCACGAATGTCGCACGCGCGGCCACACCCACCGCGGCGATCTCCGCTTCACCTAACTGACCCAGCATGATCACATCCACCAAGCCTCGGCTAGAGAACATAATGCTTTGCAAGGTGATGGGCAGCGCAATAGCAATAAGGCGACGAATAAAATCGCCGCGAGTGTGCGACAAAACCTGAGAAATGAACAAGAGCACGTCCTTTTTGGTAAGGTGATCAAAGCGTTGAGCGGTGGGTTTGGGCAGAGCTGCCACTTGTCGCTATTATAGGTGTGAATCACTTTGTTGCTCAAGGCCATAAGGAATGTCGATGAAAAAAGTGTTGGTGCTGGGCGGATCTGGCTATGTCGGGTCACAACTGCTTCCTCAGCTGTGCGAACAAGGTTACAGCGTCACTGCTGCTTCGCGAGATGTTTCGGCATTGAAGACGCGTATCCCACCGCATCCCAACCTCACCTTGACTTACTTAGACCTGGCAGATCGCGCCGAGACCATCAAACTAGTGCGCGCCTTTGATATCGTCCTGTTTTTGGTACACGGTATGGCCCACGGTTCAGACTTTGTCGATTATGAAATCAGCTTGGCAGAACATTTTCGCGACGCACTTCGAGTGAGCCAAGTGAAACATGTGATTTATTTAAGTGCGCTCCAACCGCAAACAGGCAACTCACAACACCTTAAAGCGCGTTTGATGACCGGAGAGATCATCCGTCAAGCGGGTGTCCCTATCACCGAGTTACGTGCTGGCGTCATCATTGGTCCTGGCTCGGCGGCGTTTGAGATCATGCGCGACTTTGTTTACAACCTGCCTATTCTCATCGCGCCTAAATGGGTCGATTCAAAAGCGAATCCCATCGCATTGGCGAACCTTAATCACTACCTACTCTGCCTGATCAAAGAGCGAGTGACTCAGCATCAATGCTTTGAAGTGGGCGGCCCAGATGTGTTGAACTATCGAGAACAGTTTCAGGTTATCGGTCAAGCGGCGGGCAAACGGGTTCGACTTGTCAGCACTGAGCTGCTCACGCCTAAGATGGCCTCGCGTTGGCTCGCCTTGGTGACCTCTGTTCCTGCGTCGGTCGGCTCAGCGCTTCTGGCGGGGCTGTCTCATGACTTTGTCGCGGATTCAGCCGAGATACGCACTCGCTACCCACAGACCTTAATTGACTTTCAAACCATGATTGAGCGCGCGATAGAACAAGAGGGAGAATTCGTGCGCAGTAACGTGTGGGGGTATGACCCTGCGGCGCTCAATCGCTGGCAACCGGGCTATGGCTATTACCCGAAACAGGCAGGCGCAACGATAAAAACGCCACTCACTTCCGACGCGCTTTGGCAAATCATTCAAACCATCGGCCAACCCGATCAGGGCTACTTTTTCGCCAATGGCTTATGGCGAACACGCGAATGGCTTGACGTCTTGTTTGGCGCTGGAGCGCCGATTCGGCGTCAACCTCCTGGGCCTGAGCTTAAAGTGGGTGATTTTATTGACTCGTGGAAAGTGATCCGTTGTGAACCCAAGCGTTTTCTCTCATTGCTGTTTGGTATGAAAGGGCCTGGTTTGGGCCGTTTGGAATTTTCTATTGAGGATAATGGCACCCAGCGCACACTCAGCGTCACCGCTTGGTGGCACCCGCAAGGGTTTTGGGGGTTAATGTATTGGTTTGCCATGATGCTACCGCACCTGTTTATCTTCAAAGGCATGGTTAGAGCTATTGTGAGAAAGGCAGCAGAATAAAGCCAAAAAAAAACAACGCCTTGTGTGTCAGCAAGGCGTTGTTTTTATTATTAAGAACTCAGGCTAAGCCGTCAAGCTAAGGGGAATTTCGGGCAACTGTGTTCCGCGATTAGCAGGAAAAATCAGATATTCACCGTGGTACTTCACATTCGACTTGTAGTCGGTCACCTTGTGCACCAAAAAGCCTGCGGCTGTGGCTTTCTCAACGAACTCGGCGTGATTACCACGAACAAACCAGCTCATCGGCTTAACTAAAGCCTCGCCTTCAAAGCAAGCGTCACATTGATCCGCGCACAGTGCCAAGGAGTTTTGCCCTTCCGTAAAGAGTTGCACCTTACCCACACCCACTAAGGGTTCTGAGGTAGAGACTTCCCAATCCGCGTTCTCCATCAGATCAAGGAACTGCTCAATATCACTGTCTTTCAGCGTTCGTTCCTCACCACTAAAGAAGGTGTCGTACAGCTTAGCGATGCGTTTAAACGTGAACAACAGCCCTGCTTCGTTGCCTTTTGAGCGCCCCATTTTTTGCCAACGTTTTAGGTCATTACCAACCACGCGATGAAAACGCTGCTCTTTAAGCGCTCGGGTCACCCAGCGTACTAAATAATGATTGTTGGCGACCGGAGCGTCGGTCAGCTTTCCTAAACGATGCTGCGCATCGAGCTCTTCAAGCGCAAGTGTGACTAACTTGCGCATCTCAATCGTGTATTCAGACATTACGCCTTTCTTCCAAAAAATCCATACAACGCGGCAGAGAGTATCGAACATGCCGTCATGGTCGCTATCATCGGCCAAGTCGCATCACTTGGCAACATCGCAACCACCACGCCAATTACGGAACCTGTACCAAAACGCAGCGTGCCCGCCAATGATGACGCCGTGCCCGCCATCGACGGATAGCCGCTCAACAGCAGCCCCATACTGTTACTGCCGATAGTCGATAACGTACCGATAAACAGCACCACAAAAGGTACGGTGCCCCAAAGACCAAGATCTAGCATCCAGGTAATGAACATCCCAATGCCGGCGAGCAATTGCACTGCAAGTCCAAATCTTAGCATCGCGTGAGAGCCGACTTTACGTACCAAGCGGCCATTGATGCTGGTCATGATGATCATCGCAACGATGTTCAAGCCAAACAGATAACCAAAGTGATCCGGGCGTACGCCATAAATATCAATGTAGACGAACGAGCCTGCGGTCAAAAAGGCAAACATACCGGCGAATGAAAATGCACCGGAGAAAATTAACCCCATCGCCACAGGGTTGGCACACAAACGGAAGTAGTTTTGCATCGTGGTGCGAAAACGCAGCGGCTGACGCTTCTCCACTGGCAAGGTTTCTGGAATTTTCCAAAGCACCAAGGAGATCACGATGGCGGCAAAAATCGCCAGGATCCAAAAAATTGCTCGCCAGCCAAACCAAATGGCGACGTGACCGCCGATCATCGGTGCCACCAAAGGCGCTATGGTAATCACTAAGGTCACAAATGACATGGTGCGCGCGAAATCCTCACGATCAAACATGTCACGCACGACAGCTTGAATAATGACGGCCGCTGCAGCGCCCGCAAAGCCTTGCGCGGTACGCACCCAAGTGAGCGCTTCAATACTTGTGGTGGTTGCACTCACCAATGAGGCCAAACCAAAAAACAGCACGCCAAGGATCAGCACCGGGCGACGACCATAGCTGTCCGCCAATGGACCATGAATCAACTGACCAATAGCAAAGCCCGCGGTATAAGCCGTAAGGGTGATTTGCACCGCGCCACTTTCGACACCGAGATCGGCAGCGATGGAGGGCATCGCGGGCAAATACATATCAATCGCCAATGGCGTTAAGGCACCAATGGCACCCAAAACTAAAAACAACAAAAAGCTCAACTGAGGTGTGTCGGTTTTGGTAATAGCAGTATCAGACATAAGTCTCCTATCCGATAGCGAAAAAACGAGCCGCAGAAAGGCGGCTCGTCAAAAGAAATGAAGTTAACCGGACTATATTCAACCGATTGAGATCAAATTACTAGTTCCTATTAGGAAATAAAGCTCTTCCAAATTGGGGTATTAATTCCAAATAGAATCAATTTCTGCTTGAGTCAGGTAACGGTATTCACCCGGTTCAAGCGAATCATCCAGCGCTATCGCACCGATGCGTTCACGGTGAAGATGCTCAACCTTATTGCCCAGTGCAGCAAACATGCGTTTCACTTGGTGGTACTTGCCTTCAGTAATGGTCAGCAGCACTTCGTGCTCATCCGCGTTGATGATTTCTAGTTTCGCGGGCAGCGTCGGCTCTTTCTCATTACGCAGTTCGATGCCTTGGGCGAATTTTTCAGCATAGTCGTCACCGATAGGATCGGCCAGCCACACTCGGTACATCTTCTCACACTTATGCTTCGGTGAAGTGATGCGGTGCGACCACTGGCCATCATCGGTAATCAACACCAAACCTGTGGTATCGACGTCTAATCGCCCAGCAAAATGCAGATTCTCAATCTTCACCTCATCGAGCAGCACAAAAGCGGTGTGATTAAAACCATCTTCATGAGAGCAGACAAATCCCTCAGGTTTGTAGAGCATGATGTACTTTGGCCCGGGTTTGCCGATTTCACGACCCTGCCACTCGACGACGCACGTGTCGGAAACTTTAACTGCACCGCTTTTTTGCATCACATCGTTGACCGTCACTTCGCCACTTTTGATGATTTTCGTGGCTTCTTTTCGCGTCGCACCTAAGGCATCGCAGAGAAATTTGTCTAAACGCATTTTTACCTCACTCTGTGTTCGCCGCGCAGTATACAGAGTTCACTGCGCGCTGCGAACCCTTTACGCTTGCGCCAGCAACTCAATCACCAATGAGCGGAGCCACTGATTCGCTGGGTTATTATCCAGCTTCTTCGGCCAATTGACCCATAGCGCGACCTTGTTGATCTCATAAGGTACAGCCATCGTTTTAATGGGTAATGATGCTTGCATAAGGCTGGCGACGTCTTGTGTACAGATACCAATAGCATCTGTATGTGCAATCGTGTGTAGCATTGAGTACAGTGAGTTGTGGTCGCTGTGTATTTTACGCTGTGGGATCGGCTGCTTAGCCAAGGTCTCCGCAGCGCGAGTATTAAATCGCACCAAATTCAGAAAAGCGTGAGACTCGGCAAAATACTGCTCATAACTAATGGTATCGCCAATACGAGGATGATCACGATGGACCACGCACACCATCGACTCCTCTTTAGCTAGTTGAGAGGCAATACCTCCCAGTCTGGGCGCAACATAATCCACCACCAAGTCGACCACCCCGCTGGCGAGTGAATCATAAGTGTCATCTTGATCGGAAGGTAACGCGGCGAATATCACCTCAGCGCTAATGTCATGCTGGCCAACCAAACGCTGAATTAGGTCTGACATATACACGTCAGGCACATAGACACGAAACGCTCGATCCGTTTTGCTTGGCGAGAAATCCTCATAACCGAGAATGGTCCGTTCTATCGAATGAAATGGTTCAGCGACTTGCTTAAACAGATCATGCGCGACAAACGTTGGCTCTACACCGACGTGTTTACGCTGAAATAAGGTTTCCCCTAATTGTGTATTGAGTCGCTTGACCGCATGGCTCACCGCTGAGGGGGTCAAATCCAACTCCTCGGCGGTCACAGTATATGAGTGACTTTTGTAGACGCTAAGAAATACGCGCAAAAGATTAAAATCAAAATGGGTGGCCTTTGGCATCGATTTACCTGATTAAAGCGAAACTTCTATCACCAATACAGCAAAGGCTAGCCCTATGTAGCAAGGGCGATGCTCGTTGATTGTGACACGGGTTTGTTTATTTGCACTCTTATCTACACAATGTCTACGTATCAGTACTGTCTATCAAGATACCACATATTGAGATGAGTATAGACAGAACAAAAGACAGTTTTAATATGAATTTAATTCATATTAAAACAACACTTTTACCTGTGTATAATTGTAAAAAATTCTCAGCTACGCATTACCATGTACACCCTCAGACCATACCAAGCAGACTCCGTCAAAGCGGTAATCCATTACTTTCGCGCCAATCAAACCCCTGCGGTGCTTGTGTTGCCAACGGGTGCAGGGAAAAGCTTAGTCATCGCAGAATTAGCGCGTTTGGCAAAAGGGCGCGTCTTGGTGCTGGCACACGTCAAAGAGTTGGTTGAGCAAAACCACGCCAAGTACGAAGGTTACGGGTTAGAGGGGGCGATTTTTTCTGCCGGGCTTGGCCGCAAGGAGACCGATCAGCAAGTGGTGTTTGCCTCGGTGCAATCGGTTGTGCGCAATTTGGACGCGTTTAGTCACCAATTTTCGCTACTGGTGATCGATGAATGTCACCGCGTACCAGATGACAAAAACACCAGTTATCAAAAAGTCATTCGCCACTTGAGCGAGCTTAACCCTGGCATTAAAGTGCTTGGTCTGACGGCCACGCCCTATCGCCTTGGGATGGGTTGGATTTACCAGTACCACACACGTGGCTTAGTGCGCAGTGATGAACCGAGATTCTTCCGCGATTGCATCTTTGAACTGCCTATCCAATATTTACTTGATGAAGGATTTCTAACACCTGCCACGCTGCTCGATGCCCCGGTACTGAGCTATGATTTCTCGCAACTCAAACCCGCCAGTACCGGGCGCTATAAAGAGTCAGAACTTGATATGGTGATTGACAATGCCAAGCGCGCTACGCCACAAATCGTCGAGCAAATCATCCAGCACGCTGAGCACAGGCAAGGCGTAATGATATTCGCCGCCACGGTGAGGCATGCGCAGGAGGTCTTTTCGCTTCTCCCTAGCGATCACACCGCGCTGGTCATCGGTGATACGCCTACTACGGAGCGTGACAGCATCATCGAACGCTTTAAGCAGCGCCAAATCAAATATCTGGTCAATGTCTCGGTGCTGACGACGGGCTTTGATGCGCCGCATGTGGATCTGATTGCCATTCTGCGTCCAACAGAATCGGTCAGTTTGTATCAACAGATTGTCGGTCGTGGGCTACGTTTATCACCGGGAAAAAGCGATTGCTTGGTACTTGATTACGCAGGCAACACTTACGATCTCTATCAACCCGAAGTGGGCGACCCTAAACCAGACTCGGACAGCGAAATCATCACCATCCCCTGTCCGGCTTGTGGCTTTAACAACAACTTTTGGGGCAAGCTCGATAGCAATGGCTTTTTAATTGAGCATTTTGGCCGTAAGTGTCAAGGGTACTTTACCGATGAAGAGACGGGCGAACGCGAGCACTGCAACTACCGCTTTCGCGCAAAATACTGCGGTGATTGCGGCGCCGATAACGATATTGCTGCGCGTATTTGCCATGAGTGTGACGCCACCCTAGTCGACCCAGACAAGAAGCTTAAAGAGGCGTTAAACCTTAAAGATGCTTTAGTGTTTGAGTGCTTGGCGATGGACTTTTCACTGCACAAAGATGGCCAAGGTAAAAACCAGCTCCGGATCAGCTACGTGGGTGACAACGATGCCAAGGTGCATGAATTTTGGTCTCTCACCACGCCTAAACAGAAAAAGACCTTCAAAGATCGCTTCGTTCGTCCGCATTTGGCGGACAAGCATCGCCCCTTTGATACCCTATCACCGAGTAAAGTGGTCGATAACCAACACCGCTTTCGCCCGCCGCAGTTTGTGATTGCGCGTAAGGTCGGGCGCTTTTGGAAAATGCGCGATAAAATCTTTGACGATGAGCTGAACGGATAATTCACTCAAGGTTCATCTTGTTGCGTGTATGCTCATGTTGATTCTGAACAGAGGAATATACTGATGAATACACTGAGAACACCCCGTATGAGTCAATTTTTACCGGCTTCCTTTCTTCTTGCTAGTGCCGTCTTCTTTTCTCTGCCCAGTGCGGCGCAAGACGGCCACGCCCTAGTTCAAGATGAGTACCACCCGGGAACCCGCGTCGATCTCGATGGCGATCAAGACGAAGTGTATAGAGCGGTGCAAAATGGCGACATTCGACCCTTTTCCGAGATGTACGCAGCGGTCGAGCGCGACTTGCATGGTAGAATCATCCAAGTTGAATTGGATCAAGATGATGGCATTTGGATTTATGAGCTCAAACTCAACCACAATAACAACATCATTAAAGTTGAGTACAATGCAGCCAGTTTAGAAATGCTGGAAATCAAAGGCCGACACTTTCGCGACGCGCTTAAACCCACCGAATAAGGAGCCTCGGTTACAATGAAAATATTGGTGATTGAAGACGACTCTCGCCTTGGACAACAAATTCAAGCGTCTTTTGACGATGCAGATTGGGTCAGTGAGTGGTCTGCCGATGGTGAGGATGGTCTCTATCGTGCCACTAGCGAAGAGTGGGACGCGATTGTATTGGACTTGGGCCTACCCAAACTGGATGGGCTTTCGGTGTTGAGTGGCATTCGCGCCAACAACATCAATACCCCAGTGGTGATACTCAGTGCCCGTGACGCGCTCAGCGAGCGAGTAGAAGGACTGAATGCTGGCGCCGATGATTACCTCACCAAACCGTTTGAGATGGTCGAGTTGATCGCCCGCGTTCGCGCCCAGCTTCGCCGAGCCTCTGGTAATGCTTCACCCGTCATGCAGGTGGGTAACCTGAGCCTCGATACCCGCAGCTCTACCGTACTCTGGCAGCAAACCCCCGTCACACTCACGGCGCTAGAATACAAAGTCGTCGCCTACTTTATGCACAACCCAGACAAAGTTATCTCTCGCACCGAACTGGTCGAGCACATCTACAAACAAGATTTTGATCGTGATTCCAACACCATTGAGGTTTTTATTGGCCGTATCCGCAAAAAAATCGCGACTGACGTCATCAAAACCGTGCGTGGGCTAGGATACCAGCTCAATGCCTAAGCTCCGGGTCGCCAACCTTAAAAAGCTCAGCCTAAAAAGTCGCCTGGTCTTTGCCGCTATCATCTGGCTCACGGCGATGATCATCGCCGCCGGCGTGACGGTACCGACCCAAGTTCTGCACTATATGGTTGAGGACAGCCGCGATCAGCTCTCTATTTATATGGATGAAATGGCGGGTGCGCTTAACGTCAATGACCGAGGTGAACTCTCGCTCTCTTCGGGCTTATCCGATCCTCGCTTTACTCGCCCTTATAGTGGTTTCTACTGGCAAGCGAGCACTGATAGCGACTTGCTGCGTTCGCGTTCTCTGTGGGATCAGACACTGACCTTCAAAGGCCCCAAAAAACATAAAGGCAAAAGCGCTGTATTTGGGGCAAAAGGCGAGAAACTCATCACCATGGATTCGACCCTCTATTTCCCCGATTACAACGGCCCTATTCAAGTGACGATTGGCATGGATGAACAGCCCATCGAAGCGACCGTCACCGAGTTGATGGGTCAGCTGTGGCTGATCCTCGGCTTACTCTATCTTGGGCTGCTGACTGTTATTATGCTGCAAGTGGAGTGGTCATTAAGCCCACTGGGCAAGATGAAGAAAGAGCTGGCCGAGCTGCGTCGTGGCGAAAAAAGTCGCCTTGATGAAGCCTACCCCAAAGATGTGGCTCCGGTGATCAGTGACCTCAACGCGCTGCTGTTTCACTATCAAGAGCTTCTTGAACGTGCCCGTCATCACGCTGGTAACCTCTCGCATGCCTTAAAAACGCCGCTGTCTGTGCTTAAGAATGAAATCCGTCAATTGGGGGAGGCTGAACAAGCAAAACTGACCCCAGCCATCGATCAAATTCAGCACCAAATTGATTATCACCTCGGACGCGCCCGCATGGCCGGCGCAAAAAACATTCTCGCGGTAAAATCCAATCCCGCCGAGCGCGTCGATGCCATCACGCTCGCGTTTGACAAAATATACGCCAACCGAGGCTTAACCGTCATCAATGAACTGGATTCCGATATTGAGCTTGCCGTGGAACAAACCGACCTCGACGAGATGCTGGGTAATCTTTTGGAGAACGCCTATAAATGGGCCAGCAGTATGATCAGAATCTACAGTGTGGATGTCATCACTAATGAGGCAAAACGCGAAGCCGACGACGGGCATCAACTCTCCATCGTGATTGAAGATAATGGCCCCGGAATTGCCAAAGAGCACATTCAGCAAGTGCTCAAACGTGGCGTACGCTTAGACGAGCACATCCCAGGCTCGGGGCTAGGTTTGAACATTGTACAAGAGATGGCACACAGCTATCGCGGCGCACTGAGCTTAGAAGCGGGTGCTCAAGGTGGATTGAAAGCCATCCTCACCATGCAACGTGCGAGTGCAACCAAGAAGCACAAGCGCTAAGCCGTTGAAACAAAATAGGCGAAATTGTCGCGCGCACGGCGAATATCTATTGCGAGAAAACGGTATGGATGGTAGTATCCGCGCTCGTTTTAAGAGTTACGACCAATTTCTCTAAAGCGCACACCACATCTGCAAGGTCGCATTGCGAGATGTGAAGTTAATTTTTTCATATTTGAGAGTAATTACTATGAAATTTGAAGCAGTAGTACGTACTGAACTAGGTAAAGGTGCGAGCCGCCGCCTACGTCACGCTGGTAAATTCCCTGCTATCGTTTACGGTGGCGAAGCTGCACCAGTATCGATCGTTCTTAACCACGATGACATCGTTAACCAAATGGACAAGCCTGAGTTCTACGAAGGTATCGTTCTAGTGATCGACGGCGCTGAAGTGAAAGTTAAGCCACAAGACGTTCAACGTCACGCTTTCAAGCCAAAAGTTGAGCACATGGACTTCATCCGCATCTAATTCCTCCTACCAAGGAATAGCCGGATTGTAATCCAGCCTTTTGCATAAAGAATATCGGCCTTACCAACCGAGACTTCTAAAAATTCGAAACCCCGATGCTACCAACATCGGGGTTTCACCGTTTTTGGAACAAATAAAATCGTTGCTGTATCCCCTATCGCACTCTGATCGCTAATCCAGTATTATCAACGCGTCTACCCAAACACTTGTACACCATGCTGAACAAAGAACAACTGCGCACCGAGCTCCTAGAGATCCTTTTCACTCAACGCCAAAATGCATTAGATGCGGCGGATACCGCCCATGATCTTGCTACGCATGAACAAAGTGTTGCAGAAACACAGTACGATACCGTTGGACTAGAGGCCGCGTACTTAGCACATGGTCAATCGCAGCGTGTGGCTGAATTTGATATAACCATTAATCGCCTTAAGTCTCTGCCACTTATTAATTTTGACGAAGAAGATGAGATCAAACTCGGCGCGATAGTGACGCTCTCAGATGGCATGACATGTTGGTTTTTACCTGCATGTGGTGGCTACAAACTCGATAACGACCGCGTTGTTGTCATCACTCCTCAATCTCCACTAGGAAAAATGCTTGATGGAGCGGAGATTGAAGAAGTCCTGCAAGATGGTAGAGAAATAAGAGGTATCCAGTAAGAGTTTCATCAGATTTCCTTTGAGCAACTACCGCTTTACTATTTGATGCCGCATTTCAATTAACTGATGTTCACCCACAATCTCCACTTCTTTGATGAACTCAAAGCCAAACCTTTCATAGTAATTTCGAAGATAACTATGAGCGTGGATCACAATAGACTCAACACCATTACTCTGCGCATAACCCATCAAAGCCTGGATAACTTTTGAGGCAACTCCAGCCCCTCGATATGCTTTTGTGACCGCTACCCTAGCCAAAGTACACGTACTGCCCTGTTTCACTGTTAGGCGAGCAGTGGCGATGGGTTTACCTTGTTCCACAACTAACGCATGGATTGACTATTCATCTAGTCCATCAAGGTCTAATTCTTTCGGGATCTGTTGCTCAAGTGTGAACACCTGATAGCGGATAGATTGAGCTCGCTTTATCAACTCGGCATCATTCCCAATAGTGACTTCCATTGCTATGTATCTCCAACAATAAACACATGGCCTAACCAAATGTGAAACTGACAACCGCATAGTAAAAATGCCACGCGGGATGAATCCCTCTTGAACAATTTGTCGTATGCCTAGCTTTTACCTATACTAAATGCGCATCATTAATACGCATGGAAACACTTCATGAAATATATATATAGCACACATGCACCTAAAAAGGCGACAAACCTTAGTTTAAACAGTGAGTTACTTGCCGAAGCTAAGCGCCTAAACATCAACCTATCAGCAACAATGGAGAAGGCTTTGGAAAAAGAAGTAAAGCAACAATTGAAAGCCGAATGGTTAGAACAAAACGCCGAAGCAATTGAAGCGTGTAACGACTTAACTGCAAAACACGGACTATTTTCTGATTCATACCGAGTATTCTAATGTCACAATTTACACTTTATAAAAACAACGATAAGAGCGCCGCAAGCACTTACCCGTATTTTGTTGATGTTCAAAGCGAGTTGCTCGATTCACTAAATAGTCGCTTGGTCATTCCCTTAACTCCTATCGAACGGCTAGAGAACAAAGCCCCTAGCCATCTGTGCCCTACGATCCATATTGATGAAGGTGACTTTGTGATTCTTACTCAACAAATGGCTAGTGTACCAACTCAAATCCTCACGACCCCAGTCAATGATCTAAGCACATTTAGAAACGAAATTATCGCTGCTATCGACTTTCTGATTACTGGTATATAACGCTAATTTGACCGTTAGCTGCGAAATTATCTCACCCCTCAACAACCACATCACTCTGGGCGAATTAAAAAGCCGCGGCAATGCCCGTATACTCGTTAGTTGCCTGAAGGCAAGTTAGTTATATCTATTCGAGTCGCTGTTTTTGACGTAAACGCCCTCAGGTACTCGTTGATGTCTTCTTGACTCAATGAATCAATCACACTGTCAGGATTAACCACAGCCAAAGGGTCGGCATCAGAAAGTACATAGTTGAACATCATTCTTGCCTGCTCTTTTGGTTGAGATAAACCCTCTTGTAGAGCATGAGATAACTGCTTTGTTGTACTGTTGAACTCGTCGATGGTAGCTCCATCACCAATCGAGTCAATAATGTCGTTCAGAGCGGCGCGTGCCTCTTTTCGTTGAATGAGAGAAGAACTCATCACAATGAGCAGTTGTTGACTGTCAGCGCCTTCAGGCCAAATTACAAGTGCGTAAGGTGAATAATCCAGACTTCCGAATTCCCTGACTTTCTCCGTCAAACGATTAGTGACAATGCGCCCTGCTATGTCAGTCAAGAAATAATCCTTCGTGGTTTTCTCCTTCGCATTGCGCGCGAACATGGAATATAGCTCCACATTATTCCCTGCCTGTCCAAACGCGATTGTGAGTTCCTCATCCTTAGGAGCCAACTTCACTTGATACAGCTCACTAGCAGATAACTCATTGAACGTCATAGACGCCAGATAATTTCTAGCCAGTGGCTTGAATTCATCCATTGCGATATCTCCCGCGATGACGTACACCACTCCACGATTGGTTTTCATGAGTTGCTCATAGGCATGTCTCACATCACTGGAGGTTACTATTTCATAATCTTCAGCCGATCTTGTATGGCGAACGGAGTCAGAATCATAAATAGCATTTGAAACGGCCGTAAATGCCTTTCCATCTGCCGATTTAAGGTATTGATGGGCACCTGTTATAAACTGTGATTTGTAGCGGGCAAACATCTCTTCATCAAGTTCTGCGTGCTGAAAACCTTGATAGATAGAGGCAAGGACTAAAGGCAACGAGGCTTTGGTGGATTTGCCATAGAAACCATGCAAATGCTCCAAAACAAGAGGTTCAAGATAGGCATTTTCTCTGAGCATCAAACGATTGTAGTCACTAGCGGAAAAGCCGCCAAGACCACTCTCCGTATAAGCCCCAACTAACAAATTACCTGCAGGGCGAATTGGCGTCGCAAGGGCTGACAGCCCACCTTTTGAGCCTGCGTAAACGTGAATTTCATCGCCAGCGTTTGGCATCTGCCTCAAGTAAACCGTTACGCCATTGCTAAGTTGCCACTTGCTCGTGCTGGGATCGAGCTCCTCTATTAGCACGATTTCACCGCTTTTACTTGGTTGAGGAAAGTCCGATAGCACTTCGGGCAATATTAGCGTTTTGCCACTCTGCTTGAACGTTCTCTCCAAATCAGAAACGAAGGCCAACTGTTCTTGTTTTACCACTTCTGTTAGGTTTTGGTGATGATCGACTGTCACGATAGTTTGGACATCATCACTTTCAAGCAACCCATATAGCTTCTTATTAAACCAAGCTTTGTCAGCTCGTTCGACCAAGGCTTTCGTCAACGACTTATAAGTCTCTGGGGACAAGGTTTGTCTACCAATCATACGAAAGAAAACATGATCCTCGGCGTAGTTGCGTGCCGTATAGTTGTCAGCAAAGGTTGATTCGAGTTTTAAGAAAGCACTCGCTTGTGCATTCAGTTCCAAAGTGCTTAAACCCTGGTCTCTCAACGTTGCTAGCTCTTTTCCCAAAAACTGCATGGCTTTCTGTTGATCTTGCTCTTCATACGAAACATGAATTTTCAGCACCATGCGCTCAAACCATTGGATCAAATTTGCATGGGTATTTTGTATAGGAGCATTCAGATCTCGTGCGCGATCGTTCAAGCGCGTGCTAATGGCATCCGACAATATGCTCGCCGCTGCAAAATCTTCAAAATCAGCCACCGAGACCATAGGGTTTGCGCCTAAGTCCACCAGTAGGGTAGTCGATGGTAATGAACCGTCCTTGCCTCGGAGAATGGTACTCTTTGAGCGACTCAGTGGAGATATACTCTTTATTGAAGAGTCTTTTTCTGCTGGAGACCACTGGCCAAACATGGCTTGGACCTTAGCAACCACCGAAGTGGCGTCAACATTACCCGCAATAAAGATTTCACTGCGATTTGGGGTGTAGTAAATCTGGTAAAAATCTCTCAATCGGCGCTCTGAGATATTTTGAATGCTGTCTTCGTTACCAATAACCTCCCCTTTAACACCGTAGAGCTGTTCGCCAATTAATCGGTAAATTTCAAAATCTAGGTGTCCATTTAGTTGAGATCGAGACCGCATTTCTCCCAGAACCACCCCTCGCTCTTTAGACAATTCCTCAGAGTCTAGGGACAGTGAAGTCGAAATTTCTCTGAACCACGTTAAGGCGTTGGCAAGTTTGTCATCAGAGGGAAGATCAACCTGATAGACGGTATGGGTATGGGTAGTGAAAGCGTTGAGGTGCTGGCCGAACGCCAGTCCCTCTTCACCGAATAGAGAGACTGTCTCATTTTTAGGAAAGGACTCAGTACCGTTAAACGCCATATGTTCAAGAAAGTGCGCGTATCCTTGTTGGTCATCTGCCTCATCTCTAGAACCGGTTCGAATCAAAAAGCGTGTCGATACTGCTTCCCCCGGTACTTCTTTGACATGTAGAACGAGTCCGTTGTCTAACGTCGTCGTTTGCCATCTCGTATCAGCCGTAAAAGACTGATCGATAAGGGTCGTTTTGCACCCTAATAACAAAGCACCCAATAAAAAACAGGCGAATATGTTTCTTGTAGTCATAGTTGTTCCTGTCAAGCCAAAACTGAACAAGAAACATACTACAGCGACCCCAAATAGCTTTAATTGTTGAGGGGGTTTGCGAGCACTTTCATGTATTTAAATAGTACTCATGTTACCCATGCAGCACATTCTAAGAGATGAAACATCAATGACTGTTTCTTGAAGCCAATGGTCAAATTCCATAAGTAAACTACGGCTTGCTCAACTTACAGAAAAGATCACTCGTTCACCCGATGCATGATCATCCAGCTCCAAAATCACACCTGAAAAAGTTTTGTCTTCTAACGCGGCTAAGATCACGTCTTTCTGTGTGGTCATGATGCGGCTTAAGAACGGTTTTATAGCAATCGTTGCTAACGCCAATGGAACACTCACCGTACTTTCTTTCACTTCGTTCGTGTAAGTCTCGATTCTGAACATTTTCATCGCTTACTCCATAATCAACCAGTGCCATATCAAGATACTGCAAATTTTGGAAAGTCGACTTGATGTATCTCAAGTACTGCATCAGCCACTCAAACCGTATCTTGCGTCAATCTCTCTCAAGCATAACGTTGGAGTAGCCTATAGCTTTACGAGCTTATTTGTTCATTGGCAGAAGGT
>NZ_JCBDGO010000016.1:0-36264 GCF_059834045.1 Vibrio sp. R12-SG2-ISO1 | reverse complement strand
GAAAAAGCGGACTTCAGCTTGTTGGCCTAAACCATTTAAAAACGACCCAACGAGGATGTTAGAGACGTCCATTAGGAGTTCGAGTTCCTCCAACTCCTCACTGTCCGCAGGCACTTTCATCAGTTTTTTCAAATCGGAGACACTGGAGTCACTGAGCAAGACCAGCGCTTCTCCCGCAATCCCCTCACCACTGAACCCTTGACACACGCCAGAGACTTGATCATTTTCCGCCAAGTCTCTGAGCGCCATGTGCAGCTCGCTCACTTCAAAAATATTGACGTTCGGCAGCGGCAAATGGACAAACACATCAAAGTGGCGCGCAAGCGCATCTGCGGCGCGACCAATCGACACGTTCGCCACTTCCATGTAGATGTCACGGCGGCGAAGAACCGGTAGTTCCAGAGACACGGGGATCACGATTTGTGGCTTGGCCTGAGGTTCTACCAGATCTCGTAGAACCGCTTTCAACGCGTCTTGATTGATGGGTTTTTGGATGAAAGCTTTCGCCCCCAAAGACATCACACGCTCTTTCGCTTTGGGCTGAATGTCCCCTGACACAACCACAACCGGGATGTCTATGTTGCGTTTCTGGATCTCATCTAAGGTGCCAAACCCGTCCAGCTCAGGCATGGTCAAATCGAGGAACATCAGTTTGAATGAGTTCTCTTCAAGCTGTTTTAATGCATCAAGGCCATGAACCGCAAAACTGATGTCGGCATTCAGCGAAGCAGGTAGTGAACGCGCCATTTGTTTGCGGGCTAAAGCAGAATCATCACAAATAAGAACAGGTAAAGACATTCATGCACCTACTGCTAGTTATTGGTTTAATACTTTCAGTGTAACAGATAGTTAGCAAAGCGAGCATTATGAAACACTAATATAGAGAGAATTCCTATGTCTCATCAGAGGAGTGCTTGTCAATCGATGAATCGCAGCTATCAAACTAATCGGACACTACCGTTTCTAAGTCGCAACAATAATAGTCGTAGAAACGATTCTACACGAGCGTCACTTCGCGTTTAACATACTAAAAAAGAAAAACCGCGCTCTGTCTTCACAGGGCGCGGTTTAAGATATTTTCCGATTTGATGATTAAGCGGTCATGCTGACAAGGGATTTACCCATCAACCACTCGAGCTCTTTCGCACTCTCATCACCAAACTGAGTTTCTACGGTTTTGTATAGACGCTCAATTCCATTTGACGCAAATTCAGGGGCGTTGTGCGACGTCACCACATGGTGGAATAGCAGGCGTAAAATCGCTTTAAATTCTGGATTTTCTAGCGCCGTTAACCAGCTGGCCGAAAACTCATTTAATGAGTGATCAAAATCCAAGTGTTCAACAAACATTTTGAAAATACGGCCATCCAAAGCGGCGGTAAAATCGGTTTTTTTCGGGAAGTGATGACTGATCCCAGTTCGCGACACGCCGGTTTGTTGGCTCAATGTGGTGTATGACATTTTGTCATATCCGAGGCGTAACAGTTGGTCTACGACGGCATCCATTATTTTCTGAATGGTGATTTCAGTATCTTCTTTACTACGCTTAGGCATGTTTAGGCTCTTCTCTTTGTATATCCATCTAAATCAAAGTGAATCAAACATGACACCTCTACGAGTTAGCTTTACGGTGCATAACACCCTGGCAATGAAAAGCGCGCGAGCGCATTTCGTGTCGTGGCTAATGCAGAGCAACGCAAAATCTAACGATCTGGCGTAAGCTAAGTTTTCACAAAAGGCCATAGGGCATTTTTATGAAATGCAAAGACATCATTACTTCTGTATATAATAAGACCGCCGATAATCTTATAAATCCCCCCGACTGACAACCGAGAGCGCACATTCGGCGTGAGTAATTATCATTGATTTTCTCAATTAATTGACAAAGATCACACTGATAATAGGATTCATTCACAATCAATCAAGCGCCCCACTGACATCTTACAGCGTAGCACAGTAAATGGTATGACATGCTGCATCATGGGTTTTGTGTGGATTCACTTCAAATAAACCGATAAAATGACCACAAACTTTGTAAGAGGATAGTGACTATGAGCACTCAACAAGAACAAGTATGCGAAGCGTGTGGCTGTGCAGGCGAAATGGGCTTCATCATCAAAGAAGGTGACGATGTTGCACAAGTGACCATCTTCGCTGAGAACAAAACGTTGCTTGAAGCTGAGTTGGCCAAATATCTTGAACTGGCGAAACAAGTGTCTGAGAACGTCGAGTATCAAGTATCTCCTATCGCCGATGACGCAAAAGAGCTGACCGCACACTTCAAATTTGAAGTGAGCGCTGAAAAACTGATTTTTGAACTCAAAACACGTTCACTCGCGCGCTAATCACACGTATAGAGTGTGTTGATGTGTTAAAAGCGGGGTCCATCCCCGTTTTTTATTGGCTTAAAATTGACCCTAAGCCCGCTCTCTCTGATACTAAACACACGTCTGTTCATCGTGAGTGTACATGAAGTATCTCGTTAAATTTGTTGCGCTTTGGCTCAGTGCCGCCTCCTGTGTCGCTGTCGGGGAGCCACTCGACACCTACCGTATTTTGAATCATCTTGATAATTACGGAAACTTGGATCTGCGCAACAAGCCCTACACCTCTTTGCCTGATGGCCTTGTGATCAAGGGCAATCTCAATATTGCCAAAACTCAAATGACACAAATCCCGAAAGGGATAGAGATTGAAGGCAGTTTGGATGCCTCAAACAGCGGGCTGAAAAAAATCGCCCCAGGGGTCAAAATACGTGGCTATGCCAACCTCCTCGGGTCACAAGTGACTCGTTGGCCTCCCGGCATTCAGGTGGGTGGATTTCTCAATTTTACTGACACGCCTCTAGCGAGCTTGCCACCTAGATTTCGTGTTAAAGGCGATTTGAGTGTGATACGCACACCACTGACCGAGCTGCCGGAAGGACTGACAGTTGATGGGAACCTCTATATTGGCGGCTCCGCCATCACCACATTCCCAGACACCATGACGGTCAATGGCAACATCTTCCTTGGTGGAAATCGCATTAGCCGTTGGCCGACCAATCTGACCCTCGGCGGTGCGGTCGCTCCCTAGAGTGAGCACTAACCGACCGAAAAAAGGGCACAGTATTCAAACTACTGTGCCCCTATTAATTGAACCGCGAATACCGCTTACTGGTTTTTCACCGGATTGGCATAGCTAGCGATCAGGTGGCGCTGCGCGCCCTCTGGTAACGCTTGCAATTTGTCGGCTAAGCGCTGCTTAACCCCTTCTTCGACACTTTCATCGCCAGAGGCCAGCAAGTTAATTGGGAATAACTTGTAGTGACGGTGAATTTGCTCATCGATAGTACTCGCCAACTCATCAGGACTATCACAGCCCGATTGAATCACGTCGCCAAATGCCACATGGACGCGGCCTTTGTAACCCACAATACCCTGAATGATACTTTCGATATCTTCAAACTCACCTTTTTGATAAACACCTTGAGTCTCTTTTTGATGCAGTTCCAGAGCCTTAGCACTATCACAGGGATCATATTCGTAAGAGATCGAGACCGGGACAATATTGAGTGAGCGGATGTAGTCCGCAAAATCGATTTTCTGTTTACGTCCTTCAACATGAAACATCTTTAAAATCGCAGGATCAGTAAAATCATTCCCATCTTTCGCTCGGCCCTCTTTTTGTGCAATCCAAATCGAGTGACCAGTGTCGAGAGAGTGTTTAATGTACGCAGACAAGGTTCCCAACGCTTTCATCATCTCACGCGGACCTTTGGCTGAACGTTTAACAATAAAGCTCTTATTGAGCTTCATCAGCTCCGTTGCACACGGTTTTTTCAACAAATTGTCGCCAATCGCAATGCGCACAGTTTTGTGGTTATTCACGTGCAAACCATAGTTAACCAACGCCGGGTCCATGGCAATGTCACGGTGGTTAGAGACAAACAAATAGGCTTGATTAGGATCTAGCTGGTCTAAGCCGCTGTAGGTGACGCCGTCTGTTGTCGTGTTAAGCGTACGCTCAAGGTAGGATTTCACTTCCAACTGAATGGCTTCAACAGAGTTGAGCTTGGACCATTTCATTTTTAGCGCGATTTTCACCAATGGCGACATCAGCGCAGCAAACCAGCGTCCACGGTGTGAGAAGCGATGTTTTATGATGGCGCTGATAAACTCTTCATCATTAATTAAGCGTTCAATCGCAGCAGGAATTTCGTCGTCGTTGTAAGGGCGGATGTCTACAAATGGGTCTGTGGTTGTGGTCATGGTCTACTACATCAAATTTAAAGCTGGCTTATTCTACGCGGAGTTTGTGCGCTTAGCAGCTATCGTTGTCGCACAATTAGTAAGGTCAGACCAGAACGTCAGCCCATTTTTGCGCAAACCGTCACCACTTGAGGCCGAAAAGCGTGATTTGATTGTGTAGGTCAGCGGCAAGATTGGCATTTCAATGAGAAAACGGTACTCTTGTCGCCCCATAAAGAGTGAGTTTTTCCATGCATTACGCCATTTCCTATCAAGCGCAATCCCACGAGTATCTGACGACAACACCACGTCGTCACACCATCAAGCACGGTTTGCTGCGCGTCACTCAAGGATTCGTCTTTATCCGTTTGGGCAAAAAAGAGTACGTCATCGAGCCAGGCGATACCTTTTGGCTGCCATTTGATACCCTAGCGGCCGTCACCTATACGCCGAACACTCAACTGGATCGCATCGAGGTATCGGTACGTACCCAACTGCCACTCGTAAGACAAGCGGGCTACATCCAGCCTACCCCTCTACTAACCGCGCTGCTTGATCGTTTAAGCACGGTTGCTGACAGACAAAAACAGCTTCCGCTACTGACGGTCGTGCGTGATGAGTTACCCTCGATTACGCCTAAGCTGAGCGAATCCACATTCACTAAACAGCTCAATCAATGGTTAAGCGACAACACCCTGCGAGCGCAAAGCCCGTTGCCAAGTGAAGTGCAACTTTTACTCAGAGTACGTGAAGCGCGTAAGCAGATGCTGTCAGGTCAAGCGCGCAGCCAAGTAATCAAACGATGGTTTGATGGTAACGACGCCCTGTTCGACAATCTGGAACAAGCACTGGTTGGCTAGGTGATGCACGCCTAGCCAACCCGTCCATTTCAAACTCTCCCACTAAACATCGTTGGACCTACGGAGCGTCAACGTGCCTAAAGAGCTTCATTGGATTTGCGTACCAACATCATGGCGCTTTTAGGGGCCACAGTCAGCGCATTTTCAGTGCCAAATACTCTCTTTCCTGTCAGCACATCCGTCATCGCCGTCCCCTCTTTTCGCTCTATGGTTTGACTGCGTGTCGATTTGTTGATCACCACAAGACCATCATTGCCGCGAGCAAACACCAAGAGGTCGTCACCGGCTTCAATGATGCGCATCGGTTTACCATGCATTTGATTGTGAAAGGCAATGGCGGCGCACATTTTTTTATCCTTCCAAGCGGATTGCCAGCGAGGCTGACCCGTACTGTCTTGAATGCCACTGGTATCGAGATCGGTATAGATCAGCGGTACACCGCCATCTCGGCCCAAAATGTAGCAGTAAGCCAACCACTCCAACGTCTCATCCATCACCAAATTGGCAAAGACATCGTTATTGGGAATGTCGTGGGTAATGGCGAACGTGATCGCTCGACTTTCCGATAGGGCTTGGCCAAAGCAATAAGGATCCACCAAGCTTTTCAAGCTTCCTTTCGGTTGTAGCGCGTCAAACAGTGTTTGAAACAGGGGAAAGTCGTAGGCGCCAAGATCAGTTTGAGCAAGAAAGGGCTCTAAGAAGAGATCATACTCTGGCTTGGTCGCACCGCCACTGGTGATGATCTCACCAAAAATATGCACGTCGTGACAAATCTCATCTGTCCACACTTTTTGCAGATGCTCCAGCGTCATGTGTTTTGCGGCATCAATGCGAAACCCTTTGACCCCAAGTGCCTTTAGGGCTTTGAGGTATTGCTGCTGCATGCTCACCACATGCGCGTTATCACGCAGAGTAGGCAGCCCCGGGTCGCTTGGCCCGCCAGTAATTCGGCCATTTTGCACTTGCCATTTGTCCTGCCAATCCGAGATGCCGAACGCTTCGACAAAGTCATCGTGATCGAACAGTGGCTCACTCAAATCGCCAAACAAACGTTGACGCTCGTAATACGCCTTGTCCTTCTGGTAGGTCGCTATGTCCGCAGCACTGGGGTAGTCTAAATCATCACGTAGCGATGATTCATTCGCCATATGGTTAAACACTACGTCGGCGTAGATCTCAACCTTGTGCGCTTTCAGCGTGGCAATCATCGCAGTAAATTGCTCGGTATTACCCAATTGATTGTCTATCACTCGATAATCTTGCGGTTGATAGCGCTGCCACCACTGTGTGCCTTGTTCGCGCTTGAGCGATTTCATCGGTGGCGACACCAACACGGATTTATAGCCCGCGTTAGCAATATCTGTTGCTCTCGCTTTGACCATCTCATAAGGCCAATCGAAAGCATGCAAAATGACGTCGGTTGCATTCGAGATTAACATCACGATTTCCTTTACCTTTTTGTCAAACGGCTACGTCGGTAGCCCGATTGTCTGCCATTTTACCAAAGCGAGATCCGCTTGCGATTCCCCCTTTATCCGCTTCTTGCCGTAGTAGGTGCGAGGCGTAGAGAGGTGTTGTTCGATGGTAAATGGGCGTCAACTCACATAAGCTTGCTCAATAATCGTCAGCCTGATTGATTCATTGGCTAAGCCACATCGTAGTGAGAAGCGACGGATAAGGGTGCAGATATACCATGAGTATAGTTCGAATTGATATGGTTTCCGATGTGGTGTGTCCATGGAGCATTATCGGCAATGCGCGTTTACGAGCTGAACTTCGCGTCTATAAGACGAGTCGTAGGCGCTGCGCCAACGACACCACCACCGCAACCAGTAAACCTGCAAGCATACCGACCACACCATTCAGTAGTGTTGGGACGATGGCAGCGGCCAGCGTTACATTAGCAAGATCAAGGATGATGGGCTCAACCCAGTGATGAATCCAGGCGACGTTGTGGACCACAATGCCACCACCAACTAGAAACATCGCTGCGGTGCCGACTACGGTAAGAATCTTCATTAACTTGGGCGCAAAGCGGATTAAAGCGCGACCCACCGACGCCGTCATGCCTCGACCTTGGCTGCGCCTATCAAGATAGAAACCGAGATCATCGAGTTTCACAATGCCCGCCACCAGACCGTAAACACCGATCGTCATCACGAGCGCAATCAAGCTTACCACTAAGATTTGTGTCATCATGGGTTGACCTTGCACCGTGCCCAGTGCAATCACAATGATCTCTGCTGAAAGAATAAAGTCTGTACGAATAGCACCGCGAATCTTTATCTTTTCATACTCATCGATTGACTGACCGTCTAACGCTTCCGTCGCATCAGTGTGCTTCTCAGGCGAATGCACCCACTTTTCCAATACTTTCTCTGCGCCTTCATAACAAAGGAATAAACCACCTAACAGGAGCAAAGGCATAATCAGCCAAGGCGCTAATGTACTCATCATTAACGCCGCCGGGACCAATATGCATTTATTGCGCAATGACCCTTTCGCCACTTGCCACACTACCGGCAGTTCACGCTCAGCCACGACGCCTGACACTTGCTGTGCATTTAACGCCAAATCATCGCCGAGCACGCCTGCGGTCTTTTTCGCTGCCATTTTCGACATCACGGCGACATCATCTAATACCGATGCGATATCATCGAGCAGGGTTAGTAAGCTGGCTCCAGCCATAATTTTATTCACCTTGTGGATAGCAAGTTCCCAATGTAACACCCGCTCAATGCAACACCAATCTAAATTCCAGCAACCGCCCATCAATGATTGCCTCTTGCGCAAGCTATCACTATGCTGTGTGCCCATCACCAATGACAAGGGGTCACCAATGAATCAAACACACGCTTACCCTATCGGAACACGCGGGCAGAAATGGACGGACACAGAGCGAGCGGCTTGGCGAGCGAGCGTGACAAAACAGCGTGATTATCAGCAGCAAGTCCTGAGTAAGATTGAAGCACTTCGTGGTCAATTCGACGTTGAACAATACGGCTCACTTGACTACGAGGAGCAGCATTATGCACTTTACTGCATCAGAAGCCGCCAATGGGACGCAAGTAAAAAAGTGGTGTTGATCACTGGCGGCGTGCACGGTTATGAGACCAGTGGTGTCCACGGTGCGCTGGCGTTTGCCGCAGAAAAAATGGTCCATTACAGCCAATATTTCAATGTAATCGTCGCGCCGTGTGTCAGCCCTTGGGGCTATGAAACCATCAATCGCTGGAACCCCAATGCCATTGACCCCAATCGCTCTTTTTACGCCAACTCCCCTGCCAAAGAATCCGCGCAATTGATGAGGCTAGTTGAAAGCATCAACGAAGAGATTTTGGTGCACATCGACCTACATGAAACCACCGATACCGATGAAAGTGAGTTTCGCCCGGCACTGGCCGCTCGTGATGGCCTTGAGTACATAGAAGGCATGATTCCCGACGGATTTTACACTGTTGGAGATAGCGACAATCCGCAATTAGACTTTCAAGCCGCGGTGATTAACGCGGTGAGCAAAGTCACGCACATCGCCCCAGCGGACGAAAAAGGCGAAATCATTGGATCTCCTGTCGTAAGCCACGGCGTCATTCTCTATCCAATGAAACAACTCGGCCTATGTGGTGGTGTCAGTACCTGCCTGTATGGCACCACCACTGAAGTGTATCCAGACAGCCAACACGTCACCGACGAGGAGTGCAATGCGGCTCAAGTCGCGGCGATTGTCGGTGGACTTGAGTACGTGCTGGGCCTGAATCAGTAACCGAAAAGCGTCATCCCACAGACAATGGAACACAGATAAAAGAAGAGGCAGCCAACAGGCTGCCTCTTTAGTCGATGTAAGTGATTATTTGTCTAACGACAACCCCACCTGACTGATTTTACTTTTGAATTCTTCGATGCTGTCTGCTTGATAAGTAGGACTGCCGTTAAAGTAACGTGGCTTTTCTGGCTTCATTGCCTCTTTTAGCGCTTTCTCTTGCTCAAGGTCATCATGATAAACCGTCACGCGGTGCGGGATGTCCTGCTTAAACGTAGCCATCATTGTCTCCTTTTTGACGTTGCTGTTGTGTCTTCTTACTTAAGCGTAGACGCGATGCCAGGCAAGGCCTGCACCTTAATTTCGATTTGTGAGCATCACAGCAAAAAAAAATGAGCACATCGCTGTGCTCATTTTCATTCTTTCATTACCACTTAATCACTTACTGATAAGCGGGCAGCTCAGACTTCAAGCCTTTCAATAAGCTGACACACATCACCAGCAGCACCAGCGTGAAAGGCAGGCCGGTCGCAACCACGCCCGACTGCAAGGCTTGCAGGGCCTCTTTGCCCCCGACCCAAAGCATCACCGCCGCGATCGAACCCTCAATACACGCCCAGAAAATACGCTGCGGGACAGGTGCATCAATTTTACCCCCCGCCGTAATGCTGTCGATCACCAATGAACCCGAGTCCGACGACGTCACAAAGAACACCAAAATTAAGGCAATAGAAAGTACAGAAATAATGGAGCTGTAAGGCAACTGTTCATAGACATGGAACAGCGTCAGTGAAATATCCGTTAAGCCATTGGTGCCCAGCTCTCCGACTTTATTGACCACTTGATCCAGTGCAATACCACCGAACACCGCCATCCAGATCAGCGTCACCACGGTTGGAATCACGATCACGGCAAAAATAAATTCACGAACGGTACGACCTTTGGAGACTCGAGCGATAAACATACCCACAAACGGTGACCAAGATACCCACCATGCCCAGTAGAAGACTGTCCAACCATGCATCCAGTCGATGTCTTCACGGCCATGAGGGTTACTCAGCGGCAAGATGTTTTGTAGGTAGGCAACCGTGGAGTCCCAAATTGAAGTGGTAGCGACATCAAAACTGACGAATAACACAAACACCAACAGTGCAAACGCGACAATCATGTTGACGTTTGACAACACTTTCACGCCGCCATCAATACCACGAATCACTGAAATGACCGCAATGAAGGTAACGAAAGCGATGACCACCATCTGCATGCCGGTGCCGCCATCAAGACCAAACACATGGTTAATACCACTGGTCGCCTGCTGTGCCCCTAGACCCAGAGACGTTGCCAAGCCAAACAGCGTCGACAACACCGCAAGAATATCGACCACGTGACCTAACCAACCCCACGCTCTGTCACCAAAAATGGGATAAAACGCGGCGCGCAGCGACAAAGGTAGCCCCTTGTTATAGGCAAAAAACGCCAGAGAAAGCGCGACGATCGCATAAATCGCCCAGCCATGAATACCCCAGTGGAACAGCGTCGCCCCCATCGCCAGGGACTTCGCCTGATCGGAATACGGTTCAGCGTTTAACGGCATGCCCCACCAATCGGTGAAGTAGGCCGTCGGCTCAGCTACACTCCAAAAAAGTAGGCCGATACCCATGCCCGCGGCAAACAGCATAGAAAGCCAAGAGACAGTGGAATACTCTTTCTTCGCATCGATACCACCGATGCGAATTTTACCTAGGGGCGAGAAAAGGAGCGCTATCGCAAACACGACAAAGAAGTTTGTCGCCCACATGAAAAAGACATCAAAATCGGCAATGATACCGTTGCGTAAGCCGTTGAGCGCGTCGCGCGCTGTTGCCGGTTCAACCACTAGTAAAGAGACCAAGCAGAGGATGACGAGTCCTGCGCTGATACCAAAAACGGGATTGTGGATATCAAATCCCCACTTTTGAACGTTGTCTTGACCGACTTGATAATCCGTCGTGTCGATACTGTATTTTTTAAATTCACTATCCATAAATAGGTCTTTTGCTAACGTAGTGCCTACCTTAATTTTGTTAAGACTGGCGCTAAGTCGCCTCCTGATAATTT
Organism: Vibrio sp. R12-SG2-ISO1; assembly: GCF_059834045.1. Lineage (NCBI taxonomy): Bacteria > Pseudomonadati > Pseudomonadota > Gammaproteobacteria > Vibrionales > Vibrionaceae > Vibrio > Vibrio sp. R12-SG2-ISO1. Next base: position 25,318 of record NZ_JCBDGO010000016.1, on the reverse strand, counting down.
GAACACTAATTATAATCAACCGGTGAGAATCATAACATTTACCGAAAAATTGAGCAATCGTCACATTTTCATGACCATTATCGGATCAAAAAATGCATATTTTAATTAGAAAACAAAGTAATTTTCATCCTAATCCGCAGAGTCAACCGTGACGACGGCGGTCAATGATTCGAAAGTCGCTTATCCCTCCTTCGTCAGAGGAATGTCTAGCGTGCTCACAAAAACGCCCTCTACGCCCCTAATCGTTCTACCGAGGATGAGGAGGCCAAGATCAGGGTGAACTACACTTTGCTCTCATCCGATCAATACTCGAGCGAGTGGCGAAGCATGCACAAAATCACCCTGTACCAAGTCTTTACTCGCCTTTTTGGCAACACCTCTACCGCCAACGTCCCTTGGGGAACTCGCGAGCAAAATGGTGTTGGAAAATTCAGCGATTTTACGCCTCGCGCCCTTGAGGCGATTCGAGATCTCGGCATCTCCCATATTTGGTACACCGGCGTGCCGCACCATGCGCGGGTCACCGACGATTCGCAATGTGGAATACGCAGTGATCATCCCAGTATCGTTAAAGGCAGAGCAGGGTCACCCTATGCCGTCAAGGACTATTACAGCGTCAATCCCGACCTTGCCGACAATCCAGAACACAGGAATCAAGAGTTTGATGCGCTGATTGCACGCACTCATCAAGCGGGACTTAAAGTGATCATCGACATCGTACCGAACCATGTCGCGCGGGTCTACCGAGGACAAAATAACCCGCCTGGCGTGCGCGACTTTGGCGCCGACGATGACACCTCAGTAATCTATCATCGTGACAATAATTTCTATTACTTGCCCGGCGAACACTTCTCAGTGCCTGACGAATTGGCGACGAATCCCCCGCTCGGGGGAGAATCTCACCCCGCATTAGAAGAAGCGTACGTTGAGTACCCAGCCAAATGGACCGGCAACGGTTCACGCTTGGCTCAGCCCAACGCCGACGACTGGTATGAAACGGTAAAAATCAATTATGGGGTAAGGCCCAACGGTAGCCACGATTTTGCCTCTCTGCCTCCGCACTATCGCCATTTAGATTGCGGCGAACACCTGCATTTTTGGCAATCGCAAAATGTGCCGGACTCTTGGACGAAATTTCGTGATATCGCGCTTTACTGGCTAGACAAAGGCGTCGATGGGTTTCGATTTGATATGGCCGAGATGGTGCCGGTCGAGTTTTGGAGCTACCTCAACGCACACATTAAGCACACCAACGCCGATGCGATCGTGATTGCCGAGGTGTATCAACCCGACCGTTATCGTGATTACATCCAACTGGGCAAGATGGACTACCTCTACGACAAGGTGGATCTGTATGACCACCTGGTTAAGGTCACCAAAGGCTGCGCTTCCACCAGCGAGATAGGCCGCATTGAATACCAACTGCGCGATATTGAGCATCATATGCTCAAATTTATGGAGAACCATGACGAGCAACGTCTCGCTTCACCCGCGTGTTGCGCTTCGGGTGAAAACGCCATACCGGCCATGTTAGTCTCGGCGTGCCTATCGAGCGCGCCGACCATGATCTATTTCGGCCAAGAAGTTGCAGAACCCGGCGCTGAAATGGCCGGCTATGGCCAGCCGTCTCGAACCTCTATTTTTGACTACGTTGGTGTCCCTCATCACCAACGCTGGATGAATAACGGCCAGTTTGATGGCGGCCAACTCACCGAGCAAGAACGCACACTGCGTCACTTCTACCAAAGGCTGCTTAACTTAACGTTAAACAGCCCTGCGCTGTGTGGCGACTACCATGATCTCTATGCCGACAACCACCAAGCCTTTGGTGATGGCGCAGATTACCTGTACGCCTTCGCGCGCTCTTGCTCGACGCAAACCTTGATCATCGCCACCAATTTTAGCCAAACGCAGTCTCATGAGGTGACGTTAACGTTAAACGAAGCGCTCATCGCCCAATGGCAACTCACTGAGGGGACCTACGCCTTGACCAACTGCCTGAGCGGCGACACACACCAACTGCAGGTCAAAAATGGGATTGGCCGAGCCACCCTGAATTTTACGCCACTGTGCGCCTTTTACCTGGAACTCGGGGAAACACTATGACGCTACCATATCTTTTTCATGGCCAATCTCACGATTGGGTCACGCTAGATGAGACCAAACCTATCCTCACCGTGCGTTTAGCGACGGAAAAAGGCATTCACTTTGATAAGGTTCTCGTGCGCCATGAACCCGACAACGAAGAGTATTTGGTGGCCATGACCCGCGTCGACGAGACGCCCTATTTGGATATCTGGTCGGCCAGTTTCCCACTCAATCAAGATCGTGCCATCACGCACTATGTCTTCAAGCTGCTGAGCAACCAGCGTCAATACTGGCTCGATGGCCAGCAAGTGAGCACCCGCATGCCAGGTAAAGAGACGCACTTTAAGTACAATCGCGAACATCAGCCACCTAAGTGGGTCAGCCAACAAGTGTTTTACCAAATTTTCCCTGATCGCTTTTGCAACGGTAAGCCCGAGTTAAGCGTGAAAGAGGGCGAGTATCTGGTGTCTCGTGGTACTAAACCAGTCACCTGTAAACGCTGGGGTGAACCCGTCGATTTGGATGGCAATGGCGGCTGCGAATTTTATGGCGGCGATCTCTACGGCGTTGAAAGCAAACTCGATTACTTACAATCACTGGGTGTGACGGCGCTCTACCTCAATCCGATTTTTACCGCACCCAGCAACCATAAGTATGACACCGCGGATTATCGCAACGTCGACCCCCACCTTGGCAGCAACGCCCATTTTGCTCAATTATGTGAGCAATTACGCTCGCGAAACATGCGCATCATGTTGGACGCCGTCTTCAATCATACCTCCACCGAGCACCCGTGGTTTAACTTGCAAGGCTGGCATGACACCCTAGGCGCGTATCAATCGGTGAACTCACCTTACCGTGATTACTACTTGTTTAAAGATGAGGGCCAAGATTACATCGGTTGGAAGGGCATACAATCCCTGCCTGTGCTCAATTTTAACAACCCAGAGGTAAGAGAATACCTCTATCAAGGGGACGATGCGGTGATCAAGCATTGGCTAAAGCCACCCTACTCCATTGATGCTTGGCGATTTGATGTGATTCATATGCTGGGCGAAGGAGAAGGGGCAAAGAACAACGCGCACTACGTCAAAGCTTTTCGTGACGCTGCCAAGCAAGTCAACCCGGATTGCTACGTACTGGGCGAGCACTTCTTTGAAGCGACTCAATGGCTGCAAGGCGATCAAGAAGATGGCGCAATGAACTACTATGGGTTTGCACACCCACTCAGAGCACTGCTGACAGGTTTAGACATCGCGTTTGATCCAATCGACATCAATGTCAGCGAGTTTTTGGATTGGCAAGCCGAGGCGAGAGCGAAACTGCCGTGGGCCAATCAATTAGCGCAGTTGAATCAGCTCGACAGCCACGATACTGCGCGCTTTGTTGAGCTAGTTAAAGAGGAACCCGAAAAATACGCCTTGGCTGCCACGCTACTATTTAGCTATGTCGGCGTACCTTGCGTCTATTACGGCAGTGAATTGGCACTCGAAGGCAGTCATGACCCCGATAATCGCCGCTGCATGCCGTGGGATAAGGTGGATGCTAACCCCACTCTGGCTCTGTTTCAGGCATTGATCGCCATGCGCAAACAACACCCGGCGCTGCAATACGGTGATTACGTCCCTCTGGTACACGACGACAACAGCTTTGTGTTTGCGCGTACCCTAAGCGATGAAGTGATTGTTGCCGCCTTTAACGTCAGCAACCAAAACCAAATCGTCTCTATTCCACTGTGGAAGCTCACCAAACCGGTGTTTGTGTTGACCGACTTACTCGACAAACACGTCCTCCCCGTCGAAGGAGAATCTATGCAGATTACCCTACCAGCGATGGGCGCGCGCTTGCTTGGTGGCTAAATTGTAATTCAACCAGGCGCTGATAGAGCTCACATGACTCGAGCAGCGCCGCATGGCTGCCTTGGTCAACTAACCGGCCCCCGTCGAGTACAGCAATACTGTCCGCGTGTTGAATGGTCGATAGACGATGCGCAATGATCAACGTCGTGCGGCCTTGCATCAGTTGCTCAAGCGCCTGCTGAACGTGATGTTCACTTTCACTGTCGAGTGCACTGGTGGCCTCATCGAGCAGTAATATCGCGGGATCTTTCAGAATCGCTCGCGCAATCGCAATGCGCTGCCTTTGACCACCGGACAAACGCACACCGCGCTCGCCGAGAAAACTGTGGTAACCGTCAGGCAGCGCCATAATGAACTCGTGCGCATGGGCTTTTTTCGCCGCCCGCATCACCTCTTCATCACTCGCGTCTGGGCGACCATAACGAATATTGTGCATCACATCTTGGCTAAACAGGGTTGGCTGTTGGGGAACCAGCGCCATATACTCGCGCAGTTGACTCGGTTCAAACTGCTTCACATCACGCCCTGCGATGCGCACCTGACCAGATTGCGGGTCATAAAAGCGTTGTAGCAGTTCAAACAGCGTGGTTTTTCCTGCGCCTGACGGACCAACAAGCGCCAGCACTTGACCATCTGCGACCTTAAGTGAGAGGTTATCGATTGCCGCCACATCTGGCCGCGATGGGTAGTGAAACGTCACCTGCTCCAGTTGCACGCTCGCTCCTTGGATTGGGCTGTCGCTCATGGCCTCACTCGGCCCCACAATATCACTTTGCACTTGAAGAATGTCGACCAAACGCTCTGTTGCCCCCGCCGCGCGTTGTAGCTCGCCCATGACCTCAGACAACGTGCCTAACGAGGAGGCGACCATAATGGCGTAGAACACGAACGCGCCCAAATCGCCAGCCGACATGGTGCCATGAATCACATCTCTTCCGCCGACCCAAAGCATCCCTGCAATCGCAGTAAAGACGATCACAATCACTCCGGAAATCAATATGGCGCGCTGCTTCACTCGCTGACGGCCAACGTCGTAGGCCTTTTCAACTTCAGTGGCAAAGGCCGCACGCTCAAACGCCTCACGGGAATAACTTTGCACCGTTTTAATCTGTTCGACCGCTTCGCCGGCGTAACTGCCGACATCCGCCATCGAGTCTTGGCTACGTCGTGATAAAGCGCGAACTTTACGGCCATAAAAAAGAATCGGGACCAACACAAACGGCACGGATGCCAGCACCACCAAAGTTAATTTCACATTGGTGGCAAACAGCATCACTATCGCACCTAAACACATGAGTGCGCTGCGCATCGCCATGGAGAAAGAGGATCCAATGATACTTTGCAATAAGGTGGTATCGGTGGTGAGTCGAGACATGATCTCGCCGCTGCTGTTGGTTTCAAAGTAACTGGGGTGCAAAGAAATCACATGATTAAACACCGCAAGGCGTATATCTGCACTGACGCGTTCCCCCACCGATGAAACCAGATAAAAGCGAAAGAAGGTGCCCACCGCAATCATGATGGTGACCGCCACGATATAAAGGATCGCTTGCTCAAGCTCCGCCAATGACTGCTGCGAAAAGCCATTGTCGATAAGCATGCGTACCCCTTGACCCACCGAAAGCGTCAACGAGGCAGTCGCCACCAACGCAATCAACGCGCCGATGACCTGCCAGCGATAAGGACGCACAAAAGCCAGTAACTCGAATAAAATCGCTAAGCTTTTACGTGATTGGGCACTTGGTGTTGCCGAAGATGTGTGATTTTGCTGATTGGTGGATGCTCGTCCCATCAAATGGTCTCTTTTCCCGTCATGATGACGCTAGGCTATTGAACAGCTTCGAGACTACCACCTCACACATTAGGATGCACCCATTGGCTTTATCAATAAAAGAGGAATGAACGCATCGACACCGCGCCCAGTTCAATGCCACCTGTGATTGAGGAAAGCCGATCTTGTTCATCCGACGCTCCCGCAACCGTTAGCGCAGGCACATAGTGCTCAAGCGTTGGATTCGCTTGATAAAGCAGAGAACCCAGCTCACGCGTATCCGCCAAGGATGAAAAGCGTCGTGTTTGCAGCGCCTGGCCAACTTTATCATCGAACTCTAGCGCCCAATCATGAACATGACCGTCTAAATCAAGATCGCGTAGGTTGTGCACCACGTTGCCAGAGCCAATAATTAACACGCCACGGTGGCGAAGTTCACGCAATGTTTTACCGAGATTGAGATGCCAATCGAGCGGTTTCGTGACATCAATCGACATCTGGAATACAGGAACGTTGGCCTCTGGGTAAAGAAATTTCAGCAGCGCCCACGCTCCGTGATCAAGCCCCCACGTCTCATCTTCATGGGCGTTGATGTGGTCAAGCAACTGCACCACTTCTCGCGCGAGCCTTGGTGCCCCGGGGGCCGGATATTGCTCTTCATACAGGGCCTTGGGAAAGCCGTAAAAATCATGAATGGTGCGAGGCTGCGCGGAGACATCGACTAGCGTGGAGCCTTGGCTCATCCAATGAGCAGACAGCACCAAGATCGCTTGAGGGGTTGGTAAACTGGCGCCCAATTCAAGCCACGAACGACTGTAGCGGTTGTCTTCAATGATATTCATCGGTGAGCCATGACCCAGGAAGATCACTGGCATGCGTTCGGATGCGCTCAATGAGCGTTTTAGTTGTTGATAAGTCACGTTGGTCATTATTGTGCCTCATAGTATTCGCTGGAGATGCTCCCTTGTAAGTAGGAGCGGATGGACTCAGTATGCGCAAAATAAATAATGAACACTATGTAGATTATGTGGAATAATTATCTATATTTTGTTCGCAATCTCATGCGCAAAAATGCTCCCCATTTCGATTGATCTTAGGAGGATACTCGTGGATAAAATGGATGGACTTAGAGCCTTTGTCGCCACCGCGCAAACGGGATCGTTTACCGCAGCGGCGCAAAGGCTTGGCATCTCTAACCGACTCACCTCCAAATATGTGGCGCAATTGGAAGCGCAGGTCGGCGCCCGCCTGTTGCAACGCACGACACGCAATGTCAGTGTCACCAATGCGGGGTTGCGCCTACTCGAGCAAGCGCCACGCCTTCTCGCCGAATTTGACGAACTGTTCGAGCAAGTCGGTCGCAGTCATCAACAACTCTCTGGGCCACTCAAAATCTCCGCCCCCATCACCTTTGGTGAACTCTACCTGCAAGATCTACTGCGCCGCTTTGCCTTGCTTCATCCAGAGATTGAACTTGACCTGCGCTTAACCGATGATTTCGTTGACCTAGCGATGGAGGGATTTGATCTTGCTTTTCGCATCGGCCTGCCCGACAACGCTTCCGTTCGTGGCCGTAAGTTAGGCATTATTCACAGTCAGTTAGTGGCCTCTACGGAGTATTTGGCCGCCCACGGCACGCCGATTAACATCGACGATTTAGCGCAACATCGATTGATCATTGACACCAATCGGCAAGGTTACCAACGTTGGACCTTTACGCGAGAGGGCGTCCAGAGTGACTTCAAACCGCGCAGCCAACTTAAAGTCAACAGTGCACGCGTGGCAAAAGAGTGGGCAGAGCAAGGGATGGGTATCGCTTTGTGCCCCGATTTTGTCACTCAGGATGGCATCAAAAGTGGGCGTTTAGTTCGGGTACTGGACGATTACGACCTCGGCACACGTTCGATGTACGCCATCTATCTAGCCGGGCATGAAATTCCACGTAAAGTCCGCGCGCTGATTGATTTTGCCCATCAAGAACTGTCATCCACAATCTAACCTATCTACCCAGCAAGGCTTGGCGTATGATGCGAGACTATTGCGAATAATAATGAGAAGTCAGCTCAAGCTCCCCTTGAGCCATTTACTGCTATGAACGTCACTACGCCAACCCAACTTATCCCCGTTGGGGTTCGATTTATGCTCTTGTCTGCACTGGGCTTTGCTCTGATGTCGGCAAGCGTCAAGTACGTCAGTGAGCACGGTATTCCTGTGTTTGAGATTGTTGCAGCGAGGGCCTTGGTGTCTCTCATCATCAGCTACCTGGATGTGAAGCGTAAGCGCCTCTCGGTATGGGGACACAATCGTAAATTGCTCCTCGTTCGCGGCGCCGTGGGCACCTTCGCTTTGATGTGTGTCTACTATTCGGTCACCACGCTGCCCCTTGCGGAAGCGACCATCTTGCAATACGTGCACCCGGTGTTCACCGCGCTGCTTGGCGTGCTGTTTTTAAAGGAGCGCATTCAAAGCGCCACCTTAGTGTGCATCGCTCTCTGTTTAACTGGGCTTGCCGTGATGATGCAACCCAACTTCAGTGACAGTGTTCACCATGAACTGCCTCCACTTAGTGTGATGCTCGCGCTCGGCGGCGCGTTTGGCAGTTCGATTGCTTACGTCATCGTTCGTAAATTGAGCCAAACCGAAGACAGTTCAGTGATCATTTTCTATTTCCCGTTGGTCGCCCTACCTACCTCTTTGCTACTGATGGGCGATAACGTCGTTTGGCCAAGCTTGCCAATGCTGTGCATGTTGGTCCTGGTGGGCATTTTCACCCAAATTGGCCAATACGGTTTGACGAAAGCGATGCAAACCCAAGAAGCAGGCAAAGCCTCGGCGTACTCTTACGTGCAAATCGTCTTTTCTACCCTAATTGGTGTTTGGGTCTTTAATGAAGTGCCATCGCTATGGACCTACCTAGGCGGCACATTGATCATTACCGGCGCTTTGATCAATGTGTTTGGACGGAAAATGCTGCCACCTCTTCGTAAAAGAAATGGGGCAACACGGGCGAAATAGCCGATTCATCGAGGCGAACCTTAAGGTCAACGGTGACAGCGCCGTTGACCCAGCGTCCCCCATCAAGCGCTCGGCGCGTGACACTCGGGTTCTGCTTTGTGACTCATCATTTCAAACACCACCAGTAATAAGGCGGCGGTGATGGCCCCCGCTAAACAGAGATATAACGCGCTGTAATAGTTATACAGCTCGGCGACCACGCCCACCGCGAGGCTCGAAACAAGGGTACTGATGTTCAGCATGTTGGAGAACAGCGTCGATGCGGTGCCGAGGCGATCCTTCATCATGTCTTGCAATGCCACCATACCTAAGGTCGCGCATATCCCAATAAAGAAACCATTCAGCAATTGAGCAAACAGCATCACGCTAAATTGGGTTTCTACGAGCATCACCAAATAGAACAGCGCACCAGAGACAACCGCGGTCGTCATTACCCTTGTCGTACCAAATTTGTCCGCCATACGGCCGGCGGCCAGCATCACCGGAATCTCAAAGGCGGCCGCAGCCCCAAACAACAGCCCAAGCCAACTGGCATCGACCACCAACTCTTGAGAGAGGTAAAGCGGAATACTGATGATGTAGAGGTTATTCGCTGAAAAAGCGCACACCACGATCACGCAGTACAACAGCACACGTTTACCCAGAGGTTTATTGACGCGACTTGCTGAGCGCTCCTCTTGCGTGACCACATTCGAGGGGATCTGCTTGACGACCACCCAAATACCCAAGGCCACGATCACAGCCGAGACCGCAAACGAGGCGCTAAAGCCAAACTGAGCTTTGAGCATAAACGCTGCGGGTGGACCAAATACCCACGCAATCGCTAGACCCGCTCGCATGGTTGCAACAAAACGCGTGCTGTTATCGACATGACGGTCACCATACTCTCGGCCGAGAGCGAACAATTGACCAAACGAAGCGCCACTGACGCTGCCGAACAGTGTGACCACAGCAACCGCCAACCAGTAGTCACGAATCACAGTAAAGCTCGCCACGGTAATGAGGTAGCTGCTTAACGAGACGACTAAAATGGTTTTGCGATTCCAATGGCTGTCTGATCGTTTGGCGATCGCCGACGAGACCCATACCGAACTGCTGACCGCCACCACCATGTAGAGGCTCAACATCAATGGTGAAGCACCCAGTTCTTGCACAATGAAGAGACTCGATAATGGATAGAAAAACGCGCCGCACAAGCCGGTGACAAAAGTGGTAAATATAAAATAGAGTGCGGTTTTATCCCGGTACATGGCGGACTCCCCATCCAGACACATTGAGAACGAACACGGCGAATACGCCGCAAGCAATGCCCATCAGTCTACGCCGATCCTCCGCCGACAATGGTAGTATTCGAGCCAGGTTTGATACTATTCCTTCAACTTTATAATCATCTTTGACAGAAAAGCGTCATGTAGCTAGGCTAGTGACCAACCAAGGAGAACATTGTGAAGCCATTTAAAGAGCATGTACTGACAACCCCTAGCTTTGACTGGCTGGTGCGTGAATTTCGTTGCCGAGAGCACAACGATCAGTACGCCTGCTCATGGCACTATCACAGTGAGTATGAGTTAGTGATCTATCTCGATCCGCACTCGGTGTTTCAGGGTAACTATTACGCGGGTGATGCGATTGGCGAGATTGTGGATCATACTCTGCTGCTTTATGGTCCTGGGCTACCCCATATGCTCGCAGGCAAAAGTGTTGCCTCAGAGAACAGTGAGCAACACACGGTGATCATTTGGTTCTCACAGCACTGGGTGGATCAACTGCAACACTTAGTGCCCGAAGCGAGACACCTCTCTCGCTTGCTGAGCCAAGCTTCGCACGGGCTGCATTTTAGCCCTGAGATTGCCCAGAAAGTGGCCAACATCATGGAAGGGTGTATCCATCTGCCGCGCCATCACCAAGTGGTCAAAGTCATTGACGTGCTGCTCACGCTTGCCGACGATCTTAAGGCGACCAAACTCTGCACTTCACCATATCGCATTCAGCCTTTGTCCTCCCAGCACGACACGGATCGCCGCATTGAACTGGCCACGCATTACATTGAGCAACACTACGCACAAAGCATCACAATGGCCGCGTTGTGTCAAACACTGCACATGAGTGAAAGCTCCGCCTATCGATTGTTTGAAAAACACTATGGGGTAAGTTTCTCTGAGCATCTCAAGCAGTATCGCGTGGGCAAAGCCTGCGAGCTGCTAGCCAGTACTCGTCTGCCGATCGCCCTTGTTGCAGAGCGTACCGGCTTTAAAAACCTCTCCAACTTTAACCGTCAATTCAAAGGGGTTAAGGCGATAACGCCGAGCGAGTTTCGCCAACAGTTTACCTCTCCCTTAACGGTAAAATCCTCTCCCTAGCATGTTGTTGGCCTTAACTGTAGACGAAAAAGTATGAACACTCTCTCCTCCTTTTGCCTGCAACACGACACGTCTAACCGTCTCAGGGCTTGGAAGAGACACAACACAAACTTTCGTTCATAGCGGAGCCTCTCACCCTGTTCTATCTAATCAAGTACCTATGGATAGAAGAGGCTTACCCGATGTCCTTTCCCTTGACGAAATTCTCCCTAACAACCTTGACCCTACCCTGCTTAAGCGCATTGCTCTTGTCCAACACGACATTCGCGCAAGAAGAGGCGGCTCGACCGCTAACTGTGGGCGATGTGATCGCACGACCTGGCGTACTGACACCGAAAGGAAAACTCGCTTTTGACGCCTCACTCAGTTACACGCAAAACTCATCCAATAAAGTCTCTGTGGTTGGGTATACCGTGTTGCCGACGCTGATTGTTGGACGTATCGAGGTGAGTGATTCAGACAGAACCACCATTACCGCAGGGATGAGTGCGCGTTATGGACTCACCAACACAACAGAGTTGGAACTGCGCTTACCGTTTGTGTATCGAAACGATCAAATCTCTACCCGCCCAATCCAAGACGGTGCGCAAGACAACACGGTCAATATCACTCTAGATGGAGGGGGATTAGGCGATGTGGAGTTAGCGCTGCGCCATCAATTCAATGTCGACTCGACGCCTTACTGGATTGGCGGCCTAAGCGTCAAATCAGACAGCGGAAAGTCGCCCTATGACATCGAGATCGACGACACCACCAATACCTACAAAGAGGTCCCAACCGGATCCGGTTTTTGGAGCATTGAGCCCAGCCTTTCGATGATCTATCCGACCGACCCTGCCGTCCTCTTTACCAGTTTCAGCTACATTTACAATTTTGAAGATGACGTCAATGTAGGGGACAGCAGCAGTGCCGTAAAATTGGGTGATACCCTTTCATTAGGCGCGGGGATTGGCTTTTCAGTCAATCCTGATCTGTCGTTTTCGCTCGGCTTGAGCCACAAAACGATATTGAAAAGCACACTGGATGGCGAAGAAGCGGACGATGCCAAACTACTGCAACTGGATTCGATTAACTTTGGTGTCAACTACGCGTTTTCAAAGACATCGTCATTGAACGTCAACGCTCAGGCAGGCTTAACCGAAGACACCCCCGACTTCCAACTGACAGTGAGGGTGCCGTTCAGTTTCTAATATCCTCCGATCAATAAGGCATCTTGAAGCTTGGTGCGACTGCGAATCTGTTGCACTAAGCCGCTGACTTGGGCGTCAATATTGACAATCGTATCCACCCCCAACACACTGTGATCGAGTGTATTTTGAATCACATTAGTGATGCTTGCTGAGGTGATCGACGCCGATGTACTGTTGGTCACATCCAGTGAATTGACTAACGCCGCTGGGTTGACACTCACATCTCCTGCAATCTGATTGCCTTCGCCTACTTGAACAACATTCACCACATCGGTGACAGGCACCGCAGTCGTTGTAGTCGACGAGTCCGTTGGATTGGCTTGCCGGACTTTATAGTTCGCCGACTGCTTGAGCAGTTGACCGTTTTCAAACACCAAGTTGGCGATTTGCGTATTAAAGACCGATTGTCCATTAACACTGCTTCGTACACTCAAGCCTATATTGATGACGTAGTCTCTGTTGATTTGAAACCCTCCTCGATACAGAGCCAATCTCGATTGACTCATGGGTGTCAGTTGAACTTGCTGTATATCAATGGCATCAGCAAACACGGACATCGACGCCATGCTGGCTAATACTCCTATTACCACCTTTACCGTTTTCATAATGTCGCTCTAAAGGCTAGTATTCCCCGGCCTCTGGTAACGTGATCGAAAATACCCCGAGAGATTCTCGAGATACCCCTGTGCTTAATGGTGCGCTGTGATAAACCGCGAAGTGATCATCGGTAATAAACGAGGCCCTCCCCACTTCCGCTTTATTGCGAATCAGCAGGACAACACCTTGATAGTACTGTTCAAACTCTTCAAAGCTCATCATCATGGTGCCACGAGAAGGATCGCCTAAGATCACAGAATGTTGGTTCATTCCCTTTATGACCACAAAGTGAAGATAACCGTCAAAATTCACTAAGGTCACCCCAGGGACGCCTACCTGTTTCATTTTCTCCAAACTGATCTGAAATCCATCTGCGCGCAGCCCTTGAGCGTCAAGATACTGCTTCATATCCAGCAACGAAAAGCCTTGTTGCTCAATGAGGGCTTGATCCCCATTTGAGAACATCACTTCAAATATCTCTTGTTCGGCGGAAGGGGTTTGGTAGTGGTAAGTCAGAAGGGAAGCCAGCGCCGCAGAGCCACAACTAAAATCGTATTGTTGACGATGCACGTCACCAAACTGCAACTCCTTGTAGCTTTTTACGGGTACGCTGTACATTCCGCGCTGGGGGAGAAAATTGAGAGCTTGAGCAGAAGAACAGAGCATCGCTCCTACCCAAGCTAGAATTACGCACCAAAGTTTCATGGTCATTTCAGTGTTAAATTGACAACTGTTGAGTTTTGTATCAACACATTATTGCCAGTGTTTTGGACCACGCTCGTGATACCTGAGCTGTGCATGAGCGCACTGCTCGCGATCACGTTGTTCCCCGTGACACTGTTTGTCACCGCATTTCCTGCGTTGATACCATTTATCTCTGACGACGCAGTCACACTCTCGATGTCGATGTGATATTGGCCTCCACGGGAGCTGTCGAGTTGCTGCTCCGACAGCCCCGGTTGTTCCAATATCAACTCATCGGCATAAGCAGATAGCGTGCCCAACGTCATCAGGACGAATAGAGCTGTACGCATCGCTTTGCTCCTAGAGTGCGAACTTAATCGGTAAACACAGACGCGTTAGTGGATACAGACTGTTGGATCAATGAGTTTGAACCCGCATTCTGCGCCACAGTCACGATACCCGCTGCACTGCCAAAGCCATCCATACGATTGATGTTGTCTACGCTCACACGGCCTTTGTTTCCACCGGCACCGTAAACGACAGATACACCCGATACGCTACCGCCCAGTGTTGAGCTGGCCACAACCGTGTCGGAGTCGAGATCAATCTCATAGGTATTAGTGTAGGTATTGGCACTGTTGTTCCAAGTATTACTGTTATCACTGCCATCGTTGTAGCTGCCATTAGTACTGGAATTGGTGTTACCACTGGCGACCGTTGCAGTATTACCACTATCGTCAACACTGTTGTCGATATCAGTATTCGCCTCGGTATACGTAGCAGTGTTACCACTGTCGTCAACACTGTTATCCGTCATGGTGTTACCACTCGCTAAATTCGCCGTATTTCCACTATTGGCCACACTGTTGTCAGTATCGGTGTTCGCTTCGGTATACGTCGCTGTGTTACCACTATCGTCAACGCTGTTATCCGTCATGGTGTTGCCGCTGGCTAAATTCGCCGTATTCCCACTGTTGGCCACACTGTTGTCAGTATCGGTGTTCGCTTCGGTATACGTCGCTGTGTTACCACTATCGTCAACGCTGTTGTCCGTCATGGTGTTGCCGCTGGCTAAATTCGCCGTATTCCCACTGTTGGCCACACTGTTGTCGGTATCATTGTCATACACCGTTTGCGTTTGCGTCACGGTGTTGGCACTGTCGTCCCAGTTGTTACTTGAATCTGTATTGTGACTTAGAAAGTCGTCACTGTTATTGTTATCGGCCCACGCAATACCACTCACAAATAGCGCTGACATCGCGACAGCAATACCGGTTTTTTGAAGATTCATAATGTGCACTCCATTAAGTTGACTGATTGTTCCTCGCCCTAAGGCAAGCTCAGTATAGGGGGTGCGCAATTTGGCATTGTCTCACCGCTAAGACTGTCTAAAGCCAGACAGCAGCAACTTAGGGAATACTTATCACTGATGGATTTTTTAATATTGAAAAACAGTGTCTTATAGCGTACTGCTGACTGAAGTATGAAAGAAGATGACTATTTTGGCGGGAAAAAGTATGACGTGTTTGCGGCTAATTTCAGTCTTGCACCCTCAAACACTCATGATGAAAGGTAAAGTCAGAGCAAAGTTAACTCTCTGATTTAAAATCATAAAATAGCATTTCGCCTACACGCTTAGTTTATATACCGCCGATCATGTTGAAACTAAAGGTCACCGCCCTAATCCGCTTCTAGTCTCTCTTTATGATTTTACGCAGTCATACTGGGCGCTGGCGTATACTTACCCCTATTGAAAGGACGATGTTTAGAGGCTTTCGACGTTCATTTTGTTGCCAGGATGGGAAACCCATGGATACCTATACACTGATGCTCCTGACGCAAAAAAATTTGCAAAGTAGCTTAATTCAACAACAGCTCTCAACCATCAAGAATGTCAGTGTTGAGAGCTGCGCTCCAGAGCAATTGGTCGAGCTTTCCGGTAAGCGCAAAGTGGATCTGGTCGTGGTGGATTACGCCTACTTGGACGATATGTTACGTGAAGACGTCCTGCCTGACTTCGAGTTGCTCGGATTTGGTTTGCTGGTTCACAACGTACCGGAGGAGGCGCAAAATTTTACCTTCGTGCGTTGGAAGTTTCTGCGTGGCCTGCTCCTTCAATCCGCTTCGGTCGACCACTTAACACAGAGTGTGAAATACATTTTGTCTGGTGGATTGTGGCTGCCCAGAAAATGCCTAGAACGCACCGTGCTCCACTATCGAGATCCGGACACCGTCCAACACGACTACTACGCCAACTTGACCTGCCGAGAGAAGCAGATTCTAGATTTAATCTATCATGGCAAATCTAACCAGCAGATCGCCAACCAACTCTATCTCGCTGAAAGTACGGTCAAAAGCCACATCTACAAACTGTATAAAAAGCTGCATGTACACAAGCGAAAAGAGGCGGCGCAGGTCGTCCGAGCGGTCCAAAACGCCACGGGGCTTTAATTCAATGTGTGTGATTGAGCTTGGAACTTAATCATTTTGCTTGGTCGTTTTGAAAGAATCGCTCCAGATTCACGCCCACCGTCATACCGCCGATAAATCGCCCTGTTTGGCTGTCGCGGATAGGAACACTGATTTGGGTTTGAAACAGATTGGTCGAAGGATCGTACTGAATGTCGTCAATAAACATGTCAATGCCGTTCAAGAGCCTCAAGTATTTGGGCTCATCGCCTTGCCACAAGTCTGATGTCACCACACTTTGCCCTACGTTATAGCCTTGAGCATCAAAAACCATGATTTCGGAGAAGATCTCTTGGCTTTGTTGCTGAACTTGAATCAGATGTTGTGAGAGCGCATTGCCCATCAAGGCATCAAAATTGTTTTTCATTTGTCTGTGCTGAGGATCTTTATTCGCTATCGCGACGCCATCACTGACCAACGCACTTTTCGCCAAAGGCACAATATCTTGCATGGCGAACTGCTTAAGCACTTGCTCCTCCTTATCATTCAGCGAATAGGAAACACTCGAACAGACAGGAATATAGCTGTTGAACCTTGCCATGAAGCCTTCATTTTCGTTGACGAACTCATTATTAAAGTAAATGCCCAATGCAGAGAATTTCAAAAACTGCAAGTTAAGCTGCGACACTCTGTCCATCGGATAAGAGCCGGAGGCAATTTCACTGTTGAACGCATTCAGGTCGATGGCGATCACCTCGATGCGATTTTTCAGTAGCAAGTTGATCAATTGTGCGGAATCCTTGGCGCGGATGATGGGGGTGTACAGAGTTTGGCCTGATAGCCAAGCATCTTGAGCACTGCCATGCACCACGCCGAGTTTGTCAAAATTGACGGTGTCACCGCTGTACACCCAATACCACTTTTCCAGTACTAGAGGGTGCGTCAAGGTCGCATTACCAGAGAGCTCTGAGTTATAGGTTGAAGAGAAAAAGCCATCCACACCGCCAGTTTTCAACGACTGACTGGCGCGCTTCCACGGTGAGAGTTGGATACGGTAATCCATGTCCATATTTTCTAAAATACACTTGACCGTGTCCACCACAGTGCCATGTAGCTCGCCATTATCAAAGCTTTGATAAGGTTTAGAAATTTCCGTATAAAGCTCAACAGGATTGGCCCATGTCTTTACCCAAGGGATCAACAGGAGCCACCACACTGCGACTAAACGCGCCATCATCACTCTCCTTGCTTATGGGTTATCTCACCACAAACTGATTGACGTCACGGCTCAGCCCGCTCGATAGCTCCATGACATTTTGCGCGACTTGATGGATACGCTCTGACAAGGCTTTGCTGCTCTGATTCTGATCATTGAGGCTGACAAGGTTAGTGTTGATCTCTTCAGAGGTGGTGCTTTGTTCCTCCGTCGCGGCGGCAATTTGGGTCGCCATGTCACTGACATCAATGGTGGCTTGATGAATCTCGGTAAAGAGCGTTTGAATTTTCTCCGCCGCTTCGACTGAACTGCGTACTTTATCATTCCCCACGCGAATCGATGACACGGCGTTTTGCACACCCACCTGCAAGGAGTCGATCATCTTCTGAATCTCCTCAGTAGATTGTTGGGTTTTGCTTGCCAATGAGCGAACTTCATCCGCTACCACGGCAAAGCCGCGTCCTTGCTCACCCGCTCGTGCTGCTTCGATGGCCGCGTTAAGCGCCAGCAGATTAGTCTGCTCTGCGATGTTACGAATCACATCCAATACTGAGACGATGTTTTGCGATTCGGTCGACAGGTTTTCGATAACATTATTGGCATCGGTAATCGCATCAGACAACTCATGCGTGCCACGTACCGACCCCTCAATCAAGGCTTGGCCATCTTGCGTCACTTTCGCGGTCGATTCCGACATTCTTGCCGCTTTGTCCGAATACTCCGCGACCTCTTTTACCGAGACGCTGAACTGATTAACAGCGGTGGCGATCATATCGATACCACGACTGATCTCTTCGTTCACCACCTGCGCCTGTGAGTAGCTCTGGTTGAGCTCATCAGCCGTATGATTAAGATTATTGGTGTTATCGTAAATACCAATAATGATGCCCTGCAGTTTGCTGACAAAGGTATCAAAGGTGCCGGCCAGCAGCCCGAGTTCGTCTTTGCGTTTAGAGTCGATACGTTGTGTGAGATCCCCGTCACCTTGCGAGATTTCACCCACACGAGAGGTCAATTGGCGCATACCGTCGACCAATAGTTTGGGGACAAAGAATGTCAGTACAGACGAGAGCACACCGACGAAAATGACGAAAAGAAGAAGATTGCGGTGATTCACATCCATGCGTGCATTGAGCACATCGACGGTTTGCTTTGCTTGTGCATCGAGCGCTTCACCGGCGACGTCATAGAAATCTCTTAACGTGGAAAAGTGCGCGCTGTTATCACCACTGAGCAATTCGGAAGCCCGTTGTATCTCCCCTTTGTCACGCAGCGCAATAACTTCAAGAGAGGAGCTTTTCCAGAGGTCAAACGCTTGTTGGTAGCCTTTAAGCTTCGCCAATATTGCCTGTTCCTCTTTCATATACCCGAGATAGTTGTTCATTCTATCCAGTGCTTGCTGTGCGTTTTCTTCAAAATCAGCAAGGTCATCCTCAGTGCCATTGGCCGTGATGTAACTCATTTGCGCCACTCTGGCTTGGTATAAATCTCGGTCAGCATTGAGGATATCGGACAGCGCAGGCATATAAGTTTGGCCAAACAAACCCAGGCCATTATTGAGTGCGGAGGAGATGGTACTAAAGGTGACAAACACCACCACCAAGGAGACCACCAGCAAACCCAGTGCGGAAGATAGTTTTAAACGGATACTTTTTGACATGGCTGAGAGCATACTCCCTCCTAAGCTCGAATGAGTAGACAACTACTCATTTGAAGTTAGTTCAGAATGTGACCACCCTCAACCTAAGTGATAGGAAATAATGGGCAAATAACCCACAAGTTGTACCAGTTGCGTCAAGGCTACTTAGTTATTGAGACGCATACTCAATTGAACGGCTACCTGCTCCAGTTCTTGACGGGTTTGCTCGATGTCTTCGATGTGATGATGAACAGTGCGCGAGTTCAAGGTCATGTAAGGGACTGTCATCACCGCCATCAGTTCGCCTAAGGCACCAAAAATTGGATAGCTGATGTTGGTAACGCCAGAAATTTGCGGACTGGCGCCGACGAAGTAGCCGTCTCGCTGCGTTTTCTCGATGTTCGCTAACGCGTGTTCAATTTCAGCGGACGTCGCATCGGTTTGCGCAAGGATTTTGTCGCGCTGAGCTTGCTCGGTAAAACTGAGCAGCACGATGCCCGAGCCCGATGAGCAGATATCTAGCGTTGCCCCTAAGCGTAAGCCAAAGCCCATTTTATAAGGGCTTTCCTGCACACTGATCACCACGAGCTCACCATGCTTGTATTGGCTTAAGTGGCAAGATTGGTTCACCTTCAAACACAGATCTTCCATCATAGGCACCGCACGCTTGAGCATCTGCGCAATGGGAGGATGTTGGTTGGACAGCACAAACATTCTTAGGCTGAGCGAATATGCCGATTGTTCAGCGTCGAGCTCAATGTACTGCCGCTCCACTAGCACCGACAACATGCGAAAAATTTCACTGACACTGCGATCGAGTTTTTCCGCAATTTGCTTTTTACTCAGCGCCACCGGAGACGCGGCAAGAAGCTCCAAAATGTCGAGCCCTTTCTCAAGTGCGGGCGCGCGATATTCAGTTTTTTTAATGTTGCTCATGATCGATAGAGGCTGCCATAGAGAAGTCTCAGTATGACAGCCAATTTAGGTCCTTTAAAGTAGGTTAACGCCTTGATTAACGGATCAATCCCATCCACTGAGGAATCGTCAAGGAAATCGCAGGAATGTAGGTGACGAGCATCAACACACCAAAGATCATCACAAAGAATGGCAACAAGGTGCGAATCACACTATCAATGCTGATGCCACTGACCTTACAACCGGTAAACAGAATCGGCCCTACCGGCGGCGTAATGGTGCCAAGCGATAAGTTAAACACCAACAAGATACCAAATTGCACCGGATCCATACCCAGAGAAGTACAGATAGGTAGGAAAATCGGTGTGAAGATAAGCACCGCCGGCGTCGGGTCCATAAAGGTGCCGACAAACAGCAACACCAAGTTGATGATCAGCAAGATCATGAATGGGTTGTCAGTCAATGAGAGCAGCGAGTCTGCAATCATACCCGGAATCTGGGTAAACGCCATGACCCAAGACATGATCGACGAGGTCGCCAACATGAAAATCACAATCGCTGACATTTTCGCCGTACTGAGGAAAATCTGCGGCAACTCACTGAATTTCAACGAACGATAGCACGACGTCAAAAAGAGTGAATAGACCACGGCAATCGCCGACGCTTCGGTTGCGGTAAATACGCCGCCAAGAATGCCGCCAATCACCACCAAAACCAAGGTTAAGCTTGGTACCGCTTGAATCGTGACCGAGAAACACTCTTTCAACGTCATGCTATGTTTGGCGATATAGCCACGGCGTTTTGCCATAAAGCCGGCGATGATCATCACGCTCAAGCCCCACAAAATACCGGGCACGTAACCACCGACAAACAGCGCCGAGACCGATACGCTACCGGCAACCGTCGCGTAGACAATCAAGGTGTTGCTGGGTGGAATCAACATTCCCGTCGGCGCGGAAGCAATATTTACCGCGGTACTAAAGGCTGGGTCGTAGCCCTCTTTCTTCTGAATTGGCGACATAATGCCACCAACCGCCGCCGCGGATGCCACGCCAGAGCCGCTGATAGAGCCAAACAGCATGTTGGAGACCACATTGGTCTGCGCCAGTGAACCAGGGAAGAAGCCGCTGACGATTTTAGAAAAGTTAATCAGCCGTATTGCTATGCCACCATTGTTCATGATGTTACCGGCCAAAATGAAAAACGGAATAGCGAGCAGCGCGAAGGAATCAAGCCCGACGAACATACGCTGCGCTGAGGTCGTCATTGCCCCTTGAAACGGAAGAATGACCGTCATCGCGGCAAAAGAGGCCGCGCCGACACTGATGGCGATCGGCGCACCGATAATCAGCAAGACGATCGCCCCAACAAACATCACCAGTGAGGCGGTAAGAGCCATATCCATATTACACCTCGCTTGAAGCTTTGCTGTGTTTGAGAGCTTTGAATTGATGGATCAGATTCAATTCGTTATAGAGGAAATAAAACAGAATCAATCCTCCAGAAATCGGGATGGCCGCGTAGATGACACCCATCGGGATTTGCAGTGCCGAGTCTAACTGCCACATTTGGCGTACTGCACTGTTGTAACCACCGATGATCATGATCGCGTAGGCAAAACTGACCGTCACCAACTCGATGAACATCTCCACCAACACGCGCACTTTGTCATTGAACTTGTCACGGATAAAGGTGATGGCCATATGCTCACGTAGTCCAAAGACGTACGCACTGCCAAATAAAATCAGCCAAATGAAGAGATAGCGCGACAGCACTTCACTCACCGCACTTGGGCTATTGAATAGATAGCGTGAGGCAACCTGATAGGTGACCAAGGCGGTCATGGTGCCCACAATCAGAATCAAAAACAGGGACAGCACTTTGTCCACCCACTGTTTTAAGGTTGTCATGGCTGACAACAAGGTTTGAAATACGGTTTTTTGCATAATGAAGATCCGACAAGGAGCCAGCACCGCGCTGGCCCCTTACTCTTGAACTTATTTTAAAGCGGCGATTTTTTCGAACAGCTTCTTCTGAGCTGGAGACTCAGTGAGCGCCTGCTGAAGCGGTTGACAGCTCTCTTGGAATGGCGTGATGTCGACTTCATTGAAGGTCGCACCGTGCGATTTCGCGGTCTCCATTGCCGTGCTGATGCGATCATTCCATAGCTTAAACTGCGCTGGCGTGCTCTCTTTCGCTAGGCGGCGCAGTGTCGCTTGGTCTTCTTTTGACATCGTATCCACAAAGTAGCTGCTCACCACAACCAGATCGGGCACCATCAAATGACGGGTTGATGAGAAGTAAGGTGCCACTTCGTACTGCTTAAGATCCGCATAAGTGATCTCGTTGTTTTCCGCGCCATCCAATACGCCTTGTTGAATCGCGGTGTACACTTCACCTTGACTCATAGGTACGCCCGTACCGCCCATGCACGACAGCATCTTAATCATGGTTTCAGACTGCATTACACGAATCTTGTTGCCTTTCATGTCCGAGACGTTTTCAACCGGCGCATTTTTGGTGTACATGCTGCGAGCGCCTGCGGTGTACGCCGTCAAGACTTCAAAACCAAAGCGTTTGGTAGAGGCAAACAACTCATCCAACTCGCCCGAAGTAAATACCGCCTCTTGGTGCGCTGGACCAGAGTAGACATACGGCATACCAATCACACGGTAGGTCGCGTCGTAGTTTTCAATCAGTGGGTTGGCGACAACCGCCATTTGAATCGCGCCATTTTGCACCAACTCAAGTGCGGCACGTTGGTCGCCAAGCAGTTCATTTGGGTAAATAGACAGTTTGTAACGGCCGTCCGTTTGCTCGTTGAGTTTTTTGCCAAACTCTTGCAATGCGATGTATTGCGGATGATTGTCTGACTGGTTAAACGCCGCTTTGATTTCAGTTGCCGCTTGAGCCATAGAAACGGTGCCTAGGCCAACGCTGACCAAAGCAGATAGAGCCGTCATTTTCAGTACTTTTTTCATCACAGTAGTCCTTGTCAATGTGTAGGGTAATGTCGTTATTGGTTGTTATCGGATGGCGGTCATGTCCACGAAATCCATGTCATCAAAGGTCTGGTTTTCGCCCAACATGCCCCAGACAAAACTGTAGTTACTGGTCCCACAACCTGAGTGAATTGACCAACTCGGAGATAGCACTAACTGTTTGTCACGTACGACGATGTGTCGTGTTTCTTGCGGCTCTCCCATGAAATGGAAAACCACTTGATTCGGTTGAACGTTGAAATAGAGGTAAGCCTCCATACGGCGTTCGTGAGTGTGCGCAGGCATAGTGTTCCACACACTGCCCGGTGCAAGATGCGTCACGCCCATGCACAGTTGGCAGGTCGGCAGCACATCTGGGTGCAAGTATTGATTGATCACTCGCAGGTTAGCGGTGTCGTTTGAGCCAAGCTCGACCACTTTCGCTTGTTCACGGGTGATCAAACGCGATGGGTAACCATGATGTGCAGGCGCACTTAAGCAGTAAAGATACGGTTTGTGCGCACTCTCTTCAGAGTGGAAACGGATATTGCGCACCCCTTTACCTAGGTAAAGGGCATCGAGCGGCTCAAGTCGATAGATCTCTTCCGAGGTGTGGACTTCAATCGCCCCTTCTCCCAAGTTGACCATGCCCAGTTCGCGGCGCTGCAAGAAATAATCGGTGCCGAATACGCCATTGTCGATGTACTCATCCAAAGAAAGTGGTTGAGTCGTAGGGCACACACCCAGTGCGACCACACGATCGATATGGCTGTAAAGCAAGGTAATCGAGTCTTCGGCAAACAACTGTTCATTTAAGAATTCTGCGCGTAAGCGATCCGTATCGTAGTGCTTCGCATCGAGCGGATTGCTGTTGTAATTGGTAAACATCATTCTCTCCTTTGTGTTGGCAGTAAGTGTATCTTTAATTCATATATGATCAATATCGTTCAAATATAATCAAAAACGAATTGAGATCTTCACCCGCTACCTAACCTCTAAAGGGAAATTTTGTGTGATGTTGGCCATCATTTTTTGCCAAAAACACGCCAAAAATTAGACATTGAAACAATTTATCTCATTTTTATGAACCATTGTTTTAATATCAATCATTTATCATTCAAGACCGAACTTAGGCGCAATGCGCAGCCCAAAAGAGACAAGCGGATCGCACTGGGCAGCGGTTGTCGTTATACTACTTTGGTTGAGAATGATGCAGCTTGGAGAGAAGGGTTTTGAAGGGGTTACCACAGCGTGCGCTGACGATTGCAGCGCTTTGTTTTATTACGAGTGTATGGGGAAGCCCTGAGAGCCTCGCCGCCGACTCTGATGCCTTTAGTCAACCCCGAGTGGATTTGATCCAAGTCGATAAATCAAAACGACGTATGTACCTACTGTCTAACAACGAAGTGGTTCGAGAGTTTCGCATCGCTCTGGGTAAAGCGCCCAAAGGACACAAAACACAAGAGGGTGATCAAAAAACGCCCGAAGGACGCTACTACTTGGATTTTGTGATGGAAGATTCTGAGTTCTACCGTTCCATCCACATCAGTTATCCGAACCAAGCGGATCTCGAATACGCCAGTGCGTTGAATGTGTCGCCGGGCGGAGACATTAAAATTCACGGTTTGAGAAATGGCGAGCAAAGGCCCGCCAACTATGTGCAGAGTTTCGATTGGACGAATGGATGCATTGCTCTCAGCAACCCTGAAATGGATGAATTACTCAGCCTAGTGGAAACGGGAACCCCAATCGACATTCACTGGTGAGCCGCTAAGAGTTGACCTCTTTTAGTGTCGACGTTTTGCGCGTTTCTCGAGTCACCCACCAGCAAATCAACGAGCCAATGGTGACCATCGCCACTCCTTGAAGAAAACTGTGAGTGATCGCCACCCCTAGCAACCATGACGAGATAACGGTCGCGATGATGGGAGTAAAGTACGACAAGGTCGCCAGAAACACCATGTTGCCGCCAATAATCGCGTAATTCCACAGCGCATACCCCGCCCCCATCGTTACGCCGGCAAGTAACAAAATCGCGCCAGATTCCATCGTCAACACTTCACTCAAAGGCAGAGCGCTGTTCTCTGTGAACAGTGCCGCTTTGATCCATAAGGTGATCGCCGTGAGAATAAAAAACAACGTGATGGCGTTTTGCCCTCGCGCCAGGGTTTTGGTTAGGTTGCAATA
The DNA here is from genome assembly GCF_059834045.1 of Vibrio sp. R12-SG2-ISO1. NCBI lineage: Bacteria > Pseudomonadati > Pseudomonadota > Gammaproteobacteria > Vibrionales > Vibrionaceae > Vibrio > Vibrio sp. R12-SG2-ISO1. The sequence goes on along the minus strand of NZ_JCBDGO010000016.1, from coordinate 407 downwards.
TAGTGCCCATAAAAAGGCTCCGATGAAGGCCATCGAATACGTCGCTGGGTTCGTGGCGACATTGGCTGCAATTTGGCTGACAGAAAGACCGGCATCGCCAGTGATGCTCCACGCCACGCCAACAAACGCGAGTGCAATACTTGGGTACACCAGCCAACTGGCCCGTTTCGGGCTCAACAGCAGAGCCATCAGTACAGTGAGTGCTGGCCAAAGATAGTTTATCACCAACATTTCAATCGCTTGCATGCGCGAGTTAGCCATGCCCAGCGCTAAAGCGAGACAAATCTCATAAGCGACAAACAGCCCTCCGCCAATGAGCACATACCGCCAAGAGTACTGGCGCCACTTTGGCCGCCCCATCACCAGCAGCAAAAACAACGACGCCACGCTGTACATCGCTGCAGCCC
>NZ_JCBDGO010000015.1:0-283201 GCF_059834045.1 Vibrio sp. R12-SG2-ISO1 | reverse complement strand
AACGGCGGCCGTAACTATAACGGTCCTAAGGTAGCGAAATTCCTTGTCGGGTAAGTTCCGACCTGCACGAATGGCGTAATGATGGCCACGCTGTCTCCACCCGAGACTCAGTGAAATTGAAATCGCTGTGAAGATGCAGTGTACCCGCGGCTAGACGGAAAGACCCCGTGAACCTTTACTACAGCTTGGCACTGAACATTGAGCCTACATGTGTAGGATAGGTGGGAGGCTTTGAAGCAGGTACGCCAGTATCTGTGGAGCCGACCTTGAAATACCACCCTTGTATGTTTGATGTTCTAACTTAGCCCCGTTATCCGGGGTGAGGACAGTGCCTGGTGGGTAGTTTGACTGGGGCGGTCTCCTCCCAAAGAGTAACGGAGGAGCACGAAGGTGGGCTAATCACGGTTGGACATCGTGAGGTTAGTGCAATGGCATAAGCCCGCTTGACTGCGAGAATGACAATTCGAGCAGGTGCGAAAGCAGGTCATAGTGATCCGGTGGTTCTGAATGGAAGGGCCATCGCTCAACGGATAAAAGGTACTCCGGGGATAACAGGCTGATACCGCCCAAGAGTTCATATCGACGGCGGTGTTTGGCACCTCGATGTCGGCTCATCACATCCTGGGGCTGAAGTCGGTCCCAAGGGTATGGCTGTTCGCCATTTAAAGTGGTACGCGAGCTGGGTTTAGAACGTCGTGAGACAGTTCGGTCCCTATCTGCCGTGGGCGTTGGAAGATTGAAGGGGGCTGCTCCTAGTACGAGAGGACCGGAGTGGACGAACCTCTGGTGTTCGGGTTGTGATGCCAATCGCATTGCCCGGTAGCTAAGTTCGGAATCGATAACCGCTGAAAGCATCTAAGCGGGAAGCGAGCCCTGAGATGAGTCTTCCCTGGCACTTTAAGTGCCCTTAAGGGTTGTTCGAGACTAGAACGTTGATAGGCAGGGTGTGTAAGCGCTGTGAGGCGTTGAGCTAACCTGTACTAATTGCCCGTGAGGCTTAACCATACAACACCCAAAGGGTTTTGATGGACTCAATGAAAGAACATTGAATGTGTAAAAGAGACGAGTGACTAGTTCCTAGTCGCTAGAAACGATAAACGCAGCTTTCCGAATTATTAAGTTCTAGGAACTAGGGTCTAGGCACTAGGAACTAGCTTCTAGGAACTTAAACAAAATTTGCTTGGCGACCATAGCGATTTGGACCCACCTGATTCCATGCCGAACTCAGAAGTGAAACGAATTAGCGCCGATGGTAGTGTGGGGCTTCCCCATGTGAGAGTAGGACATCGCCAGGCTTTGAACATTATCTATTTGAAGCTCGATTGAGATAAGACTTTAAATAGACCACTGCGGAGTGGTAGTTCAGTTGGTTAGAATACCGGCCTGTCACGCCGGGGGTCGCGGGTTCGAGTCCCGTCCACTCCGCCACTTATTAGAAAGCCTAGTCGAAAGACTGGGCTTTTTTACGTTTAATGCTCCTGAAAGTGTTGTGCATTTTCTCGCGGGCCGGAATGCCAGACCACGGAATGCCGGACCATCTACTCTCCCCTGCTCAGCCAGCAACTCGTATCCAGCTGTACTACTACAGGTAGAAAAGTAGGCTTCTTCGCATCAAAGCAATACAAATTGCCATCAACTCAGCGTTTTCAGCAGAGTCGAAGTCTCTAGTTTGTATGGGTCAGCTCCCGCTTTCTGAATGTCACCTTTGTACAGACAGTATAGATGTGAGAAGCCCTGCTATAGGCAGGGCTTCTCAACAAATGGTTGCGGTCACTGGGCAACAACCACTTGGTTTCGTCCACCATTTTTGGCTTCATAGAGGGCAACATCGGCATTGGAGAGTAGGTCATCCATCGAGTCACTGCGCTTGAGTTCTGCGACGCCAAAGCTCATGGTGCAATCAAGATGAACGCTACTTACGATAGGGTTCAGCGCCACCTTTTGCCTCAATAGTTCTGCTTGTTGAATCGCTTCTTCCGCTGTGTGCTTGGGTAACAGCAGCATAAACTCATCACCGCCAAAACGTATTGCCAATACCGAATCTGGTAGGGTACGCTGCATAAGCTTGGCGACTTTCTCAATGGTTTTGTCTCCCACCAGATGCCCTAGCTCATCGTTAATCCGTTTGAAGTTATCGATGTCAGTCATGATCACGCTAAGGGGCAGATGCTCCTCTTTCGATTGATGAACTAGAGAAGGCAGTAACGAGTCCATCGCTCGTCGGTTATAGAGTCCTGTCAGTGGATCCTTTTGTGACAACTGATGGATGGAGTCGAGCAATCTTGCATTGATGAGCCATAGCATGCTCAGGCTAATGGCAACCATTAATATGATGCAGAATAGGTAGGTCAGGGCATGAATCAGTCCAGAGCTCATATAACTGCTAATCGTAGGCCCGAGCGCGGTATAGACGAGGCGAAACACCATAAAACTGCCATAGCTGACAAATGGGATCACCATCATGAGAAGTGGAAACTTGGCATCGTCCTTCTCGCCCTTAAGCAGTGCCCAAGCTGCGAAAAAACAGGAGGCGCTGAGGTAGGCGCTTAAGATAAGAATACGGGCATTGATGGATGGCGTTACATAGGTAAAGAAAACAAACAGTAGACCTGCTAGCAGCAATGCTCCCTCTAACCATCGCACTCCTTTACTGTGATAGGCGCGAATCGCGCAGATGCCTTTTACGGTAAAAAGAAAACCCAGCATGATGAGAGTATTGGCGAGCACTATGGTCAGCCACTCTGGCGCGGTTCCTCGAAAACCTAAAAACAGCGGCCCTAAGCCAATCATAAAGATGCCAGCGGCCAGTCGGTTTAGGCCTTGAACTTGTTTCTGCGAGGCTTGATAAAAGAACAAGCCTGAAGAATAGATAAAGGAGAAGACGATAACCGTGAAGTTAAGTGTGCGAATGTCTAAAGAGAGGTTTTCCATAACGTAGCCAAAGATGGGGGCGCCTATCGAAGAGTTATAGTAGACATTTTGCTTGGCGATAGCTGCAATCGGATGTCATTTATCCGATACAGGTAGAAAAATGCCAGCGTATTTTGCTGGCATCTATGCACATTGCTGCGGGCACTAGGCCTGTTTCTCTGCCCTTTTGGCTTTCTCTACCATTGGGGTAATGGTAGAGCCTTGCACTAAGATGGAAAACACCACCACAGAGTAAGTCATAACAAGGATGATCTCTTTAACATCAATCAGCTTATCTTGAATGACCCAAATGCCAGAGGGAATGGAGAGTGCCATGGCCAGCGCTAATCCACCTCTTAGGCCACCCCAGGTAAGGATTTTGACTGACCAAGGGTTGTAGGTTCGATAGCGCTTAAACCCTACGTAAGAGAAAAACACGCTCAGATAACGCGAAAGCAAGACCAAAGGAACGGCGACCGCCATCATGATCCAGTCTTCTTGATGGAATTCAAACAGCAACATCGACATACCGATCAAAAGGAACAAGACGCCGTTAAGGAATTCATCGATCAGCTCCCAGAAATGGTCGAGGTGATCTTCACTCTCTTTTGAAAAGCCGATAAAGCGCGTCCAGTTACCGATCATGATTCCTGAGACCACCATTGCTAACGGGCCCGACACATGCAAAACCTCGGCAAAGGCGTAACCTGCGGTGGGAATGCCGATGGTCAGCAGTAGTTCCATAGAGTGATCGTCGGTCGCGCTGATCAGGTAGTGGAACAACAGCCCTAGGGCAAAGCCATACACAATGCCACCCATCGCTTCTTGTGCGAACAGCAAGGTGACGCTGCCTAGTGTCGGCGTGTCGTGACCAAAAGCGATGGTGTAAAGAGTGACGAAAATGACCAAGCCAAAGCCGTCGTTAAAAAGGGACTCTCCCTCAATTTGGGTTGAGATACGTTTGGGGGCTTTGAGCTTTTTGACGATCGCTAACACGGCAATCGGGTCCGTCGGAGAGATCAGTGCCCCGAAGAGTAAGCAGTACACCAGATCAAACGGAATGTTCAGCCATTGGCAAAAAGCATAAAGACCAAATCCGATGAAGAACGTCGAAAACAGCGTGGCGCCCAAGGCTAAGACAGTGATCTCCCATTTTTGATCTTTAAGGTTGGGCAGTTTGATGCCCAATCCGCCAGCGAAGAGGAGAAAGCCGAGAATCCCCTTCAACAAAAAATCTTCGAAGTTGATGCTGGCGACCGTCTTTGACGCAATTTCTGTCAGTTGGAACCAATCGTTTTGGCCTGCAACCAAAATGAGTAACGACAGCACCATTGAGCCCGCAGTGATGGCGATGGTGGTCTGCATTTTACCTATCTTGCTGTTTACAAAGGCAATCAGCATTGCCGCAGCCGATAAAAAGCAGAGTGTGTAGTAGACTGACATGAGCGTTCCAGTATGTAACAAATTATGAACAAGAATTTTGTTACTGACTTGTTCAAATAGCAAATGATTTTTACCCGTGGTGTGAGACGTATTTTTACCGTTTAGACGTCTAGACTCCTTTTTGATCTGTGATAGGATGGGGAAATAACGAAAGGAATGAGGCAGTACTGTGGGAAGTAATGTAAGGCAGCAAATCGAAGCGCAATTGCAACAACGGATACTTTTGATCGATGGTGGCATGGGCACCATGATCCAAGGTTACAAGCTCGAAGAGCAAGACTATCGTGGTACGCGTTTCGCCGATTGGCATTGTGATTTAAAAGGGAACAACGATCTGTTGGTGTTGACTCAGCCTGCATTGATCAAAGAGATCCACAGCGCCTATTTAGAAGCCGGTGCGGATATTCTCGAAACCAATACCTTTAATGCCACCACGATTGCGATGGCCGACTACGACATGCAGAGTTTAAGCGAAGAGATTAACTTCGCAGCGGCCCAACTTGCACGTGAGGCGGCCGATGAATGGACGGCAAAAACGCCGGACAAACCTCGCTATGTCGCGGGCGTGTTGGGCCCAACCAACCGCACCTGTTCCATCTCTCCTGATGTGAACGACCCAGGTTATCGCAATGTCAGCTTTGATCAGTTGGTCGAGGCGTACTCTGAGTCAACGCGCGCCCTAATCAAAGGCGGCAGCGATCTGATTCTTATCGAAACCATTTTTGACACCCTCAACGCCAAAGCGTGTGCGTTTGCCGTTGACAGCGTATTTGAAGAGCTCGGCATTAGCCTGCCTGTGATGATCTCAGGGACGATTACCGATGCCTCTGGACGTACGCTCTCTGGCCAGACTACCGAAGCTTTTTACAACTCACTGCGTCACGTTAGACCGTTGTCGTTTGGCTTGAACTGTGCACTTGGCCCTGATGAATTGCGTCCCTACGTCGATGAACTCTCGCGTATTTCAGAGTCTTTTGTCTCGGCGCACCCAAACGCCGGTTTGCCGAATGCGTTTGGTGAGTATGACTTGTCGCCACAAGAGATGGCGCAACATGTTGAGGAGTGGGCGAAAAGCGGCTTTCTTAACTTAATTGGTGGCTGTTGTGGTACCACACCAGAGCATATTCGTGAAATGGCTCGTGTGGTCGATGGTGTAACACCGCGCGCGCTGCCAGAGCTCCCCGTCGCGTGCCGTTTGTCAGGGTTAGAGCCGCTCACTATTGAGAAAGAGACGCTATTTATTAACGTCGGCGAGCGAACTAACGTCACGGGCTCGGCACGATTCAAGCGTCTTATTAAAGAAGAGCAGTATGATGAAGCGCTAGAAGTGGCACGTCAGCAAGTGGAAAACGGCGCGCAAATCATCGATATCAATATGGACGAGGGCATGCTTGATGCGCAGGCTTGCATGGTGCGCTTCCTTAACTTGTGCGCCTCTGAGCCTGAAATCTCCCGCGTGCCGATTATGGTTGACTCGTCGAAGTGGGAGGTGATTGAAGCGGGTCTGAAATGCATCCAAGGCAAAGGCATCGTTAACTCGATCTCGCTCAAAGAAGGCAAAGAGAAATTCATTGAGCAGGCCAAGCTGATCCGACGCTACGGCGCCGCTGTGATTGTGATGGCGTTTGATGAAGTGGGTCAGGCGGAGACGCGTGAACGCAAACTCCAAATCTGTACGAACGCGTATCGTATTTTGGTTGACGAAGTGGGCTTCCCGCCGGAAGACATCATTTTTGACCCGAATATCTTCGCGGTGGCCACCGGTATTGAAGAGCACAACAACTACGCTGTTGATTTCATTGAAGCCGTGGCAGACATCAAACGCGATCTGCCGTATGCGATGATTTCAGGTGGCGTGTCCAACGTATCGTTCTCGTTTCGCGGTAATAACTATGTACGCGAAGCGATTCATGCGGTGTTCCTCTACCACTGTTTCAAGAACGGCATGGACATGGGCATCGTCAACGCCGGGCAGTTAGAAATCTACGACAACGTCCCAGACAAGCTGCGTGAAGCGGTAGAGGATGTGGTGCTTAACCGCCGCTCTGATGCCACCGAGCGCTTATTGGATATTGCCGGCGAATACGCCGAAAAAGGGGTCGGCAAAGAAGAGGATGCCTCAGCACTGGAATGGCGCACATGGCCTGTTGAAAAGCGTTTAGAACATGCGCTAGTGAAAGGCATCACCGAGTTTATTGTCGATGATACGGAAGAGGCGCGAGTCAATGCGAGCAAGCCTCTTGAGGTCATCGAAGGGCCACTGATGGATGGCATGAACGTGGTTGGAGACCTGTTTGGTGAAGGGAAAATGTTCCTTCCTCAAGTGGTGAAATCCGCGCGTGTGATGAAGCAAGCTGTGGCTCACCTAGAGCCGTACATTAATGCAGAGAAACAAGCCGGCTCGACCAACGGTAAGATTCTGCTGGCGACCGTAAAAGGCGATGTTCACGACATAGGTAAAAACATCGTTGGTGTGGTGCTGCAGTGTAATAACTACGAAATTATCGACTTAGGTGTGATGGTGCCGTGCGAGCAAATCCTAAAAGTCGCAAAAGAAGAGAAGGTAGACATCATTGGTTTGTCTGGCCTGATCACCCCATCGTTGGACGAAATGGTGCATGTCGCCAAAGAAATGGAGCGCCTCAACTTCGATTTGCCACTCTTGATTGGCGGCGCGACCACATCGAAAGCGCATACCGCAGTGAAAATTGAGCAAAATTACTCACAACCTGTGGTGTATGTGAATAATGCCTCACGAGCGGTCGGGGTCTGTTCCTCGCTGTTGTCTGAGACGTTAAAGCCAGCGTTTGTTGAAAAGCTGCAAGCGGACTATGACGTGGTGCGCGATCAACATAACCGTAAGAAACCCCGCACTAAGCCGGTAAGCTTAGAGCAAGCGCAAAGCAATAAAGTGGCAATTGATTGGCAAAGCTATACGCCCCCGGTTCCTGCGAAACCCGGCGTGCATGTGTTTGATGATTTTGATATTGCAACGCTGCGCCAATACATCGATTGGACGCCATTCTTTATGACGTGGTCCTTGGTCGGTAAATACCCGGCAATCTTCGACCATGAAGAGGTCGGTGAAGAGGCGAAACGCTTGTTCGAAGATGCCAACGCTCTGTTGGATCGCGTTGAAAAAGAGGGCTTGATGCAAGCCCGCGGCATGTGTGCTTTGTTCCCTGCGGCCAGCGTTGGCGATGACATTGAAGTGTACACCGATGAGTCGCGTACCGAGGTGGCTAAAGTGTTGCACAACTTACGTCAACAGACGGAAAAACCTAAAGGTTACAACTACTGTTTGTCGGATTACATCGCACCGAAATCATCCGGTAAGGCCGATTGGATTGGCGCGTTTGCGGTGACAGGTGGCATCAATGAGCGTGAGTTGGCTGATGAATACAAAGCGCAAGGGGATGATTACAACGCCATTATGATTCAGGCGGTGGCAGACCGTTTGGCCGAAGCCTTCGCAGAATACTTGCATGAGCGGGTACGCAAAGAGATTTGGGGCTACGCGGCCGATGAGAACTTATCCAACGAGGAGTTGATTCGCGAGAAATACCAAGGCATTCGTCCTGCACCGGGCTATCCTGCGTGTCCTGAGCACACAGAGAAGGGCGCAATTTGGGAGCTGATGGACGTTGAAAACACCATAGGCATGACGCTGACGTCGAGCTATGCGATGTTCCCTGGCGCTTCTGTCTCAGGTTGGTACTTCTCTCACCCTGACTCGCGCTACTTTGCCGTTGCTCAAATCCAGCAAGATCAGGTGGAGAGCTATGCACAGCGCAAAGGTTGGGACATGTTGGAAGCGGAGAAGTGGCTTGGTCCCAATATCAATGGGTAGTCTACTCTCTTAGCGCTTGCGCTGAGTGTCACTAACAAAAAGCGCGGCCCTTGGGTCGCGCTTTGTCTTTTTGAAATATCTGTTGAATATCTGGTGGCGGCTGAGTTAAACAAACAGCGTCGCTAAGCCTAAAAAGACCGACAGACCGATGACGTCGGTGACAGTAGTGAGCGCCATGCCGCCTGCCAATGCAGGGTCGATGTTCATTTTTTTCAGCAGCACAGGAATCATCACGCCAGCAACACCGGCAACAAACAGGTTGGTGAGCATGGCGGCAGAGATAATGCCTCCAAGCATCCAGTCGCCTTTCCAAGCAATTACGATCCCGCCGATGATCAATGCCCACAAAATGCCGTTAAGCAGACCGATGGCGGCTTCTTTCATTAATAGTTCTCGTTTGTTGGCATCACCGATATGGCCCAATGCCAAGCCACGGATGACGAGCGCGACCGTCTGGTTGCCTGCTACGCCGCCCATCGAAGGCACTATGGTCATCAAGACGGCAATCGCGGCCATCTGCTCGAGTGTGGCTTCAAACATGTTCGAGACCGAGGCCGCTGCGAGCGCCGCCAACACATTGGCCCCAAGCCAAATGCTGCGTTTTCGGGCTGATTTGACCACGGGCGCAAAGGTATCTTCGTCGTCATCCATACCGGCCATACTCATCATGGAGTGCTCGGCATCTTCTCGGATGACATCGACCACATCATCGATGGTAATACGCCCAACCAGATGTTTGTTCTCATCGATAACCGGCGCTGAGACCCAATTACGGCGCTCAAACAAGCTGGCGACGTCGGAGTCACTCATGGTCACTTCGATAGCCTCATCCGCATCTTCCATCACTTCGGCAACTTTGATGTCGGGCTGAGTCGTAATGAGCGTGGTAATGGGCAGTTCACCAATAAGGTGGTTCTCTTCATCAATGACATACAAGGCATCGGTCGCTTCAGGCAGCTCGCCTTTCATGCGCAGATAACGCAGCACGACATCCACATCGACATCACCACGAATGGTGATGACGTCGGTATTCATTAGACCACCGGCTGAGTCCTCTGGGTAAGAGAGCGCGGTTTCAATGCGCAGACGCTCTGTCGAATCCATTTGTGACAGAACTTCTCTAGAGAGATCATCCGGTAGGCTTCGCAGTACGTAAGCGACATCGTCGGTGTCCATCCCTTCGGTGGCTTCGGCGAGCTTTTCTGGTGCCATTTTGGACACCAAGTCGTCTTTGACGTCTTCGTTGAGCTCGTCGAGGATTTCACCGTAATCTTCTGGATCGGTGAGTTGCCAAAGGACTTCACGGCTTTTACGAGGTGAGGCTTCTAGGAGATGGGCGATATCTTCGGGTTCCATGTCCTGCAATTGGCGACGGACATGGACGAAGCGGCCGTTTTCGAGCGCTTCAGATACTTCTTGCAGGGCTTGGTGAGCTTGATCGAATTCAATTTGCTCGGCCATGGATTCCCCCTGACTCTAATGGTTCACAATGGATTGAATAGTAACTTAAATCTTACGTTAAGTAACCTCATGATACGACTTTGCCGAGGAGAAAAGTGCGCCCATGTGATGAATGGAAGGCGAGTGGCGTTCTGAGGGGGAAACTAAAAGGTGGCGTGTGCCAGTGAGGGCCGAATCGGCGCTATTCCTCTTCGTCGAACTTGTCTTCAATCAGCGAGCAGACCGCTTCTAAGGCGGGTGAGGCATCGCTGCCTTCTGCGCTGATCGTCACGTGTTCACCTTGAGCGGACTCAAGCATCAGTAGACCCATCACACTGTCTGCGGTGGCTTCTTTGCCTTCAGGATTTTGGATGGTGAGCACGGCATCAAAGGATTGAGCAAGCTCGACCAATTTGACAGCAGCACGAGCATGAAGGCCAAGTCGATTTTGAATGAGGACGGTTCTGCTCTCTTGCTGCATACGGCTATTCCTTATGATGTTTCTCTAAAGAGGTATGACGAATTTGGACCTGATGGCCCAACTGGGCAAAGTACTCGCCAATCTGCTGAGTGAGGTAGACCGAGCGATGTTTCCCGCCGGTGCAACCTATGGCTACGGTGAGGTAGCTGCGATTATTTTTTTCAAGCAGTGGCAACCACTGCTCAATAAATCCTTGGATTTGTCGTTTTAACTCCAGCACCTCTTGATGCTGCTCTAAAAACGATTTGATTGGCGTATCGAGGCCAGTCAACGGCCGCAGCGACGGATCCCAATGTGGGTTAGGTAAAAAGCGCACATCGAATACGTAGTCGGCATCAGAAGGCAGGCCATATTTAAAACCAAACGACTGAAACACCATCACCAAATCTTTGCGTTCACGGCCTTCCACGCGCATGCGCACGGTTTCGCTCAGCTCATGCAATGACTGGCTGCTGCTGTCGATGATCAAGTCGGCTTGCTCTTTGAGCGGGGCGAGGAGGCATTTCTCTTTTTCGATCGCTTGCTCAAGGGAGGTGTTGTGCTGGGTTAATGTCAGCGGGTGAATGCGGCGCGTTTCACTGTAGCGTTTGAGTAACGTTTCTTTGTTGGCATCGAGAAACAACACGCTGGCATCCGACGATTGCTTAAGTTTGGTCAGGATGTCTTCCAGTAGTGTCGGCTCTGAGGGTAGGTTGCGGATATCAATACTGACCGCCACGCTCTGTTTGCTGGTTTGCACGGTCTGGATAAACACATCCAACAGATCCACCGGTAGATTGTCGACGCAATAGTATCCGAGGTCTTCTAAGACACGCAGTGCCACGCTTTTCCCGGCACCCGATTGACCGCTGACCACAATTAAGCGCATTACTGATTTACCATGATGTCGTAAAGTTCTTGATCAGACTGAGCTTTGCGCAGCTGTTTGAGGACCTGTTTGTCGTTGAGGCGTTCTGCCATACTCGAGAGGGTTTTCAAGTGCTCTTTGCACTGCTCGTCAGGGACCAGAAGCGCAAACATCAGATCGACAGGGCGATTGTCGATGGAATCAAATTCGACCGGCGATTCGCATTGCAGTAGAACGGCAATCGCTTTGTCGCTCGATTGCATACGAGCATGGGGAATGGCAATTCCATTTCCTATGCCAGTACTGCCCATTTTTTCGCGGCTGAGCATACATTCGAATAATTCAGTGGAACTTTGGCCTGTTTTATCAGCCACAATTTCACTGATCATTTCTAGGGCTCGTTTTTTGCTGGTGCACTGAACTGCACTTTTCGTGCAGTCCAGTGTAAGGATTTCGCGTAGTTGCATGGTTATGGACTTAGTGGGTATTTAGCTTTTCTTTGTGCTTGTTCAATTGACGCACGAGTTTATCGACCAACGAATCGATCGCCGCGTACATGTTTTCTTCGTCTGAAGAGGCGTGAATGTCGCCTTGGTTTACGTGAAGGGTAGCTTCAGCGATCTGACGCACTTTTTCAACTCGAAGTACCACATGGACGTTGTTGATGTGATCGAAGAACCGCTCTAGCTTTTGAAACTTTTCGTTTACGTAGTCTTGCATTGCATCGGTGAGCTCGACGTGATGACCGGTAATATTAATTTGCATAGACTTTCCTTCTCGGTTGTTGGCCTTATAGCAGGCGTTTACGCTGACTCGACGGGGCGATCCCTAGAGATTCACGGTACTTAGCTATTGTCCGCCTTGCGACCTGAATTCCTTGGTCAGCGAGTAGTGCTGCAATCTTACTGTCACTAAGAGGTTTAGCGCTGTTTTCGGCAGCGACCAGCTTCTTAATAAGTGCTCGGATTGCAGTGGATGAGCACTCTCCGCCATTGTCGGTACTGACATGGCTAGAGAAGAAATATTTCAACTCAAAAATGCCACGAGGGGTGTGCATATACTTTTGTGTCGTAACCCGTGAGATGGTGGACTCGTGCATATCAACCGCTAATGCGACGTCGTTCAATACCATCGGCTTCATGGCTTCTTCGCCATACTCAAAGAAATCGTGTTGATGTTCAACAATACATTTTGCAACTTTGAGTAGCGTCTCATTTCTACTTTCTAAGCTTTTGATCAGCCATTTCGCCTCTTGCAAATTGGTGCGAATGTACTGGCTATCGGCACTATTGCCTTTACCGAGCGCCGCGTACTGTTGGTTGACTTTCAAGCGTGGCACAGAGTCGGGGTTGATGGTCACCACCCATTTGCCATGATCTTTGTACACCGACACATCCGGGATAACGTACTCGGCGTGATCTTCAGCGATCCGGCTGCCAGGGCGAGGATCCAACTGTTGAATCAGTGTTAAGGTCTCTTTGAGCTCGGCTTCTTTGAGCTTAGTCTCTTTAATGATCAGTTTGTAGTCGCGGTTACCTAATTGATCAATATGATCGGTCAGCACCTTTTTCGCTTCCGCAAGCCAGGGGGTCTCTTCAGGGAAGGTCGCCAGTTGCAGCAGCAAGCAATCTTGCAAGTTCACAGAGCCGACGCCGAGTGGGTCAAATTGCTGGATGCGTTTACGCACCGCTTCAATCTCTTCGATTTCGATCTCTTCATTGTCGAAGCTGTCGAGAATATCTTGCGGTGAAACGGTAAGGTAGCCGTAGTCATCAATGGCATCAATGAGCGCGAGTGCTATGGTGCGATCAGTGTCGCTAAACGGGGTCAGATCCAGTTGCCACACCAAGTAATCTTGGAGAGATTGGGTGGTTTCACCCTGATAAACCGGCATGTCATCATCAACGGCTAACCCGGTGCTGCCGGTGTTGGCGCTGTAGACATCATCCCATGTAGTATCGATTTCAAGCTCATTACTGATCTCCGACTTTTCAATCATTTCGGAGCTGTCTTGGGTCTCGATCTCGGAAAATTCAGGTTCTGCAGAATCCGAGTCTGACGCCTCATTGCGACTCTCTTTTTCCTCAGTACGGTTTTTTTCTTCAACGTTTACCTCGTCATTGGTCTCTTCCACTTCGAGTAGTGGGTTGGAGTCCAATGCTTCCTGAATTTCTTGTTGAAGATCCAAGGTCGACAACTGCAATAAGCGAATCGCTTGTTGCAATTGTGGCGTCATGGCTAACTGCTGTCCTAGCTTGAGTTGTAATGAGGGTTTCATTCAGTAATGCTTGCCTTAATGCTGGAGAACTTTCTTGTTCATCCTATTATTATCTCTGTTACTTACTGTAATCATAGACGGAATTGTTCACCAAGATAAACTTGTTTCACCTGCTCGTTGTTCAACACTTCGCTCGGTGTGCCCTCTGCAATCAGATGGCCTTGGCTAACGATGTAAGCCTTTTCACACACATCCAATGTTTCACGAACGTTGTGGTCAGTGATCAAGACACCGAGACCTCTATCCCTGAGGTGTTCAATGATTTTCTTGATGTCGATAACGGAAATGGGGTCGACCCCAGCAAAGGGTTCATCCAACAAAATGAACTGTGGATTGGCCGCTAATGCTCGCGCGATTTCAACTCGGCGACGTTCTCCCCCTGATAATGCCATACCCGCACTGTGTCGAATGTGCTGAATGTGGAATTCTTCAAGTAAATCTTCTAGGCGGTCTTGGCGCTGCTCACGGGTCAACTCTTCACGTGTTTCGAGTACCGCCATGATGTTGTCCTCGACCGACAACTTACGAAAAATCGACGCTTCTTGAGGCAAGTAACCAATGCCCATGCGAGAGCGGCTGTGCATCGGCAAAATACTGATGTCGTTGCCATCAATGCTGATGGAGCCTTCGTCACGAGCCACTAACCCCACGATCATGTAGAAGGAGGTGGTTTTACCCGCGCCGTTCGGGCCGAGCAACCCGACGATTTGGCCCGATTCGACTTGCAGGCTGACGTCTGTCACGACGGTTCGATTGCCGTAGGTTTTCGCTAAGTTTTGCGCTTTTAATATCGCCATAATTTTTTGTGTCGCTATGGTTTCGTATCGCTGTAGTTACGTACCGACATAGTTACGTATCGATATAGCTACGTTTCGCTTTAGTGATGTTTTCGCGAGTGATCGCGACGTTTTAGCTCGTTACTCTTGTACCGCTTGTGGCTGTAGAACCGTCGACACGCGATCGCCTTTCTCTTTGCCGTCTGCAATCAACTTCTGTGAAGAAATTTTATAGCGAATTTGGTTGCCGCGAATCACGCTGTCGTCTTGAGATAGCATCGCTTGGTCAATCATCGTCAGCTGATCATCGACCATCTTGTAATAGAGTTCTTTCGCTTCACCGTAAAGGGTTTTGCCATCGTCGGTCAACTGGGAAAAGGTCGCCAAATTCCCATACCCTTCAATTTCTTGAATGGAACCATCAGCAGGATCTCGAGTCACTACCACTTTATCGGCGTTGATATTGATGCTGCCTTGCTTGAGCTTCACATCGCCGAGGAAAGTGACTTGGTTACTCTGCATGTCCAGCTGTTGGCTGTCAGAGTCAATGTATACGGGCTGATCTCGGTCGGTTGAGAGGGCCATGGCGTTGCTTGTCAGTAACAAGCAGGAAATCAGACTAAGGTGTGAGAGTTTCATATCTACCTTGTACGTGTTTGTAGAGGGTTGCGTTGTTATCTGCAAAGTTGCCTTTCATGGCTTGCCCTACTGTTTCAAACTGTGGGCCGACTAAAGTGACTTGGTTGTCAGCCCAAAAATCTCGGTTGTCCAATTGAATACTCATGGTGTCAGTGGACAGAGTGTCAAAGCCAGAATCTGGCAATAAGTTGGTGGTCAGAACGTCTTCATACAGAGTCAAAACATGATCTTTGGTGAGGACACCACGTTTTGCGGTGATTTCCCACTCTTGCACTGTGCCGTCTCGATAGACTTTTAGCACAGGGCTTTGAAAAACGGTATCGCCGCTTTGCGCGAAGTGATCCAAATGAGCAGACGTGATCACATAGCTGCGAATCCCTTGTTCATTGTATGAGGTATTTTCTAAGCCTTGACCACTGAACATGGGCAGTTCTGTGTCCGGATCAACTTGAATATCATAACTTTGCTGCTTGTTGATCAGAGTGTAAGCACTGATGGCGACAACAAGTAGCAAGAGTAGATAGCCAATACGGGTTAGTGTCATATACTCAAACCTTTGTGAGTATCCAGTTCATCTCGTGCTTGAAGGATCAGGTCGCACACCTCACGCACGGCGCCATGTCCGCCACGAATAGCCGTGACATAATTGGCGCGCTGAGCCAACAATGGGTGACCATCCGCCACGCACACTTTGAGCGCGACTTTATCCATAACTGGCCAATCAATCAAATCATCACCAATGTAGCCAGTATGCTCAGGTGCAATGTTGAGCTTGTCGCAAATGTCTTGGTATGCCTTAAGTTTGTCATCTTGGCCCTGATAGATTAGCGTAATTCCCAGCGCTTTCATGCGATTTTCGACAATCGCAGAGCGGCGCCCAGTAATAATGGCAATCTCAATGCCTGCATTCATCAAGGACTTGACGCCATAGCCATCGCGAGTGTGAAAGGTTTTGAGTTCTTCGCCCTGATTACCCATGTAAATCAGGCCGTCAGAAAACACCCCATCGACATCGCAAATAAGCAGTTTAATCTGTTTGGCAATCGCAAACAGATTCGGTTCCACGGGTTGGTAAAGAGTGTCAATCATCGCAGACATTACATCACTCCCGCTTTCAATAAATCGTGCATATTCAGTGCGCCCACGACGCGTTGTTCTTGACATAAAATCAGGCCATTGATGCTTTTGTTTTGCATCAAAGCCAGACCTTCTGCGGCCAGAATGTCCGGGCTGGCCGTCGTTGGGTGCGTCGTCATGACATCACCGATTAACGCGGTGTGGATATCAATACGTTTATCGAGAATACGACGTAAATCACCATCGGTGAAAATACCGACCAGTTTTTGCGCTTCATCGACCACGGCCGTCATGCCCAGCCCTTTCTCGCTGATGACCAAGAGTGCATCGCGAATCACTGTAGTTGGCGTCACCAAAGGCAGTTGTTCACCGGTGTGCATGATGTCTGACAGCTTCAGCAGTAGCTTACGGCCTAAAGCGCCGCCTGGGTGGGAGAGCGCAAAATCTTCGGCGGTAAAGCCGCGTGCTTGGAGCATGGCAACCGCCAGTGCATCACCCATCACCAGCGTTGCCGTGGTGCTTGAGGTAGGCGCCAGGCCTAGTGGGCAGGCTTCTTTTGGCACCGTGATTTGCAAATGCAAATCAGACAGCTTAGCCATGTTGGATTCTGGCTTGCCGGTCATGCTGATGATTTTGATATTTAGGCGCTTAAGCACAGGGAAAAGGCCCAAGATTTCTGAAGATTCGCCGGAATTTGAAATAGCCAGCACGATATCATTGGGATCAATCATGCCGAGATCGCCATGCGCGGCTTCGCCTGGGTGGACGAAAAACGCCGATGTGCCTGTGCTCGCCAGCGTGGCGGCAATTTTATTGCCAATATGGCCAGATTTGCCAATCCCCATTACGACCACTTTGCCATCACGGTTGTTCAAAATGAGATCGCACGCCTTGGCAAAATCGTCATTGAAGTATTGGTCGAGTTGCTTGAGTGCATCAATTTCAGTGTTCAGCACCTCGAGCGCGGCGCTGCGGTAGTCGTACATACAAAACTCCAAAAGGTTAAGCGGCCATGTTCATCACGAGATAGGTTTGGTAGGCGATAAAGCAGAAAAACAGCACGCCACCTTCCAATCGATTGATGCTGCGTGATTTACCCAGCGCCATCGCGACCAATAAGAGTGATACGCCGAGCATGACCCAAAAATCACGTCCCATCGCATACTCGCTGAGCATGGATGGGTTAAGAATGCCAGGGATGCCCATGACAGCAAGAATATTGAATACGTTTGAGCCGATGATGTTACCGACCGCCATGTCATCTTCCCCTTTCATGACGCCAGCCAGTGAGGCGGCGAGCTCAGGAAGACTGGTGCCGACAGCAATGATGGTCAGGCCGATGACCAGATCGCTCATGCCAAAGTATTGGGCGATGACCACCGCGTTATCGACCAAAGTGTCGGCCGCGATAGGCAGCAAAATTAAACCGACCACGACCCAAATGCCTGCTTTGAGGTTATTCACCCCTTCAGGCACTTCAGACTCTTGTTCTTCTAGTAGTGCGTCGCCTTTTTGCTTTTCGCTGCGGCTTATTTGCAACATCGCCACAATAAAGGCAGCAAACAGCACAAACAGTAGCGCGCCTTCATAAAAGCCTAAGTGGTTATCCCAGAGTAGGACACCCGCTAGGACGGTAACGCCCACCATCAGTGGTAACTCACGTCGAATGACGGCTGAGCTGATGGAGAGAGGTTTAATGAGCGCTGTGATGCCGAGAATCAGTGCGATGTTGGCGATATTCGAGCCTAGTACGTTGCCCACCGCGGTATCGGTTTTACCTTCAAGGGCGGCGGTTGCCGAGACCATCATTTCCGGTGCTGAGGAGCCCATCGCCAAGATTGTCATACCGATAACCAACGGAGAAATACCGAAGTTTCGAGCCAGCGCGGCGGAGCCAAACACCAGTTTGTCCGCACTCCAAACAAGCAACACTAACCCGACGATGAGAAACGCAATCGCTTCAAGCATGATAATCCCTAAACAGTAGACAACGTGAGAATTTAACCGTCAATTTTGACGCTTTGCCGTTTAAAAGGGAAGCGGTAAAAGGAGAATTTTCATGTTCATTTTGTTGTGAAATTCGTAATTTAATTATTTTTGTCGTTAAATTAATAAAGAAAGAGTCACTCACAATTCACGCTGTGTGGCTTTAAATTCGTCATTAATCTGCTTATGATTGCGCATCAATAGGGATATCAACGGGTTCGTTATGCCAGAAGAAGATTTGGTTACTATCCAGAAGCTTACCTTCTCTCGAGGGACGCGCAAGATCTTCGACAATGTCGATCTCAGCGTGCCGAAAGGCAAGGTCACAGCCATTATGGGCCCATCAGGGATTGGTAAAACGACCTTACTCAGGTTGATCGGCGGTCAACTCTACCCAGACAGCGGTGAGGTCTGGTTTGACGGTCACAATATTCCTACCCTCAGTCGCAACAAGCTCTATCGAGAGCGTAAAAAAATGAGCATGCTGTTTCAATCGGGCGCACTGTTCACCGACTTAACCGTGTTTGACAACGTGGCATTTCCGCTGCGTGAACATACCGAACTCGACGAAGCCATGATTCGCACTTTGGTGCTGCTTAAGCTAGAGGCCGTTGGTCTGCGCGGGGCCGCCGAGTTAATGCCAAGCGAGCTCTCCGGTGGGATGGCACGCCGCGCTGCGTTGGCTCGCGCTATTGCGCTAGACCCAGAGCTCATCATGTTCGATGAGCCTTTCGTTGGCCAAGATCCGATCACCATGGGCGTGCTGGTGGAGCTGATTCGCAGTCTTAACCACGCACTTGGGATCACCGCTATTGTGGTCTCACACGATGTCCCTGAGGTGATGAGCATTGCTGATAAGGTGTACTTAATGGCCAATGGGCAAGTGATTGCGTCAGGCTCGCCGCAGCAACTGCGTGATAATCCGGATCCACAAGTGCAGCAGTTTCTGCTTGGTCAGGCCGATGGCCCTGTGCCGTTTCGTTATCCCTCTCAACCCATCGCAAAGGAGCTCTTCTCCTAATGTCGGATTTGGTCAATGTCATCGCTCATATCGGGCAACGCAGCTTAGCTATCGCGAGTGCCTTTGGTCGCTCGAGTTTGATGTTGGCGGGCGCGATCATCGCTCGCCCTCAGCCCGTCAAACACTTGCCGTTATTGGTTAAGCAGCTTTATAGCGTCGGTGTGCAATCGCTGATCATTATTGTCTTGTCGGGGCTATTTATCGGTATGGTACTGAGTTTGCAAGGCTACGTTATCTTGGTGGATTTTGGCGCGGAGGGCGCACTCGGCCAGATGGTGGCGTTGTCGCTACTGCGAGAGCTTGGCCCCGTGGTGACGGCGCTGCTGTTTGCTGGGCGAGCAGGCTCAGCATTGACCGCAGAGATTGGTTTGATGAAAGCCACCGAGCAATTATCGAGCATGGAAATGATGGCGGTCGATCCGCTGAAACGAGTGATTGCGCCACGCTTTTGGGCTGGGGTGATCTCTATGCCGCTGCTGACGATGATATTTATGGCGGTCGGCATCTGGGGCGGGCAACTGGTCGGCGTTGATTGGAAAGGAATTGATCACGGCAGCTTTTGGTCAGCGATGCAGGCGTCGGTTGAGTTAGGTCAAGACATAGGTAACAGCTTCATTAAAAGTTTTGTATTCGCTATCACAGTGACCTGGATAGCGCTGTTTAATGGCTATGATGCCGTGCCGACTTCGGCCGGGATCAGCCAGGCGACGACACGCACCGTCGTGCACTCTTCACTCGCGGTACTGGGGCTAGACTTCGTACTCACCGCCTTGATGTTTGGGAATTAATCATGCAACAAACACGAAAGACAGAATTATGGGTCGGCAGCTTTGTCCTTGCCGGAATTTGCGCAATCTTAGTGATGATTTTTCAAGTCGCTGACGTTAAAGGACTCGGTTCTGGTGACACTTACACGCTCAAAGCCGAGTTTGACAACATCGGCAGCTTGAAGGTGCGTTCGCCGGTGAAAGTGGGCGGGGTAGTGATTGGACGCGTGGCGAAAATTGAGCTTAACCCTGAGTCACTGCTGCCGGTGGTCACCTTGTCGATTAGCCGCCAATTCGACCAGTTTCCGGAGACATCGAGCCTTAAAATTCTCACCTCAGGTTTGATTGGCGAACAGTATATTGGTTTGACGCCTGGATTTGTCTTTGATGATGAGCAGATGCTGGTGGACGGCGACTATATTGAAGACACCAAGTCAGCCTTGGTATTGGAAGATTTGATTGGCCAAGTGCTATATAGCTTTGGCAGTGACTCTGACAAACAGGCAGAGTAAGGAGAAAAGGATGTTTAGAAAGTTAGTGCTTACTCTCGCATTGGTTATTTCCAGTGTTTCGGTTGGAGCAAAAGAGGTCAACAGGCAAGACCCGTATCAAATGATGGTTCAGGTGTCGGATCAAACCTTTGCGCGTCTCAAAGCGGAGCAGGCGCAAATTCAGCAAGAGCCAGAAAGATTGAAGCTCATCGTCGAACAAGAGTTGATGCCGTATGTGGATGAAAAATACGCGGCGCTCAAGCTACTCGGGCCAAATTTAAAAGGGGCGAAGCGTGAGGACGTGTTGGTGTTTATCGACGCTTTTCGCGCTTATATTGTCGCCTCTTACGCGCAAGTGCTGACCCAATACACCGACCAGACGATTGAATTTGAACCTGAAGGTCGTGTGGATGACAACCGCACCATTACTGGCGTGAAGCTCGACATCATTGATTCGCCAAGACCGAACATCAAGCTTGAGTTCAAATTGCGTAAAGACAAATCGAGTGGCGAGTGGAGTGCCTTTGACATGATTGCAGAAGGCATCAGCATGCTGTCGAGCAAGCAATCGGAGTGGAGTGGCAAGCTGCGCCAAGAAGGGATTCTTGCGGTCGCACAGGAGCTGCAAACACTGGCGAAAACGCCGATTCGCTACGAGAACAAGTCGTAATGAGCGGGGCGACATGGCAGTCGTTGTCCGCCGAATGCTGTGAACTGTCTGGCCATTTGGATAGAGACAGCGTACCTGCACTTTGGCGCACATTGCAGCAGTGGCAACCTCAAGCGCAGAACGTAGAATGGTCATTAAAAGCGGTTAATCGTATCGATTCTGCCGGAATGGTGATGTTAATTCACCTAATTGAGCATGCAAAAAAACAAAACTGTCATATAATGCTCAGCTTCGTACCAGTGGAACTCAATACCCTTTTTCAATTGAGTAATATCCGCAAGGAGCTGGCTGGACACATTAAAAATTAATACCGGGGTGGATCGTGGATAGCGCACAAGTACAACAGATTTTAAATAACGCACTAAACCTGGAAGAAATACACGTCAAAGGAGAGGGCAGTCACTATGAAGTGGTGGCCGTTGATGCGTGTTTTGATGGCATGAGCCGCGTTAAAAAACAGCAGCTAATTTATGCTCCTCTCATGGAATACATCCAAAGAAATGACATTCACGCTGTTTCTATCAAAGCCTTTACGCCGCAAGAGTGGGCTCGTGATAAGAAGTTGATGTCACTATAAGGTTTAGTCATGGAAAAGTTTCGAGTAACGGGGTCTAAGCAACCTCTCGTTGGTGAAGTCACCATTTCAGGCGCCAAAAACGCGGCTTTGCCGATTTTGTTTGCCTCTATTTTGGCCGAGGAGCCTGTTGAAGTATCGAATGTTCCCAAGTTACGTGACATCGATACTACTATGGAGCTGCTTAAGCGCCTTGGCGCTAAGGTTGAGCGCAATGGCAGTGTCCATGTCGACCCAAGCTGCATCACAGAGTACTGCGCGCCGTATGACTTGGTGAAAACCATGCGCGCATCGATTTGGGCGCTTGGCCCGCTGGTGGCACGTTTTGGTCAAGGCCAAGTTTCGCTGCCTGGTGGCTGTGCAATTGGTGCTCGTCCTGTGGATTTGCATATCCACGGTTTAGAACAACTAGGCGCAACGATCACTCTAGAAGACGGTTACGTGAAAGCGCACGTCGATGGTCGCCTTAAAGGCGCGCATATCGTGATGGATAAAGTGAGCGTAGGCGCAACCATCACCATCATGTGTGCTGCGACCTTGGCGGATGGCAAAACCGTATTGGATAATGCCGCGCGTGAACCAGAGATTGTTGATACGGCTGAGTTTTTGAATAAGCTGGGCGCAAAAATTTCTGGTGCAGGTACGGACACCATTACGATTGAAGGGGTTGAGCGCTTAGGTGGCGGTCAACACTCTGTGGTGGCCGATCGCATTGAAACGGGGACCTTCCTTGTGGCTGCCGCCGTATCGGGCGGTAAAGTGGTGTGTCGCAACACCAATGCGCACCTGCTTGAAGCGGTACTGGCGAAACTGGAAGAGGCAGGGGCTTTGGTTGAAACGGGAGACGATTGGATTTCCGTGGATATGACTGGGCGCGAGCTTAAAGCCGTGTCGATTCGCACTGCACCACATCCAGGATTCCCAACCGACATGCAGGCGCAGTTCACTTTGCTGAACATGATGGCGAAGGGTGGTGGTGTGATCACGGAAACCATCTTTGAAAATCGCTTTATGCATGTGCCTGAATTGATGCGTATGGGCGCGAAAGCCGAAATCGAAGGCAATACCGTTATTTGCGGTGATGTGACCTCGCTGAGCGGCGCTCAAGTGATGGCGACGGATCTGCGTGCTTCTGCCAGTCTGGTGATCGCCGGCTGCATTGCCCAAGGCGAAACCATCGTTGACCGTATTTACCACATCGATCGTGGTTACGACAAAATCGAAGACAAGTTGACAGAGCTAGGCGCCAAGATTGAGCGCTTTCGCGATTAACGTCTTGTCATAGTCTCTTGCCGACAATAAGCCGAAACGGGAGTTTCGGCTTTTTTATAAGGGTGAGATCAGTTAGAGTCGAGCTAGTTTTTAGTTCATAGTGTTCTTGGAGAACCACAATGATTGCACTACTTCGTGTATTGGCTGTTGCGCTTTTTGCAATTGTTATGTTTATTTTTGGTTGCGGCTATTGCTTGTTAAGCCCTCGCAACCCTAAACATGTTTTCACCTTCGGTCGCCTGTTTGGCAAAATGTCGAGTGTGTTTGGTATCAAGCTAGAACTGCGCATTCCAGACGATGCCTACCAACGCGGTCAACATATCTACATTGCCAACCACCAGAACAACTGGGATTTGTTCACTGTCTCTTCGGCGGTGACACCAAAAGTGGTCACTGTGGGTAAGAAGAGCCTCGCGTGGATGCCACTGTTTGGTCAGCTGTACTGGTTGACCGGTAATATCCTGATTGACCGTGCGAACCGCTCGAAAGCGAAAGGTACCATTGATCAAGTGGTCGATAGCATGAACAGCAGCGATGTCTCTGTATGGATGTTCCCTGAAGGAACGCGCTCACGTGGCCGTGGCTTACTGCCATTTAAAACTGGTGCCTTTCACGCCGCTGTGGGAGCGAAATTACCGATCATTCCTATTGTGTGCAGCTCAACCAGTGGCTTGAAGCTCAATCGTTGGAACAACGGTCATGTCATTGTAGAAATGCTGCCACCGGTGTCTACCGAAGGGTATGGCAAAGAGAATGTGCGTGAATTGGCAACGCTATGCCGCGAGCAGATGGCGAAAAAGCTAGAAGAGCTCGATAATGAAGTGGCGATGCTGAATCAGCAAGAGGGCGTGAAAGCCTAATTCAACCCACGACCGCGAAATCGAATATGAGCAGTGACCTAGAGTCGCTGCTTTTTTGTCAATTGATAGAGACACAAAAAAAGCCAAGTCTTTCGACTTGGCTTTAAAAGTGGCTCCTCCTGCTGGGCTCGAACCAGCGACCTGCGGATTAACAGTCCGTCGCTCTACCAACTGAGCTAAGGAGGAATTATCTTTTTACGTTTCTTTATGAACAGAGCTCTAATAAAGAAATGGTGCCGACTACCGGAATCGAACTGGTGACCTACTGATTACAAGTCAGTTGCTCTACCTACTGAGCTAAGTCGGCGCCGGATTAACAAGCTGCGCTCGTTAATGATATTGGCTCCTCCTGCTGGGCTCGAACCAGCGACCTGCGGATTAACAGTCCGTCGCTCTACCAACTGAGCTAAGGAGGAATTATCTCGTTTGCAATAAAGAATAAATGGTGCCGACTACCGGAATCGAACTGGTGACCTACTGATTACAAGTCAGTTGCTCTACCTACTGAGCTAAGTCGGCACACTGTATTCTTTGCGCTTTGCTGATGTTTAATTGTCTTAGACACCAACAATCAAATTGTGGTGCCCGGAGGCGGAATCGAACCACCGACACGAGGATTTTCAATCCTCTGCTCTACCGACTGAGCTATCCGGGCGACGGGGTGTATTAAAAGACTTTTCGTGTTTGAGGTCAACATCAAATTGCAAAAAAAATATCGTTTGTTGCTTTTCTATACTTAGTGGGCTGTTTTTGCCCATTTTGCTGATTTGAACCATAACGCTTGGCGTATAAAGCCAGGTGGAAAAGAACAAAGAGTGATAACAGAGAGGAAAAAGCACGCGTTAAAGCGTGCTTTTTGTTACTTATCGTATGGATTAGTGTTTAACGTTAAACTTGCTTACCCAAGTTTCAAGCTCATTGGCCAGTTTACTTAGGCTTTGCGTACTGTTGTGGCTTTGTGTGACGACATCCGCCAATTGGTTGCCGCTGTGTTCGATCATATTAATGCGCTTGGAAATATCGTCGCTGACTTGAGTTTGCTCCGCCGCCGCTGTCGCGATTTGGTGGCTCATCTGAGTAATCGACTCCAACGCCACAACAATTTGCTCGAGCGCCTGAGAGGCATTTTGCGACTCAACCACCGTACTTTCACTCGTCGCGGCGCAGACATCCATAGTTTGAATCGCGTTGCGTGACCCTTGCTGCAAGTTGCTGATCATGTGTTGAATTTCTTTGGTGCTCGCTTGCGTGCGTCCGGCAAGGTTGCGTACTTCATCCGCAACGACCGCAAATCCACGGCCCTGTTCGCCCGCTCGTGCCGCTTCAATCGCGGCATTGAGCGCCAGTAAGTTAGTCTGCTCGGCGATATCACCAATCACATCCAACACTTTTACGATGTTGTTGACATCATTATCCAGATCGGCGACCGCTTGGCTGGCAGTGGCAAGTTGATTGGCCAGTCCTTGGATGTTATCCACGGTATTGTGAATGAGCTGCTGGGTGTGCTGGCTTTGCTGATCCGCTTGATGGGTGTTTTCTGCGGTGTCACTGGCGGAATCGGCCACATTGTTCGCGGAGGAGGCCATTTCGGTCATTGCGGTCGCGATCATTGCGGTGGATTGCTGCTGCGTATCGGTCAATTGAGCGATGCTGGCTGAGCGCTCTTCGACTTGCGCCAGTTCACCACGGAGCGCTAGCATGGACTGCTCCATATTGGCGACCATCTTCGCTAACGACAAGCTCATATGTTGTACTGCGTGGTAGATGCTGCCTTGTGGCGCTGGATTGGCAAATGAGGTTTGAATCTCGCCATTGGCGACCGCTTGTACCGCTCGTTTCACTTCTTGCGGCTCACCACCGAGCAGCGACAGCATAGCGCGAATTGCCCAGAGTAAAGTCGCTGCAATCAGCGCTGCGATGATAAGACAGAGCGCCAGTTGCCATTGAGCGGTTGACCAAAAACGGTCGTTCACTTCATCAAAGCCGATCCCGGTACCAACAACCCAACCCCAACGCGGCGTTTTTTGCGCGATGGAGAGTTTATTTTCGATGGTGCCATCTACTGAGGTTCCACTCCATTCGTACTCGGCGATACCACGAGGATTTTGCGCGATCGCTCGAAGTAAGATATCGCCAACACTCTTGCCGTGACCATCTTTAAAGTCATGGAAACTGGTGCCGTGCAGTTGAGGATCGAGCGGTGTCGCGACAAACATCATCTTCTCGTCTGCCACATAGACATACTCATTGTCTTTGTAGATGTTATTGCGCAGTAGCCGAGTGGCGAGGGCTTTGGCTTGCTCTTCTTCAAGCGTGCCGTCGGCCGCCATCTTTTCCACTTGGGTTAATATGCTGTAGGCACTGCGAAACAGTTCGGTGACTCGAGCTTTATTGTCGAGATTGCTGGCGACTCTTAGTGTCCAAAGTCCGGTGGCACTTAGCGCCAGTAGGGCAATGAGGATAATTCCCGATAATAAATAAGCTTGTGTTTTTAATTTCATAGAAGGGTGTTCTCAACAGTGTTGCGCTGGATTGTCGTCAGTCGACGGCTGGGGTTGTCACATTAGTGTCATATTAATCGAGGGTAAAGAGACAAGATATTGTCGGATTTTCAAACTGAGAGGAGGATTAAATTTTCGATTAAAAATAAGTGGGCGGGTAACAAAAAAGCCCCAGTCTTTCGACTGAGGCTCTGATGTGGCTCCTCCTGCTGGGCTCGAACCAGCGACCTGCGGATTAACAGTCCGTCGCTCTACCAACTGAGCTAAGGAGGAATTATTCGTGTATCGCGTATAAACATGACACCAAATAATGGTGCCTCGAGGCGGAATCGAACCACCGACACGAGGATTTTCAATCCTCTGCTCTACCGACTGAGCTATCGAGGCAAAAGAATGGTGCCGACTACCGGAATCGAACTGGTGACCTACTGATTACAAGTCAGTTGCTCTACCTACTGAGCTAAGTCGGCACACTGTATTCTTTGTGCTTTGCTTGTGTATTAATATTTTATTAAGACACCAACAATCAAATTGTGGTGCCCGGAGATGGAATCGAACGCGGACGGCTAGTTCACCGACACATAATTGCAGAGCAATTATCTTTGCATTCGTCTTACTTCAAACACCTTAAATATGGTGCCCGGAGGCGGAATCGAACCACCGACACGAGGATTTTCAATCCTCTGCTCTACCGACTGAGCTATCCGGGCGACGGAGCGCTATTAAACGGATTTTCCGTCTTCGCGTCAACTTGTTTTTGGAAAAAAAAACAAAAAAGTGGTTAAGTGCCGACAATTTAGCCGTTTTGGCACATTAGGTTCTCCCCGAGTTAAAGGCTTTTTTGAAATTTGTTACTTTCTCTAGGTAACGACGCGCTTCTGCGTTGGGATGCTTTTTCGTCAGCGCCCAGTAGACTTGATTTGGCTGTAGGGCATTGAGGTCACGCATCGCCCGTTTCCTGTCGTTGCGATCAAAAGTGTTGAGTACGCCCCCGGTGCCACCGTTGTAGGCAGAAATCATGCTGTATTCGAGCGATGTCGGATGGCGAACGTCTTTCAAGTAGCGATTTTTGAGAATGTAGAAGTAGGCGGTACCCGTATCTATGTTGTTCTCAGGATTAAACAGATACTCCGGCGTCGGTTGGCCGGATTTCTTTTTCACCAGTTGAAACACATCGCGCCCTGCAGTTTTCGGCACGACCTGCATCAGGCCATACGCGTTGGCCCAACTCACCGCATAAGGATTAAAGCTACTTTCGGTTTTAATGATGGCGTAGATAAGATCTTCTGGAATGTCATATTTTTTCGATGCGCGTCGGACAATATCGGCGTACTGATAGCTGCGGATCTCGATTTGCTCTTCCACCATTGGAATTTCAACGTAGTAAGCTTTTTTGAAGTCGACATCTTTCACTTTTAGGTGATTGGCAATGAGGTAATCGGCGAAGCGATTCGCGCGCCATGACCACTGAATAGCTTTGTTGTCTTGGTCGACCACTTGGCGATATAGAAACGGCTGACCTTCGAGTTTGATCCCTTTAGAGGAGAAGAGATCGACGTTCGCGGGGTCATCGGGCGTGAGCAGTGTGGTGACGATGGCGTTTTTTAAGTGTCCTTTAGGATCGGTTGGAGAGACGGTTTCAACCGTGATCAGTCCTTTATCGAAGTTCACTTCTGAACGACTTAGATAGTTGTCGATGTATTTGACGTAGTTACTTTTACCGGCGAATTTGACTTCCGCGCGGCCCCAGCGTTTTTCGATGTTGCCAGAGAAACTGGATATGAGCGACTCCAGTGCGGCGGTGTCTTTCTCAAATTGACCAGGCAACTCAGCCAGATTTTTGGCGAAACGGTTGGTGGGCTCGTAGTTGACGTCATAAAGGCTTTCAACAAATTCGCGGCTACAACCCGTTAAGATTACGGCTAGGCTCAAGGATATAACTGGGCCAAAGTAAGCTAACTTCTTCATATCTCTCTCAAAAAAAAGACACCCGCTCTTAATGGGGTGTCTTTAAAGGCTGCGGTTATTCGCTCGGTGGCGTGTATCCCTCGATATGGACCTCTTTGCCTTCAAACAGGAAGTTGACCATCTCGGTTTCGATCAATTTACGGTGCTCAGGATCCATCATGTTGAGCTTCTTTTCATTGATCAGCATGGTTTGTTTGTGTTGCCACTGCGCCCATGCCTCTTTTGAGATGTTGTCAAAAATACGTTTACCTAGTTCGCCTGGGTAGAGCTGGAAATCCAGTCCATCGGCTTCTTTTTGTAGTCGAGCACAAAATACCGTGCGGCTCATAACGACTCCTTTGATCGAATGCTGCGTAGTTCTGACGGTAAGCTCTCCAGCAATTGCTTCACGGGAGCAGCCAAACCGACTTCTACAGGTTGGGATAAGTTATACCAAAGACCTTTGTTGCCTTCCATTATCCTATCGGGTTGCTTTGATACGTCTACCAAAATTGGCGTGATATCGAGGTGATAGTGACTGAAGGTGTGGCGAAACGCGATCAGTGGTTGTTGGTCGACAATGCTGCTTGGCAGCACGCCTCGGGTGTCGAGTGATGGTTCGATAGCAGCGTTGTGGTGTTCAGGAAAACAGTACAAACCGCCCCAAATGCCCGACTGTGGGCGCTGCTCGAGCCACACCTGTTGGTTGTGATGCAAGATCACAAACCAGGTCTCTTTGACCGGTTTCTCTTTCTTCGGCTTTTTGCCCGGGTAATCCAGCGGATTGCCCTGTTTGTAGGCCGCGCAGAAGGTGGAGACAGGGCAGAGTGAACATTTTGGCTTGCTGCGCGTGCAGACCATCGCGCCCATGTCCATCATGGCTTGGTTGTACTTGTCGACGTCGCGGCTTGGTGTGTGTTCACAGGCAAAGGACCAGAGCTGATTTTCGACCCGTTTTTGTCCCGGCCAACCTTCTACGGCAAAACAGCGTGCGAGGGTGCGTTTGACGTTGCCATCTAAGATCGCATGTGGCTGTTTGTACACAGAGGACAAAATCGCCGCCGCAGTGGAGCGGCCAATGCCGGGTAGGGCGTTGAGTTGTTCAATCTGTTGTGGAAACTCGCCTTGGTACTGGTCACGAACGATTTGAGCGGCTTTGTGCAAATTGCGCGCTCTGGCGTAATAGCCGAGCCCGGTCCATAGATGCAGTACTTCGTCTTGCGGCGCATCAGCAAGCGCGGTCACCGTCGGAAAGCGAGCTAAAAAACGCTGGTAATAAGGGATAACCGTAGCGACTTGGGTCTGCTGGAGCATGATCTCCGACAGCCAAACACTGTAGGCGGTTTTATTCTGTTGCCATGGAAGGTTTTTGCGACCATAGGCGTCATACCACTCTAAGATGGCGGTTGCATAAGGCGTCACGACTTGCTCTGTGTTCTATGATTTATGGAGCAAAATTGCACCACAGAACACGCCTTGAGTGCAACCGACAATCTGTAGGGATATGTTGAGTTCATGGTTGAGCTTAGAGTTGTGTTGAGGCGCTTGAGCAATTGTCGCTTTGTGCGCGTAAAACACTTGCACCAGTGGCGATTCTTTGGATAATCACAATCCCTTTGAGGCGAGACCAATTTTTAGACAGGCAGAATCATGAGTGAAGTGACCACCAACGAGTACAACGAAGACGGTAAACTGATACGCAAAGTAAGAAGCTTTGTTCGTCGCGAAGGTCGTTTGACCAAAGGTCAAGAGAATGCGATGAAAGAGTGCTGGCCGACCATGGGCATCGATTACAAAGCGGAGCGACTCAATTGGCGTGAGGTGTTCGGCAATGATAACCCTGTCGTGCTAGAAATTGGTTTTGGCATGGGCGCCTCTTTGGTCGAAATGGCCAAGAATGCCCCTGAAAAGAACTTTATCGGTATTGAAGTACACAGCCCAGGTGTGGGTGCGTGTCTATCGGATGCGCGTGACGCAGGCATCAGCAACCTTCGCGTCATGTGTCATGATGCGGTTGAAGTGTTTGAGCACATGATCCCAGACAGCAGTCTGGCGACGTTGCAACTCTTTTTCCCAGACCCATGGCATAAGAAGCGTCACCATAAGCGCCGTATCGTTCAGCTTGAGTTTGCTGAGATGGTGCGCAAAAAGCTAATTGAAGGCGAAGGCATCTTCCATATGGCGACAGATTGGGAAAACTACGCGCAGCACATGATTGAGGTGATGAATCAAGCGCCGGGCTATGAGAATATCGCCACAGAGGGCGATTTTGTTCCTCGTCCTGACGAGCGTCCCCTCACCAAATTTGAAGCCCGAGGCCATCGTTTAGGCCACGGCGTTTGGGACATCAAATATAAGCGCGTTGGCTAATCTAAGCGCCACGTAGAGTCACAAAAGCCGACATGATTCATGTTGGCTTTTTTCGTTGAACTGATTGAGGTTTTGCAATGACACCGACCAATGACATGCTAGCGAGCATTCTCGATGAGGTGCGCCCACTGATTGGCAAGGGCAAGGTCGCTAACTACATTCCCGCGCTGGCGAGAGTGCCTGCAGACAAACTGGGCATGGCCGTTTTCACTAACCAAGGTGAGGTGTTTAAAGCGGGGGATGTCGATGAGCCCTTTTCGATTCAATCGATTTCGAAAGCGCTCAGCTTAACGTTAGCCATGTGTCTCTATCAGCCAGAAGAGATCTGGCGCCGTGTGGGGAAAGAGCCGTCTGGTCAGGCATTCAACTCTTTGATTCAGCTTGAAATGGAGCAGGGCATTCCACGTAACCCGTTTATTAACGCTGGCGCTATTGTGGTGGCGGATCTGCTCAGTTCGCGCCTTTCAGCGCCTAGGCAGAGGCTGCTGGAGTTTGTGCGTCAGTTATCCGGTGATACTCATATTTGCTATGACAAAGTGGTGGCCGCATCAGAGATGATGCACAGTGACCGCAATGCGGCGATCGCATATTTGATGCGCTCATTTGGCAACTTTGAAAACGAGGTCATCCCGGTGCTGAACAACTATTTTCACGCTTGTGCGTTGAAAATGAGTTGCGTCGACTTGGCGAAAACCTTCAGTTACCTCGCCAACAAAGGCACCTCGGTGCAAACACAAAAGCCGGTTATCACGCCGACACAAACCAAGCAGCTCAATGCGCTACTGGCGACGTGTGGTTTATATGATGGTGCGGGCGAGTTTGCCTATAGAGTGGGGATGCCGGGTAAATCGGGGGTCGGCGGTGGCATTGTCGCGGTGATTCCTGGTGAGATGACCATCGCAGTGTGGTCACCAGAACTGGACGCCTCTGGCAACTCATTAGCGGGCACTCGCGCCCTTGAGCTGTTTTCTCAGCGTATCGGGCGCTCTATTTTTTAGTGCTTGCTTTCTCTGGTGCTTATTAGGGCGCAGGTTGGCCTGTCGCGCGCCCTTATTCACTCTCATCCATAAACGCTGCGAGCAGGTCATTGAGAAACAATTTGCCTTTCTCGGTGACTTGCCAACTTGTTACGCTCTCATCGATATAGCCTTTTTCAACCGCCCAGTTCATGCTTGGCGCGATCACGTCCAGCGCTAAGCCAGTGGTGTCGATGAAGTCTTGCTTCGGACACGCTTCAAGCAAGCGAAAACGGTTCATAAAGAACTCAAAAGGGCGCTCTTTATGCTCGACTTGATGCTCATCAGATAGGTAGGGCTTGGTGAGGTTCTGATACGCCGCCAAGTACCCTTTGGGGTGTTTGATTTTCGTGGTCCGCACAATACGACCATCGGCAAAGCTTATCTTCCCGGCGCTGCCACAACCAATGCCTAGGTAATCGCCAAAGCGCCAGTAGTTGAGGTTGTGCTGACACTGATAGCCCGGCTTACTGTAGCCAGAGATTTCATACTGCACGTAGCCTGCTTGAGTGAGCTTTTGATGGCCCAGCTCGAAAATATCCCACAGCGCATCGTCATCCGGTAGTACGGGTGGTTTGGAGTAGAATAGGGTGTTGGGCTCAATCGTCAGCTGATACCAAGAGAGGTGCGGAGGATTGAGTTCGATGGCTTGTTCAAGATCGGACAACGCCTCTTGAACTGACTGATCCGGCAAGCCGTGCATCAAATCGAGATTAAAGCTGTTTAAACCTATGGTATGCGCAAGTTTCGCTGCGTTGACGGCTTCTTGCTCGCCGTGAATGCGGCCCAATCGCTGGAGTTTCTCTGCCGCAAAACTTTGCACGCCAATCGAGATGCGGGTCACTCCTGCAACTTGGTATCCGCCAAAGCGCTCAGCCTCTATCGTGCCAGGGTTGGCTTCCATGGTGATTTCAATGTCATCTTTAAACGCAATGCGCGTACGAATACCAGAGAGCAGGCGCTCAATGCCCTGAGGCGAAATCAAGCTTGGCGTGCCGCCACCGATGAAAATCGAGTGCAGGGGCCGCGGATTGGCATTGAGCTGGTAGCGCTCAATATCGCTGTCGAGATCCTCAAGCAGGGCATCAATGTATTGCGCTTCAGGAATCGTATCCTTGAGTGCATGGGAGTTAAAATCGCAGTACGGGCACTTTTGTACACACCAAGGGATGTGGACATAGAGACTGAGATTCGGAGGCGTCAGCTTGGTGATGAACGTGGACATGAGCGGTTACAGCGGCTGTTGTGATAGCTGAGCAAAGAGCTGCTTGAGCGCTTTACCTCGGTGCGATAGCTGCTTTTTGCGTGCGGGTTCAAGCTGTGCGCTGGCGCACTGATCTTCTGGAACAAAGAAAATCGGATCGTAGCCAAAGCCATGTTCACCTTGAGGCTCAGTCAAAATGCGCCCTTCCCACACGCCATGACAGACGATCGGAGTAGGATCTTGGTGATGACGCATCAAGACCAAAACACAATGAAAGCGCGCCGTGCGCTGCGCTTCTGGGACATTCTCCATCGCCGCGAGCAGCTTTTCTAAGTTCTGCTGATCGCTGGCACCTTCTCCGGCATAACGCGCAGAATAAATGCCCGGCGCGCCTTGTAGGTAATCGACTTCAAGGCCAGAGTCATCGGCAATGGCGGCCAGCCCCGTCTCTTTCGCGGCGTGGCGCGCCTTGATGATGGCGTTTTCGATAAAGGTGGTGCCTGTCTCGGCCACTTCTGATACCGCATAGTCACTTTGTGCGACCACATCAAAGCCAAATTCAGACAACAGATCCGCCATTTCGCGGACTTTACCTTGATTGCCCGTGGCTAATACGATTTTCTTCATACTTCTCTCGCTCTCTCTATCGTCTTACTCTTCGACATAAAATTTTTGGCTGAACTTTACTGGTCCTGTGCCTTTAATGCCAGCATTAACATCAATCGTGAACGACAAGGTTTCTTCATTGCTGATTGGAAACTCGGCGATATAGTAAATCGCTTCGCCTTCTACTATTTCGCGGAACGCCAATGTTTTGCTTTGGCCAATCAGGTTTTTGGCCTGACCGCTGACCACTGCCTTGATAGCAGGTTTGCCGGCAGCTGAGTTGTCGAGCGCACTGATATTGAGGATAGCCGAGTAGCCGTTGCGTTTGAGCTGGTAGCTGCGTGCTACCGCTGGGGTCAAAAAGGTCGAATTGAAGGCGGAGTAGTGCACTTCGATGTCTTTGATGGTTTTGAACTGCTCGGCGGCGCTAGGGAGTGACAGCAGAGCGAGTAGAAATAGGCAAAAGCGAGCTTTCATGAGCATTCCTTTCAATGATTGTTTTTCATGCCTGGTAGACATAATCTCCTTACATGACTAGACAGCATGAGGCTTGAGCGTAAAAGTAAGCCACCCTAGAGGATGGCTTGGATAACTGGCGGTATCTGCTTGGCATCGGCGATGCGCACTTGTTTGTGGCGGCCCAATTCGCCTTTTTCTATCGCCACCATGCCCTTGGCCACTTTGCATTGCTTGGCAAGATATTTGGTGAGATGCGCATTGGCTTTACCGTCTACAGGAGGGGCGGTAATGGCGACTTTTAATTCATCACCATGCAGCCCAACGAGACTATCGCGGCTCGCTTTAGGTTGGATATAGAGGCGCAACACCAGATCGCTGCCCTCTAGCCAAGCCGCGAGTGCCATTAGAGCTGATACCAAATGGGGCCAATGATGTCGCCCATCAGAAAGTTAGCAAACTGCAACACGATAAACAGCACCAGTACGCTCAAATCAAAGCCGCCCATGGCTGGAAGAATGCGGCGAATCGGCGCCAACATAGGTTCAGTCAACTGATGGAACACGTACTCAATTGGGCTGCGGCCTTGGCTGACCCAGCTCAAAATCGCGCGGATCAGGAGAACCCAGAACAGTAAGCTGCCCGCGGCTTTGAGCAAAGAGAGCAAGCCAAGGAACAGGAAGTCGGCACTGAAGGTGACTGAGCCGCCTGAGGCAATCAAAATCAAGGCGACAAACTTCAAGACGCACAACACGTAAGCAAATAGCACGGTGGCGAGATCAATGCTGCCTACCGATGGGATCACGCGGCGCAGCGGCGCAACGACCGGTTGTGTCGCTTTAACGATAAATTGCGAGAAGGGGTTATAGAAATCGGCGCGCGCCGCTTGTAACCAGATCCGCAAAATGACGACCATAATGTAGAGGTCGAACAGTGTGGAAATCAAAAAACTCATTGAATTCATAGGGTAACCTTACTTCGTCGACCCAAGGGTCGGGCTGTTAAAACAGAACTTTAAAACAGTGTTTCCATCTCTTGCGCACGGCTGACCGCAGCTTGCATTGCTTTGGCTACTATAGCGGAAAGTTGGTGTTCGTTGAATGTACGCAGCGCTTCTGCGGTAGTACCCCCTTTGGAGGTCACCTGCTCGCGCAGTGTCGACAGTTCAATATCTGGGTTGGCGACCACCATCTCAGCCGCGCCCAATGCCGATTGCTGGACGAGCAATCTGGCGGTCTCTTTGTCAAATCCTTGAGCCATCGCCTCTTGCTGCATCGCTTCCATAAATAGGAAGAAGTATGCCGGCGCGCTGCCTGCGGCGGCAATGATGTTGTTGATGCCGGACTCTTGCTCTACCCAGCAGCAGCGGCCCACTGCGCTCATCAGCTGCTCAGCAAAGGCTTTGTCGCTATCACTGACGCTCTCTGGCGCGTAGAGACCGCTCATCCCTTTGCCGAGTTGCGATGGTGTGTTTGGCATAACACGCACCAGTGGCGCCTTTGTGGCGAGCATCTCTTGTAGGCGTTGGCAATGAATGCCTGCGGCAATAGAAATGACCAGTTTGTTGGAAAAGTTGATGCCCTGCAGTGGCTGGCAGACCGCTTCCATCATTTGTGGCTTGACTGAAAGAACCACCACATCCGCATCGTTCGCTGCTTGAATATTGTCGCTGGTGGTGTGAATGCCATAGGCCTCTTCCAGTGGCAAGCGGCGCGTGGTTGACGGCGCCGTCGCGGTAATCAGTGAGGCTGGGTAACCATCGGCGACAAGACCAGCAACGATAGCGCGAACCATATTTCCTGCGCCAATAAAGGCAATCTTCTTCTGTTCCATGGCGGAGTGAATCCTTATCTGTGTTATTTGGCCCAAGTGTCGGCCCGTAATAGTTGGGGATGGCGCTTAACTACGGGCGCCAAAAATCGCGCTACCGATACGCACCATAGTGCTGCCTGCTTCAATTGCGGCGTCCATATCCCCGCTCATGCCCATCGATAATGTATCTAAGGTGACGTCGGGCAAACGTTGCGCCAACGACCTCTGCAACTCAGCCAGTTTAGTGAAAGCACCTAGCTGAGCCGCGTAATCGGGTGTACTGGCCGGAATGGACATCAATCCTCTTAAAGTGAGGTTGGGCAGCGTAGAAATCAACTCTGCGAGTGCGAAGATTTCTTCGCGACTGGCGCCGGATTTTGAGGCTTCGCCACTGGTGTTGACTTGAATGAGCACTTGCAGCGGCGCTAGGCCTGCTGGTCGCTGGTCATTAAGGCGCTGCGCTATTTTGGCGCGGTCAACAGTATGTACCCAGGCGAAATTCTCCGCCACGATACGGGTTTTGTTCGATTGAATCGGGCCGATGAAGTGCCACTCCAACGCTAACTCTGGGTGATTTTGGCGAAAGTAATCGACTTTATCCGCCCCTTCTTGGACGTAATTTTCGCCAAACGCACGTTGCCCAACCTGCGCTGCTGCAAAAATATCGGCAACAGGTTTGGTTTTACTTACCGCGAGAAGTTGCACTGAGTCTCGAGGGCGTCCACACTTTTGTAAGGACGCATCAATCTGTGAGGTGATCTGTTCGATGTTTTGTTGAATACTACTCATAGCTAACTTTATTAAGGAATTGAAATGGATATCGCTGAGTTACT
Organism: Vibrio sp. R12-SG2-ISO1; assembly: GCF_059834045.1. Lineage (NCBI taxonomy): Bacteria > Pseudomonadati > Pseudomonadota > Gammaproteobacteria > Vibrionales > Vibrionaceae > Vibrio > Vibrio sp. R12-SG2-ISO1. The sequence goes on along the minus strand of NZ_JCBDGO010000015.1, from coordinate 247,074 downwards.
GGATTTTAGTGTAAAGCATAATGCCTCAGATCTACATCTTTCTGCTGGGGTTTCTCCAATGATTCGTATTGATGGTGATGTCAGAAAGCTGGGCGTTCCTGCTTTGTCGCACTCTGAGGTGCATCGCTTAGTGTTCGACATCATGAATGATGCTCAGCGCAGCGAATTTGAAGAGCGCCTTGAGGTCGATTTCTCCTTTGAACTCTCCGATGTTGGCCGTTTTAGGGTCAACGCCTTCAATCAAAGCCGTGGCTGTGCGGCGGTCTTTCGTACTATCCCGACTGAGATCCCAAGCCTAGAACAGTTAGAGGCGCCAAAGATTTTCTCCGACATTGCCAATATGGAAAAAGGCTTAGTGCTAGTGACTGGGCCCACTGGCTCGGGTAAATCCACCACATTAGCTGCCATGGTGGATCACATTAATCGCCATCACAATAAGCATATCCTCACCATTGAAGATCCGATTGAATTTGTGCACAGCAACAATAAGTGTTTGATTAACCAACGTGAAGTGCACCGTGATACCCACAGCTTCAACAACGCGTTGCGCAGTGCGTTACGTGAAGACCCGGATGTGATTTTGGTTGGTGAGCTGCGTGACCAAGAGACAATCAGCCTTGCTCTCACCGCTGCAGAAACCGGTCACCTGGTGTTTGGTACGCTGCACACCAGTAGCGCCGCGAAAACCATTGACCGGATTATTGATGTGTTTCCGGGAAGCGACAAAGACATGGTGCGATCTATGCTGTCTGAATCCTTGCGCAGCGTTATCGCCCAAAAACTGCTCAAGCGCCTTGGCGGGGGACGGGTGGCGTGTCATGAAATCATGATGGCGACGCCGGCGGTTCGTAACCTTATCCGCGAAGATAAAGTGGCGCAGATGTACTCAGTTATTCAAACGGGCGCGGCGCACGGCATGCAAACCATGGAACAAAATGCCAAGCAGTTGATCATGCAAGGCTTGGTGGATGCCGACGAAGTGGCGAAGAAAATTGAAGTGCAAAGCACGCCATTTTAAGAGGTGACGGATGGACATTACAGCCTGTTTAGAAGAGATGGTGGCGCGAAAAGCGTCGGATCTCTATATCACGGTAGGCGCGCCGTTGTTGTATCGCGTCGATGGTCAGCTTAAAGCGCACGGTGAAACGCTGACTCAACCTGATGTGGATGCGCTCTTGGTCGGCATGATGGATGAAAAACGCCAAGCGGAGTTTGCCGAGACGCACGAAGCCAATTTCGCCATTGTGCGAGAGGTGGGGCGCTTTCGTGTCTCGGCGTTTCACCAGCGCGAGTTACCCGGCGCGGTCATTCGTCGCATTGAAACCAAAATCCCAACGTTTGAGCAGTTAAAGCTGCCCGAGGTGCTGCAAGACCTGGCGATTGCGAAACGGGGCTTGGTGCTGGTGGTGGGCGCGACGGGCTCGGGTAAATCGACCACGATGGCCGCGATGACGGGTTATCGCAACCAGCATCGCAGCGGGCACATTTTGACGGTCGAAGACCCGATAGAGTTTGTTCATGAACACCAGCGCTGCATCGTGACTCAGCGCGAAGTGGGGCTAGATACCGAGAGCTACGAGGTGGCGCTGAAAAACTCATTGCGCCAAGCACCGGATATGATTTTGATTGGTGAGATCCGCAGTCGTGAGACGATGGAGTACGCCATGACCTTCGCTGAAACGGGCCATTTGTGTATGGCCACACTGCACGCCAACAACGCCAACCAAGCGTTAGAGCGGATCTTACATCTGGTGCCGAAAGAGCAAAAAGAGCAGTTCTTGTTTGACCTGTCGATGAACCTGCGCGGCGTGATCGCTCAGCAGTTGATTCGCGATAAAAACGGCCAAGGACGTCACGGCGTGTTTGAAATTCTACTCAACAGCCCACGTGTCTCGGATCTGATTCGTCGCGGCGATTTGCATGAGCTGAAAAGTACCATGGCCAAATCCAACCAAGTGGGTATGCAGACCTTTGACCAAGCACTGTATCAACTGGTGGTGGAAGACAAGATCAACGAAGAGGATGCCTTGCACAGTGCTGATTCTGCCAATGATTTGCGTATCATGCTGAAAACCAATCGCCAACAAGGCTTTGGCGGTGGGGCGTTGGATAACGTTAAGATTGATATGGATTAGAGTGGCGAGTTCCTAGTTCCTAGAAGGAGGGAATTTGATAGAACTCGCTTTAGGAATTAGGGTTATTGGTATTGGGCTTCAAACCAGCTTTCTAGAATGATCACGGCGGATTGGCAATCAACGTTGCCTTTGGTGAGCGCTTTGTAGCCGCCCATCGAGAACAGCTCGGAACGGGCTTCGGTGGTCGAGAGGCGTTCATCGTGCAGCTCTACCGGTAGGCCAAATCGGCCATGTAGGCGGTTGGCGAATTTTTTGGCTCGCGGCGTGATGCTTTCGAGATCTTTGCCGTGCAGGTCTGTGGGTAGTCCTACCACCAACAGATTCGGTTGCCACTCAGCAATCTGCTTTTCTATCTCATCCCAATTGGGAATGCCGTCTTTGGCTTTAAACGCTTTGAGCGGTGAGGCGGTGCCAGTAATTTCTTGGCCAATGGCGCTGCCAATGCTTTTGGTGCCGTAGTCGAAGGCCATGATGGTTTTAGACATAAGGGTTCTGCTTAGTGAAATTAGATTCGTGAAATTAGAGTGAATCAGCGGCGAGGGGTTATCGCCGCTTATCGTTTTAGCGCAACACGGAATGGTCAGGCATGGCCAACGTCGTTGGACAGCTGTGCGACGTCAATGCCGAGCATCTGCACCGCTTTTTGCCAGCGATCGGCAATCGGGGTATCAAAGATGACCGACGGGTCGGCTTCAATGGTGAGCCATGAATTCTCTGAGAGCTCCGACTCCAGCTGACCCGCCTCCCAACCGGAATACCCCAGTGCGACCAAGTAGCGATTGGGCTCTGCTTCGGTGCCGAGCACACTCAAAATGTCTTTTGAGGTGGTGACACTGATTTCACTGGTCATCTGAATGCTGGATTCATACGTGTCTTTAGGGCGATGGAGAATAAAACCTCGGTCTTCAGACACTGGCCCGCCATTAAGGACCGGCTTTTCCAGACTGTCTGTGTTGAGCTGCGGATGAACGGGCTGCACATCGACGCGTTCGAGCATTTTTCCAATGGTGATATCAATAGGCGCATTGATCATGAGACCCATAGCGCCCTCTTCGTTGTGTTCACACACATAGATGACACTGCGCTTAAAGTAGGGATCTTTCATCCCCGGCATGGCAACGAGAAAATGGTTGGTTAAATTCATCATGACTCCACCTTAAATTGAGCGGCACCCACAGCGCGAATGCCGATCAAGAGCTGGGTTATCCCATCACCGATAGATTATTTCTGCTCAATGCGACGTTCAATCGCATCCATCAGCTTGCCGGTAATGGAGATATCAAATGCGGCTTCGATTTCACGAATACACGTTGGGCTGGTAACGTTAATCTCAGTCAGTTTGTCGCCGATGACGTCAAGGCCAACAAAAATGAGCCCCTTTTCTTTAAGTGTAGGCGCTACAGCGAGAGCGATCTGTTTATCTGTCTCACTCAGTGGCCTTGCTTCGCCACGTCCGCCTGCAGCTAGGTTACCGCGAGTCTCTCCTTTGGCTGGAATACGCGCTAAGCAGTAGGGCATCGGTTCGCCATCCACCACCAAAATACGCTTGTCACCATTGCTGATATCTGGGACGAAAGTTTGCGCCATCGCGTAGTGTTGACCATGGTTGGTCAAGGTTTCGATGATCACGGAAACGTTAGGATCGTTCTCTTTTACACGGAAGATCGACGCGCCGCCCATGCCATCCAATGGTTTTAAAATCACGTCGCCATGTTGCTCACGGAAGGCTTTGATCTTGTCTGCGCTGCGAGTCACTAAAGTGGTTGGCGTTAGCTCTGGGAACCACGCGGTAAACAGTTTTTCATTGCAGTCGCGCAAGCTTTGCGGCTTGTTGACGATCAAGGTGCCTTTTTCTTCGGCGCGCTCAAGGATGTATGTCGCGTAGATGTATTCGGTATCAAATGGGGGATCTTTACGCATCAATACCGCATCAAGCTCTGACAGCTCAATGGTCTGCTCAGACTTAAACTGATACCAGCCGCTTGGATCTTCTTTTAGCTCCACCACTTTGGTGTCCGCAATCGCGACGCCCTGTTCTAGGTGAAGATCCTTCATCTCCATGTAGTGAATTTCGTAGCCGCGGCGCTGCGCTTCCAGCATCATGGCAAAGCTAGAGTCTTTTTTGATGTTGATGGACGAGATCGGGTCCATCACGATGCCGAGTTTGATCATGGATAGTGTTCTCCGTTTAGCCAAGATCGCCAAAGCGAACTTGTAGGGCGGTAATAGCGGTAAGGGCTGCGGTTTCGGTACGTAGCACGCGAGGACCGAGCAGCGTCTCTTCAAATTGGTATTGCTGCGTCATATCGATTTCATCGCTAGAAAGGCCGCCTTCAGGGCCAATCAACAAACGCACTTTTTCTACCGGAGTCGGTAGCGTGTTGATTGAGTATTTGGCGCGCGGATGCAAATTGAGCTTCAAGCCATCGAATTGCTCTTGGCACCACGCTTCGAGCGACATAATCGGGCGAATGGTAGGAACGGTATTCCGGCCGCACTGTTCACAGGCGCTGATAGCAATTTTTTGCCATTGAGCGAGCTTTTTCTCAAAACGTTTGGGGTCGAGTTTGACGCCACAGCGCTCAGAGATAAGGGGCGTAATGGTATTGACGCCAAGCTCCACGGATTTTTGAATCGTGAACTCCATTTTATCTCCGCGTGAGATCACTTGACCTAAGTGCAGATCCAGCGGTGACTCGCAGCTTTGCTCAACGCGCTCTAATACCTCGACGTCGACGTTTTTCTTTCCTACAGCGGTAATGGTGGCAGGGAATTGTGCGCCGCTGCCATCAAACAACAGCACCTGTTGACCCTCTTTCATGCGCAGCACTCGGCCGACGTGGCCGGCGGCATCGTCACTGAGGGCGAGAGGCCCAAGCTGGTGGATGGTCTCTGGGTGATAGAGTCGTGGCATGCGCATTGCGTTGGTTTCCTGCAAATCCAAAAGTTATCCCACTAACATGGATGCCTTTGAGCGAAAAAACAAGGGGCTAGCGTGAGATAAAGCGTGCTGAGAAGTCGAGTGCCTAGTTCTTAGTTTCTAGTTCCCAGAGCTAGGTGGTTATGGGGTTGCTTGGCATGCCTCAACCACAAACGGGTTGTGATTGCCTTGCACTTTAGCGATGCGTTTGTCACGTTCACACTCCCAGGCGTCGGCGGGGTAGGTTTTATTCCATGCATTCATTAGCTTGGTTTGCTTGTTTGAGAGTTTAAATCCGTACTCTTTACTCATGTAGAGATAGGTGCGAGCAATGGAGCCACGGGCTCGATCGGGTGGCATCACTTCACGCTGTTTGAAGTTGACCTGCATCTCACAGCGCCCATAGCTCACCCCTTGAACCCCATTCCACTGGCTAAAGTTGTAATTTGAACGATCGCCGTTGACCTCACCAATCGCTGGGGTCAGGTTATGCAAATCGGCTTCCATTGAGCGAAATTGCTGATCGTTTTTCGTGCAGTATTTACGCCCACCTTGTTGCCAGCATTGGCGCTGATGACCAAATTGCCAAGCAGGCACCACATGCTCCCACTCAATGCGAGAGGCTCGGCGCTCTTGCTTACGCACCTGATAGCCGCATGAGTTAAGATCCGGCGTGCCTTTGCGCCCTTGCCACTCAATATTACAGCCACAGTAAAAGCTGGTGGGGTGATCGGCGTAGATCTTGACCGCTTCCTTCTTTGCTTTGGAAAAAGAGGACGGCGGCGCTGCGTGCGCGAAAGAGAAAGCAGAAGAGAGCGTCAGCGAACTCATCACAGTAAACCAAAAGGGCAGTCGAGACATAATGAAACCTGAGTGAGCGTTAAAGCATGAAAAGAGTATTATTTTTCACAGTCTAGCACGCAAAAAGGTAGTATTTTAGTGATGATGTTATTTGTTACGCTGAACGAGATCGCGCCATAGGGTGTGTTTTAGTGGTGATAGATAGCTGGCAGGGATGGAGTGCGGGTGATTACGACAACTGTTTGCCAGAAAATACCAGTGTCTGCTGACACTGTTGGCAGCGATAGCTTGCTTGGTTGCGCTGCACTTTATTGTGGCGTCGAATAGAGAGCGGGTAGTCACGACACGCACAGTGGTATTCAAAGGTTTTACCTTGAACAGAGTTGACAGCAAAGCTGTGGGTGGTGTTGGCTTTGACACCGAACACTGATTCCATGACCCCTTGCCACTCTTTGCCGTGCGGGCGAACGCGACCATAGACTTGATAGGTGACAAGGTGGGCCACTTCATGGGGGATCACTTCTTGGAGAAACGCCGCTTGATTCTCCGCAAACAGCACCGGATTGAGGCGGATTTCATTGAGTTGCAGGTACGCTTTTCCTGCCGCTTTGCCGCGCAGCTTAAACGAGAGCGTTGGCATAGGAAACGGCCGGCCGAACGCTTGGCGGGCTTGCTCGATGCATTGCGCGATCACTCGCTGAGTTGAATAGGTGAGGGTCAGATCCACAGGTGACTCATCTTCGCTGGCAGAGATACAGGATAAAAAACGCCCCGAGAGAGCTCGGGGCGTTCACTATACCTCAAATCGGCCACATGTTAAGGGTGATGGCGTTTCTTAATCACCTCATGATACGCGTGCCAAGTGGCGTAGCCGAGTATCGGCATCGTAAAGAGCATCCCGATACCATAAGTGGCAAAGCCAATTAAGATCCCGCCACAAATGATCGCAGCCCAGACGATCATGGCACCAATATTGGATTTGACGGCGTTAAAGCTACTGAATACGCCGGTCATCATATCCACGCGTCGCTCCATCATCAGCGGAATGGCGAACGCTGAGATACTGAACACAACACACGCCAGCACTAAGCCCACTAAGGAGCCGATGATCAAGAAGGGGAGAAAGTCGCTCAACGGCGCCCCTTGTACCGACGGGTAGAGTGCGTGCAGCAGCGCCGCGATACGCATCCAAAAAATCATACACACCGCAAGCAGCACGGCAAACGCCCATTGTGAAGTGGAGTTACGTCCGATGGCTTTCATCGAGTGAAGCAAACTCGGTTTATGACCGCGCTCTCGCTCCCAGCTTGCGTCATATAAACCGAGCGCTAAAAAAGGCCCAATGAGCATATAGACGACCAGACTGGGCATCACCACAAGGTGGGTACCTTGCCACTGGACGAGGAGAACAATGCCGATGGCCGCCGCCATAAAGCACAAGCCGTAGAAAGCGCTAATCAGCGGCATGCGAACAAAGTCGTGCAAGCCGAGCGCGAGCCAATGAAATGGGGCAGAGATACTGACCTGATTACACGGTATGGTGCGCGCGTATTCGTGGTCGCTGACTTCCTTATGTTTTTGCTCTTTGAAGTCATGTGGGTTAACCGTACGAGGCATAACTCCTCCTTGATCAATCTCGATTCTCATCCTCTTCTTTGCCTTTTGAGTGGTGGCCGAGAAAAGGGGTTGTTACGTATTTGTAAACAAAAGACGTTTTTAAACGCAAGCCGTTCGCAAACACGAGAGAGTGCTGACCCGATTCGCTGATGTGCTCCTAGACGCTGACGTTAAAGGGTGTGAACTCTCAGTTTCATGTTGATGCCGTGATCTGAACACCAGCTTTGCGCGTGTTACTCGGCGCAGAGGGGATGGCAGTCACGTCTGGTTTTATACGTAAAGACGTCATCCTTGGATGCGTTCATTTAACATATTGTTAACTATTGACCTCAATGGCGTAAATTACAACCTGGGAGGTTAAATTTTGTTCAATGATGGGTGGGGATGCGAGGTCGGGGTGAGCAAAGCGAGCGAGGAGGCTAGATGGCAGGCAAAAGAAAGGGCTTTTGGCGAACCAAAAGCCCTGAAATAGTGTGGCTCAGTGATTACTTGAGACCAGCGAAGTCACGCAGTTCTGCGGCTTTATCCGTCGCTTCCCAAGGGAACTCTTCACGACCAAAGTGGCCGTAAGCGGCGGTCTTCTTGTAGATTGGCTGAAGTAGGTTCAGCATCTCTTGCAGGCCGTATGGGCGTAGATCGAAGAACTGACGTACCGCCTCAATGATGATGTCGTGCGAGACTTTTTCAGTACCGAACGTTTCCACCATGATAGACGTTGGATCCGCAACACCGATTGCGTAAGACAATTGGATTTCACAGCGATCAGCCATACCCGCCGCGACGATGTTTTTCGCCACGTAACGTGCTGCGTAAGCGGCACTACGGTCTACTTTCGATGGATCTTTACCAGAGAATGCACCACCACCGTGACGCGCTGCGCCGCCGTAGGTATCAACGATGATCTTACGACCTGTCAAACCACAGTCGCCCATTGGGCCACCGATAACAAAACGACCGGTTGGGTTGATGAAGAAGTTAGTGTCTTTGTTGAGCCACTCAGCCGGTAGAACAGGCTTGATGATCTCTTCCATTACCGCTTCGCGCAGATCCGGCGTTGAGATAGAGTCACAGTGCTGAGTTGACAGTACGACCGCATCGATACCAACGATCTTACCCTCGTTGTACTGGAACGTAACCTGAGATTTTGCATCTGGACGCAACCATGGCAGCGTGCCGTTCTTACGCACTTCCGCTTGCTTTTGCACTAGGCGGTGTGAGTAAGTGATAGGCGCAGGCATGAGGACTTCAGTTTCGTTACACGCGTAACCAAACATGATGCCTTGGTCACCGGCACCTTGCTCTTTTGGATCCGCTTTGTCGACACCTTGGTTGATGTCTGGAGACTGTTTACCGATGGTGTTTAGCACTGCACACGAATCCGCGTCAAAGCCCATGTCAGAGTGAACGTAGCCAATTTCACGTACGGTTTGGCGTGTTAACTCTTCGATGTCTACCCATGCAGAAGTGGTGATTTCACCGCCGACCATGACCATACCGGTCTTGACGTAGGTTTCACACGCTACGCGAGCTTTTGGATCTTGCTCGAGGATCGCATCGAGAACCGCATCTGAGATTTGGTCTGCAATTTTATCTGGATGGCCTTCTGATACGGATTCAGAAGTAAACAGGTGCTTAGCCATGAGAGCTCCATTTAATCTGTTGGATGGGCGTCATTGCTCGCCCAGCACAAAAATAATGTTAAATTATGTAGGTGTATCTACATCTAGACGTCTATTCTAGTTTTGCGTGCTCGAATTACAAGTTATTTTTGTGATTTAAGTAGAGTAAAAACGCGTATTTTTCTCAATCCGCCGCGTGAGGTAAAGAGCAATCGTTTGCATCAAACAGTAACGAAAACCGGCGGTCTTCGAGAAATTTGCAATAAATATCGTAGATCTGGCGTTGATTAGACAGTAATCGATTGCACCCGCGCAGATGCTCTGCGAGAATTATCGCCCACCTTAGTTATCAATTCGCTTAATGCATTCAGGAGCAGACATGTCTTCTCGTAAACACTTGGCCAATGCAATTCGTGCACTTAGCATGGATGGTGTTCAACAAGCTAATTCCGGTCACCCAGGCGCACCGATGGGGATGGCGGATATCGCCGAAGTTCTTTGGCGTTCACACTTAAACCACAACCCAGCGAACCCAGAATGGGCAAACCGCGACCGTTTTGTGCTATCAAACGGCCACGGCTCAATGCTGATTTACTCTTTGCTGCACCTAAGTGGTTACGAGCTGTCTATTGACGATCTGAAAAACTTCCGTCAGCTTCATTCAAAAACGCCGGGCCACCCAGAATATGGTTATGCACCGGGCGTAGAAACCACCACAGGTCCTCTTGGTCAAGGTATCACTAACGCAGTGGGCATGGCGCTGGCAGAGAAAGCATTAGCGGCGCAGTTCAATAAAGAAGGCCATGACATCATCGACCACTTCACCTACGTATTCATGGGTGATGGCTGTTTGATGGAAGGGATCTCTCACGAAGCATGTTCACTAGCGGGCACTCTGGGCCTTGGCAAGCTGATCGCTTTTTGGGATGACAATGGCATCTCGATTGATGGTGAAGTGGAAGGTTGGTTCTCTGACGATACACCAAAACGCTTTGAAGCTTACGGTTGGCACGTTATTCCAGCTGTCGATGGTCATGATGCTGAGGCGATCAACGCCGCCATCACTGCCGCGAAAGCGGACCCTCGCCCTACTCTAATTTGTACTAAGACCATCATTGGTTTTGGTTCACCAAACAAAGCGGGCTCTCACGATTGTCACGGCGCGCCACTAGGTGCAGACGAAATCAAAGCTGCGCGTGAGTTCCTAGGTTGGGAGCACCCAGCGTTTGAGATTCCAGCTGATGTATACGAGCAGTGGGATGCGAAAACCGCAGGCGCAGCATCTGAAGCGGCGTGGAACGCTCAGTTTGAGGCTTACGCAGCAGCGTACCCATCTGAAGCGGCAGAGCTAAAACGTCGTCTCAACGGTGAGCTTCCTGCGCAATGGGAAGAGAAAGCGAATCAAATCATTGCTGATCTGCAAGCCAACCCAGCGAACATTGCCTCGCGCAAAGCGTCTCAAAATGCGCTTGAAGCGTTCGGTAAAATGCTGCCTGAGTTTATGGGCGGTTCGGCGGACCTTGCGCCATCCAACTTGACCATGTGGTCGGGCTCAAAATCACTGGAAGCAGACGATTTCTCAGGTAACTATATTCACTACGGTGTGCGTGAGTTCGGTATGACGGCCATCATGAATGGTATTGCGCTGCATGGCGGTTTTGTCCCTTACGGTGCGACCTTCTTGATGTTTATGGAGTACGCTCGTAACGCGATGCGTATGGCCGCGCTGATGAAAATTCAGAACATCCAAGTGTACACGCATGACTCGATTGGTCTGGGTGAAGATGGCCCAACGCACCAACCCGTTGAGCAAATGGCGTCACTTCGCCTAACGCCAAACATGAGCACATGGCGTCCATGTGACCAAGTGGAATCTGCGGTCGCTTGGAAATTGGCGATTGAGCGTAAAGATGGCCCAACGTCTCTGATTTTCTCTCGTCAAAACCTCGCGCAGCAAGCGCGTGACGCTGAGCAAGTGGCTAACATCGCTAAGGGTGGTTACATCCTAAAAGATTGCGCGGGCAAGCCAGAGCTTATCCTTATCGCCACCGGTTCTGAAGTGGAACTGGCTGTTGAAGCGGCGGCGCAGCTAACCGCTGAAGGCAAGCAAGTACGCGTGGTGTCTATGCCATCGACGGATGCGTTCGATAAGCAAGACGCAGCGTACCGTGAATCCGTACTGCCAGCAGACGTAACAGCTCGTATCGCTATCGAAGCGGGTATTGCGGACTTCTGGTACAAGTATGTCGGCTTTGGCGGCAAGATCATCGGTATGACGACCTTCGGTGAATCAGCGCCTGCTGGAGAGCTGTTCAAGCTGTTTGGCTTCACGACAGAAAACGTTGTGAACACAGCGAAGGAACTGCTTGCTTAATCGTGGCGATGTAGTTTGAAGGAAACCGAGTCGTGAGTGGCTCGGTTTTTTTTATTTAGTTCCTAGTGCCTAGAAATATGCGGTTTTGGGGATTGGAACTCGCATCTGGGCACGGGCTCAGTTACTATCTGTGACACGAAAATCAGGTGGGGTGAAGAAAGGATGCTTAAAATTGCGATCAATGGATTTGGACGTATCGGTCGTAATGTGTTGCGCGCGGTTTACGAGAGCGGCAAACATCAGCAGATCAAAGTGGTCGCGGTCAACGAGTTGGCACAGCCTGATGCGATGGCGCACTTACTGCAATACGATACGAGCCACGGTCGTTTTGGCAAAAAAATCACGCATGACCAAGAGCATATCTATATTCATCACGGCGTCGTGGAGAGTGGCGACTTTGATTCGATTCGGATTTTGCACCTAAACGACATAGAGTTACTGCCTTGGCGCGATCTTGAGGTCGATATGGTGCTCGACTGCACCGGTGTCTATGGCTCGCAAGCCGATGGCCAAGCGCACATCAAGGCCGGCGCTAAAAAAGTGCTGTTCTCCCACCCAGGCGCCAATGATCTCGACCACACCATCATCTATGGCGTGAACCATGAAACATTAACCGCAGAGCATCGCGTCGTTTCTAACGGTTCGTGTACGACTAACTGCATTGTCCCTATCATCAAAGCGTTGGATGATGCTTTTGGTATCGATTCTGGCACGATCACCACCATTCACTCCTCAATGAATGATCAGCAGGTGATTGATGCGTATCACAGCGATTTGCGTCGTACTCGAGCAGCCAGCCAATCCATCATTCCAGTTGATACGAAATTGCACAAAGGGATTGAAAGAATCTTCCCGAAATTTTCCAACAAATTTGAAGCCATATCCGTGCGCGTTCCCACGGTAAACGTCACTGCGATGGATTTAAGTGTCACAATTAATACGAATGTGAAAGTTAATGACGTAAATCAAACCATTGTTAACGCATCTCAGTGTACATTACACGGCATTGTTGACTATACTGAAGCGCCGCTCGTATCGATTGACTTTAATCACGATCCCCACAGTGCCATTGTTGATGGTTCCCAGACTCGCGTGAGTAATGGGCACCTGGTCAAAATGTTGGTTTGGTGTGATAACGAATGGGGCTTTGCGAACCGCATGCTGGATACTGCGCTCGCAATGCAGGCCGCTTCAGAACAAGCTGGGTAGTGCCGTTTAGCGGTCATTTTCACCCAGATTGGAAGCGCCGAAAGGCGGTGGAGTAATATTTATTTTTACCCTTGAAATAAATATTGATAATCTCCATATCAAAACCAGTTTGAAGAATTAATAGGCTTGGCAGGGTTGCCGAGTGACTGAAAACTTTATTTTTTGAATAGTTGAGAGGACAAACCATGTCTGTAATCAAGATGACTGACCTGGATCTAGCAGGTAAACGTGTATTCATCCGTGCTGACCTAAACGTGCCAGTAAAAGATGGCAAAGTAACTTCTGATGCGCGTATCCTCGCGTCTCTACCAACAATCAAGCACTGCCTAGAAGCAGGCGCGAAAGTGATGGTTACTTCTCACCTAGGTCGCCCAACTGAGGGTGAATACGCGGAAGAGTTCTCTCTACAACCTGTCGTAAACTACCTAAACGATGCACTTGACTGCGAAGTGAAGCTAGCGAAAGACTACCTAAACGGTCTAGAGCTGAACGCGGGCGAGCTTGTTGTTCTAGAAAACGTTCGTTTCAACGCTGGTGAGAAGAAAAACGACGAAGCACTGTCTAAGCAGTACGCTGCACTCTGTGACATCTTCGTAATGGACGCATTCGGTACGGCTCACCGTGCACAAGCATCAACTCACGGTGTGGGTATGCACGCTGACGTTGCGTGTGCCGGTCCTCTACTAGCGAACGAGCTAGAAGCGCTAGGTAAAGCAATGGACAAGCCTGCGCGTCCAATGGTTGCTATCGTTGGTGGTTCAAAAGTGTCGACTAAGCTGACTGTGCTTGAGTCTCTATCTAAAATCGCTGACCAACTGGTTGTCGGTGGCGGTATTGCTAACACCTTCATCGCAGCGGCTGGCCACAACGTAGGTAAATCGCTATACGAAGCAGACCTAGTCGACACAGCGAAAAAGCTAATGGAAGAGTGCGCGATTCCAGTGGCGACTGACGTTGCTTGTGCGAAAGCATTTGATGAGAACGCAGAAGCGGAAATCAAAGACGTATCTGAAGTTCAAGACGACGACATGATTTTCGACCTAGGTCCAAACTCTACTGCGCAATTGGCTGAGATTCTGAAGAACGCGAAAACCATCCTTTGGAACGGCCCTGTGGGCGTATTCGAATTCAAGAACTTCGAAGCGGGCACAAAAGGTATCTCTGAAGCGATCGCAGCGTCTGAAGGTTTCTCTGTTGCAGGCGGTGGTGACACGCTAGCGGCGATCGACAAGTTCGGTATCAAAGCGGATGTGTCTTACATCTCAACGGGCGGCGGTGCGTTCCTTGAGTTTGTAGAAGGCAAGGTCCTTCCAGCGGTTGAAATGCTAGAAGCACGCGCTAAGTAATTGATAGAAAGCGGGGGAGTCTCTCTCCCGCTTTCTTGTTTGCGGCACATCACATTTTTGCTAGAATAGCGCAAGTTGTGAGCAAACGTTTGCAAGAATTTAAACTGAAAAGTTTTATTTTTATAACGACCATTTTTAAAAATGACAGCTAATAGGATTAAATCCATGTCTAAGATCTTCGATTTCGTAAAACCAGGTGTTATCTCTGGCGATGACGTTCAGAAAGTGTTTGAAGTTGCAAAGGAAAACAACTTCGCTCTACCAGCAGTGAACGTAGTAAACACAGACTCAATCAACGGCGTTCTAGAAGCAGCAGCAAAAGTAAAAGCGCCTGTTGTGGTTCAGTTCTCTAACGGCGGTGCCGGTTTCTTTGCGGGTAAAGGTCTAGAACTTGAAGGTCAAGACGCACAAGTGCTTGGCGCAGTTGCTGGCGCGAAATACGTTCACGCTGTTGCAGAATCTTACGGTGTGCCTGTTATTCTTCACACTGACCACGCAGCGAAAAAACTGCTTCCTTGGATCGACGGTCTACTAGATGCGGGTGAAGAGTTCTTCGCTCAAACTGGCAAGCCACTTTTCTCTTCTCACATGATTGACCTTTCTGAAGAGTCTCTAGAAGAGAACATCGAGATCTCTGCAAAATACCTAGCTCGCATGGCGAAAATGGGTATGACGCTAGAAATCGAACTAGGCTGTACTGGTGGTGAAGAAGACGGCGTTGATAACTCACACATGGACGCATCTGAGCTGTACACTTCTCCAGAAGACGTGGCTTACGCTTACGAGAAATTGGTGGCAATCAGCCCTCGTTTCACTATCGCAGCGTCTTTCGGTAACGTACACGGCGTTTACAAGCCAGGTAACGTTGTACTGACTCCAACTATCCTACGTGACTCTCAAGCGTACTGTGCTGAGAAGTTTGGTATTGCACCTAACGCACTAAACTTCGTATTCCACGGTGGTTCTGGTTCAACTGAAGCAGAAATCCAAGAGTCAATCAGCTACGGTGTCATCAAAATGAACATCGATACTGATACTCAGTGGGCAACATGGGACGGTATTCGTAAGTACGAAGCGGAAAACCACGATTACCTACAAGGTCAAATCGGTAACCCAACTGGCGAAGATGCGCCAAACAAGAAGTACTACGATCCACGCGTATGGCTACGTGCTGGTCAAGCTTCAATGGTTGCTCGTCTAGAGAAAGCATTTGCTGACCTAAACGCGGTTGATGTATTGTAATTCAGCCCGTCACTTTGATTGATAAGAAGCCGCTCATCGAGCGGCTTTTTTTGTGTCCGCTTTTTAATACAAATGAATATAAATTGTTATAAACTCTGGCGAAATACCATGGCTTTGCGTAATCTGTAAGCTACAACTATTCAACTAAGTCACTTTAATAGAGGAAAGAGAGTATGGCAGAAGAATCAACAGGGATTGAAACGCCAATCATCGACAGCTTGTCTCACGCCGAATCTTGGCTAAATAACAATTCAGATTTACTGATTCAGTATGGTGTGAACATCATTTCTGCGGTCGCTATACTGTTTATTGGTAACATCATTGTTAAAAGCATTGCTAACAGCATATCTAAAGTTCTAGAGAAGAAGCAGATGGATAAAGCGGTCGTCGACTTTATTCACGGTCTGGTTCGCTACCTACTC
The DNA here is from genome assembly GCF_059834045.1 of Vibrio sp. R12-SG2-ISO1. NCBI lineage: Bacteria > Pseudomonadati > Pseudomonadota > Gammaproteobacteria > Vibrionales > Vibrionaceae > Vibrio > Vibrio sp. R12-SG2-ISO1. Next base: position 231,389 of record NZ_JCBDGO010000015.1, on the reverse strand, counting down.
TTTGTGATTGTGTTGATTGCCGCGCTCGGCCGAATTGGTGTTCAAACGGCGTCTGTGGTTGCGGTTATCGGTGCGGCCGGTCTTGCGGTTGGTTTAGCGTTGCAAGGCTCGCTGTCTAACTTCGCAGCGGGTGTGTTGATTGTCGCGTTTCGTCCTTTCAAATCCGGTGATTATGTTGAGATTGCCGGTGTGGCAGGCAGCGTTGATTCCATCCAAATTTTCCAAACGGTGCTGAAAACGCCTGACAACAAAATGGTCGTGGTGCCAAACGCGGGCGTTATCGGCGGTGCGATCACTAACTACTCTCGTCATGAAACGCGACGTGTTGATCTGGTGATTGGCGTTTCGTACAAATCCGATCTTAAGCAGACCAAGCAAGTGATCCGTGAAACGTTGGAAAAAGATCCGCGTATCTTGAAAAATCCAGATATCACGATTGGCGTTCTCGCTCTGGCGGACTCCTCGGTGAACTTTGTGGTTCGTCCTTGGGTGAAAACGGCGGATTACTGGGGGGTTTACTTCGACTCGATGCAAAACATTAAAGAAGCGTTGGATGCGGCGGGTATTGAGATTCCATTCCCACAAATGGACGTGCATCTCAACAAAGTCGACTAATACGATTGAACGATTTAATGCGAAAAGCGAGGCCCTTGAGCCTCGCTTTGTTTTATCCACTCATCCCCAGCCTTGCAGCAAGTGCTTGGCGAGCATGCCAGCGATGACCCACATCATGGTACCGACCAGCAAATCAATCACTTGTTTTACTCTAGGTTTGGATAAGGTGGGCGCCAATTTAGCGGCGCCAATCGAGAGACCGTAAAACCACACAAAAGACGCCAAGATAGTACCGATGGCGAAAGAGAGTCGCTCCTGACCTTCGAATTGGCCGCCGATGGAGCCCAAAATAACCACGGTATCGAGATAAAGGTGCGGATTGAATACGGTGACGGCGAGCGCGCCTAAAATGACCGCTTTACGACCGCGCGATAGCTCACTACTTTGCAGCCCTTCGCTGTGGGAGGCCAGCGCACTTTTCAGAGAAAGGAATCCATAGTAGCCGAGAAACAGAATGCCGCCGATGGTCACTAAGGTCAGCAAGGTTTCATTTTGTGACAGAATCGCCCCGCCGCCAAAAATACCGACAGAGATAAACAGCATGTCGAGAAAGCTGCAAATCGTCGCCGTAGTCAGATGGTGTTGACGTTTGATGCCTTGATTCAGTACGTAAGCATTTTGCGCGCCAATGGGGATAATCATACTGGCTCCTAAGCCAAACCCTTGCAGCATTAACCAGAAACTCACGATAACCTCTCTTTTTGTTCATGATAGGCGCCCACAATAATCAGAATTAAGATATAAATACAATTAATGATTCTAATTGATTATTAGTAATACTTATGAGGATGGTGCAATGAAAGGGCTGGATTATCGTTGGATTGAAGCGCTTGATAGTGTGGTCAAAACCGGTGGCTTTGATAAAGCGGCCAATACGCTGTATGTCACCCAGTCTGCGGTGTCACAGCGCATCAAACAACTTGAGCGATTCGTGGCGCAGCCCGTCTTGGTTCGTGACCAGCCACCAAGGCCTACTCCCCTTGGTCAAAAGCTGCTCGGCTTCTATCAGCGTATTCAATTGCTGGAACAAGAGTTGATTCCGGAAATTAGCAATCAGCAGCCTTTGCAAATCCGTCAGATCTCGATTGCGACCAACGCCGATAGTTTGGCCACCTGGCTACTACCGGCGTTGAGCTCGGTACTGAAAAAGCACCCGCTCGAGATGAGGTTTGAAGTCGATAGAGAGGGCCGTACACTTAATAAACTCAAGCAAGGTGAGGTGGTGGGGGCGATCAGTATGGCAAGCCAAGCCCTCAGTGGTTGCGTGGCCCGCTATTTAGGGCGGATGGATTACATTTGCGTGGCCACGCCCCAGTTTCGCGAGCGTTTTTTTCCAAAAGGATTGACCAAAGAGGCGCTATCGATAGCCCCTGCGGTCTCGTTTGATCAACACGATCCATTGCATCGAGATTTTCTCAAACAGCATGACATTGATATTGATCGAGGGATCAACCACTGGGTCTCGAGCTCTGAGGCGTTCGTCAATATGGCGCTTAACCATTGCGCTTACTGTTTGATTCCCACCATACAGATCGAAAAGGAGCTTGAGCAGGGCACTTTGGTCGATTTGCTTCCTGGGTTTTGTCTCTCCTTTGAGATGTATTGGCACCACTGGCAACTCGAAACAGGCCTGCTGAAAGAAGTCAGCGAAGCGATTCTCAGTTATGCGCAGCAGCATCTGATCCAACCGAGTCGTTAATTCTTTGTCAGTTTTCTCTTGTCTCACTTGGTGAAGAAATCAACGTTTTCTATTATGTATGAAATACCTAACATACGGATCGCTTTATGACCAACCCAACTCGAATGTCTGCTGTGCGTGTTCAATGTAGCTGGCTCGCTTTGCTGGCCTGTGTGACCAGCGCGCCGAGCTTTGCCGAGATAGACTTTCCCCACCTTAGCACCACAGGCTATGGTGAGGTCACCGCTGAGCCTGATATGGCGAAATTTACCGTGACCGTGGTCGAATCTATGCTCACCGCAGAGCAGGCTAAACAAGCCGTCGACCAAGTGGTGAGTGACTTTCTCAAAGCGTTAGGGCGGGAAGAAGTCCCGAGCGAGCAGATTCAAAGCTCTAATCTCTATCTCTCACCTCAATATCAGTATCCTAAGAATGGGTCTCCTGAGTTGGTCGGCTATCGTGCGACTCGTACCATTCAAGTCACGGTCAATGAACTGGAAAAGCTCAATGATTATCTTGATCTGGCGCTGAGTGTGGGCATCAACCAAGTGAGCAATATTGAGTTGAAAGTAAAAGACGCCGCACGTTATCAAGATCAAGCCCGTCAAGCGGCGATCCGTGATGCCAATCAGAAAGCGCAGGCGTTGTCTGAAGGGTTTGGTAAAACGATCGAAGGCGTGTGGCGGATCGATTATCGTAGTCAGCAAAACCAACCGGTATTGATGCGTACCATGAGCATGGACGCGAAAATCGAGTCATCTGGCTACCAAGACTCATCGATCATCATTCGTGATAGCGTGGATGTCATTTATCAGATTGATTAATTTCTTACTAAAAGCCTTTATTTTTTAAAGGGAAAAATAGCGAGTTGTCGAATGTGTCATCGCTCGCTCTTTAATCGACTTTCGTATTAATGCTATACTTCCTCCTCATTTTTTTGAGAGCATAGCTAGTGATGAAAAGCCGCAGTAACTTTTGGTATCTAATGCTAGTTATGTTAGTGCTCATTACGATAGTGACGACTTACTATCATAGCCGATACCAAGAAGTAAAAACGGCAGCAATGAACACCATCATCACTCAAGCTTCACATCAATTGACCTACAGCGAACGCGAGTATCTGAATGTTCGCAATCAGTTTGTTTCTGTCGTCAATTTGTTATCGCACAGTCGTAATCTTTATGACTATATTGCCGAGCCAACGGACGAGCATAAAACCATTGTCGAGCAGTCTTGGGTCTCGGTGACCGACAGCCAGTTGTGGTATACCCAAGTCCGCTATCTGGATCGTCAAGGCAAAGAGCAGATCCGCGTGAACTTCCGCGATGGCAAAAGTGTGGTCGTGAGTGAGGAGAACCTGCAAAATAAATCGCAGCGCGACTACTTTGATTACGCTCAAACTCTGGCAAAAAATGAGATAGGGACTTGGGGCGTCGATTTGGAAATCGAGCGTGGTGAGGTGGTTTATCCCTATCGTCCTAGCCTGCGTTTGTTGACCCCGATATACATCGATGAGGTGAAGACGGGTTACCTTATTCTTAATGTCGATGTGGAAGCGTTGGCATCGAGACTCAACTATGCCCCCGATGGCCTACTGCGGCCAAAACTCGCTAATGACGGCGGTTATTTCTTAGTGAGCGACAATCAACAAGAGCGTTTTGGCCATGTGATTGAAGAGCGTAAGCACTTCAGTTTGCCTCAACTCTTTCCTCAAGCTTGGGCCAAGATGCAGGTCAAAGAGTCCGGCTCAGTGATGGAGAACGGTGAACTACTCGTGTTTGAGAAGTTGTTCCTTTCCCCTCGCCATGAGATGTACTTGGTGATCCATTTAAGTCAGCCTCAACTCAATGATCTCACGGGTCGAGAATTGTTGGATCTACTCCAAGAGGCGCTGCTCGCGACGCTACTGGTGATCGCAGTGATCGTGCCTGGTGGCGTATTGATCTTCTATTATCGTAAACGCAGTATTGAGAGCCAACTGGCGAGAGCGGCGCTCAGTGGGATGTCGGCGGTGATCATCACCGACCGCTGGTATCGAGCAATTTTAGTCAATGATGAGTTCAATAAGCTTACGGGACTAAGCCAAAAAGAGGTGGTGAATCGGAATGTGTTCAAGATCTTGCTGGGGGAAAAGCAGATCGAAGCCTCAATGCACATTTTTGAACAACTGTCTAAGCATCAGTTTTGGGAAGGAGAGGTGAGACTCAACAGTTCGCCGCTCGATTATGACGTCACTTTGATTGCACGTGTTCAGAGCGTATTATCGAAAACAGGCAGCGTCAGTTATTACATCACCTCTCTCGTGGATATTTCTGATCGTGTTGCCCTTGAAGAGCGCCTCAGGGTGCTGAGCGAAATTGATGAGCTAACCCAGCTTTGGAATCGACGTAAGTTTGATGCAGAGCTAAGAAAGAGCGCCAAGCTAGTGGAGCGCTACGGAGAGAGTAACACCACCTGCCTTGCCTTGATCGATATTGATTACTTTAAGCGAATCAATGATGAGCAAGGGCATGACCAGGGGGATCGCGTGATTCAGCGAGTAGGAAATCTGATCAAAGAGCGCTTACGCGATACCGATTTTGTGGCGCGAATTGGCGGCGAGGAGTTTGCAGTGATCATGCCTCACACGCCGCTTGAAGAAGCAGAACGTGCGCTCGATAGGTTGCGGGTAGCAACGGCGAATCAGCTGGATATTCCGGTCACGATCAGTGTTGGCGTCACGGATATGACGAACGATTACACTCGCTGTTATAAATGCGCGGATATCGCGCTGTATGAATCAAAAACCTTAGGGCGCAACCGCGTCTCTACTTGTCGCAGTAGCGACGACATCGCATAACGAACTCTTTTGTCTTTAAGCATGCCTCGTCTTCAAGTACGTCTTGTCTTCATTGAGCACGTCAGTGCCTAAGTTAGTCCCCGCAATCTTCTTGCTAATCTCACTCTCTTTGTTAACTGCTCTATGCGTATCCGTGATTGCAGGCAAAAGAAAAGGGAGCCGAAGCTCCCTTGATTCATGTTACTGAGTTCAACGATTATAGAACGTGAACTGACGCTGTGTTGGTTGTGCCAGAAGCAACAAGTGCACCTGATACCATTACAACGATGTCGCCTTTGTTACCAAGGCCAGACTCAAGTGCCAACTCTTTACCTTTGATGTAGAAAGAGTCAGTGCTGTCGATTGAGTCAACCAATACTGGGCGAACGCCTTTAGTCAGAACAAGTTGAGCAGCTGTCTTCTTGTTAGTCGTTAGCGCTAGGATGTTTGCTGTTGGGAAGTACTTACGTACTGAACGAGCAGACTTACCGCCTTCTGTTGCAACAACGATAAGAGGAGCCGCTAGCTTCTCAGCAGTGTCTACCGCGCCTTTACATACCGCTTCAGTGATGCGTAGACGTGGGCTGTCTAGACGTGAACCTAGTTCCGCTTTTAGTGCAGAATCCGTGCGGTTAGCGATTTGAGCCATGATAGTTACCGCTTCTACAGGGTACTTACCTTTCGCTGTTTCGCCAGAAAGCATCACTGCATCTGTACCGTCCATGATAGCGTTCGCTACGTCACCCGCTTCTGCGCGTGTTGGACGAGGGTTCTTGATCATAGAATCCAGCATTTGAGTCGCTGTGATAACCACTTTACGTGCACGGTTACATTTCTCGATCATCATCTTCTGAGCGAAGATCACTTCTTCTGCTGGGATTTCAACACCTAGGTCACCACGAGCAACCATGATACCGTCAGAAAGCTCTAGGATCTCGTCGAAGTTATCCACACCTTCTTGGTTTTCGATCTTAGAGATGATGTGGATGTTTTCGCCGCCGTTGGCGTCTAGAAGTTCACGGATTTCTTTCACGTCTGCTGCTTTACGAATGAAAGAAGCGGCAACGAAATCAACGCCTTGCTCACAACCAAATTTAAGGTCGTTTTTGTCTTTTTCAGATAGAGCTGGAAGTTGAACAGAAACACCAGGAAGGTTAACACCTTTGTTTTCACCCAGTGCGCCGTTGTTTAGAACTTTACACTTCACTTCAGTTTCTGTTGTTGCGATCACTTCCATCTCGATAAGACCATCATCGACTAGGATAGTGTTGCCAACGTTTAGGTCAGCAGCGAAACCTGCGTAAGTGACCGCAACAGTGTTTTTGTTACCAACAACAGAAGTGTCTGTTGTGAACGTGAATTCTTGACCCGCTTCTAGATCAACGTCATCGCCGTTTTCTAGTTTGATCGTACGGATTTCAGGACCTTTAGTATCCAGAAGAATCGCAAGCTGTTTACCAGTGTTTGCCATGACTTCACGGAAGTTCGTGATACGAGTGCCGTGTTCTGCGTAGTCACCGTGAGAGAAGTTAAGACGCATTACGTTCATGCCTGCGTTTACAAGCTCAGTCAGTTTCTCTACAGATTCAGTTTTAGGGCCAATCGTACATACGATTTTGGTCTTTTTCATGGAAGATACTCTCCGGTCAATAATAGTTACAATTTGAAAGTCATGGATCATGTCGAAGTCGAGCGTTTTCTCGGGCTAAATGAGACGTTGCTCATAGAGATAAACGTACTTTCAAGGTCAACTTCGCTACTGAAAGTCTTTCATCAAATTTAGTCATTTTATGACTAAATTGATGGGGAAATTCGCCGCAAATTTGTGACTAACCTAGGATATCAGCGGTTAGTTGCAAAAAAATAACGGTCAATTCTGTAATTTTTTTTCTTTTCGGTGGCGAATTCTACCACTGATTGACTCAAGGATCACTGTTTAAGAATTGTCTTAGGACAAGGTTTTGCCGCAATTTTTTTATTTTTTGGTTCAAAATAAATGGACGTAAATGTTTCGTTTTGATTATAATTTGTTTTGATTTGAAACTTTGATTTTTGGTAATCATGTCGAAACGAAACACTCAATTAAGAAGACACTCTATTTCCCATCTCGTTAACGAGAAAGGAGAGGTCAGTGTTGAAGAGCTTTCTCAGCGCTTTGAGACCTCTGAAGTCACGATTAGAAAGGATCTGGCTTCTTTAGAGAAAAATGGTCAGTTGCTTCGCCGTTACGGTGGGGCGATCGCGCTACCGAAAGAAGTGGTCAGCGATGAATTGAGTGAAAATGTTTCGGTTCGCAAGAATGAGCTAGCGAAAGCTGCCGCCACCTTAATCCGTGAACACAACCGCATTGTCATCGACAGTGGCAGCACGACGGGCGCATTGATTCGTCAACTGGATGGCATGCGTGGTTTGGTGGTGATGACAAACTCGCTCAATGTCGCCAATGCGCTTAACGAATTAGAGAGTGAACCCACTTTACTAATGACGGGCGGCACTTGGGATGCACATTCCGAGTCGTTTCAAGGACAGGTGGCAGAGTCGGTACTGCGTTCCTACGACTTTGACCAGCTTTTTATCGGTGCTGACGGCGTCGATTTGGCGCGTGGCACTACCACGTTCAATGAGCTTGTGGGCCTTAGCAAGGTGATGGCGGAGGTCTCACGCGAAGTGATTGTGATGGTCGAGTCCGAGAAAATTGGCCGTAAAATCCCAAACTTAGAGCTCGCTTGGGACTGTATTGACGTATTGATTACCAACAGCGATTTACCGCCGGAGTACCAACAACAGATTGAGTCTCACGGCGTCACCGTAATTTGTGCCTAAACTTAAGTGTGAGTCTAGGCATCTCGTTTTAACCATATTATCGGCGCACGAACCGAATTGGCCACTTGGCGATATACGCCAGTGTTTTTTGCTTGCTGCTTATTCGGCTGACGCCTAAATCAAACAACCCTAGCAAAAGGGAAGGGAGTAGAACCTATGTGTGGAATCGTTGGTGCAGTGGCACAGCGTGATGTAGCGGAAATTTTAGTGGAAGGTCTCCGTCGTCTTGAATACCGCGGCTATGACTCAGCCGGTGTGGCGGTGGTCGACAGTGACAATAACCTCACTCGCGTACGTCGCCTTGGTAAAGTGCAAGAATTGGCCGACGCCGTCGAGCAAGCGAACGTGCTTGGTGGCACTGGCATCGCACACACACGCTGGGCAACGCACGGTGAGCCGTCAGAAGTGAACGCGCACCCACACATGTCTGGCGATATCGCCGTCGTCCACAACGGGATCATCGAAAACCACGAAGCGTTGCGCGAGCTGCTTCAATCTCGTGGTTACGTGTTTGAATCACAAACTGACACCGAAGTGATTGCCCACTTGGTTGAGTGGGAACGTCGCACCTCAGACACATTACTTGAAGCGCTGCAAAAAACCGCCAAGCAACTGGAAGGCGCTTACGGCACGGTAGCCGTGGATCGCAAAGATCCCTCTCGCATTGTGGTTGCCCGTTCGGGTAGCCCAATTGTGATTGGTTTTGGCGTCGGTGAAAACTTCCTTGCGTCTGACCAACTTGCGCTGCTGAGCGTGACGCGCCGCTTTATGTACCTAGAAGAGGGCGATGTTGCTGAGGTGACTCGTCGCTCAGTAACTGTCTTTGATGCCAACGGCGAAGCGGTTGAGCGTGAAGTGATTGAGTCCAACGCTGAGCACGATGCTGGCGATAAAGGCAAGTACCGTCACTTTATGCAAAAAGAGATTTTTGAGCAGCCGACGGCGCTGATCAACACAATGGAAGGTCGTATTTCCGACAAGGCTGTCATCACCAATGCGATTGGCGTGAATGCCGAAGAGATCCTTAGCAAAGTCGAGCACGTGCAGATTATCGCGTGTGGTACCTCTTACAACTCAGGCATGGCGGCACGTTATTGGTTTGAATCCATTGCTGGCGTTAGCTGTGATGTGGAAATCGCGTCTGAGTTCCGTTACCGCGATTTCGTGGTTCGTCCAAACAGTTTGTTGGTGACGTTATCTCAATCTGGTGAAACGGCGGATACCCTAGCCGCGCTGCGTTTGGCTAAAGAGAAAGGCTACATGGCGGCGATGACCATCTGTAACGTCGCAGGCTCCTCACTGGTGCGTGAGTCTGACTTTGCCTTTATGACGCGCGCAGGCACAGAGATCGGTGTGGCCTCGACCAAAGCGTTTACGACCCAGCTTGCTGCGATGCTGATGATGGTGGTGTCTATTGGTCGCTTGCAAGGCCGCGTTAATGAAACGCGCGAAGCGGAGATTGTAAAAGCGCTCCATGAGCTACCAAGTGCGATTGAAAAAGCACTCGCCTTTGACAAAGAGATCGAAGCGTTGGCTCCAGATTTTGCCGATAAGCACCACACCTTGTTCCTTGGCCGCGGCGAGTACTACCCAATCGCGATGGAAGCGTCGCTCAAGCTCAAAGAGATCTCTTACATTCACGCAGAAGCCTACGCCGCGGGTGAACTGAAACATGGCCCTCTAGCATTGATTGATGCGGACATGCCTGTTGTCGTGATCGCGCCGAGCAACGATCTGCTTGAGAAGCTGAAGTCTAACGTTGAAGAAGTGCGCGCTCGTGGCGGCCTGCTGTACGTCTTCGCCGATGCTGACGCTGGGTTTGAAGGCGATGAGAACATGAAGATCATCAAGATGCCGCACGTCAACGAAGTGACTGCACCTATCTTCTACACCGTTCCAATGCAGCTGCTGTCTTACCACGTTGCGCTGATCAAAGGCACCGACGTCGACCAACCTCGCAACCTAGCGAAAGCGGTAACGGTGGAATAACAGCCAAAAAAAGGCCTAGCATCTCGCTAGGCCTTTTAGTATCTGCTTGATTACCAGCGGTAATTGGCGTTTAGCACCACTGAACGTGATTGGCCGTAGTAGCACCAGTAATCACAACCAGACACATACTCTTTGTCTAGGATATTGTTGACGTTGAGTTGAGCTTGCCATTGCGACGTGATGTCGTAGGAGATAGACGCATCCCACAAGGTTACAGATGGGACTGTCAGATCTGACCATTTCGGGTTGTCTTTTGATTCACCGACGTAACGGACACCAGAACCAATATTTAGCCCAGGGATCCATGCTTGAGCGCGGTAGTCCAACCAAGCAGAGGCTTGATGCTCAGGAATCAGTGCGGCTCTCTTGGTTCCTTGTCCGCTTGTTTCCTCTGTTTTTGCATTGGTATAGGTGTAGTTTGCCGAGAGTTTGAGATCATCCGTTAGCTGAGCAACGGTTTCAATTTCGATACCGTTTGATGTCGCTTCACCCGTTTGTGTAACTTGATAGGTATCAGGGTTGGTGACCAAAGCGTTTTTCTCACTGATGTCAAACCAAGCGACATTGATGTACCCATCCAAGAATTCTGGCTGGTACTTTACACCGACTTCCACTTGCTCACCTTCGAGAGGCTTATACAGCTCTCCTGTACCACTATCAATCGTGCTCAAGACTTCAAAGGATTGTGAGTAACTCGCGTAGGGTGACAATCCAATGTCCGACAAATACATGATACCTGCATTTAACGATAACTGGCCATCATCTCGTGATTTCTTGTCTGAGCTGCTAGCCGTTTGGCCAACGTTCTCAGTGTTAACCCAGTCGTAGCGAGCGCCCACGCTGCCGACCCATCCTTGGTTAAGTTTTATTTGATACTGAGAGTAAACACTGGCTTGTGACTTGGTGATTTCACGATGTGTATTGTTCGCCATGTCGAGCGGGGTGTAATTACCGTACACAGGATTCCAAGGGTTGATGGTACCAAATGCGTAGCTGTCCTGCTCTTCACCTTCAGTTTCATGACGTTGAAGATCAAAACCGACAAGCACAGATTGCTCTGCGTTTGAGGTATACCAAGTACCCACAGCGTTGTTATCGAAAGTGAAGCTCTGGTTTTTCCCATCTCGATAAACCACCCCTTGTCCTAGCTCTTCAACACTCGAGTCATTGTTGAAAAAGGCATAGGAACTTCTAAGGTACAGCTCATTAGATGCGTAATTGAGATTTTGGGACCAAGTCCAACTGTCATTGATATCGTGTTGAAGTAGGTAGCCTAGAGAAAACTGTGTTCTTTCATACTTGTCGTAATCAGGTTGGCCTAGATTCGTACTTGGATCGATACTACCGAAATTGGAACCGATCAAAGTGCCCGCTGCCGGGAAGAATGGGTTGGTTGGTACACCGTCGTCTTCAAGGTAGGTAGCCAGAAGAGTCAGAGTTGTGCGATCTGAAATGTCGATCTCAAGGCTAGGAGCTAAGTAGAATCGATCATTCTCAGTCTCGTTTAGCTCTCCTTCACTGCTTTTCATCGCTCCAACCAGTCGATATCTCACAGTGCCATCTTCATTGGCAAGATCGGAAACGTCGAATGCGATCGATTGATGATTGTTCGTACCTACCTCCACTTTTAATTCACCTTGTGGCGTGAAGGTTGGTTTTTTCTGAACAGCGTTGACCACACCGCCAGGTGATGACTCACCAAATAAAATGGCGGATGGGCCTTTGATGACTTCGATACTTTCCAGTCCGTAAGGTTCGACTAGCCAAGTGTAGTAGCCATCACGAAATAGACGGTTGCCGTCTAGGTAGGTTGTCGCATTGAACCCGCGAACTTTAAACCAATCCGTATCATTATCCGCACCATAAGGCTGAGCCGTTACACCTGACGTATAACGCAGCGCTTCATCAAGCTTTTGTGGGGCGCGAGTGCGTAGGTCATCTTCGGTGACAATCGACACACTGCGAGGCGTTTCTTGGGCAGGGGTGTCGACTTTAAGTGCTTGGGCTGTGACTGTGATGGTTTCCAGTTCCGTGGTGCTCTCTTGTGCAAAGACAGCGCTTGAACATACCACTGCAGCAGGCGCCAATCCCAACCAGATCGCTTTACGAACTGCGACTGAAAGAGGAGTTTGGTTATGCATGTCCTTTTCCTATAAATGAAAGTTAAATTAGTAATGATATTTATTATTATTCGTATTGGTTTTTTATTTTACTGACTTTTTCATCAAAAGATAGTAAAACGTGCCCGACCCGAAACCCGAAACCCGAAACCCGAAACCCGAAACCCGAAACCCGAAACCCGAAACCCGAAAGTAGGAAGCATGTTCAATTGGTTTGAAAAATTAACGCAAGCGTTTCCCGAGCAAGAGCCGCAAATGCCGCCGAAGCATTTACTCGGCTTTTGTCGTCACTACACCCGAGGCTTTGAAGTGCCATTACTCTTGATGGCGATACTCAGTGCGTTGATTGCCTGGACGGAAGTGACGCTGCTCAGTTACATGGGAGAACTGGTCGATATTCTCAGCACCCAAGATCGCGCGACGTTTTGGCAAGACCAAGGCGATCGGATGTGGACTATGGTGCTGCTGGTTGTGGTGGTGATGCCCGCGCTGGGGATTACCCACTCGATGATCATGCATCAAACCTTGCTAGGTAATTATCCGATGTCGATTCGTTGGCTGATTCACCGCTATTTGCTCAAGCAAGCGGTCGGCTTTTTCCAGCGAGATTTTGCTGGCCGAGTGGCAACCAAGGTGATGCAAAGCGCCCTGGCTGTACGTGAAACCGTGATGAAGCTGGTTGATGTACTGGTGTACATCTCGGTCTATTTCGTGGCGATGATCTGGATGATGGGCGAATCGGATCTGCTATTGATGCTGCCGATTGCGATTTGGTTGGTGATGTACATTCTTATCCAGCTGTTTTTTATCCCACGTTTGAAAAAGGTGGCGACTGACCAAGCCGATGCACGCTCAGTGATGACGGGCCGAATTGTCGATACCTACACCAATATTTCAACCGTTAAGCTTTTCTCCCACTCCAAGCGTGAATTGGAGTATGCCAAAGGCAGCATGAAGCAGTTTTTGCTGACGGTGTACCGCCAAATGCGCATGGTCACTTGCCTGCTATTGAGTGTTGATGCGATTAACTATCTGCTGCTCATCTCTATTGCCGCTTTGTCGGTCATGTTATGGCTAGAGGCGAGTGTCACCATCGGTGTAATTGCGGTGGCGATCAGCATTGCGCTGCGCGTACAAGGCATGTCGAAATGGATCATGTGGGAAGTGAGCGCGCTGTTTGAAAATATTGGTACCGTGGTCGATGGCATGAACACCATCTCCAATGATGTTGAAGTGCAAGATAAACCTAATGCACCCGCGTTGACGGTGACAAAAGGCGCAATCGAGTTCGACGCGGTAGACTTTGACTACACCGATGAGAAACCGGTGTTTGAGCAGCTTAACCTAGCCATTAAACCGGGTGAAAAAGTCGGGATTGTTGGCCGCTCCGGTGCCGGTAAGTCGAGCTTGGTTAACTTGCTGCTGCGTTTTTACGATTTGAAAGGCGGCGATATTCGCATTGATGGTCAAAACATCGCAGACGTAAGCCAAGAGTCTCTGCGCCAGCAGATCGGTATGATCACGCAAGACACCTCACTGCTGCATCGTTCGATCAAAGAGAACATCCTCTACGGTGACCCAGATGCCGATGACGCGGCTCTGATTGAGGCGGCGAAAAAAGCCCATGCGCACGACTTTATCTGTGGCCTCAAAGATGAGCAGGGGCATAGCGGCTATGATGTCGAAGTGGGCGAGCGCGGGGTGAAATTATCCGGTGGGCAACGTCAACGTATTGCCATAGCGCGTGTGTTACTTAAAAATGCGCCGATCTTGATTATGGATGAAGCGACGTCCGCGCTCGATTCCGAAGTGGAGTCGGCCATTCAAGAAAACTTGCAAGTGCTGATGGAAGGGAAAACCGTGATCGCGATTGCGCACCGTTTATCGACTATTGCTGCTATGGATCGCTTGATCGTGATGGATCAAGGCCGTGTGGTTGAGCAAGGCAGTCACCAAGAGCTCCTCGTTCAAGAAGGCATCTACGCCCAACTTTGGAAGCACCAAACCGGCGGCTTCTTAGGTTAATCTTTCCAACCTCCATCACTCAAAAAGGTTCAACGATAGCGCGCTATGGTTGAACCTTTTTTTAATTACTCATATTATAAGGAAATAAAATTGATAATTGTTATCATTTTGTTTTCTTCGCTTTAAGAAAGAGTAATGCTAGACCCCCATCAACACAGTGCACGTCTCGCGGCTTCGTCCCTGGTCGTCGGTTACGATACACCGATCGTCAACAACATCAGTCTTGAGATTCAACCCGGTAAACTGACGATTTTGGTCGGTTCGAATGGGTGTGGAAAATCGACGCTGCTTAAATGCTTAGCACGAGTGCTGCCACCGATGTCTGGTCAGGTGTTGCTCAATGATGAGCCCATTCATCAATTGGGGGCGAAAGCGGTAGCAAAAACCTTAGCGCTTTTGCCACAAGGCCCGATTGCACCGGAAGGTCTCACTGTACGTGAGCTCGTCGCTCAGGGGCGCTATCCGCATCAAACCTTTTTCCAGCAGTGGAGTGAGCATGACGAGCAAATGGTGGATGAGGCAATGGCGATGGCCAACGTCACAGAGCTCGCCGATCGCGCGGTGACCGACCTGTCGGGTGGTCAGCGTCAACGTTGTTGGATTGCCATGGTGCTGGCGCAAGAAACCGACATTATTTTGCTGGATGAGCCGACCACCTATTTAGATCTCAAAGTTCAGGTCGATTTGCTGAGCTTATTGAGCCAATTGGCGCATCAACACCATCGCACCCTTGTTGTGGTGCTACATGAACTGAATCTTGCCGCTGCGTATGCCGATGAGCTCATCATGATGAAATCGGGCACCATCTACGCCGCGGGTCACCCCGAGCAGGTCTTTACCGCCGACAACCTCAAGCAGGTGTTTGGTTTAAATGCCAATGTGATTCGCGATCCGCACACACAAACCTTGCAATGCGTACCCACAGAGACCGGCAGTGTTGCCCATGGGCAGACAAAGTCGGTGATGTCGGCGGTGATATGAGACGCTGTGCTTGGTTAAGTGGCGCAGGTCTTGGCGTGATGGCGATGATACTGCTGGTTTTTTTACTTTGGCATTTATCGCTAGGGGCGCAGCCTGTCGCGCTGACGGAGGTATGGTCCGCGTTGGTGGCGTACGATGACAATCAGTTCTCCCATTTGGTGGTGCGAGAGTTGCGCTTACCACGCGCCATCGTTGCCGCGTCAGTGGGTGCGAGTCTGGCTGTGGCGGGCGCCTTAATGCAAGGTGTAACGAGAAATCCGCTCGCCGACCCGAGCTTACTCGGCATGATGACGGGCGGCGCGTTGGCGGTGGTCTATTGGATGAGTTTTGCGCCTGTCGAGGGCATCGTATGGTTGCCATTGGTGGCGGCCGTGGGCTCGCTGATTGCCGCTGCGGTAGTCTGGACGATTGCCGCGCGAACGCCGAGCGGAGTGACGCCGCTGACGTTGACGCTGACCGGCTCGGCGTTTAGCGCGTTTACCGCCGCGCTCTTGTCGATTCATCATTTGATCGACCAGAAAACGTTTGAAACCTTGCGCGGCTGGCTGGTGGGCTCTCTACTGGGGAGTCAATTGGAGACATACTGGTGGTGCCTGCCTTGGATTTTGTTTGGCTTAGTGGCTGCGATACTGCTGGCCCCTGCGGTGACGGCGATGTCGATGGGCGATCAGGTCGCGACAGGCCTTGGCATTGATATTCAAAAGCGCAAATGGCAGTTGCTGCTGTGCGTGGTGTCCTTGACGGCGGCCTCGGTCGCCCTGGCAGGTCCGTTGGGTTTTGTCGGTTTGGTGATTCCGCATGTGGTCAAGCTGCTGGTGGGCAGTGATTATCGCTGGGTCGTGCCGTATTCGCTGCTGCTTGGCGGCGCCTACTTGCTGTTTGTTGACAGTTTGGCGCGCTGGTTGATTGCCCCGCAAGAGGTGGCGACTGGCCTGATGACGATTTTGCTCGGCGCACCGCTGTTTGTGTGGCTGGTCAAAACGAGGATTCGTTAACATGGTGGCGCTAAGGTGGCTCGGCGGTCGAGTCTCATTTCGGGTTCGGCCCAAAACGCTCGGCGTCATGGTGTTGATGGCTCTTTTGATGGCGTTGCTGTGGTTGCTCAGTATTGGCATCGGCAGTTATGCGCTCTCGATGCAGGCGCTATTGGATGAGGTGATGAGTGCGCTCGGCATGCAAGGCCCCATCGCCGATAGCCAGGCGGCGTTGGTGATGTGGGAGCTACGCTTGCCGCGCAGTCTAGCGGCGTTGCTGGCGGGGGGCTTGTTTGCGCTTTCAGGAGCGCTGCTGCAAAACCTGACCCGCAACCCTCTCGCCGATCCCAGTTTGGTCGGCATCAGTCAAGGCGCGGCGTTTGCCGTGGTGTGTTTGACGATGCTGTTTCCGGAGGCGATCGACGCTTGGCGTGAAGTGAGCGCGTTTACCGGGGCGATGGTGGTCGCCGCGGGCGTGCAGAGCTTGAGTGGCTCTGGGCATCCGCTGAAATTTATCTTAATGGGTATCGGGGTGGCGGCGTTTTTCAGTGCCTTGACCTCAAGCTTGCTCACTTACGGTGATATTGATGCTGCGATCTCTGCACTGGCGTGGCTATCGGGCAGCGTGCATGCGGTGACTTGGTCTGAAGTCGGATTGCTCTCCATCGCGCTGCTGACCACCTTGGGGTTGGCGATCGGCCAAGCACGTAACATGGCGGCATTGTCGTTTGGTGTTGATATGGCAGTCGGTCTGGGCGTGAACAGTGTTTGGGCGAGCCGTGTTCAGTTGATGCTGAGTGTGTGCGCGGCGGCGCTGGCGACCGCCATTGTTGGGCCGATCGGTTTTGTCGGTTTGCTTGCACCGCACATGGCGCGAAAGATGACCATCGCAGGTCCTAATAGCCACTTAATATTGACTACATTGGTCGGCGCAAGCTTAGTGCTGTTCGCCGATACCTTAGGGCGCACCCTGTTTGCGCCGACGCAATTGGCCGCAGGCTTAGTGACCGCGCTTATCGGCGCGCCTTTGTTTGCGCTGCTCTTAATGCGAAAACAACAAGGCTAGAAAAAGAGAAGGGATACATCATGATAAGAGAAGTCACTCGGCTAGGCGCGCTGCTATTGGCCAGTGTCGTGAGTGTGTTGGCGCAGGCCTATCCGCTGACGATTGAACACAAATACGGTCAGATTGAGCTTAGCGAACAGCCGCAGCGCGTGGTCTCTGTCGGCGTCACGGATCATGATGATATTCTGGCGCTCGGCGTTATCCCACTAGCCGTACGCGATTGGTATGGTGACCAACCTTACGGCGTGTGGCCATGGGCGCAAGATGAATTGGGTGATGCCAAGCCGGTATTACTTAAAGGGCAAACGGTCGATTTTGAGGCCATCGCGCAGTTGAAACCGGATCTGATCATCGGCGTATCTTCCGGGATGGATAAGAAAACCTACGACAAGCTCAGCACGATTGCGCCCACGCTCGCACAATCTGGTGCTTATACCGATTGGGCGATGCCGTGGGATGAGCGTCATCTTATGATAGGTAAAGCGCTGGGTTATGAAGAAAAATCGCAAGCCATAGTGCAAGATATAAAGCAGCAGATTGCTAAGCTGCGGGCAAAGCACCCTGAGTTTGAAGGCAAATCGGCGGCGGTGGCGTTTTACTACAACAAACAGCCTGGCGCCTATGCGAGCAAAGACTTACGTTCACAATTTCTGATTGCGCTGGGCTTTCATATTCCAGAGTCCATTGATGCGCTCGCCAAGGAGGCGTTTTACACCTCGTTCAGCGAGGAACGTATGGACTTGCTAGACAACGACCTGGTCATCTGGCTGACCACGGAAGAGCAGCTTGAGCAGTCTAGCAACGCTATTTTTCGTAAACGCATGCCGTTTTACAAAGAGAAACGCGAATACTTCACTGGCGATATCATCGGTGGCGCGTTCTCCTTTTTTAGCCCATTGTCGATTCAATATTTGATTGATGAAATGGTGCCAGCGATGGCGAACATTCTTGAAGAGAAATCATCCTAACCCAAGCGCAGAGATTAACGTCAAAGAGAACGGATCAAAGAGAAGAGTATGACACACAATCGTTTACCCCATTTGTTGCTGGCAGGTTGGATGCTGACCGCCTCCTCTGCTGCAATGGCAACGGGGGCAGAGTTGAAACAGTCGCAACGTCTTGAAACAGAGATCACCACCGCAAATGCCAACACGCAAAGCCGCGTGTCGGCCAGCAGCGACAAAGCGCTCGATCTTGAAGCGCAAATTGAGCAGCGCCAAGCTGAGGTGGAAGGGCTAGAAGTGTATCGAGATCACCTTCGCGGAATGCTCGACAGCCAACAGAAAGAAATCGCCAGCTTTGATGAACAGTTGTCAGAGATTGAGCGCACGCGTGAAAGCATCGTGCCGTTGATGTACAGCATGCTTGATGGGCTAGAGGCATGGGTAGAGAGCGATCGCCCACTTCGCCAAGAGGTGCGCCGCGAACGCGTTGCCAAGTTGCGTGAAATGATGACTCAGTCTGACGTCAGTGATGCTGAAAAGTACCGCCGCATTCTAGAGGCGTATCAAATCGAGTTGGATTACGGCACTAAGCTTGGTGCTTATTCTGCGCCGATCGAGGTAGATGGCAAATCACTTGTCACCGAGCAGCTCTATCTCGGCCGAATCAGTTTGGTGGCGCGCAGCGTTGATCGCGCGCACTACTGGGCGTGGAATGCGTCTAACGAACAATGGCAAGCGCTCGACAGCAAAGCCGGTTTAGAGATTGATAAAGCGTTTGATGTGGCGAATAAACAAGCCGCCCCGACGTTATTGCATTTACCGGTGTCGGTTAAGGAGAGTCAGCAATGAGAGGGATGACTTGGCTAGCGGCGAGCGTGATCGCCGTTTCACTGTCTACGGTCTCGCTGTCCGTTGTTGCTTCGGATGCTGCCTTACTGAAAGAGACGCAACAAGCGAAAGTTGAACAAGCGAAGCACAATCAAGCGCGCGAAGGGGAGTTTAAGCAGCGTGAACAGGCGTTGCAGGCCGAGCTTGATAAGCTCAACACGCAGCTTGCCTCTCTCAAGCAAGAAAACGAACAGCTGTCAGAGACCTTTCAGCAAAACGAAGCCGTACTGGCCGAAAAAGAGCAAGCCTTACATCTGGCGACGGGCAGCTTAGGTGAGCTGTTTGGCGTGGTGCGCCAAGCAGCAAAAGATCTCGACCTTGAACAAGCCGGCTCTGTCGCGACCCTAGGTCACGCTGATCACCGAGCGGTGGTAGAAGAGATTGTGGCTGCAAGACAGCTGCCAGCGAAGAGGCAGCTCTACGGCCTGTGGCAGGCGTTTACACAGCAAATCCAGGCCAGTGCTGAGGCGCAAACGCTCAACGTTGATGTCATCAACGGACAAGGTGAAACCGAGACAAAATCGGTGCTGCGTTTGGGTAGTTTTGCCTTAGCGGGTGAACAAGGTTACTTAGATTGGAGTGGTCAGCGCCAGCGCGCTACCGTGTACGCTCAGCAGCCACAGGGTGCACTGACTCTAAGCTCTGATGTCACAAGAGGGCTACCGATCGTTGCACTGGATGCCTCACGTGGCGCGCTGCTCGAACAGCTGGGAATGGCGCCGACTTTGCTCGATCGCATTGAGCACGGCGGTATCGTTGGCAAAGTGATCATCGCGCTACTGCTGGTGGGCATGGCGATTGGTCTGGTTCGCGGCGCAGCGTTACTGAGCGCGAAAGCAAAAATTGCCAAGCAGCTTAAACACACCGACTCGCCGCAAGATGACAATGCACTTGGGCGTATTTTGAATGTTTATCGTCAAGATAGCAGCCCGAATGTTGAGGCGTTGGAGCTGCGCTTGCTCGAAGCAGTGATGGACGAACAGCAGCACCTAGAACGCGGTTTATCGATGATCAAACTGCTGGCGGCGCTCGCTCCAATGCTTGGCTTGTTGGGTACGGTGACCGGGATGATTGATACTTTCCAAACCATTACTCAATTTGGCAACGCCGATCCGCGTGTCATGGCTGGCGGGATCTCAATGGCACTGATCACCACCGTATTAGGTCTGATTGCTGCGATGCCTCTGCTCCTGATTCACAATATCCTCGCCTCGAAAGCGGAAGCGATTCGCACCATTATCGAGAAGCAGGGTATTGGCTTGGTGGCTGAGCGCGCCGAGCAAGCAACCCGCCTTGTGAAGGATGCCGCGTAATGGAATGGCTGTCTCTACTCGATCTCGGGGGGAGCACGCTTGGCAGCACCATCAACGAGTTTATGTATCGTGGTGGTCCACTGCTTTGGTGGTTAGCGGGCGTGTTGGCGCTGTTTTGGTTACTGGCGATTGAGCGATTGGTGTACCTTTTTTGGCTGTTCCCCAAAGCACAACATCACTGGGTCGCCAAGTGGCAACTGCGTGACGATCGCCACTCTTGGTATGCGCTCGCTCAGCGCAGCGCTTGGTTGGCCGAAGCGAAGTTGGCGCTTGAACAACACTTGTCGTTGATGAAAGTGCTGGTGGCGCTTTTCCCTATGCTGGGGCTACTCGGCACGGTGACGGGAATGATCTCCGTGTTTGATGTGATGGCCGGGCAGGGCAGTGCGCAGCCGCGCTTGATGGCTGCGGGGATCTCGATGGCGACGTTGCCAACGATGGCGGGCATGGTCGCCGCATTAGTCGGCATGTTTGCCCACGCACGCCTCGCTAAGTGGAGCGAAACGCGTCACCTTCACCTCGAACGCTTAATGCGTATGACTAAATAGGAATGACCATGAGACTAGGTCGATACAAAAAACCGTCAGACGATGCCCAAGTGGACATGACCTCGATGCTCGACATCGTGTTTATCATGCTGATCTTCTTTATCGTCACCAGCTCGTTTGTGCGAGAGTCGGGCGTGGAAGTGAACCGCCCAACGGCGGCGAATGCCACTAGCCAAAAAGACGCGGGCATTTTTATTGCCATTACCGCCAACAACGAGGTCTACATCGATAAGCGATTGGTCGATGTAGAGCGAGTGCAAGCGACACTCGAAAATGTGCTGCTTGAACAACCGGATGCCTCCTTGGTCATTCAAGCCGATGCCTTTGCGTTCAATGGCACCGTGGTGCAAGTGATGGATGGCGCCAAAGGGGCGGGCATTGAGAAGATCGCATTGGCCACCGAGCAGAAATAGCCGGAAGAAGGAAGGGTATCCGTATGCTAGGACGTAAATCACGATGCTAAAACGATGGCTGATTGCCACCCCATTGGCCCTATTAGTGACGCTCTCTCTCTTTGCGTTTATGGCGTGGCTGGTGGACGCGGGAAAATCGCCGATGCCAGAGCCGCAGTCGGCGCTGCGCTTTGATGTCGTGCAAGTGGAAAACGAGCGTGCGGCGGCGCGCAGAGCAAGACAATTACCTGAGCCACCCAAAGCGCCGACCTTAGCCCCGCAAGTGGAGCGCTTGACGACCCAAATGGCCGCGCAGCAAATTCAGACCACGGCGCTACCCAATTTGCCTAACGTCAATCTGAGTACGTCAGTAACGGGAATGGCAATGGCAACGCCAGGGCCGATTCAACTTGCGCAAAACCAACAGCTCATGCCACTGCATCGTATTGAACCACGTTACCCCTCGCGGGCATTGAAACGAAAAATTGAAGGCTATGTAGTGATGCGATTTGCCATTGATGAAACCGGTCGGCCCGATGCGATTGAGGTGGTGGAAGGTTCGCCTCGCGGCGTATTTGATCGTGAAGCGATGCGCGCATTGCGTCAGTGGAAGTATCAACCTTTGATCGTCGCAGGCAAAGCGACCAGACAGGAAGGGCAAACCGTGAAATTAGAGTTTAGGTTGCAATAATGACAAAGGTTACAGCATGGATACGCCGTCTTTTGGCATGGTCAGTGTTGATGGGCTTGATGAGCGTCCCGCAGGCGCAGGCGCAAGAGCTATCACGCAGCGTTGCGATGCGAGTCCATCAAGCGTTTGAGTTGTCTCAGCAAGAAAAAACAGCTGAGGCGGTGACCATCTTAGAAGGTATCGACGCCGTAAAAGCATACGATCAAGCCTACGTGGCGCGTATGTTGGGTATTTTGTATTGGCAACAAGCGCAACCTCAGCGATCGCAAGTTGCGCTGGAAAATGCGTTGTCCACTGGTGCTTTGCCGATTGAACAGGCGATTGAAACCGAGCGCATGCTGGCCGATATTTTGTTATCGACTGGGGAGCCGGCAAAAGCACTCAGACACTATCAAAGTGTGCTGGATAAACAATCCGATGTGAGTCGCTCGCAAGCTGAAAAAATGTATACCACGGAATTTGTCACTCAACTGTGGCTGCGGGTCGCTCAGTCCAATTACCAGCTGCAAGATTGGCAAGCGGTACTGTCGAGTATCAAGCATTATCAAGCGCTAGATAAAAAGGCGGATGTCTCTTTGCTGAGCATGAAGCTCGGTGCTCAAGTGGCGCTGAGTCACTGGAAAGGAGCGGTGAGTACCACAGAGCAACTGCGCGCTTTGGAGTCCGATAACGAACTGTGGTGGAAGCAATTGACCAGCTTGCATCTTCGTTTGAAACACTACCCTGAGGCGTTGGCGACGCTCAAACAGAGAGAGCGAAAAGGCTTTGCTTTATCCTCCAGTGAGTATCAAACCTTAGCAGGGCTTTACGCCTCACAAGGCGCTCCAGAACTTGCTGCGAAGGTTTACGCCGAGCATCTGCTTGAACAAGAAGATGCAGAGAGCTACGCCACCTTAGCCCGCTACTGGCAAGTCGCGAAGGAGTGGCAATACGCACTAGAGGCCTGGCAACACGCCTCGCGCCTCAGTGCAGATCATCATTGGTCGTATGCGCAATTGCTGATGCAGCAGAAGCAGTATCAAGCGGCGCTGAATGTACTGGCCAGCATGCCGAGCAGTCAGCGTGTGGAATTGGCCAAGACGCAAGCCTTCTACCGATTGGATGAGCATGAAAAAGCCCTAGAAAGTGCGCAAAAGGCTCATCAACTGAAGGCCGATGAAACAACGCTGACCTGGGTACGATTCTTGACTCAGTCGCTTAACAAGGCGTCGTCGTAGGGATCAACGCGATCACCTCAGTTAAAGAATCGACCAGTGCCACTTTCTCGATAAGTGGTGGTTCTGGTGGCAGCAAATCGGGCACCATGATGACTGAACAACCGGCTGCCAAGGCCGATTTCACGCCGTTATTGGAGTCTTCTAACGCTAGACATTGTGACGGTTTGAGGTTGAGTTGCTGGCACGCCATTAAGTAGCCATCTGGCGCGGGCTTGCCTTGACTCACTTCATCAGAGGTGATCAGGCACTCAAACTGTTCGAGGACCTCGCGGCCAGCAAAATTTCTTAGCACCTCTTTTCGACCGGATGAGGTCACGATCGCTGCTCTCACACCGTTCTGTTTAAGGTGGCGCATCAGCGTCTCAAAGCCTTTTTTGTAGTCAATGCCTAGTGCGCTGCGCTCAGCAAAGTCCTGATCTCGGCAGCGTATAAATCGCTGGAGATCAAACTCAGCACCAAAATGGTGCTGCAAGCGACGCTCACACTCGCCATCTTGTACGCCGATGAACCCCTGATAAAACTCGTCACACAAATCGAAACCTTGTTCTTCTGCCGCCCGTTGCCAACTTTTCTTATAGAGCGACTCTGTATCAAAGATCAGCCCATCCATATCAAACAATACCGCTTTCATTGTCTTTTCTCCGTCACTTCTCTTCGTCATCAATTCTCTTGGCCATTGTGCGTCACCATCCTAACCAATTTTACGATGAAATTTTGATGAATCTTATTTTGTAATTTAATTACACATTCACACCTCTTATCGATATTTGATGAATAATTGAACCAAAGTCGCGCAGAGAGTGAACTAAAGTAGTGCTTAAAAATCGGGTAAATAATCAAAATGAGATCTTTGTCACTAACTATTTTGAGTGTGTGGATTGTATTTTTGTGATCTAAATCTCTAGTTATTGATAATCATTATCGAAAAAATGGCTTTGTAATTTACTGACAGTGATTAAATGTGATTTAGGTCACTACAAAAAAGATATGTTAATGCTTTGTGTGTGATTTGGGTCACTAAATTGTGGGTGGGAGTGCCTTTTGGAAATGTTGTGATACATTTTAATCGACTTTTGAATAAACATTTTGGGCCATTTGGCCAACCAATACAAACTGAGGTCTCCCTATGTTATCACCAGAAGCTAAGATCAAAGTCCAAAACTTTGGTCGTTTTCTATCCAACATGGTAATGCCAAACATCGGTGCATTTATTGCCTGGGGTTTCATTACTGCACTTTTCATTCCAACCGGTTGGTTGCCAAACGAAACATTGGCATCACTGGTTGGCCCAATGATCAAATTCCTATTGCCACTGCTGATCGGTTACACCGGCGGTAAAATGGTGGGCGGCGACCGCGGTGCGGTTGTGGGTGCCATCACGACAATGGGTGTGATTGTCGGTACTGATATTCCTATGTTCATGGGCGCGATGATTGTCGGTCCACTTGGTGGCTACGCTATCAAGAAATTCGATGAGTCGGTTCACGGTAAAGTGAAAAGCGGCTTTGAAATGCTAGTGAACAACTTCTCTGCCGGTATCATCGGTATGATCCTCGCTATCCTAGCATTCTTCATCATTGGCCCTGCGGTAAAAGTTCTGTCTAGCGCATTGGCAGCGGGCGTAAACGTGATGGTAGAAACAGGCGCATTGCCACTCGCTTCTATCTTCGTTGAGCCAGCGAAAATCCTCTTCCTTAACAACGCGATTAACCACGGTATCTTCTCGCCACTGGGTATCCAGCAGTCTGAAGAACTTGGCCGCTCAATCTTCTTCCTAATTGAAGCGAACCCAGGTCCTGGTCTAGGTCTTCTATTGGCTTACATGGCGTTTGGTAAAGGTAACGCGAAGCAGTCGGCAGCGGGTGCGTCAATCATCCACTTCCTAGGCGGTATCCACGAAATCTACTTCCCATACGTGTTGATGAACCCTCGTCTTATCCTTGCGGTTATTGCCGGTGGTATGACAGGCGTATTCACTAACGTGATGTTCGATTCTGGTCTTATTTCTCCAGCGTCTCCTGGTTCAATCTTTGCGGTACTACTGATGACGCCTAAAGGCTCATACGTGGGTGTGGTTCTATCTGTGATTGCATCCGCCGCTGTGTCGTTCCTTGTGGCTTCTATCCTAATGAAAACTTCAAAAGCGACCGACGAAGACGAGTCTCTAGAGAAAGCTTCTGCCGCTATGCACGACATGAAAGCAGCATCTAAAGGTCAAACCGCTGCAGTTTCTGTGGACCCAGCAGCAGTGAAAGCGATTTACGTTGCCTGTGATGCGGGTATGGGCTCAAGTGCGATGGGCGCCGGTCTTCTACGTAAGAAAGTGCAAGCGGCTGGTCTGGATATTGAAGTCTCGAACTTGGCTATCAACAACCTGCCGAGTGACTCGCAAATTGTGGTGACCCACAAAGATTTGACAGACCGTGCTCGTACTCACGCTACTGGCGCAATGCACATCTCTCTAAGTAACTTCTTAGATGGCACTGTGTACGACAACCTTGTTGCTCAGCTAGTTGAAGCAAGGAGTGGCGCTGTAAAAAAGCCTGAGGCGCCTGCAGCGACCGAGGAAAAGGAACAGACGTTGACGCTCACTAGCGACAGTGTATTCCTCGGATTAAAAGCCAACTCTAAGGAAGAGGCGATTAAGTTTGCAGGTGAGCAACTGGTCAAGTTAGGCAACGTTGCACCTGAATATGTTGATGGCATGTTTGCCCGCGAAGAACTCGTGTCTACCTACCTAGGTGAGTCAATTGCGGTGCCACACGGAACCATTGAAGCGAAACAGTACGTCAAGAAAACCGGCATTGTGTTCTGCCAATACCCTGAAGGCATTCAGTGGGGTGAAGATGAGGATGACATCGCCAAGATGGTCATCGGCATCGCTGCCCAAGGTGATGAGCACAACATGGTTCTCATGGCTATTACCAATTCACTTGATGACGAAGAGGCCGTTGAGCGTTTACAGAACACAACCAACCCAGAAGATGTTCTGAATATTCTCAATGCATAGCAGTACTTTGTCTAGCTCCTAAGTGAACGAGGCCAGTTCTCCCCCGCTCTGGCCTCCTTTTTAGTCTAGATAGCTGAAGGCTTAGTCGTGTGCTGTTAAGCCGTTAGCTATACAGATTCAACATTTGAAAGGTTAGTGATTATGAAAGCGTTACATTTTGGTGCAGGAAATATCGGTCGTGGTTTCATCGGTAAATTACTCTCAGACGCAGGCATGGAAGTCACATTTGCAGACGTCAACGAAACGGTCGTCTCTGAGTTGCAAAGACGCAACGAATACCCAGTGAAAGTCGTCGGTGAAGAGTGTGTCGTAGAAGTGGTGAAAAACGTCACGGCAGTCAACTCCGCCACCGATGAGGTGATTGGCTGTATCGCCAACGCCGATCTCATCACCACAGCGGTGGGCCCAACCGTACTCAAGATCATTTCTGGCTCGATTGCTAAAGGCATTGAGCAGCGTTTTGCTGCGGGCAACACGTCGCCACTGAACGTTATCGCGGCAGAAAACATGGTGCGTGGTACCACTCAGCTTAAAGAAGCTGTGTATGCGCATCTTAGTGATGAACTCAAAGCGTTCAGTGATGCGCACATTGGTTTTGTCGACTCTGCGGTTGACCGCATCGTGCCGCCAGCAGAAGAGGGCGAAACTGATCCACTGGCCGTCACGGTGGAAACCTTCAGTGAGTGGATTGTGGATCAAACTCAGTTCAACGGACCAATCCCAACCATCCCGGGAATGGAGTGCACAGACAACTTGATGGCGTTTGTCGAACGTAAGCTGTTTACGCTCAACACTGGTCACTTGATCACGGCTTACCTAGGTGTACTGGCGGGTCATGAGACCATCAAAGACTCGATTGAAGATCCCGCGATTCGCCAAGAAGTGAAAGCGGCGATGGAAGAAAGCGGGGCAGTACTGATTCAGCGCTACGGTTTTGATCCTAAAGCCCACGCAGCCTACATTGAGAAAATCTTAGGTCGTTTCGCCAACCCGTACTTGCGTGATGAAGTGGACCGCGTCGGTCGCCAGCCTATTCGTAAGCTCAGCCCGCAAGATCGTTTGATCAAGCCACTCAATGGCACCTTGGAGTATGGGTTGCCAAACGCGCATTTGATCAAAGGGATTGCTGCGGCCTTCCATTACAAGAATGACGATGACCCACAAGCGGTTGAATTGCAGAGCATGTTCGCAGAAAAAGGATTTGCCGAGACGCTAGCCCACTATTCAGAGCTGAATATTGACTCAGAAGTTGTTAAACTAGCCGAACAAGCGTATAACGCAATCAATGAATGATGGAACACCAAAGTGCCACTGATGTGGCACTTTCTCCTTTTGAAGAAGCCATGCCAATACACTCGAGTCATGAAGTTGAACTCTTAGAAGAGCTAGCAGAATCAGCCAATGCCGCTGAGTGTCTGCTATGTGCTTATGATGTATTGGAAGACATGCTCGATGCCTTGTTAAAAAGTATTTTCCACAAAGACGATTACGCAGTGAAATTCGTCGTCGACCCATTACTGACCAGTGATGGGCCATTAGGGGAAATACTGGTGCGCATCAAGTTACTGCTCGGGCTTGGGGTGATCAGTAAACAAACCTATGACGACATCGAAGTGTTTGTCACCCTAAAAGAGTGGGTTAAGGTTCAAGAGGGGAAAGTGGACTTCTGGGACCAAGATATCGTGTTTGAGCTCAACCGAGTGAACGCGATACAGAAAATCATGCCTATCGATTATTCACCTGAGTTGGTCGAGGGATTAAATGACGAAATGAAAGCCATGTTTTTAGACCGTCATTTCCAAAAAGTGCGTTCCACCATAGTGTTGGCCGTGAACGACATCCATCAGCAGCTCGCAAGAGAAAACGCGCTGACCTCCTAGTGATTTTCTTTATCAGTTCTATTGACGCTATCTTTAGATAGCGTTTTTCGTCATCTATGTTAGATAGTCATTCTAGACCATTATTTTAGGCAATTTCCTTAGCCAACTATATCAGACAATAAAAAAGCCACCGAAGTGGCTTTTTTATTTCGTGCTAGCGAAAACGTCTCACAGACCTTTGATGTTTTCCGCTTCCAGTTCAGAGAAGTATTTCACTGTCTTCACTTTAAGCTCTTGCTGCGCAGGCTCATCCGCAACGATGATTGCTTTGCGGTGCATTTGCAGTGCAGTGACTGTCCACATGTGGTTTACGCTGCCTTCAATCGCCATTTGCAGTGCCAAGGCTTTGTTGTGACCAAGCGAGAGAATCATCACTTCTTCGGCGTCCAGTAGCGTCGCGACACCAATCGTTAACGCAAATTTTGGCACTTGGTTGATGTCGTTATCAAAGAAACGAGAGTTTGCGATACGCGTGTCTTCGGTCAATGTTTTGATACGAGTACGTGATGAGAGTGATGAGCCTGGCTCGTTAAACGCGATGTGACCATCAATGCCAACGCCACCCATGAATAGGTTGATCTTGCCGTAAGAGCGGATCTTGTCTTCGTAAGCCGCGCAGTGTGCATCGATGTCGTCCGCTAGGCCATCAAGCAGGTTGATGTTCTCTTCCTGAATATCAACATGGTTGAAGAAGTTGTTGTACATGAAAGAGCGGTATGACTCTGGGTGATTTGGGTCGATGCCCACGTACTCATCCATGTTGAACGTGACGACGTGTTTAAAGCTGACTTCACCGGCTTGGTATAGCTCGATCAGTGCTTTGTATGTCGACAGTGGCGTACCGCCAGTGGGTAGACCTAAAACAAATGGGCGTTCTGCCGTCGGTTTGAAGGCGTTGATTTTCTTCGCGATATGACGTGCAGCCCATTTGCCGACTTGTTCTGCATTTTTTAGGGGAATCAGTCTCATTGGTCTTTATCCTGTTTCAAGTGCTCGATTGGATTTCTTAATTTGCATTGTAAAATAAGGCGTGAGATTTCGCCACTATTTTTGTGGAATAAATGATCTTTCGTCACGAATTAGGCCATCAATGGCTTCTATGACTCTATTCTCTACATCAATAGTGACAGTTTTTTTATAAAGCGAGAAAAGGAGTGTGAAGGAATGATGGAGTTGATCATCGAGCGACTAAAAACGCCGCCCGAAGGCGGCGATAGTGATTGAAGACGTCACTTTGAAAGCAATGCTTTTTGACAGCCATATTTTTTGACAGGAATAACCGTACAGCGCTTAAGGCGTCGTCTCAAGATAGGCTTTGGTCGAGATGTCGGTCCAAGCGCGCACTTTAGTGAGGTACTCGCGTTGTGATGTGATGATCTCTTGTGCCAATGCGTCTTTTTCTGCTTGCTCTTGCAGCAAGGCTTCTGTGGCGCTATGCAGCGCTGACAATACTTGCGGCGGGAAGTCACGTACTTTGATGTCTGGGAACTCTTGGCTCATGCTTGCCCAACTGTTGGCATTAGCGTCAATCGCTTGGGTATACATATCAAAAGCGGCCACTCTAAAGGCGGTTTCTAAGATCACTTGCAGATCCTTTGGCAAGCTGTCCCACACCTTCTTGTTGACTAAGAACTGCGTCTCGGAACCTGGCTCGTGCCACGCGGTGTAGTAATACGGCGCGATTTTTTGAAAGCCCATGCGCAAATCAAAAGCAGGGCCGACCCATTCGAGTGCGTCAATTGTGCCTCTCTCTAGTGAGGTGTAGAGTTCTCCAGGTGCGATGTTGGTTGGAGCGGCGCCGACGCGCGCCATGACTTCACCGGCAAAGCCCGGAATGCGGATTTTCAGCCCTTGCAGATCATCAATGGTGTTGATCTCTTTTTTGAACCAGCCACCCATCTGAATATCGGAGTTACCACCGGGGAAAGAGAGCAAATTGTGCGGCGCGTAGACTTTCTCCATCAACTCCATACCGCCACCGCGATAAAACCACGCGTATTGCTCGGTCGCCATCATGCCAAAAGGCATCGAGGAGAAAAATAGCGTATTGGGTACCTTGCCTTTCCAGTAGTAAGAACTGGAATGGCCTAAATCGTATTGACCGGATTTGACCATATCAAAAATACCCAAAGGCGCTTTGTGCTTATTGGCAGAGTCAATACGGATCTGCAAACGACCATTGGACATCTCTTCAGCTAGTTTGGCCATGTTCTTACTGGCATCACCTAGGATAGGGGTATTGGGCCCCCAAGTTTCGGCAAGTTTAAGTCGGTAGACTTTATCGTCAGCGTGGCTGACGCTAGCAAGCAGAGCGCATACGCTCGCGAGCAACGTGGTCGTCACGCGTTTCATGTTTTTGAGTGAGCGGGGAGTGGATGGCAGCATGTTGAGTTCACGTCCTTTTGTGTTGTTATTAGAATATTGCAATGATTTTTGTCTATTGCTTCAAATTCGCTGTTAGCTTCGAATCTGCGCTATTTTTCGTCAACCATTTTATTGGTGGCATCAAGTAATTGGGCGAGAAGATATTCGGATAGAGAATGAATAAACAGTGAGAAACGAGCTTAGCTGAGCGGCAAGAAGTCAAATTGTCCTAAAACCAGCTGAGCTTTTAGAGTAATGATGCGATCCATAGAAAATGCCATGTGAATCACATGGCATTGAGTTTTTGCTCGATAGGGATCAATCCGCTTGCGGGTGATGATGGTCAAGGTACTGGCTTGCGGCGTCTTGACCCATATAGCGGGCAAGGGTTTTGGTGCCAACGCGGGTTAAATCCACCATGATCAATCCATCCAAAGCGTTGTTGAAATCAGGATCGACATTGAATGAGACCAGCTTGCCATTGAGGTTCAAATATTGGCGCAGCAGAACAGGGACTCCCTTGCCTTCATCAATACGATCAATCACGCGAGAGAGCAGCTGTAAATCCGCCAGCGCGGTTAACATACTGGTGTTCCAGTGGGTGTCTTGTTTCGGCAGCGGGTTGGACGGTGAAACGTACTCAGCCGCTTTCGTGTCGTAGTGGTGAAGTGTCATAGTTTCTGCGAGCAGTTGTCTTGCCTGCTCGCTGTAATCACTACTGATGCTGACGGGGCCAAACAGGTGCGTATAGTGAGGATGGCGAGAAACAAACGTTGCTATGCCCTTCCAGAGCAAGAGTAAAGCGCCCATGCTTTTTTGATACGGCTTATCGATCACTGAGCGGCCCATTTCAATGGCGCAGCCCATCGTATTAATAAAGCGCTCATCATATTCAAACAAAGTACGAGAATAGAGTGCATCAACCCCTTGTTGCTCAATCAGTTTATCGACCAAACCGAGTCGGTAGGCGCCGACCAGGCGTCGTTGTTCCCTGTCCCAAATAAACAGATGTTGGTAGTGACCATCAAACTGATCGATGTCGAGGGCCAAGCCCGTCCCTTCTCCCACCGCGCGAAAGTTCTTTTCACGCAGGCGGCCGATTTCATACAACACAGAGGGAATGTAGTCAGCGCTGGTACAGTAGACGTCGAATTCACCGCTCGATAATAGATGATGTTCGCGCGGCAATTGGTTGAGATCCACTTCAAGATCGCTCGCAGGGAGAGGGCTCGCGATAGGACCGCTGAGATCAATGCCAGGCGCTTTATTGGAGCGAAGCTGAGTGTTTGCCGCTAGCAAATAGGTATTGAGACGCAGATAGTTGACAATTTGAGTATCATTGAGCGAGTGGAGCTCTTTGTACTTGATGGCCGAGCCGATGGAGAGTCGAATCGGGGTGTGTGATTTGTTGAGTAACTCTCGACCCAGCATTAATGTTCGCAGCAGTGGATGTACTTTTCCCGCAAGGTAAAAGCGTTTTGAGTTTTGGCCGTCAATAAAGACGGGCACCGTGGTGGCTTTGGATCTTCGCACTAAGCTAGCGACCGAGCGGCTCCACTCTTTATCTTCTAATTTCTGAGTTTTGCTATCGACCAGCTGTGATACTTCGCCGGCGGGAAAGATCAATAAGATCCCGCCTTGCTCTAGGTGTTGGTGAGCGAGTCTCAGCGCTTTTAAATTGGCTTTGTGCGCCTGTTTGCCTTCAAACACATCCACACCAATAAATAGACGATCCAACTCTGGGACAGTTTTGAGGTACTGATTGGCTAAGATCTGCACGTCTTGGCGGATATGCAGTAGCAACTCTGCGAGGATCACACCTTCGACGCAGCCCAGCGGATGATTAGCGACAACAACCGTCGCGCCGCTGCGCGGAATAGGATCGAGCGAGCCTTTTGCAATCTGGTAGTCGATACCTAGGATAGTTAAGGTGTAGCGAAGAAACTGTTCTGTTGTGGCGTTAGCCGGACGCTTGGCGTAAAACTTATCCAAACGACTGAGGCCCGTGGCCCATTCAGTGAGGTTCTCACCAAGGCCAAATGGCGTTTTGCGCGGCAATCGGAAAGGGCTAGATACGTCCATATCAATCTCGTCTAAACAGGAGTTGATGATGAGCGTAGGTCATTTAGATGTCACTGAAAGGACAGTTTAGTGAGAGTTCGGTGACTGAGCGATGACGGTTTGATGACGAACGATAGGATGGCCATCAGGTAGTGAGCAGGCAGTGAATGCTGCCTGACAAGGAGAGGACGATTTCGCTGTTTAAGCGCTGCGATGCACCGCCATATGAGCAAGTGTTACCAATGCTTCTTTATAAGGCGAGTCAGGCACAAGGGCAAGCTGAGCGATGGCTTTATCGGCTTCTTGATAAGCCAGTTGACGCGTGTACTCCAAAGAGCCGGTTTCATCCATCGCGGCCAGAATCTCGTTGAGCTTCTCCATTCCGTTCGCTTGTTCAATGGCTTCGCGAATCATTGCCGCTTGTTCTGGGTTGCCATTACGCATTGCATAAAGAAGAGGGAGGGTCGGTTTGCCCTCGGCCAGATCGTCACCCACGTTCTTACCCATCTCCTCGCCGTCAGAGGTGTAATCCATCACATCATCAATCAACTGGAATGCGGTGCCGAGATATTTGCCGTAGTTTTGCATCGCGAGCTCAAGTTCGGCGTCAGCGTCGGTAAGAATCGCGCCGATTTGCGTTGCCGCTTCGAATAGGCGTGCCGTCTTCGAATAGATGACCTGCATGTAGCTCTCTTCGGTGGTATCGGGATCGTTACAGTTGATCAACTGCTGCACTTCACCTTCGGAAATCACATTCACCGCGTCACTCATTAGCTCGAGGATCTTTAATGATCCGAGTGCCGTCATCATTTGGAATGAACGGGTATAGATGTAATCACCAACTAAAACGCTGGCGGCATTGCCAAACGCGGCATTCGCGGTGGCTTTACCACGGCGCATGTCAGATTCATCCACGACATCATCGTGCAACAGGGTCGCGGTATGAATAAATTCAATGAAAGCGGCGGCGGTGGTGTGATCCTGACCTTGGTAGCCCAGTGCCCGGGCAGACAACACCGCAAGCAGCGGCCGGATTCGTTTACCGCCACCACTGACGATATAAAACCCGAGTTGGTTGATTAAAGAGACGTCAGAGTTGAGTTGGGCATGAATTGTTTCATTCACTTTTGCCATGTCATCGGCAGTGAGCGCTTGGATAGCTTTAAAATCCATTATACATCCGGCTGAAGGTTAGAACTGGTAAGGTATTCTTATCTGTATTTGTTGGCCAATAATACACTAAAAAACGTTGATTAATACATGCTTAACGGGCATGATTGGCGCACTTTTCATTGGCGATTAGCTTTTCGCCAATTTTTTAAAAATATGGCTTGTCATAGGTGCGAGCTTTCTGTAGAATCTGCGCCCTATTGATGATTAGTTTAGCGCACACCCAAATTGCCCAAAGTGCATAAGGCTGTGCGGAAAAAGCGGAGTAAGATATGTACGCTGTTTTCCAATCTGGTGGTAAACAACACCGTGTAAGCGAAGGTCAAACTCTTCGTTTAGAGAAATTAGACGTTGAAACTGGTGCAACTGTTGAATTTGATAAAGTTCTTCTTGTTGCTAACGGTGAAGACATTAAAGTTGGTGCTCCTCTAGTAGAGGGCGGTAAAGTTGTAGCAGAAGTTGTACAACACGGTCGTGGCGATAAAGTTAAAATCGTTAAGTTCCGTCGTCGTAAGCACTCTCGTAAGCAACAAGGTCACCGTCAGTGGTTCACGGAAGTGAAGATCACTGGTATCAACGCTTAATCGATTAGGAGAGTTTAACAATGGCACACAAAAAAGCTGGTGGTTCTACTCGTAACGGCCGCGATTCAGAAAGCAAACGTCTAGGTGTTAAGCGTTTCGGTGGTGAATCTGTTCTTGCAGGTAACATCATCGTTCGTCAACGTGGTACTAAGTTCCACGCTGGCACCAACGTTGGTATCGGTAAAGACCACACTCTTTTCGCTCTTACTGAAGGTAAAGTGAAATTTGAAGTGAAAGGTCCTAAGAACCGTAAATTTGTAAGCATCGAAGCTGAATAATTTACCTTCTGACTGAATTCAAAAGCCCTGCCGATTCGGCGGGGTTTTTTATTTATGAACCAATACTCAGGCACTCTGTATAAGAGTCCCTCATTATTGGTTCCCCACGGGCGATGTCCTGCTCAGCTGATGAGATCAAGCTGAAGGTGGAATCTGCTAGAATTTATATCATTCAACCTGAGCGGTTGAGATGATGTTGCAACGCAGCGGCGCACTCAGCGAGGTGCGCGGTAAGAGAGCGGAGTAAGAGATGAAATTCGTTGATGAAGCGGTCGTTAAAGTTCAAGCCGGCGACGGCGGTAGTGGTGTCGTCAGTTTTTGGCGCGAAAAATTCGTAACCAAAGGTGGCCCTGATGGTGGTGATGGTGGTGACGGTGGTGATGTTTACATCCTGGCGGACGAGAACCTCAACACCCTAATTGATTACCGTTTTCAGCGCTTCTATGAAGCTGAGCGTGGCGAGAATGGTCGCGGCGGTAACTGTACGGGTAAACGCGGAAAAGACAAAGT
This sequence comes from Vibrio sp. R12-SG2-ISO1, assembly GCF_059834045.1. Taxonomy (NCBI): domain Bacteria; kingdom Pseudomonadati; phylum Pseudomonadota; class Gammaproteobacteria; order Vibrionales; family Vibrionaceae; genus Vibrio; species Vibrio sp. R12-SG2-ISO1. The sequence continues at coordinate 196,450 of NZ_JCBDGO010000015.1, read as the reverse complement.
GTTGCGCGTGCCTGTTGGTACACGTGCGGTGGATATCCACACCAATGAGATCGTGGCTGAAGTGGCCGAGCATGGCAAAAAAGTCATGGTCGCAAAAGGCGGTTGGCACGGTTTAGGTAACACGCGTTTTAAATCCTCGGTGAACCGTGCGCCACGTCAAAAGACGTTGGGTACGAAAGGTGAAATCCGTGAGCTGCGTTTAGAGCTATTGCTATTGGCCGATGTGGGTATGCTTGGTCTTCCTAACGCAGGTAAATCGACCTTTATTCGCGCCGTTTCTGCGGCGAAGCCGAAAGTGGCGGACTACCCATTCACGACCTTGATCCCAAGCTTGGGTGTGGTCAGTGTTGTCCCAGAGAAAAGCTTTGTTGTCGCCGACATCCCTGGCCTTATCGAAGGCGCGGCTGACGGTGCCGGTCTTGGTATTCGATTCTTGAAGCACCTTGAGCGTTGTCGCGTGTTGCTGCATATGATCGATATCATGCCGATTGATCAATCGGATCCAGTGCAAAATGCGCTGACGATCATTGATGAGCTTGAGCAGTACAGCGAGAAGCTTGCGGATAAGCCTCGCTGGTTGGTCTTCAATAAAGTGGATCTGATGCCAGAAGAAGAAGCCAATGAAGTGATTCAAGCCATCCTTGATGCACTGGGTTGGGAAGACGAGTACTTCAAAATCTCTGCCATCAACCGACAAGGTACTAAGGAACTGTGCTACAAGCTGGCTGACTTTATGGAATCTCTACCACGCGAAGAGGAAGAGATCTCTGAAGAAGAGAAGGTCAACTTCATGTGGGATGATTACCACAAAGATGCCATGTCAGGTAAAGACGTCATCACTGAAGATGAAGACGACTGGGATGATTGGGACGACGAAGAAGACGACGGTCACGTGGTCTACGTCCGCGATTAATTAAACCTTTATAAACAGCCGCAATCACATATTGCGGCTGTTTTTTTATCTACATCAATACGTATAGTGTGTGTGAGTTGCACAATAGGGCACTTTTTTGATCAATATTTCTTGATCAATATACGCAGCCTTTGGCTGTGACTTCTCTCTAATGGAATAGGACATCGGTAATATGGCATCGAAGCAGCGAGCGGTCTCTCGCTTGATTGCCCAAGCAGGGCAAATGCTCTTGGCCCACGGCGCGGAAAGCACGTTGGTGGGCGATTTGATGCGCCGCTTTGGGCGCGCCTCTGGAATGGATGAGGTGGAAATCTCGCTATCATCAAGTTCACTCGTCGTGACGACCTTATATCAGCAGCACTGCATCACCACCACTCGCAGTTGCCCCGACCGCGGCATTAATATGCGTGCCGTCACTCAAATCCAACGTATCTGCATTATGCTTGAGCGCGGCGTGATTGACTATGAGATGGCGCAGCGCAAGCTCAACGCCATCAGCCCCGAGCGATATAACCGTTGGTTGGTAGTCGGGATGATTGGCTTATCTTGCGCCGCCTTTAGCCGCTTAGCAGGAGGCGACTGGATGGTGTTTATGATGACGTTTCTCGCCTCATCCGGTGGCATGATCGTGCGCCAAGAGATAGGCCATCGTCACTTTAATCCGCTGATGAACTTTGCAGTAACGGCGTTTGTCACCACAGTGATTTCGGCCCAAGCCGTGATTTATGACCTGGGTAATGCGCCATCGATTGTGATGGCGTCTTCTGTACTGATGCTCGTACCGGGCTTTCCGTTGATCAATGCGGTGGCTGATATGCTCAAAGGCTACACCAACATGGGCATCGCTCGATTCGTGATGGCAAGTTTACTGACGTTGGCGACCTGTTTGGGGATTGTCGCTGCGATGAGTGTGGTTGGCGTTCGTGGATGGGTGGTGTGATGATGGATGTCGGAATGGAACTGTTGTTAGGTCTACTCAATGATATGTTGTTCGCCGCCATACCCGCGGTGGGCTTTGCTCTGGTGTTCAATGTACCGCAAAAAGCCCTGCTGTATTGTGCGCTAGGTGGCGCGATTGGTCATGGCTCGCGCTATTTGATGATGAAATTTGGCGTGCCGATTGAGTGGGCGACGTTTTTTGCGGCCATGATCGTTAGCATGGTGGGGATTGTTTGGTCACGCCGATTTTTGGCGCATCCGAAAGTGTTTACTGTCGCGGCGTTGATCCCTATGGTGCCGGGCGTGTTTGCTTTTAAAGCCATGATTGCATTAGTGGAGCTCAACCATGTGGGTTACAGCCCGGAGTTGGTGGCCATGCTGCTCGAGAACTTTCTCAAGGCGATGTTTATTATTGCCGGATTAGCGGTTGGCTTAGCGATGCCTGGGTTGCTATTCTATCGCCGCAAACCCATTGTATAGCGTTGATATTGCGCAGTCTTGATTAGGAGTAGAGTATGATCATCAGTATGATCGCGGCGATGGCCCAGGATCGTGTCATTGGAAAAGATAACCAAATGCCGTGGCATCTGCCCGCCGACTTTGCGTGGTTCAAGCGCTGTACGATGGGCAAGCCTGTGGTGATGGGGCGCAAAACGTATCAGTCGATTGGTCGTCCTTTACCGGGACGAACCAATATTGTCATCAGTCGAGACAGCAGTTTGTCTATTGAAGGAGTGACGGTGGTGGCGTCGATTGAGCAGGCGCTTGCCGCGGCTGGCGACGTCGAGGAAGTGATGATCATCGGTGGCGGCTCCATCTATCAACACTGTCTGGCGCAAGCAGATAAGTTGTACCTGACCTTTATTGATGCCAAGGTAGAGGGCGATACCCAGTTCCCAGACTGGGGCGATGCGTATCAAGAAACCTACCGCGAAGCCTACGCTGCGGATGAGAAAAATCGCTACGATATGCAGTTTGTGGTGTTAGAAAAGTAGGGCAGTACTCTGGCGCGGACCATTCCCGTTCGCGCTCTTTTTACCTAATAGCGTTACCCAATAGCGCTTGCACTCGCCCACCCTGTCCCTAAGCTCCATCACCCATCACCCATCACCCATCACCCCAAACCTCTACTATTTCTTCCCCGCTGCGACACTGTGGTAACGCTGCTTTTCCCAATGGAGTAAGGTCAGTTTTCCGCCCCACACACAGCCAGTGTCTAAGCCAATCACTTCCTTGCTCTGGTAGCCTTCTAAGGCCGCCCAATGACCAAACAGCACGGGCTTTTCCAGTGCGATGCGACTGGGCAGTTTAAACCAAGGCATCAATTCACCATCGCTCACTTGCTTTGGTGGCAGTTTGCAGGCCATGTCTAGCCGCCCATCGGCAAAACAAAATCGCATCCGCGTGAAGGCATTGATGGTGTAGCGATAGCGCTCTAATCCGCTCAGTGCGTTGTGCCATTTGTCTGGTTGGTTGGCATACATGTTTTCAATCAGCCAAGGCCAATCGTCACTTTTTAAAATCGCTTCTACTTCGGCGGCGCACGCTCTGGCCTCTGCGAGATCCCAGTCAGGTGAGATGCCCGCATGGCACATCACGAACTCGTCATGTTCAGCCAATAACGGCTGTTGTCTCAGCCAGTCAAGCAGCGCCTGTTTATCGGGCGCATCAAAAATCGGCGCCGTTTTGTCTTTGTCTTTTTTCTTATGGATACCCAGCGCAACAGCCAGCAGGTGTAAATCGTGGTTACCGAGCACCACTTTGGCGCTCTCGCCGAGGCTTTGGACAAAGCGCAGGGTTTCCAGTGATTTGGGCCCGCGTGCGACCAAATCGCCGGCGAACCAGAGGGTATCTTTTTTGGGTTTGAATTTGATGTTGCTGAGGAGTTGCTGCAATTCGTCAAAGCAGCCTTGAATATCACCGACAATATAGGTAGCCAAACCGTTGTCCTAATTTAGTTAAGAATATTGGGCAGTGCGAGGCGAAAAGGCTCAATCTCGGCATGGAACTCACGACCTTGCTCATCGTGCATTATGTATTGGCCTTGCATAACACCGACTGGTGTTTCGAGTGCGGTACCACTGCTGTACGTGTATTCATCACCGGCAGCGATAAATGGCTGCTGGCCGACGACGCCATCGCCTTCAACCGTCATCTGCTTGCCATTGGCATCGGTAATCAGCCAGCGTCGGCTGATCAATTGCACTGTTTGATTGCTGAGGTTTTTTATGGTGACCATGTAGGCGAAAATATAGCGCTTCGCGTGTGGTTGAGACTGCTCAGGGATATAGCGAGTATTGACCTGAACTTTGATGCAAGGGTCGACATCCATTTCACACCTCCAAAAAAGAAAAAGGGCGACAATGCTTGGCACTGTCCCCCTTATACTAGATGATTTTATTGATGTTTTGCATCCAGCCAGTTGGCGAGGGAGACAAATTGCTGCAAGGTGAGGTTCTCTGGTCGCATGCTTGGGTTAATACCTAGCGCTTCAAGCGATTCTGCATCAATAAGTGACTTGTAGCAGTTGCGCACGGTTTTACGGCGCTGGTTGAAGCCTTCACGGCAAACGCGATCAAGCCAATTCAAGCTGGTGGCTGGGTAAGGCAGCGTCTCGTAAGGCACCAAGCGAACCACGGCTGAGTCCACTTTCGGTGGCGGAACAAACGCAGTCGGCGGCACTTCAAGGACCGGCACCACTTTGCAGTAGTATTGTGCCATCACCGTCAAGCGGCCGTATGCCTTAGTACCAGGGCCAGCAGCGAGGCGGTTCACCACTTCTTTTTGCAACATAAAGTGCATGTCTTGTACGTCTTTATGGTACTCAAAAAGGTGGAACATCAACGGCGTTGAGATGTTGTATGGCAGGTTGCCGAAGATGCGTAGCTTATTGTTCGGCTTAACGAGTTGTGAGAAGTCGAAACGCATCGCATCGCCTTCATGAATGGTCAGCTTATCTGCCAGTTCAGGGTGATTACGTAAGCGCTCTGCCAGATCGCGGTCAAGCTCAATCACGGTGAATTTATCCACTTCACGACCGACTGGCTCAGTGATGGCGCCAAGGCCTGGGCCGATCTCAACCAAATTCTGCCCAGGTAGTGGGTTGATGGCCGAGACGATACCGTCAATGATGTATGGGTCGTTTAAAAAGTTCTGACCAAAGCGTTTACGTGCTTTGTGTCCTAAGTGGACATCGTTTCTCATAATGATCTCAAGTTAACTGGGTTTCTTTTCCACTAGCTCAATCGCATGAGCAAGTGCAGTTCTAAAGCTTCCTGTGTCCGCATCGCCTGTTCCTGCAAGATCTAATGCGGTGCCGTGATCAACGGAGGTCCTAATAAAGGGCAAGCCCAAAGTAATGTTCACTGAGCGCCCAAATCCTTTGTATTTTAGTACAGGAAGTACCTGATCGTGGTACATCCCTAATACGGCGTCCGCCTCTTCAAGGTATTTTTCGTTGAAGATGGTGTCAGCGGGTAACGGCCCGATGAGGTCGATGCCATCACGCTCGCGTAAGCGCTCTAATGTTGGCGTTATCGTCTCTATCTCTTCTCGGCCTAAGCAACCGTCCTCACCTGCGTGCGGGTTTAAGCCACACACGTAAATTTTCGGTGATGGGATCGCAAATTTCTCGACCAAATCTTGGTGAAGAATATGGATGATGGCTTCCAAGCGTTCTTTGGTGACCGCTTTGGACACATACGCTAAAGGAATGTGTGTGGTGACAAGCGCGACGCGCAAGCCTTGTGTCGCCAACATCATGACCACCAGTGGCGTATTCGACTTTTCAGCGAAAAACTCAGTATGGCCACTGAATGCCACACCGGCACGGTTGATGACCCCTTTGTGCACAGGGCCGGTGACAATAGCATCAAATTCACGATTCATACAGCCCAAAGCGGCTCTTTCGAGCGTTTTTAGTACGTAGTGACCGTTCGCTTCATTGAGTTCGCCCGCCATGCAGGGGGCATCCATCGCAATATGATCGACAATCAGCGTGCCTTGACGTTGTGGGCTCGGATCGCTGCCTTGCTCATAATCCAGCAGTTCAACCTCAATACCGAGTTGAGCTGCGCGCTTGGCGAGTAAGGATTTGTCGGCGCACACCACTATCTGATGAGTCCAACTCTCTTTGGAGAGCGCAAGAACTAAGTCTGGGCCAATACCGGCAGGTTCACCGGCGGTGACTACGATACGTCTAATTGTCATCTTGCTCATCCTCAACCATTTCGACAAAGGCGCTGGCGCGGATCTCTTGAATCCATGTGCTGGCTTCTTCATTAAATTTGCGGTTGAACAATATGCGATACGCGCGGTTTTTCAGCGCGGAGTCCGTGCGGTCCACCTCGCGGCGATCGAGGACTTCGACAATGTGCCAACCATGAACGGTTTTAAATGGCGCACTGATCTCTCCAGCCGGTAAGGTGTCCACTTGGTGTTTGAATTCAGGGACGTAAAGATCTGAGGTTTGATAGCCGAGCTCACCGTCACGTGCGGCTGAACCTGGATCTTGGCTGTATTGCTGCGCCATCTCACCAAAGGTCGCCTCGCCATTGTTGATGCGCTCAATGATGTCGTTCAGCTCTTTTTGCACCCCTTCATCACTGAGGATTACCGTCGGCTTAATCAGGATATGACGCGCGTTTACCTCGGTCACCGCCACGGTTTCTAGCCCTTTGACATCGTCGATTTTGAGGATGTGGAAACCGACACCACTGCGAAATGGACCAATGATGGTGCCTTTGTTTTGCAAGCTAATTTGGTCGGCGAAGATAGTTGGCATCTCTTCTTTACGCATCCAGCCCCAATCACCACCTTCAAGGGCTTTCGGGCCTTTTGAATAGGTGTAGGCCATGGTGCTAAAATCTTCACCTTGATTGAGGCGTTCAACGAGCGCCTTGGCCTCTTTTTCTACCGCGGCTTTGTCTTCACCGTCGTCGACACGTAACTGAATATGGCTGATTTTGTACTGCACGGTGGCGTTAGTCTCTTGCGCGAGAATATCCGCTAGGTTATCGACCTCAGCCGGCAGAATGTTGATGCGGCGACGAACCAGTGCATTGCGTGCTTCGCTCGCCGCGATTTCTTTGCGGATTTGTTCACGAAATTCAGGATAACTCAAACCTTCACTGACAATAGCGTTGCTCAGTTCTTCGATGGTCTGGTTGTTGTTTTCGGCAATCTCAGCGATGGCTTGGTTAAGACGGTTGTCATCAATACGCACACCCAATCGTTCGGCTTCTTGCTGTTGAATGGTATCAACGATAAGTTTTTCCGTGACTTGTTCACGCAGCGTCGCTTCATCGGGTAACGCTTGGTTGTTTTTACGCGCGTTGGCTTTCAATGTTTTCAGTGATGCGTTGATGTCACTGTGTAAAATCACCCCATCATTGACGATGACAGAAACGCCATCCAGCTCAACCGGCTGCGCGTGAACGATGGCAATTTGGCTCGCGGCAACGAGCGCGAGTAGGGTGTGTTTCAATGGTTTCATTAACATCCTATCCATTATTAGGCTCCTGCCGCTGCGCAGCAGGAGAGAGATTTAATTGTTTAAGAAGAATGGGCGACCGTAGCCGAGGGAGTTATCAGAACTATCCATATCCGATCCAATTTTCGTCCCGAAGCCAATAATGCCAAAGTTGATACTCAGGTTATTTTCATACTCAGGAGAAGACTGGGGATAGTCAACAAACCCATCGCCACTCCAAGAGCGTAATCTGTTGCTATAAGTCAGACCAAAGTACCAGCAATCAGACGTATATTTTAATCTTGCTAACCATTCCAACGCCTCATTCGTCGTGAGATCGTGGAAGTACTGAGCGCCTGTGCTCCAACGCCTTGAGATCTGGTAGCTCGCGAGGATGCCGGCCTGAGAAATACCATCTTCAGTAATGGTATCTAGGTCATCTTCCAGACTATCACCGAGCGTTTGCTCAATGTAGTTTCGAGTGACATAACGATAGTTAGCCTGAACGTAACCTTGGTTAAATCGATATTCAAGCGTGCTGTTGGCTAACTGGACTTCATTGGAGTCAATATCGTATTGAATGCCGCCGTGGTAAAACAAGTAGTCGTCATAATTAAAATCCATTTCGACGGCCCAAGCAGAGTAGTTAGAGAGCTTTTCCTCATCAACCTCTGAGAGCGTTTGGCCCTTAATATCTTTGTCTAAATAAAAGATTTGCCCGAAGGATATATTCAAACGCTCTTTATAACGATCGTCATAGAATCGAGTTGACGCTCCGTAACTGAACTGGTTGGCGTGAGCAATTTGGTCTACGCCACTAAACTTTCGGCTGCGGAAAAGACCGTAATAATCCGTTTGAAGTAAAGTCGTGTCGTATTTTGCAATATTGCTTTGATCCTCTTTCGGGACGTAGAGATACTGGACTTGAGGCTCAAGAGTTTGCGTGTAGTTGTCAAATACCACGGTATCACGCTCCAAAATCAACCCGGCGTGGGTTCTTAATTCTGGAATAACGCGAGTGACGCTCTCTTCATAGCTCGTTGAGGTGACACCATCGAGATCCTGTTGATAATACGTACCTAACAGTCTCGCCTCTGTTGTCCATGTTCCCCAAGTTGTGCCTAGGGGGATTTTGAGACCGGGTTCCACATGCATACGCGTGGCGCTCGGTTTGCCTTCCGCGTCGGTTTCGAAACGGGAAATATGACTCACGAGGTCAAAATCCAAGTAGCGCATCAGTTCCGGTGCATAGTAGTTGAAGCCTACCTGAGGAACGACACGATAAGGGAGGTTATCGCTGGTCGTTAAAACTTGAAAGTCACGGGTGAGAAGAGACATATCCCATGATTGATTTCGGTACGAGACTTGAGCCTCTTGAGTGAGTTGCCCGTCTTCGCGGCTACCAATACCAGAATCTATATCAGAGAAGTAGTAGATATCACTGACTTTGGAATAGTCGATATCGAACTTCCAGTTATCTTTGTACAGACCAGAGTGCGTCAGCTGCGCTGCCCATCGATCATCATATTCATCATATTTACGGTCATCGGGAAGGTACTCAGATTTGATGGTGCTGAGGCCAAAGTTGGACAAGTAACGGAATTCACTATTGAGTTGCGTTCCACGGTTTTGCATGTACTTTAGCGTGGTTTCGAGGTCGTAGTTGGGGGCCAAGTTCCAGTAAAACGGCACCTCCATTTCAAAACCATCGCTTGACCCATAAGAAACCGTTGGATAGAGAAAGCCAGTTTTCCTTGCGTCGCCCATCGGCAATGTTAAATAGGGCAAATAGAACACAGGGACATTGGCTACTTCAAAACGTGGGTTGTAAAACGTCGCCTCTTCTTCGTCTTGGTCGACCTCTATCGCGGATGCTTTTAGACGCCAAGAGTTGTCTCCCTCGGGACATGAAGTGAGCGTGCCGTCTTCCACTTCATACATCGCCTTACCCGTTTTGGCCACGTAGACCGCTTCACCGCGCCCCGGCTCACACAAGAATTGATACTGGGTGTTCTCCAATGTCATTTCTTCTGTGTTGAGGTTGTTGGTGGCTTTCTCTGATATACTTTTCAGCTCACCGTCGCTGAACATCACGTTCCCTTCCGCAACCACGATGTTTTCTTGCTGGTGGAGGGTGACGTTGTCGGCACGCATCTGCTTCTTGCCTTGAACGACCACAACGTTACCGCTGTAGGTGGCTTTATCGCCGTTGATCGCCTCTAAGCTGTCGGCTTCGACATTGATGGGATCTTGATTCGGGTTATCAGACTCAGGTTCGTTGATTAAGCATTGATCAATAGAGGGCAGTTCCTGCACACTATCGTCTACGATTGCTTCAGATAAGGCCTGAGGGACATAGAGCGCAGCGCCGATCGATGCGGCCAGTAAGGTGCGGGGGAAAAATGACATCGAGTTTTACTATCCTGTTGAACTTGATATATCCGGTGAATAGGTAACCGAATCTAAGATAAAACGGTCTTTATAATAAAGTAAATTGTGGCGTACGGCACTATCAGACCGCGTTGAGAAGAAAAAATTCAGAGGTTGAGAGCATATAATGCACATTTTCGGCAAAATCCTTGGCACTTTTTTTGGTTTTCTGTTTGGAGGACCATTTGGTGCGTTATTCGGTCTTTTTCTAGGCCATCAGTTTGATAAAGCACGCCGTTTAAGGCAGGCGGGTTTCAATAGCGGCTTTGGTGAAGGACCAAGCCAAGCGCAGCGCCAAGAAGAGTTTTTTAAAGCGGCGTTCTCGGTGATGGGGCACGTTGCGAAATCAAAAGGGCAGGTCACTCGGGAGGAGATCCAGCTTGCCTCAACCATGATGGAGCGCATGAACCTGCATGGTGAGCAGAAATTAGCAGCGCAAGAAGCCTTCAGAGAAGGGAAAAGCGCAGATTTCCCATTGGAGAGAGTCTTAGAGCGTGTCAGCATCTCAACCGGAGGCCGTTTTGATTTGCTGCAGTTTTTCCTCGAGTTACAAATCTCTGCAGCGTTTGCGGATGGCGAGATTCACCCGGCAGAGCGCAATGTGCTGCACAAAATTGCACAAGGTTTGGGGTTTTCATCAGAACAGCTTGAGCAACGCCTTCGCATGCAAGAAGCGGCGTTTCGTTTTCAACGCGGAGGTTTTGGTGGCAGCAACGGTGGGCACTCTCATCAATCTGGCGGGCAGTGGCAGCAAGCGAGTACCGCAGATCAACTTAGCGATGCCTACAAATTACTGGGGATTGATAGCAGCGCTGATGCTAAAGCTATCAAGCGCGCCTACCGTAAACTGATGAATGAGCATCATCCAGATAAGTTGATGGCGAAGGGGCTCCCCCCTGAGATGATGAATGTCGCGAAAGAAAAAGCGCAGGAAATTCAAAACGCTTACGACTTGATTAAGAAAAGCAAAGGCTTTTAATGAAATCATGTGCCCGACGCTGGTCGGGCACATACCCTTATCAATCTTTGACCAGTTGCGTCACCGTATCTGCAACGTTTCGCGCCCCTTGTCGAATCTCGTCAATTAGGGCTTGTGTCTCCTGCAACTGCTGGTTGCATTCGACGACTCTCGCTTGAATCTGCGCCATGGTTTCCTCAGATTCTGAAGTCAACTCACTGTTGCGCTTAACAATATTCCCTATCTCATCGGTTGCTTTCGTTGTATTCGCTGCGAGGTTTCGCACCTCGTCAGCAACAACCGCAAATCCGCGGCCAAACTCCCCTGCTCGTGCGGCCTCTATGGCGGCATTCAGTGCGAGTAAGTTGGTTTGATCGGCAATGTTGGAGATGGTGGTGACAATGTGGGTAATTTGTTGCGATTGCTCGGTCAGTTTCCCCATTAGAGTGGAAGCTGTACTGACTGATACGTCAATTTGATTGGCGACATCGGTCGCGGTACCCAGCGTGCGAGCGCCATCATTGGCAATGTCTAAAGTGTGAAGCGAGGTCTGCTGAGCCACTTTAGAGGCATCTCGTATAGCCTGCTGATGAAGAATTCGGTCAGTGATATCACTGGCAAATTTCACCACGCGCACCACCTTGCCATGACGATCAAAAACAGGGTTGTAGGTCGCTTCTAACCACAGTATCTCACCGTGTTTGTTACGTCTTTCAAAGAGGCCGCCTTTGAACTCGCCTTTGGCTAGTGAGGGCCAAAAATTTGGATTGTTGTGGATGAAATCTTCGCTACAAAAAATGTGGTGATGCTGACCTCTAATCTCAGAAAGCTTGTAGCCAACACAGGCGCAGAAGTTATCGTTGGCATTGATGATTTCCCCTTTGGGGGTAAATTCAATATAGGCCATGGATTTTTTAAGCGATTCAAAAATGGCTTCTTGATTGTCTAGGCGGTGCTTTTTCTCAGTGACATCGCTGGCGACTTTGATCACTTTGACTACTTTATTGTTGTCATCTTTCACGGGAACGTAGGTCGCTTCAATCCAAATCTCTTCGCCCCCCTTACGAAGACGCCTGAAGGTGCCTGTCTGAGGCTGTCCATTGGCTAGATCTCGCCAAAATTGTTGATAATCGGAAGAAGAGGTCAGGATCGAATCACAAAAAAGGCGATGATGTTTACCCTGAACGTCACTCAATTGGTAGCCGAGTGCGTCGAGAAATAAGTGATTTGCGGTGATGACATGACCGTCAGGCTGAAACTCAATGTAGGCAACGCTGGATTTGATGGCGCTGAACACTTGCGCAGAGGTACGCATTGCATTGAGTTCAAGATCAGTGTAAGCAGAGTCTTTACGGCTGCGAAAAAATAGCATAAATGGCCTCATTGGCACCAACAGGGTGCGTTAGGTCGATGAAATATAAAAAGGAGTGCTACTTTCTAATGAGTGCTTGTTATCAACCTAGCCGAAAAAGCTGACGCCCACTTATACTAACTTAGTTTATATGTGGCACAGGTTCAAAAAATGTCTCGTTTTTAAGAGTTTGAAAAATTAGTGTTTACTAATGTGTGAATCGAACGATAGGAGTTCATAAAGCTACTTTTTCTGTAGCCCTGTGCTCAGTATAGTATTTTGTGCCTCGAGGTTTACCATTAAAGAAGCTCACTCATTTCTGGCATGCTGTCGGCTTGTTCTAGCAAGTATTCACACTCTGTTTGGATGAGTGACACACATAGCTCTATATGTTCATGCTCTCCATCATCGATTCCTTGTGCGTCGGTAAGGTCAACTGCTTCCTTCAGGGCATTTTTTATAGCACCAACGGTTTCTACCATTATGGAAGCCATTTTGGTGCCTGAATAACCCAGCAGAGCGCCGAATTCAGCTAAATCATAGCTGGTGATAGGGCGTTTGAAGTTACCTTTCGGCGGATTTTGAAAGTCTTCACTTTCCCAATCTCCAATCGACATTGCAAAATATTGAGGGATACTGGCGGCACGCCCCTCATCAGCAGACAACTTACCGCTTCGTGAGTTGAGTTTTGCTCCCTCTTGAGCAATTGCTTCTATGTTTACTAAATCATAAAAAGGAGCCAGTTCCAGGCCTTTAGGGGTGACGAAGAAGCTAATATTTTTACCATGGGCATCGTAGTTTAGCGTTACTAGATTGAAGAGCATCCATTGGGTGAGCTTTAGGTTAGTGATGACCGTGTCTACGGTTTTGACGCTCAGTAGGCGTCGGAAAGAAACACCATCACGCATATATACGCCATCGCCTTCATCCCCATTCTGACGCTCGTATTTGTAACCTGGAGGTAAGTCAGTCGCCTGACAGCCATCAATCACATGTCTTCGTTGAACGACATCACGAGCTTCAATATAGGCACGATCGAACCGCTCTATGATCAGTGTCCTAGTATTCCCAATGCGAGTTAACTCAACATGAGCGACGTCCAAACCTGCTAGCTTGGCTAATGTCATGCAAAAGAACTCATTAACAGCAATACACGGTGCTCTACCGCTTTCAAACTTCAGAATGTAGTTCGAACTTAATTTGCCTTCGCCAAACCCCCACTCATCACCACGCTTAAGTAAGTTTAATTTGTTTTGCACACCTGCAACCGAAAGGCGAACCTTACCGTCCCAATATACTAATGGCGCTAGATTTCGCTCTAGTCGTTCTATTAGTTCATCATCAGGTACAGGTCTAAAACTAGTCTCTTGAGGTTCTGATTCTGGAACTCGAAAAGATAATGCGCCAGATGTTTCCGCACCAAGCTTACGAATCAGCCCGAACGTGTTGCTTTTGGAGATAGTGGTGTTTTGTATCATCTCCTCAAAGGCTTCTCCTTCAGGAAGGAGATTTCTGAGGTAGTTCTCAATACTACGTGGCGAAGCCTGATCATCGAAAGGGATGTGTGGCGAAATTGGGAAACCAGTGTGTTTCCATTCATCTTCATAGATGAATGAAAACGCTGTTTCTGTTCCGACAGGAAGAATCAAACGACCAATTTTGGTATTCGTACCGATAAACACGTCTAACTGTTGTAACTTACTCATACCAACCGTCCTCATTGCTTCTCACGCTGTTTTCAGCTTGGGAGGTTATTTGGCTATGTGGACGAACAAATAGGTTTAAATCGATAAGGCGTAACGATAGCCCTAAGATGTCCATGAGGACGAGTACATTGGCAAAGGTGACACTGGTATCGCCTTTTTCTACTTTCATGACTGTTCTACGAGATAAGTTGGCTTTTGAAGCGAGATCATCAATACGCCAGCCTCTATCTGTGCGCTTTGAGCGAATGGCGCTCCCCAGCGTTTCCATACTGAACTCGGTATTCAAATCAGGCATAGGTTGTGCCTTTACCATCTTACCTTTTTTCATAAGTGCCTTTTAATGTACTTTTGTCACTATTGGGTTCGTCTTAATATATAAGTTCACTATAAATCACTTTTGTAGTGGCTGTATAAGAAATTATCTATAAGTGTAATTTAAGTTACTTATGGTTGGTTTGCGAGTTCAATCCCTCTCTTTGTTCTCTATGAGAGAGTTTTATCAGCCTGAAGGACACATTTGGCAACAGCGTAGTATTCGGATTAGTATTGGAAGGAGACAGAGAAGAGTGCGTGATCGGGGCTTACCTGACCCAAAATCGTCAGGTACAAAAAAAGGTTAGTAAACACTACGCTTACTAACCTTCTAGAATTTGGTGGCCCCTCCCAGACTTGAACTGGGGACCAATCGATTATGAGTCGACTGCTCTAACCACTGAGCTAAGGGGCCGTAGGGCATCGATTATAGGGGAAGCCCCCGAAGCTGTCTAGCCGCAAGCATGGCTAAATGCGCTTAGTTTTTATTCACTTAAGTCTGCTAATAATAAAAAAGGTGAGCGCTTGCTCACCTTTTCATCAATCATGCGTCTTAGCGTGAATTACTCATCCAAGAAGCTGCGCAGAGTTTCTGAGCGGCTAGGGTGGCGCAATTTACGTAGCGCTTTTGCTTCGATCTGGCGAATACGCTCACGCGTTACGTCGAACTGCTTACCGACTTCTTCCAGAGTGTGGTCTGTGTTCATGTCGATACCAAAGCGCATACGCAGTACTTTTGCTTCACGAGGTGTGAGCCCGGCCAGTACGTCTTTGGTGGCCACTTTCAAGCTGGTGGCGGTGGCAGAATCGAGAGGCAACTCAAGCGTGGTGTCCTCGATAAAATCACCTAGATGTGAATCTTCATCATCACCGATCGGTGTTTCCATTGAGATTGGCTCTTTGGCGATCTTCAGCACTTTACGGATCTTATCTTCTGGCATCTGCATGCGCTCAGCCAACTCTTCCGGTAGGGGCTCACGACCCATCTCTTGCAACATTTGACGAGAGATACGGTTGAGTTTGTTGATCGTTTCGATCATGTGTACCGGAATACGGATCGTACGTGCTTGGTCTGCAATCGAGCGAGTGATTGCCTGACGAATCCACCATGTTGCGTAGGTCGAGAATTTGTAACCACGACGGTATTCAAATTTGTCGACCGCTTTCATCAAGCCGATGTTACCTTCTTGGATAAGATCCAAGAACTGTAGACCACGGTTGGTGTATTTCTTCGCAATCGAGATAACCAGACGTAAGTTCGCTTCCACCATCTCTTTCTTCGCACGGCGAGCTTTCGCTTCACCGATCGACATACGGCGGCTGATCTCTTTGATGTTTTGCACCGTCAAAGAGGTCTCTTCTTCGATCGCTTTTAGCTTCATGATCGAGCGGCGGATGTCGTCTTCGCTGCGACGAACTTTCTCTGCATACGGCTTGTCAGAAGCAAGGATCTCATCAAGCCAAGCGTCGCTAGATTCATTGCCGGTAAAGAGCGTAATGAACGATTTCTTCGGCATCTTGCCGTATTCAACGGCCGCTTTCATGATCAGACGCTCTTGAGTACGAACGCGCTCCATCGAGGTGCGAAGTTCATCGACCAAGTAGTCAAACTGCTTCGGCGTCAGACGGAACTCTTTGAATACGTCGAGAACGAGTTCATGAGCGATTTGCGCTTTTGGACTCTCTTTGCCGTACTCGTTACAGGCGAGCTGGAAGTTCTGGAAGGTATTACGTAGCGACGTGAACTTTTCTAGTGCAAGTTCAGGGTCGATGCCGGTATCTTCTTCAGAGTCATCGTCATCTGAATCGTCTTCATCATCATCGACATCTTCTTCGTCTTCATCTTTCAGATCAGACTCTGCGAGTTCAGAACCGATGTGCGTCGCCGTCGGTGCTGTGGTCTCTTCTGCATCTGGATCAACAAAGCCAGTGATGAGATCGGTAAGACGAAGCTCTTCCGCTTGTACTTTGTCGAACTGCTCAAGAATGTATGGGATAGTCCCTGGGTATTCGGCGACAGCGTGTTGAACTTGGTTAATACCGTCTTCAATACGCTTAGCGATGTCGATTTCGCCCTCTCGAGTCAGAAGTTCAACCGTACCCATTTCACGCATGTACATGCGAACTGGGTCAGTTGTGCGGCCAATTTCGTTCTCTACGCTAGAAAGCGCCGCAGCCGCAGCTTCTGCTGCGTCTTCATCGGTAATGGTGTCATCATCGTTCAGTGCAAGATCATCGGCATCAGGCGCTGTTTCGACGACTCGAATGCCCATGTCGTTGATCATCTGAATGATATCTTCAACCTGCTCGGAATCGACGATTTCTGCTGGCAGGTGGTCGTTTACTTCTGCGTAGGTCAGATAGCCTTGTTCCTTGCCTTTAATGACAAGTTGTTTCAGCTGTGACTGCGGATTTTGATCCATAGACGGTATCCAACTTAGTATCTGGTGAAGGAATTAGTATGCGAGTTGCAAACCACACATAATAACAAATTAATTGATTGCTGACTAATTAAACAGGGTTACGCTTTCAAATCTAGCATCAACGCTAGCAGCTCCCTTCTTTCTTCGGCTGATAAACCGACACTTCTTTCTTTGGCCTGCAGGTTTTCAATTTGTTTTTCGACGCACTGGGCCAGTATTCTGTCCAA
Source organism: Vibrio sp. R12-SG2-ISO1 (assembly GCF_059834045.1). Lineage (NCBI taxonomy): Bacteria > Pseudomonadati > Pseudomonadota > Gammaproteobacteria > Vibrionales > Vibrionaceae > Vibrio > Vibrio sp. R12-SG2-ISO1. The sequence continues at coordinate 179,721 of NZ_JCBDGO010000015.1, read as the reverse complement.
TGAATCTAAAAATATATCTTGCTCGTTATCTTCATCGAGCGGGATTTCCCAGCTCGCTAAACGAGACAGTAGCGCTTCATGGCTCGTATTTCGCCAGGTCTCTAACAACTGGCCTGTGTTGATATTGGGGTGCTGATGACAATATTCAAGCACCTGGGCAAATAAACTTAAACCGGGTACGGGTAACTCTCTAACGCTCGATAAATCCGGTACCATTTGAGCATAGCTCGGATTTTGGATAAGCAAAGCGATCACCTCACGCATGGGGGTGCGTTTGATCTCTTTGTGTGGCTGAGGTCGAGTTTCGCTTTGCTTTTTGCGCGGCTGTCTAAGTTGATTATCAAATCCGGTTCGCTCATCGAGCAATTTTTCTAGCAGTTCTTGAAAATACGGGTCTGGAATCTTATCGATCAGGCTACTGGCGTGCGCGCGCAGTGCCGACTTGCCCTCGTTCGAACCTAAATTGAGGTTGTGAATCTCAATCAGATTATCAAACAAGTAGCTGGAGAGCGGCGTGGCCTGCTCCATTTGTTGCTCAAACGCTTCTTTACCGTATTTACGTACGTAACTGTCTGGATCTTCTCCGTCCGGCAGGAAGAGAAACTTCAGCGTGTTGCCTGTTTTTAGGTACTGAAGGGCATTCTCTAGAGCGCGCCATGCGGCTTCTTTACCTGCTCGGTCACCGTCATAACAACAGACCACCGTATGGGTTTGTCGAAACAAAAGCTGGATATGATCACCAGTCGTTGAGGTGCCAAGTGACGCTACGGAATAATCAATACCATATTGCGCGAGAGCAACCACGTCCATATAGCCTTCAACCACGAGGATTTGCTTGGGCTCTCGATACGCCTGCATGACTTCATACAAGCCATAGAGCTCTTTACCTTTGTGGAAAATCGGCGTCTCTGGCGAGTTGAGGTACTTGGGCGTACCTTCGTCAATAATTCGGCCACCAAAGCCAATCACCCGCCCGCGTCGGTCACGAATCGGGAACATAATACGCCCGCGAAAACGGTCGTAGCGATTGCCTTTGTCGTTCTCAATCAACATGCCGCCACTGACCAGCATGTCTTGGGTCGCTTTATGCTGACCAAAGTTCTTGCGCACTAAATCCCATTCGTCGGCGACATAGCCAATGCCAAATTTCTGCACGATTTCGCCAGAGAGGCCGCGCTGCTTAAGGTATTCAATCGCAGGCTTGCTACTAGAGAGCTTAAGCTGGTCACGATAAAACTGCGCGATGGTGCCCATCAAATCGTAGAGGTTGCGCTTTTGTTCGCTGCTGGCTTGCGGTTGATTGCTTCGGTTGAAACGACCATCTTGGCGCTGCTCTCTAGGGACATCTAAACCTAGGAATGAGGCAAGCTCTTCAATGGCTTCGACAAATTCTAGGCGCTCATACTCCATCATAAAGTCGATGGCGTTGCCATGCACACCACAGCCAAAACAGTGGTAAAACTGCTTCTCTTGCGACACGCTGAATGATGGGGTTTTTTCGTTATGGAAAGGGCAGCACGCGCTGTAGTTTTTGCCTTTTTTCTTAAGTTTTACTCGTGCGTCTATGATGTCGACGATATCCAGTCGAGCAAGCAGATCATCAATAAAACTACGAGGAATGTGTCCTGCCATAAAACCTTAGAAAAATGCACTAACTAAACAATTGGGGGATAGATACAAACAAGCCGCGCATTCCGAAGGATAGCACGGCTTGTTGTAATAGGCTTGGGTGTGTTAAGCCAGTTTAGCGCGAACTAAACCGCTCACTTTACCCATGTCTGCACGCCCTTGAATCTGTGGTTTTAGAACGCCCATTACTTTACCCATGTCTTGCATGCCCCCTGCGCCTGATTCAGTAACTGCATTGTCAATCAATGCGGCAACTTCGTCGTCGGTCAGTGGTTGAGGCATAAAATCCTCAAGTACCGTAATTTCGGCTTTTTCTGCATCCGCAAGGTCTTGGCGACCCGCTGATTCATATTGAGCGACAGAATCGCGACGCTGTTTAACCATTTTCGTCAACACAGCAAGAATGTCGTCGTCGTTAAGAGTGATCTGTTCGTCGACTTCACGTTGCTTAATTGCTGACAAAGCTAAACGGATAGTGCCAAGGCGCAATTTGTCCTTGGCTTTCATCGCTAATTTTTGCTCTTCTTTGAGTTGGTCAATCAGAGCCATAACTAGAATCCTTTAGGACTTAGCTATTAGTACAGGCGAACGCGACGAGCGTTTTCGCGAGCTAGCTTCTTAGCGTGACGCTTTTGAGCTGCTGCTTTAGCGCGTTTGCGAACTGTAGTTGGTTTTTCGTAGTGCTCACGACGACGCACTTCAGAAAGGATACCTGCTTTTTCGCAAGAGCGTTTGAAACGACGTAGTGCAACGTCGAACGGTTCGTTTTCACGTACTTTAACTACTGGCATATGCCTTTCACCTCAGGGGTTAATTCGTTAATGCTGACTTCACAGTACCTGCTCAGTTGCAAGGCCTACAATCAGCTTGATCAAAAATGGTGCGGAATTTTAATCCGATCACATTAGCTTTGTAAAGCCTTTTATTGTTTATACACTGTACAAAATTTGTTTGCAGCGCGAAGGCAAGGTAAGATTGCGCCAATTTTGAAATTGAGACAGAGGCATCCAGGGTAAACCATGCGCATTATTGGTATTGAAACCTCGTGTGATGAGACAGGCATAGCCATTTACGATGATGAGAAAGGGCTGCTTTCCCATCAGCTCTACAGCCAAGTAAAGCTTCATGCTGACTACGGCGGTGTTGTGCCTGAGTTGGCCTCTCGCGATCACGTTAAAAAGACCATTCCGTTAATTAAAGCGGCGATGAAAGAAGCGGGCGTCACGCCAAAAGAGATTGATGGTATTGCTTACACCGCAGGCCCAGGACTTGTGGGTGCGCTGCTGGTAGGGGCGACCATTGGTCGCAGTCTCGCGTACGCTTGGGGTGTGCCGGCCGTGCCAGTGCATCATATGGAAGGGCACTTGCTCGCGCCGATGCTGGAAGAGAACCCGCCGCCATTTCCTTTTGTCGCGGTGTTGGTCTCAGGTGGCCACTCGATGATGGTCGAAGTAAAAGGGATTGGTGAATACAAAATCTTAGGTGAGTCGATTGATGACGCCGCGGGTGAAGCCTTTGATAAAACCGCAAAACTGATGGGGCTCGATTACCCAGGTGGTCCGCTGCTGTCGAAACTGGCCGAGAAAGGCACGCCGGGCCGATTTAAGTTTCCGCGCCCTATGACGGATCGTCCGGGCCTTGATATGAGCTTTTCTGGCTTGAAAACGTTCACAGCCAACACGATTGCCGCCAATGGCGATGATGAACAAACCCGAGCGGATATTGCCCTAGCGTTTGAAGAGGCCGTGTGCGCGACGTTAACCATCAAATGTAAGCGAGCGTTGGAACAAACTGGCTTTAAGCGTATCGTTATTGCCGGTGGCGTGAGTGCTAATAAGCGTTTGCGGGCTGATTTGGCGGCGCTGGCGAAAAAAATTGGTGGGGAAGTCTATTATCCGCGCACGGAATTTTGTACCGATAACGGTGCGATGATCGCATTTGCGGGCATGCAGCGCCTTAAAAATGGCGAAGTAGCGGATTTGGCGGTTCAAGCGACGCCGCGATGGCCCATCGATACTCTGCAACCACTGCGCGGCGCAGAATAATCGCGGCATTCTTGGTTCGGTTCAATGGAATACATCGTGTTTAAAGGCTTCTTGGTTGAAGCCTTTTTTATGCCTGCTTCTTTTCGCCCACTTTGGGCTCGGTGCCAGCAAACAGGCGTTTAATGTTTTGATGATGACGCAAGACAATCAGACAACACAGCATGGCGACTGGCAAGGTGTATTGCGGCTTGACCATCCATGTATAAAACGGGGCTAGCAGTACGGTAACAATCGCCGCTAACGAAGAGTAGCGAAAGATCAGCGCAACGCTGAGCCAAGTGGCGATGATCATGCCTGTTAAATCCAAACCGATAGGGGCTATCGCACCCAATGCGGTGGCCACGCCTTTCCCACCTTTAAAGTGAAAGAAGATAGGGTACATGTGACCCAAGCAGGCAGCAATTGCAACAACACCAAGAATGATTGGATCAATGTGCAAAAAGTACCCACCCCACACTGGAATAGTGCCCTTGAGCATGTCGCACAGTAACACTGCGATAGCGGCTTTTTTGCCCCCAATACGCAACACATTAGTGGCGCCGGGGTTGTGTGAGCCTTGCTTTCTGGGGTCGGGGAGTTTGAGGAGACGACAAATCAGCACCGCACTTGAGATTGAGCCTAATAAATAGGCGCAAATGATCAAGATGAGGGCAAGTGGTGTCATTCGAATTCACTCATAGTCAGCAAGGGTGAGGTAAACCAGTCATTGATATTCTGTTGCGTTTAACTGGTATCATATCGCGGCTTCGCGACTTAAACTACTGACACTGAGCGCCAGAGCAGTAAAATAGTACGACTTTTTATGAGAAATGGGTATCCGACCTCTCCTCGGATCAAACAGGACAGCAGTGACCATGGATAAAGTATTTATTGAGCAGTTAGAAGTCATCACTACCATTGGCGTGTACGACTGGGAACAACAAATCAAACAAAAATTGGTGTTGGACATTGAAATGGCGCACGACAACCGCCCCGCAGGTAAAAGCGATGATGTGGTGGACGCCTTAGATTACGCCAAGGTGAGTGAAGCGGTGTTGAACCACATTGAGCAAGGCCGTTTTTTATTGGTTGAGCGTGTGGCGGAAGAGGTCGCGGAGTTAGTCATGACCACCTTTAATGTACCCTGGATTCGCATTCGGCTAGCCAAACCGGGCGCGGTGGCACAGGCCAAAGCGGTGGGTGTGGTGATTGAGCGAGGTAAGGCATGATCACCGCATACATTGGCGTCGGTTCCAATGTGGAGAGAAAAAAGCACATCAAGGCGGCGATTGATGAGTTGCGCCATTTAGGCCAAGGATTAAGGCTGTCGACCATTTATGAGTGCCCGTCGGTCGGATTTGACGGAGATCGCTTCTATAACCTGGTCGTTGAATTGCAAACGACTGAAAATCTGACAGAATTTTCACGCTATCTGCGAGATATTGAGCTTAAATGGGGCCGCTGTGAACACGCAGAAAAATTTCAGCCTCGCACTATCGATCTGGACATTCTGCTGTTTGGTGATGAAGTTTCTGCGCAATCGCCCCAGATTCCGCGCAAAGACATTTATCACTACGCGTTTGTTCTCAAACCATTGGCGGAGCTTTGCCCCGATAGGGTCATTCCCGGTGATGGCCGACAAGTGCAAGAACTCCAGCAACAACTGAATTTAACCACGCCATTGACCGCCGTTCCGCTGTGGTTCGATGACACCACCCAATGAGATACCCATGAGTTATTTTGAAGCCTTTATTTTGGCCTTGATCCAAGGTCTGACCGAGTTTTTGCCCATCTCCAGCTCTGCGCACTTAATTTTGCCTTCCGCCATTTTAGGCTGGGATGACCAAGGCTTAGCGTTTGATGTCGCGGTACACGTGGGTACGTTAGCGGCGGTCATTATCTATTTCCGCCAAGAAGTGGTGACACTGCTCTCGTCCTTTTTTGCGTCCATTTTTAGAGCAGAGCGCAGCAAAGAAGCCAAATTGGCGTGGATGATTCTATTAGCCACGATTCCGGCCTGTATCTTCGGGCTACTGATGAAAGACATCATTGAGATCTACTTGCGCAGTGCCTGGGTGATTGCCACCACTACCATAGTGTTTGGTTTGTTGCTCTGGTGGGTGGATAAAACCGCCACGCTCGCCGATGATGAATACCAAGCGGGTTGGAAAAAGGCGCTCTTTATTGGTCTTGCGCAAGCGATGGCGATGATTCCGGGTACCTCACGTTCTGGCGCAACGATGACGGCAGCGCTCTATCTAGGCTTTACTCGCGAAGCCGCGGCGCGTTTTTCGTTTTTGATGTCTATCCCTATCATTCTTCTTGCTGGCGGTTACTTAGGTCTTAAGTTGGTGATCAGCGGTGAGCCAATCCACACTGGTTTCCTATTAACGGGCATTGTCACGTCATTTGTCAGCGCTTACCTCTGCATTCACTTCTTCTTGAAGCTGATATCAAAAATGGGTATGACGCCGTTTGTGATTTACCGTTTGCTTTTGGGTGTAGGTTTGTTTGCATTTCTGCTGACTCGCTAATCCCACTCTTCTCAGACCACATAGACAATCCGTACCTCGCTTGAGGGGCAACATTGTGATATATATGTGGTCTTTCTTTATCTCTCATCTTTGATTGACAGTATGCGTGTTTTTGCTCTGACTCTATTGCTGATTTTAGGCTGGCTACAATATGAGTTGTGGCTGGGTAAGAATGGCGTGGCCGATTACCAAGCGGTCAGTGCAGAAATCGACGTTCAACATCAAGTCAATGCGAGCCTCCAATCTCGCAACAATGAAATGTTCGCCGAAATTGACGACTTACGCCAAGGACTCGATGCCATCGAAGAGCGTGCTCGACATGAGCTTGGCATGGTGAAAGAAGGGGAAACCTTCTATCGCATCATTGGAGAGGACAATTAAATGTCAGACAGCCATTTTGCTGGCAAAATTACTGCGATTGTCCCCGCGGCCGGCGTGGGCAAACGCATGCAGGCGGATCGTCCCAAGCAGTATCTAGAGATCTTGGGTAAAACCGTTCTTGAGCACACCCTCTCGCGTCTACTTTCTCACCCAGATATTGAACATGTTGTCGTCGCGATTAGCGATGGCGACCCTTATTTTGAACAGCTACCCATTGCGACTCACCCCAAGGTGATTCGTGTCAGTGGTGGTAGTGAGCGCGCCGATTCTGTGCTGCGTGGGCTCGAGTATGTTTCTCAGCATCAGATGTCACCTTGGGTGTTAGTGCATGATGCGGCCAGACCTTGTGTGAGATTGAGAGATATTTCTCATCTGATTGAGCGCTGCTTAGCTGAGCAAGTCGGAGGCATCCTAGCCATGCCGGTACGAGATACTATGAAACGTGCAGCTCATCCCAACGCAGTCAGCAATACGGTGGATCACACTGTCGATAGAGAGGGGCTGTGGCATGCCCTGACACCGCAGATGTACCCGACTCACACCTTGACCCAAGCGCTGAGCAAGGCGTTGCAAGCTCAGGCCGTCATTACGGACGAAGCCTCCGCGATTGAGTGGAGTGGCGGAGCGTCACTGCTAGTACCTGGGAGCGGCGACAATATTAAAATCACCCAACCAGAGGATCTGGCTCTGGCAGAGTTTTATTTGCAGAGGGAACAGCCCCTTTGTCTTGAATGAAAGGACATAACACGATGATTCGAATCGGTCACGGTTTTGACGTGCACAAATTTGGCGGAGAAGGCCCAGTCATCATTGGCGGTGTTGCCATTCCTTACGAGCAAGGTTTGATTGCTCACTCCGATGGCGATGTGGCGCTGCACGCACTGTGCGATGCACTGTTGGGCGCGATTGCTGCCGGTGATATTGGTCGCCATTTCCCTGATACCGATGACGAGTGGAAAGGCGCGGACAGTCGTTTTCTTCTGCGCGATGTGTACCAACGAGTACAAGCGCAGGGGTATGTGCTGGGTAATGCTGACATCACCATCATTGCCCAAGCACCGAAAATGGCGCCATATATCGAATCGATGTGCCAAACCATCGCACAAGATTTGGACACCGACGTCACCAACATTAATGTCAAAGCGACCACCACAGAGCGTCTCGGCTTTACTGGGCGCAAAGAAGGCATTGCCAGCGAAGCAGTTGTGCTGCTGGTTAAAGCGTAATTTCTAGCTATTTTTCAACAGCGGACGGTCACAAGCCCATCCTCTGTCTAAACGGAACTCTATTCATGTCTGATTTACTTTCTTCTTTGGCGTACCTCAATGGTCAGCCTGTCGCCACCGGCGTACTCAAAGCGCAACCCGAGCACTTTCAAGTACGCGAAAACTTAGGGTTCTCATTTAGTGGTACGGGTGAGCACCTAATGGTGCGTATTCGTAAAACCGGCGAGAACACCAGCTTTGTGGCCAACGAACTGGCCAAAGCGTGCGGGGTGAAATCGAAAGACGTCAGTTGGGCAGGGCTTAAGGATCGTCATGCAGTCACAGAGCAGTGGCTGAGTGTGCATCTACCTAAAGGCGAGACGCCAGACTTTAGCGCCTTTCTTGCGGCGTACCCGAGTATCGAAATTCTTGCCACAGACCGACACCATAAAAAGCTGCGTCCCGGTGACTTAATCGGTAATGACTTTCGCTTAACGTTAACCCAAGTCTCCGACATGCCATCGGTGCTGTCTCGATTGGAGAAGGTACAAGCGAAAGGGGTTCCCAACTATTTTGGCAGTCAGCGTTTTGGTCACGATGGCAATAACCTTACTGAAGCGAGACGTTGGGGGAGAGACAATGTCCGTACTCGCAACCAAAACAAACGCAGTCTCTACCTCTCTGCCGCTCGCTCTTGGGTGTTTAACACTATCGTCTCCGCGCGGATTGAACAAGCGCTATTGAACACCTGTATTGCGGGCGATATTGTCTATCAAGGCAATGAAACGCGCCTTGTCACGCCTGAAGAGTGCGAGGCGTTCAATGCGCAGTTACAGCGTGGTGAGGTGACATTAACCGCTGCGCTCGCGGGTGACAATGCCTTACCCACTCAGCACGAGGCGCTCGCACTTGAACAACCGCTGCTTGATAATGAGCCAGATCTCATGGCGCTGATCCGTGGTAATCGCATGCGTCACGACCGCCGAGAGGTGTTATTGAAGCCTGAGAATCTGACTTGGTCCGTCGATGGTGACAGCTTAACGCTCGACTTCTCATTGGATGCAGGCAGCTTTGCGACTGCTATTTTGCGAGAGCTGCTCATTGCGACGGAGAAAGAACGCCATTACGCTAATGACAGCAAGGCCAATGACAGCCAGGACAATGACAGTCAGTAGCCGGTAGGGCCATATGCCCTCTTTCAACAGGAAGTGACAGGATTTATGACAGCCAACACACTGAGAGTATTGATCAGTAACGATGATGGCGTGCATGCGAAGGGCATACACGCGCTCGCGCAGGCACTGAGTGAGATCGCCGAAGTGACGATCGTCGCGCCAGATAGAAACCGCTCAGGCGCATCCAACTCGTTAACCCTAGAGCAGCCTTTGAGGGTGACTCGCATCGCCGAGCGTACTTATTCGGTACAAGGAACGCCGACCGACTGTGTTCACTTTGCGCTTAACGAGCTGATGAAAGACGATCTTCCGGACCTGGTGCTAGCGGGCATTAACCATGGTGCAAATCTTGGGGATGATGTGCTCTACTCTGGCACGGTAGCGGCGGCGATGGAAGGGCACTTTCTCGGTGTTCAGGCGATCGCCTTTTCACTGGTGGGGCAGCGCCATTTTGACACGGCTGCGCACATTGCCAAACAGCTGGTGTTGCAGCACGGACGGCGCCCTATTCCCACTAACCGACTGTTAAACGTCAATATTCCCGACGTTGAGCTCTCCGCGCTAAAAGGCTCAAAAGTAACCCGTTTAGGTGCGCGCCATCACGCGGAAGCAATGATAAAACAGCAAGATCCTCGTGGTCATGATATTTATTGGTTAGGCCCACCAGGAAAAGAGCAGGATGCGGGTGAAGGAACCGACTTTTATGCTATCGAACATGGCTTTGTCTCCATTACACCGCTGCAAGTAGATTTGACCGCTCATGAATCGCTGATGAGCATGGATAATTGGTTAAAGGACAAGTAACAATGGTAAACCCACATGCCGACAGATTAATCGACTTTCTTGTCGCGAGTGGCATTCAAGATCAACGCGTATTAGATGCCATCTATCGATTGCCTCGTGAGCAGTTCGTGTCACAGGCGATGATGCATCAAGCATACGATAATAATGCGCTGCCTATTGGCGCTGGGCAGACCATCTCTCAGCCCTATATCGTGGCGAAAATGACCGAACTGTTGGCTCTGAATCGAGACAGCAAAGTGCTGGAAGTTGGCACTGGGTCTGGTTACCAAACCGCAGTACTAGCTCAACTGGTCGATCACGTCTTCTCCATTGAGCGGATTAAGGCGTTGCAATGGGAAGCTAAACGACGTTTAAAGCAGCTCGACATTTATAACATCTCCACCAAGCACGGTGATGGTTGGCAAGGTTGGCCAGCGAAAGGCCCATTTGATGCCATTATTGTCACAGCGGCAGCGGAGTCTGTGCCACAGGCACTGCTCTCACAACTCAGTGAGGGCGGCACCATGGTCATTCCTGTTGGTGTCGAGCAGCAGCAACTGTACAAAATCACCCGACAGGGTGAGGCGTTCTCCACAGAGCCCATAGAGATGGTGCGTTTTGTTCCTTTAGTCGCAGGTGAATTGGCGTAGGCATGAGCTTGAGAAGGTGTGTGTGGCTGATACTGGTATTCAGTGCGCTGTATGGCTGCGCTGCACACTCGCCTGCTCCTGTGTCTGGGTTAAACAAAGATTATGGGTCTGTCACTCGTGGCAGTTATCGCGGCAGCTATTACGAAGTAGAAAAAGGCGATACGCTATACTTTATAGCCTACGTCACAGATAAAGATGTAAACGATATTATTCGTTACAACGGCTTGACTGAGCCCTACACCATTTACCCCGGTCAAAAACTCAACTTATGGCGTAGTGCCTACAAAGCGCCCGCCTTTGGTGGGACGGGTGCTGGTACGGTATCTGCGCCTGTCGCTGTGGTTGCCGCTACCCCATCCACTCCGAATTCAAGTAAAAACTCTAATCAATCAGTTACATCGCAAAACAGCAGCGGTCAGAAAAACGTCACCCAAACGCCACCTAAAAAGAGTATTGATCAATCAAAATCAAAGGAGTATGTTGAACCTAAGAAGCAACAAAGTGTTAACAAAAACGCCAACACTGCCTCTAGCAGCAAAGCGAGTAACACGGCTTCTAATCAAAAGGTTTCCAAATGGTTATGGCCAACAAAAGGGAGGGTAATCAAAAACTTTTCTGCTGGCGATCAGGGAAATAAAGGCATTGATATCGCAGGACAGCGTGGTCAATCCATCGTATCGACAGCAAGTGGCACTGTCGTCTATTCAGGCAACGCACTGCGCGGCTACGGTAATCTGGTGATTATCAAACATAACGATAACTATCTAAGTGCGTATGCACACAACGACAAGTTGCTAGTACATGAAGGACAAAGTGTTAAGGCTGGTCAAAAAATAGCAACAATGGGCAGCTCCGGAACGAACAGCGTTCGTTTGCATTTTGAAATTCGCTATCAAGGTAAGTCGGTCGATCCGAAACGATACTTGCCTTAAATTTACTTTACTGACCGGGTAAATTAGCGACATTAGAGGTAGTAATGTCTTGCTAGCTCGCCAAGGGGAGGCGCCATGAGTATCAGCAATACAGCAACGAAAGTCGAAGAGTTTGATATTGAGCAGGAAGCACAACTAGATACGCTTCAAGGCAGCAATGAACTCACCTCATCCAAATCTGAGAGTGTCAAAGAGGAGTTTGACGCTTCATCGAAAAGCCTAGATGCCACACAGCTTTACCTTGGCGAAATCGGCTTCTCACCCCTATTAACCGCAGAGGAAGAAGTCCTCTACGCAAGACGTGCATTACGTGGCGATGAAGCAGCGCGTAAACGTATGATCGAAAGTAACTTGCGTTTGGTGGTGAAAATCTCCCGTCGTTATAGCAACCGTGGCCTTGCTCTCTTGGATCTTATTGAAGAAGGGAACTTGGGATTGATTCGCGCGGTAGAAAAATTCGACCCAGAACGCGGATTCCGTTTCTCGACTTACGCGACGTGGTGGATACGTCAAACCATTGAACGTGCGCTCATGAACCAAACTCGTACCATTCGTCTACCTATTCATGTGGTGAAAGAGCTCAACATCTATCTACGTACTGCGCGTGAGTTGTCGCAAAAACTCGACCATGAGCCGACTGCTGAAGAAATTGCTCAGCAACTGGATAAGCCAGTTGATGACGTGAGTAAAATGCTGCGTCTTAATGAACGCATTAGCTCAGTGGATACGCCTATTGGTGGCGACGGTGAGAAAGCGCTGTTGGACATCATCCCAGATGCCAACAACTCAGACCCAGAAATTTCCACTCAAGACGATGACATCAAAAATTCATTGATCCATTGGCTGGACGAGCTCAATCCGAAACAAAAAGAAGTGTTAGCACGCCGCTTTGGTCTACTTGGCTACGAGCCTTCAACACTTGAAGAAGTCGGACGTGAGATCAACCTCACCCGTGAGCGGGTGCGCCAAATCCAAGTGGAAGGTCTGCGTCGTTTACGTGAGCTGCTGGTTAAACAAGGTCTCAACATGGAGAACTTGTTTGGTGTGACCGAAGAGTAACGACAGACGTATAATGGAAGAGATATAACGATAGACACATAATCCATAATCAGAGATATAGATAGAGTGTCTTAATCAGAAAAAAGCCTTGGGGGAACCAAGGCTTTTTTGATCGTGTGGCGAAATGCCGTTGTTCAATCAGTGATGAAAAACGGCAAAGGTTAACCGTGCTTTTTCCCTTTGCTGCGCGGGAAGACTTTCACGGTCTTGATACGATTCTCTTCTAGCTCGACTATTTCCATCGGGTGACCAGAGACATGAACGCTTAGATGGCTTTCAGGGATCTCTTCAAGGTGCTCGAGAATCAAACCGTTTAGGGTTCTTGGTCCATCGGTAGGGAAGTCCCACTTGAGACCTTTATTGATATCGCGGATGTTGGCGCTGCCCTCAATCAAGAAGCTGCCATCACGTTGCGGAGTAATCTCATCCGACAAACTTGGCGTGATAGAAGTGGTGAACTCACCGACGATCTCTTCCAAAATATCTTCCAACGTAATGAGACCTATGATGTCGCCATACTCATCAACAATCAGACCAATCCGCTCTTTGTTGCGCTGGAACTTAAGCAGTTGGACGTTGAGTGGCGTGCCTTCAGGAATAAAATAGACTTCATCGGCAGCGCGTAGCAGGGTCTCTTTGGTCGACTCGTTTTTCTCTAGCATCAAGCGATAAGACTCACGCAAACGCAGCATGCCCACCACTTCGTCAATTTGACCGCGATACAGCACCACGCGCCCGTGCGGTGAGTGAGACAATTGACGCACAATCGATTTCCAATCGTCGTTGATATCAATGCCGGTGATTTCGTTTCTCGGCACCATGATGTCATTCACCGTCACATGCTCTAAATCGAGAATGGAGATCAACATATCTTGGTGGCGTCTTGGGATCAGGCTACCCGCTTCGTTCACCACGGTGCGCAGTTCTTCCGAGCTCAGGTGATCTTCGCCATTGTGGTCGACTTTAATCCCAAGTAAGCGGATAAAACCATTAGTGATGAGGTTAACGAACAGCACCAGCGGCGAGAGCAACTTCATTAAAATGCCAAGCAAGATACTGCTGGTGTAAGAGACTTTTTCTGGGTAGAGCGCCGCGAGTGTTTTCGGCGTAACTTCGGCAAAAACCAGCACCACCAGCGTGAGCGCACCGGTGGCGATGGCCACTCCTAAGTCTCCGTATAGGCGCATACCAATGATGGTGGCGATGGCGGAGGCAAGAATATTGACTAAGTTGTTACCAATCAGAATCAAACCGATCAAACGATCGGGCCTGTCGAGCAGCTTTTCTACGCGCTTAGCGCCTTTATGGCCATTGTTCGCGAGGTGCTTTAAGCGGTATCGGTTGAGAGACATCATCCCTGTTTCTGAACCGGAGAAATATCCTGAAATTACAATCAGACACGCGAGTAGCGCAAATAAGATACCCGTTGATATGTCGTCCAAAGCTTAATGATTCCTTGTTATGTTTGATTAATTTATCGCCCAGTGTTGCGGCTAAGTCAATATCACTTCACGAACGAAGCGACTGCCAAAATAGGCGAGCGTCAGCAAGGTTGCACCGGCAACGGCGAACCATGTGACTTTGCGTCCGCGCCAACCTTTATGGAAGTGGCCCCATAACAGCACGCTGTACACAATCCAAGCGATGAAAGAGAGAATCGCTTTATGAGCTTTTCCTTGGGCGAACATGTCCTGAACAAAGACAAATCCAGTGATTAATGTTCCGGTGAGGAGTAAGGTGCCCACCATGATGATGTTGAAAAGCTGACGTTCCACCATCATTAAAGGAGGAAGGTTTGGGTTAATCGCCAGCGCTTTCTTCGCTTTGAGCTTGTGATCCAACCAAGCCAGTTGTAGAGCGTACAGAGCGCCGATACTGAGAGTCGAGTAGGAAAACAGCGCAAGAGAGATGTGGATCAGCAGTTTAGGGTCTTGCTCTAAATGAGTAATGAAAGTGCTAGGGAGAAACGCCGCAGCGCTTAAGTTGATGGCGGAAAAGCTATACACGACAGGCAACAAAAACCACAGTCGTGTTTTGAGCATTGACGCGCTCATTACCAAAGAAATAATGAAGCTGATGAGAGAGGCGACATTGAGAATGCTTAAGTTTTGCCCCGAGGCTTCAATGATCAGATCGCTTAATAGCCACGCGTGAAAAACCAGTGCCACAGACGCACTGATCAACACGGTTTTTGAGCGGATACCGGTTTGGTGAACCAGTCCCGGAACGATAGTCGCAATTGCAAGCAGATATAGCACTGCAGCGGCTACGGCAATTAAGTTGTCCATTCTTCTCTTGGTGGTGGTGGATTTTTAACAAATTATACCCTGCATCAACGGCTTGAGCCATGACTTATCTCTGTCATTTATTCGAGTTGAGAGAACAAATCATCACGCAACCGTGCAAAGCGTCACTTGGCTAAGGTATACTCTTAGTAATTGTCGCTCAATTTTAGGTAGTGGCGTCGTCTACGTAAGCCACTCAGTGTAAAGAGACTAAGATGTTTGAGAATTTAACGGATCGTTTATCCAGAACGCTGAAGAACATCAGCGGTAAAGGTCGTCTGACCGAAGACAACATAAAAGAAACGCTGCGTGAAGTCCGCATGGCGTTGCTCGAGGCTGACGTTGCACTGCCTGTCGTTCGCGATTTTATCAAGCGAGTGAAAGAAGCGGCAGTGGGCGTAGAAGTCTCCAAATCGCTCACGCCAGGGCAAGAGTTCATCAAAATTGTTCAAGGTGAACTGGAAGCCGTCATGGGCGAGTCTAATGAGGCACTAAACCTCGCGGCTCAGCCACCTGCGGTGATTTTGATGGCCGGTCTGCAAGGTGCGGGTAAAACCACCTCGGTGGGTAAGCTGTCTAAATTCCTCAAGGAAAAAGACAAGAAGAAAGTCTTGGTCGTGTCTGCTGACGTGTATCGCCCAGCGGCGATCAAACAGCTAGAAACCCTAGCGCAAGACATCGGCGTTGACTTTTTCCCATCGAGCGCTGATCAAAAGCCGATTGATATTGCCAATGCCGCCATCGATCACGCGAAGAAGAAATTCTACGATGTGTTAGTGGTCGATACCGCGGGTCGTTTGGCGATTGACGAGCAAATGATGGGCGAAATCCAGCAGCTTCATAGTGCGATCAATCCTGTGGAAACGCTGTTTGTTGTTGACGCGATGACAGGTCAAGATGCGGCGAATACCGCGAAAGCCTTTGGTGAAGCGCTACCGCTGACCGGGGTTATCTTGACCAAAGTGGATGGTGATGCTCGTGGTGGTGCTGCGCTGTCGGTGCGTCACATTACGGGTAAACCGATCAAGTTCTTGGGTGTGGGTGAGAAAACCGACGCGCTAGAGCCGTTCCACCCCGATCGCGTCGCCTCGCGTATTTTGGGAATGGGTGATGTTCTCTCTCTGATTGAAGACTTGCAGCGCAATGTCGACCATGAGAAAGCCGAGAAACTGGCGAAGAAATTCAAAGAGAAGAAAGGCTTCGATTTGGAAGACTTCCGTGAGCAGCTCGGTCAGATGCAAAACATGGGCGGCATGATGGGGATGCTAGACAAGCTGCCTGGCATGTCTCAACTTCCTTCTGACGTGAAAGACAAAGTCGACGACAAGATGTTTAAGCAGATGGAAGCGATCATCAGCTCAATGACCATGAAAGAGCGTCAACGCCCTGAAATCATCAAAGGTTCGCGTAAGAAGCGCATTGCTGCCGGTTCTGGTGTGCAAGTGCAAGATGTGAACCGCTTGCTCAAGCAGTTTACCCAAATGCAGAAGATGATGAAGAAAATGCAAAAGGGTGGCATGAAAGGCATGATGCGCAACATGCAAGGCATGATGGGCGGAATGGGTGGTGGAGGCGGCGGCTTCAACCCGTTTGGTCGTTAACTGAAACACCGAGTCTGTTTCACTCGATAAAAGGCTTAGCCGTGGTGCTAAGCCTTTCGGTTTTTTATTTTCAAGGTGTTAGCTAAGTCACAATCTTAAATCCGGTTTTATGGTGGTGAAAAAATAGCTAAAGACCTTGCAATGCGTCGGAATAAGAGTAAAATTCCGGAGCTTTATTTTGGCACGAGCCCCCAAACTGTTTAGTAATAGACCACAACGGTTTACTGATAGATAGTTTCTGGGGTTAATTTTATTTTTGAGAAAGCAAAGAGGACGACATGGTAACCATTCGTTTGGCACGTCACGGCGCTAAGAAGCGTCCATTTTATCAAATCGTAGTAGCGGACAGCCGCAATGCTGCAACTGGCCGTTTCATCGAGAAAGTAGGTTTCTTTAACCCTACTGCTCAAGGTCAAGAAGAAGGTCTACGTCTAGACCTAGACCGCGTTAACCACTGGGTTGGTCAAGGCGCGTCTCTATCTGACCGCGTAGCGAAGCTAGTTAAAGACGCTCAAAAAGCGGCTTAATTCTTACTCTATAAGTAGTAATTAGCTTATGTCGATGAAAGGTAAAGAAACGATGAGCAATGACAAGATTGTTGTAGGCAAGTTTGGTGCTACTTACGGCATTCGTGGTTGGCTTAAAGTTTTTTCCTACACAGACGAGGCTGAAAGCTTATTTGATTACAACCCTTGGTTTGTTAACCATAAAGGGGAGTGGGTCGAGTACAAAGTGGAAACGTGGAAGCGCCATAATAAAGGTATGGTGGTGAAGCTGGAAGGTCTGGATGTTCGCGAAGACGCGCATCTGTTGACTAACTTTGAAATTGCTATTGACCCTGCAGTATTACCAGAATTGTCAGAAGATGAATTCTACTGGCGTGAATTGTTTGGCATGCAAGTCGTGACGACAAAAGGTTATGACCTTGGTGTGGTGACGGACATGCTCGAAACCGGCTCAAACGATGTTTTGGTAGTCAAAGCAAATCTAAAAGATGCTTTTGGCCAAAAGGAACGATTAATTCCGTTCCTTGAAGAGCAAGTGATCATTCAAGTTGATCGCACTGCTCAACGGATCGAAGTTGACTGGGATCCTGGATTCTAACTCCCAAGTAATGAGGCTTTAGGGCATGTGGGTTGGCGTAATTAGCCTGTTTCCTGAAATGTTCCGCAGCGTTACTGAGTTCGGAGTAACAGGTCAAGCGGTTAAAAAAGGGTTGTTGTCGGTTGAGACATGGAATCCTCGAGATTTCACTCACGACAAGCATCGCACTGTCGATGATCGGCCCTACGGTGGTGGTCCGGGTATGTTAATGATGGTGCAGCCATTGCGCGATGCCATTCATGCAGCCAAACAGGCCTCACCGGGTAAGACGAAGGTGATTTACCTCTCTCCTCAAGGTCGAAAACTCGATCAGCAGGGAGTCGAAGAGCTGGCTAGCAATGAGAACTTGCTTCTTATTTGTGGTCGCTACGAAGGGGTAGATGAGCGCATCATTGAGTCTGAAGTTGACGAAGAATGGTCAATCGGTGACTTTGTGATGACAGGGGGAGAGATCCCAGCCATGACCTTAATTGACTCTGTCTCTCGGTTTGTACCGGGGGTACTGGGCGATTTTGCGTCAGCAGAAGAAGACTCTTTTGCCAATGGCTTGTTGGATTGCCCTCATTACACCCGTCCTGAAGTGTTGGAAGGAAAAGAAGTACCCGCGGTACTGAAATCTGGCAACCACAAGGACATTCGTCGTTGGCGACTGAAACAGTCGCTCGGCCGCACCTGGATTAGAAGACCAGAGCTCCTGGAAAACCTAGCTCTGACTGACGAACAGGAACTACTACTAGCTGAGTTCATTAAAGAGCATCATGCTAAGTAACCTATTAAATTTAGTATCAGTTTATTCTAGGAATATTGAAAATGAGTAACATCATCAAAGCTCTTGAAGAAGAGCAAATGAAAAAAGACCTACCTAACTTCGCACCTGGTGACACAGTTGTTGTTCAAGTTAAGGTAAAAGAAGGTGACCGTGAGCGTCTACAGGCTTTTGAAGGCGTTGTAATCGGTATCCGTAACCGTGGTCTACACTCTGCATTCACTGTACGTAAGATTTCTAACGGTGAAGGTGTTGAGCGTACGTTCCAAACTCACTCTCCAATGGTTGATAGCATTGAAGTTAAACGCCGCGGTGCAGTACGTCGTGCCAAACTGTACTACCTACGTGAGCGTTCTGGTAAGTCAGCTCGTATCAAAGAGAAACTTGCTAAGAAGTAATGCTATAACTAGCGTTCTCATAGTATTAGCGGAGGCCAATTGGCCTCCGCTTTTTTATGCTTAATCATCCCAAGAGAATTGAACCGCTTTAATACTGATCTTCCGACCATCCATCACTGTCGGACATATCGGGGGCACCGGCAATGGTGTTTTCTTCATCGGCCCACTCGCCGAAATCGATCATTTGACACTGCTTACTGCAAAACGGGCGATGGGGGCTTTTTTCGCTCCACTCGACGTTTTGGCCGCACTGTGGGCATGGAACCACGGTAATCTTAGACATCATGCTTTCCTATTTCTTCGGAGTTTAGCCGCAGTATACCGAACTTAGCGCCGCGCTTCATTAAGCAGCGGGATGTCGATGGCAAAGGGTGAGCGATGCCGATGGCAAAGAGTGAGATTAGCAGCAGACGGCCAATTTAAATGGAATGCTCGAGGCGCTCGCTTGGCCAGATTCAAAATCGATGAACTTGATGGCGAAACGGTTTTTATGCCCGGATATCATCGGGTAAACGCCCGTTTCTAGAGGGATTTCAAGACGCAGAATGTTGGCCTCTGTCGCATCACTTTGGTAGAAGCCGTTGTTGGCAAGGCGCTCTCGCAGTTGACCGGTTTCACGCGTAAGGCGCAGCCACAGTTTCAATGCTTGTGTCAGTGGGGCTAGGTTGGTGGACCACTTTTGCGCATCCGCTTGTTTTTTCTCAAGTGGAAGGTGGAGCCAGTGGTGCAGTGCCGGCAAGTCGAAACAGCATGAGCCGCCGGGCAGGTTAAAGCGTTGGCGAATGGCGCTTAAGAAGCGGTCTTCTTTCAAGCTCTGGCCAAAACGCTCCGCCGCCATCAGTTCGCTGTGCACGCCATCAATTTCATCCAATACCGCGCGCAGCATTTCCAGATTAACGCCATCGATATTGAGATAGGCTCGATAGCTAAGGCGCTGCTTTTCGATGTCTTTGGCTAACTCGCTTTTGAGCTGAATCTGCTCAAAGATTTCCAGCAGATCAAACAGCGAGCGGAAGAAGATCAGATGCTGCATTTCGTCACCAAACTGCGCCGCTTTATCCATCTGCGTCAGCAAGGCTTCAACGCGAAGATAAATGCGAGTTTTCTCATTGAGTGGGTGTTCGAAATAGTGCGTGGTCATTGATCAATGGCTCTGGGTTGTACTGCCTTTATTCTCACAGATTTTCCCTACAGATTTCTAGGAACTTTTGATGCAATTCTGTGATTTGAGGCAAAAGTTTCTCGTTTGTTGCATCATTTTTAATCACATCATCGGCAATCGCCAAACGTTCCTCTCGGCTTGCTTGCGCACTGAGAATCGCACGGGCTTGTTTTTCGTCGACATTGTCACGGGCCATCGTTCGCTCAATCTGAATTTCTGGCGCCACATCGACCACAAGGACGCGCTGAGCCAGTGCTTGGAGATTGTTTTCCACCATTAGAGGGATCACAAGCAGCGCATAGGGTGAGGTGACCTGCTCAAGCTCGGCGAGCATCTTTTGACGAATCATCGGATGGAGCAGGTTATCCAACCAGGTTTTCTCTTTGGGATCGGAAAAGATGGCCTCGCGCAGTGCGGCTCGATTCAAGCTGCCATCGGCTTGCAACATCGATGCGCCGTAGCGCGCGGCGATGGCTTTTAAACCCTCACTGCCCGGTTCCACCACTTCGCGCGCCACGACATCGGCATCGACAATATCGATGGCAAAGTGTTGCTGAAATAGGTTTGCGACAGTGGTTTTGCCACTGGCAATGCCGCCTGTTAATCCCACGATCAACGCCATATTAGATTCCTACCATCTCCGTCAGATACCAGTGAAGTAGACCATCGCCCCACATCATGCTGATAAAGCCAGCGATCGCGAGATAAGGGCCAAAGGGAAAGGCTTTGTCGATACCTTGCTGCTTGAGCCTGAGTTGAATCAAGCCAAACATCAGCCCAACCACAGATGAAAGTAAGATGATCATCGGAAGTGCTTGCCAGCCGAGCCATGCGCCAAGGGCGGCGAGCAGTTTAAAATCGCCATAGCCCATGCCCTCTTTGCCAGTGACTAACTTAAACAGCCAATAGACGCTCCATAGGGCCAAGTAACCGGCCATCGCGCCAATGACGGCATCCTTAAGTGAGACGGGGCTGATATTCAATAGCGCCAGTGCCAACCCCGCCCACACCAGTGGTAACGTCAACTGATCGGGCAGTAGCATGGTATCGAGGTCGATAAAGGTTGCGCAGATAAGAACAAAGGTGAACAGTAGCAGGGCGAGGCTCATCACTGAGAAGCCAAATTGCCAGGCGACCAGTACAGATAGGCCGGCCGACAGCAGTTCAATTAAGGGGTAACGCGCACTGATCGGGGCTTGGCAATGAGCACATTGACCCCGCAGCATTAGCCAGCTGACCACCGGAATATTATCGATAAGACGCAGTGGCGAGTCGCATTTTGGGCATGTCGAACGGGGAATGCTGAGATTATAGGTACCTTCAGGGGGCGCTATTTTGTACTCAGGGAAGCTCTCGGCGCACTCGCTACGCCACTCTCGCTCCATAATGATGGGTAGGCGGTGGATCACCACGTTAAGAAAGCTGCCAATAATTAAGCCAAACACGCCTGCCAGCGTAGGAAAAAGCCAAGGGTAATACTCAAACAGCGCAATCAAGAGAAGTGCCTTATCCAATCAATAGAGTGCTCATCTTATCCTAATACACTCATTAAGTTAAAGATGGGCAGGTACATAGCCACGACCAATCCTCCCACCACCACACCAAGGAAAATAATGATCAGTGGTTCGAGGATATTGCCCAAGTTATCGACCGTGTTATCGACTTCAAACTCATAGATGGTGGCGATTTTATTAAGCATATCATCAAGTCGCCCCGACTCTTCGCCGATCATTACCATTTGCAGCACCATCTCGGGGAACGATTGCGTATTTCTCATCGCAATGTACATCGGCATTCCGGCGGCGGTATCGTCATACACCTTATCAATCGCGGTTTGGTAGTGCAGGTTGTTGGCGGTTTTCGCGGAGGTTTTGAGACTTGAGAGAATCGGAATGCCCGCGCTAAAGCTGGTGGCAAGTGTGCGGCTAAATTTGGCAATAGAGGCTTTGGTCAATACGCCGCCAATCACAGGCATTTTCAATCCTATCCGGCTCGATATCAGTTTGATTCGGGCCGATTTTTGTTTGGCGATTTTTAGCACAATGGCTGAAATACCCAAGCCGATCGCCGCAGGTAAGCTGTAGGTTTGGGTAAGATGAGAGAGGTGGAGTACCTGTTGCGTAAACCAAGGCAGCTCGGCGCCAAACCCCTGAAACATGCTTTCAAACTCAGGAATGACCATAGTGAGCATCAAGTAGGAGACCCCTAACGCGGTGAACACCACCATCGCAGGGTAGATCAGTGCCTTGATGACTTTCGCGCGCAGCTGTTCCGATTTTTCACGATAGAGTGCCAGGCGTTCAAACACTTGTGGCAAGTTGCCCGCTTGCTCTCCGGTGGCGACCATATCGATGTACAAGGTATCAAAGTGGTTAGAGGCGTTGCGCATCGCTTTTGAAATCGGCGTACCGGCTTCAATGCTTTTGCCGATTTGCGCCAGTACTGATTTCATTTCGGCTTTCTTGTGATTATCGCCCACCAACTTGATCGCCTGAATGATCGGAATGCCCGTGGCGAGCATGGTTGAGAGCTGACGGGTGAGGATGGTGATGTCTTTGCCCTTGATGCGCTGCGTTGCGCGGGTAATGGCGGAGACACTGCGTTTTTTGATCTTTTTAACTTGAATATGCTGCGCTTTCAGTTTGTCACGCACCTCGCTCTCGGTTAAAGCGAGATATTGACCGGAGACTTTCTTCCCTGAACTATTGAGGCCTTTCCAGCGGTAGTTTTTCAGTTGTGCTTGTTTTTGGATGGGCATCAAGAACTCCTATAGGGTATCGAAATAAACAAGGGATTAAAGGTAGAGCACGCGTTGCAGCTCTTGATAACTGGTGATGCCACTGAGCATTTTCTCTATGCCGGACTCTTTGAGCGTTTGCATGCCTTGTGATCGCGCCAGTTGCTCGATACCAGCGATAGTCGCCCCGTCGGCGATGGCACTCGCCAGCGCTTCATTCACGTTCATCACTTCGTATAGACCCACTCGGCCTGAGTAGCCGGCGTTGCACTCTGGGCAGCCATCGAGGTTCGCGGTAAAAAGTGGCGCAACTGAGATACCAAGCTGCTGACAGTAGTGCTGAGCACGCGGCTCGGGCTGTTTGCAGTGAGGACACAGACGACGCGCCAATCGCTGGGCAATAATCAAGCTCAGTGACGAGGCGACATTAAAAGGCGCTATGCCCATGCTGCTAAGGCGCACAACGCTCTCGGCGGCGGAATTAGTGTGTAGGGTCGAGAGCACCAAGTGGCCGGTTTGCGCCGCTTTGACAGCAATCTCGGCGGTATCAAGATCACGGATTTCGCCGACCATCACGATGTCGGGATCTTGGCGGAGAAAGGCGCGCAGCGCACTGGCGAAATCGAGCCCAATTTGCGGTTGCACCTGAACCTGATTGATCCCAGGTAAGTTGATCTCCACTGGATCTTCAGCGGTGGCTATGTTGACTTGCGAGGTGTTGAGAATTTTTAGCCCAGTATAGAGGGAGACCGTTTTACCGCTCCCTGTTGGGCCAGTCATTAAAATCAGCCCCTGAGGCTTTTTTAGCGCATTGAGGTAGAGCGCTTTTTGCTGCTCGTTATAACCGAGCATATCGATGTTTAGATTCGCTTCGCTGCTGTCGAGAAGGCGCAATACAATTTTTTCGCCCCACAAGGTTGGCAACGTCGAGACGCGCATATCGATCGCGGTCTCTTGGCTGAGCCTTAGCTTGATGCGTCCATCTTGTGGCAGGCGGCGCTCGGCAATATCCAATTTAGCGAGGATTTTAATACGCGCCGATAAACGGCGACTGAGGTGATGGGCGGGCTGCTGAGTTTCAATCAAGATGCCATCACAGCGTAGCCGAACGCGAAAGGTCTCTTCATAGGGCTCAAAATGGATATCTGAGGCGCCCTTGCGCACCGCATCGAGCAGAATCTGGTTAATGTAACGACTGACGGGCGCATCATCTTGACTCAGATCTTCAATGCTACCCACTTCGTCATCACTGACATCCACAAGGTTGGCCAGCTCTTGCTCGTTGATCTCTTTGTTGCTGTTTTGCTCGCCAGCGATCGCGCGCCCATACAAACGGCGAATCGCCCCTTGCAGCGCCTTAGCATCGGCCAGCACCAGCTCGACTTGCAGGCCGGTGGCAAAACGAAACTCTTCTTCGACATCAAGGTGGGTTGGGTCTGATACTGCAACACTGAGTGAACAAGCCGTTTTGCCAACGGGAAGCGCTTGCAAGCGAGTGATAAGCTCACGTAAGCCAAGGGTTTGGCACAGCTCAGCGTAGGGCGTTTGCGACAGGTCGATAACGTTGAGACCAAACAGCTGGCTGAGGTGCTCAGTCAATTGGGTATGGTTAATAATGGCCAGATCGTGCAAAGCGTCAGGGACGGAGCCCCCTGACGCTTGCACATGCTCCAGCACTTGTCTCTCTTGCGCTGCGTCAAGCAACTTGGCTTGACGCAGGATTGAGGGGAGGTTGGTGAGCATTATGGGCAGTAGTCTGTTTGTACTGTTGCTAACCCTGCATCTTTGTAGCAACTCTTTGTCCACACTAAACCACTTGTTTGGTATTCGGCGTGCATGACATATGTTTCTCCAGAAGCTATTGGGCCTTTCGCTGCTGCCGCTGTAGCTATAACATTGACCCCACCTGAAGCGGCTTGTTGAGCATCTATATCGATACTGTTTAGTGCTGCACTAGGTACATTTCCAGCGGAAGTGATACAGTCATCTTCGAATGAACTAGCATCGGATGCAATCTCATGTGAACACAATTCGACTGCCAACTTTATCGCAGCAGCGGCTTTGGGAAACTCTGATAATGTCGCTTTTTTTGTATAGTTTTGATAAGCAGGTACGGCAAAAGCTGACAAAATCCCAATAATCGCCACTACGATCATCAATTCAATTAAAGTAAAACCAGCTTGCTGGCGACGTGGTTTGGTTTGCATAGAACTCTCCATTTGGGTGCTTGAGGCACCGCGGTGTTTGTTGATGGGGAGAGCATAGAAGGGCTATGAAACTTGTGGAAATGGTGGCGCAGCGCTTTCCGAGTCAATTAGGAAAAAACGCGACTTTATTTCATTTACACAGCAAATTACTTCGAGCGAGGACAAAACTTTGTGAGAGTGAAGAGGCTTTAGTGTGAGAGAAAAACAAAAAATGGAGAACCGAGGTCTCCATTTACTGATTGAAAAATAAGATCTTTCTTCCATGGTTAAGTCAATGGGGCGCTTTGCTGAAAACACAGCCAAGCGGTAGCGCGAAAACGCTGCTTCAAAGCGCTGTTTCAAAACACTGCTTTAAAACGCCTCTTTAAAACGCATAGAGAGATCGAGCGCTTTAAGGTGTTTGGTCAAAGCGCCGACGGAGATGTAATCCACACCTGTTTCTGCAAACTCGCGGATGGTCTCAAGCGTGACGTTGCCTGAGTTCTCAAGTGCAGCGCGCCCCGCATTGATTCTCACCGCTTCACGCATCATCTCTGTGGTGAAGTTGTCGAGCATGATGATGTCTGCGCCAGCATCGATCGCTTCTTGCAGCTCTTGCAAGCTTTCGGTTTCCACTTCTACAGATTTGCCTGGGTTCAGTTGCTTGGCCATCTTAATGGTTGGCGTGATGCCGCCGTTGGCAATGATGTGGTTTTCCTTGATGAGGTAGGCATCAAACACACCGATGCGGTGGTTAAAGCCGCCACCGCACGCCACGGCGTATTTCAGTGCACTGCGAAGGCCAGGAATGGTTTTGCGCGTATCCAGCAAGCGACAGTCAGTGCCTTGCAGCTGTTTGGCGTATTGCGCCACGGTACTCGCGCAGCCAGACAGCGTTTGGATAAAGTTCATCGCGTTACGCTCGCCGGTCAGCAGCATGCGTGATGAACCCGTTAAGGTGCACAGCACTTGGTTGGGTTCCACGGTGTCACCATCGTCGACGTTCCATTCAATCGTCACTGGGCTGCCACCGGGCTGTTCGGCAAGCTGTTTGAAAACTTCTTCTGCCCACGCTTTACCGCAGAACACTCCGTGTTCGCGGGTGATTAAGGTAGCTTGGTTCTGTGCATCTGCAGGTATCAGAGCCGCGGTAATGTCGGCTGCGGGATCCAAAGTGCCACCGAGATCTTCTTTCAGCGCGTCGGCCACCGCTCGCGTGATCTCCAGCGGAAGTTGCTGCTTCAAATATTCAAGACGTTCTTGGCTATTGTGTGTGTTTTTCATCGCAAATCTAATACGCAGTTGAACAGAGTGGGGCATGATACGCTGACTGAGCATGAAATTCAGCCATTATTCTCGCATTTTATCTCAGGCGAGATAGACTCTAGCCAGGCTATGTTTGAGTTCCGAGTCGTATAACAACATGATAGATAACCAAGGGTGGTATCAAGCGGCGCGTCATGTGCCCTCACCGTTTTTTGATCAAAGACCACAAGGTGAGACGATCTCTTTGCTGGTGGTGCATAACATCAGTTTGCCACCGGGCCAATTTGGTGGCCCCTATATCGAGCAGTTTTTTTGCGGAACGCTCGATCCCAATGCGCATCCATTTTTTGCAGTCATCCATAAAATGGGCGTCTCGGCGCATTGCTTGATTCGCCGTGATGGTGAGGTAGTGCAATTTGTATCGTTTGATGATCGTGCTTGGCATGCGGGCGCGTCGAGTTTTGCAGGTCGCAGCCGCTGCAACGATTACTCGATTGGTATCGAACTGGAAGGCACAGACACCATCGCCTATACGCCAAAGCAGTACCAAGCGCTGGCCAGATTAAGTCTAGAGTTAATGAGCGCCTACCCGCAGATCAATGTCTCTCGGGTGACTGGGCATCAGTACATCGCGCCGCTGCGCAAAACCGACCCAGGCTTGGTGTTTGATTGGCCGCGTTTTCGACGCTTAATAACGCCGGTGAATCGCGTCGGCGAAGAGTGAGCGAACGCAGAAAGTGCGTTCGTCTTAGAGTGACTCTTGGTACTCAGTAAGCACTTGTTCCACCCAGGTCGCAATGCGCTCATCGCTCAGTTCGTATTGAGAATCTTCATCGAGCGCAAGACCGACAAAGAACTGGCCATCTTCGGTGAGCGCTTTCGAGGCTTCAAATTCGTACTGCTCATCATTGGGCCAGTAACCAATCAGGTTGGCGCCGGTCTTGACGATTTCATCGTGCAGTAAGCCCATCGCGTCGAGGTACCACTCGCCATAGCCTTCTTGGTCACCAAGGCCAAACAGCGCCACGGTTTTGCCGCGGAGATCCACCGTTGGTACTTGTTGCCAAATCGCGTTCCAGTCTTCTTGAATCTCGCCAAAATCCCAAGTGGAAATGCCTAAAATCAGTAAATCGTAGTCGGCCATCTGCGAGAGGTCGGACTCTTTGACATTGTGGATGTCGAGTAAGTCTTCCCCGATGATCGCGCGCATTTTCTCTGCTGCCATCTCTGTGTAACACGTCGTAGAACCGTAAAACAGGCCGATTTTCATCATTGGTTTCCATCTTGATTGGTGTGCATACCGCGAATTCTAACCACAAAATGGCGAGCTTTGCAGCGAATATCCTCCTCAACGGTGATTTTTTATGGCTTTCTTCTAGCGAGGCACTTACATTGAAAGCCATTAAGCATCAACGTGAGAGAGTAAGTGTGTCGCAGGTGTTGACTCCGGACCAAGGAATCATTGAGCAGTTTTTAGATACCATGTGGATGGAGCGCGGGTTATCGGAAAATACTTTGGCCTCGTATCGCAATGATCTGTTTAAACTGCTGAGCTGGATGAGTGAGCACAACTATCGGCTCAGTTTTATTAGCCTCTCAGGGTTGCAGGATTATCAAAGTTGGTTGATGGACCAAGGCTATAAGCAGACGTCGCGTGCGCGCATGCTGTCGGCCATCCGTCGCTTGTTTCAGTACCTGCACCGTGAAAAGATACGGGCTGACGATCCGAGTGCCTTGCTGCTAAGCCCTAAATTACCTAAACGCTTACCGAAAGATCTCTCTGAGGCGCAGGTCGATGCGCTGCTCGATGCGCCGGACGTCAATGACGCGATGGAGCTTCGAGATAAAGCGATGCTAGAGCTGTTGTACGCCACCGGACTTCGTGTAACGGAATTGGTGAGCTTAACGATGGAAAACATCAGCTTGCGCCAAGGCGTGGTGCGGGTGATCGGTAAAGGCGGCAAAGAGCGTTTGGTGCCGATGGGCGAAAATGCCGTCGACTGGACGGAAACTTTTCTCAAACAAGGCCGGTCTGAATTATTGGGGGACACCACCTCTGATGTGGTTTTTCCGAGCAAAAGGGCGAGGCAAATGACGCGTCAAACCTTTTGGCATCGTATCAAACATTATGCGGTGAGAGCGGGCATCGACACCGAGCAGTTGTCGCCGCATGTATTGCGTCATGCGTTTGCAACGCACCTATTAAACTACGGCGCGGATTTGCGCGTGGTGCAGATGCTCCTCGGGCACAGTGATTTATCCACCACCCAAATCTATACCCACGTTGCGACCGAACGATTGAAACAGCTCCACAGTGAGCATCATCCAAGAGCCTGATTAGGCACTTTGAACCACAAGACAAGAAAGGTGAATTGAATGAGCGTATTACGCCGTATCACTCTACTGACACTGCCACTACTGTTGACGGCGCAAGCCAGTGCTGCAACAGAGCCGGCTTTCGATAAAGCGCATATTGAAGCGCGTTTTAATCAGCTTGGGCTGGAAGTGCAAGATGTTGTTCCTGCCGAGATTGATGGCTTGTTAGAAGTGCAAACCAATGGCGGCATCTTGTTTGCGACGCCTGATGGTGAGTACTTTATGGCGGGCACCTTGTACAAGTTAGACAGCAATGGTCAATATGAAGATGTACTGGCTAAGCGACAGGCTCCGATTAATGCGGCAAAAATCGACGCTTTCAAACAGACCATGATTCCGTTCAAAGCCGACAACGAACAGTATGTGGTGACCGTCTTTACCGACATTACCTGTGGTTACTGTGTGCGTCTGCACAGCCAAATGCAAGACTATAACAAGCTGGGCATCACCGTGCGCTACATGGCTTTTCCAAGACAGGGCGCAACTGGGGGCACCGCCGATCAGATGGCGGCCATTTGGGGCGCAAGTGATCCTCAGCAAGCCATGTCTGACGGGAAAACCCGACGCAAGATCCCTGAGCCAGGGGAAGACTTTGCAAAATATCAGCAGATCATTAGCCAGCATTATGCTCTTGGGCGCGAGCTAGGCATTCGTGGCACACCAGCGATCTTTCTGCCTAATGGCGACATGGTGGGGGGATACCTGCCACCCCGCGATTTGCTCGAGCGTTTAGAGCAAATCCAATAATGAGCAGGAATGAGCGATGATAGAGATTCAACGTCGTCCTGAGGCAGACATTACCCTGTTGCCTGAGAGCATCGATCCGCTGCTGCGCCGCATCTACATCAACCGGGGTATTCAAAGTGTTGAGCAGTTAGAGACAACCGCAAGAGCGCTGCATTCTTACCAGAAATTGCATGGTATTGAGGCCGCGGTGAGTTTGTTGTTTGAGGCAATTCGCCTCAATCAGCGCATCATAGTGGTGGGCGATTTTGATGCCGATGGCGCGACCAGCTCTGCGTTGTCTGTACTGGCACTGCGGATGTTAGGATCGAGCAATGTTGACTATTTGGTGCCGAATCGATTTGAAGACGGCTACGGCCTTAGCCCGGAAGTGGTCGATCAAGCGATCGAACTGGGCGCGCAAGTGATCATGACCGTCGATAATGGCGTGTCATCGATTGAGGGCGTGCGCTATGCCAAGCAGCAAGGGCTTACAGTGTTGGTCACGGATCATCACCTACCTGGGCATGAATTGCCTGAGGTCGATGCGATGGTCAATCCAAATCTCGACGAGTGCGCGTTTCCGTCTAAGGCGCTGGCCGGTGTCGGTGTCGCTTTTTATTTGATGATGGCGCTGTGCGTCCATATGCGAAAAGCGGGATGGTTTGCTGAACAAGGCATGGCGGAGCCTAAATTGATGGAGCTGATAGACCTTGTGGCGCTGGGCACGGTCGCAGACGTGGTGCCGCTAGATGAGAACAACCGCATTTTGGTGCATCAAGGACTGCAACGTATCCGTGCGGGCAAAGCAAGGCCAGGTATTCAAGCGTTGATTGAAGTGGCGAAGCGCGATGCAAAGCGTCTCGTCGCCGCAGATTTTGGGTTTGCCTTGGGGCCAAGAATCAACGCCGCCGGTCGACTGGACGATATGTCGTTTGGGGTTGAACTGCTGATGAGCAACAACATTCACGCCGCAAGACGCATGGCTTCTGAGCTTGATGGGCTGAATCAAACGCGCAAAGAGATTGAAGAGGGCATGAAGCAAGAGGCGATGGCGTTTTGTGAGCGGTTGCAGTTTGGTGAAGGGAGCCAGCTTCCTTATGGACTGGTGCTGTTTCAACGCGATTGGCACCAAGGGGTGATCGGGATTCTGGCCTCGCGCATCAAAGAGCAATTTCACCGCCCTGTCATTGCGTTTGCCGATGGCGGTGATGGTGCGATTAAAGGCTCTTGTCGCTCGATACCGGGTTTACACATGCGCGATGCGCTCGATCGTATCGATACGCAACATCCGGGGCTAATTAAAAAATTTGGCGGCCATGCGATGGCGGCCGGTTTAACCATCATGGAAAAAGATTTTGAACGCTTTGCGACTTTGTTTAACCAAACGGTGGAACAAGAGTTGGATGAAGCGGCGCTCAAAGGGGTGATCTTGTCCGATGGCGAGCTGCGCCCAGAAGAGTTTTCCATGCATACCGCGCACGTCCTTCGTTCTGGTGGGCCTTGGGGGCAAGCGTTCCCAGAGCCTATTTTTGACGGCGAGTTTATGGTGCTGCACCAAAAGCTGGTGGCCGAGAAGCACTTAAAGCTGATGTTAGAGCCACTCTATCGTGGCCACCCAACCGGGCTGACGATGGATGCGATCGCGTTTAATGTCGACTTGAGACGTTGGCCGGATGCGAGCGCCAAGACCGTCCATCTGGCTTATCGCCTCGATATTAATGAGTTTCGGGGCAATCAGTCTTTACAGCTGATGGTCGATTATATTGAAGCGAGATGAACGCTCCCGACATCTAAGAGGTTCCCTCATTGATACCGCGCCAAGCAGAAATGCTTGGCGTTTTTTTGTTTCGTTTTTTGAGAAGAGAGTTTAGAGACGAGAGTTTTGAGGTGAGAGTTTTCAGGTCTGACCAGGGAATGCGATCGGGATCCGTTACCCTGTTTTCAGAAAAATCGCTGTTGAATTCAGAAAAATGTCATCTCACCAGGGTATCGACGGTGGATAGACTATGCTTTGATGTTATTCGCTTCGTTTCATTTGTATGATGACTCAACCAAGTAAAGTGTGATGCGTGGCACGTTTTTGCCCCATCTGTTTCTCTTTTGTAATTGGTCATACCAATTTGATTGATGTTTTAATTATGAGCTGTTATCAAACTGTGACCGCATGAGTCGTTCTATGATTTGAATCAAATTTTGGCTGGAAGTTGCGTTTTAATTATGTTAATTTCCTCGCCAACATAAAATTGGTATTACCAATTGACTGCAAAGAGAAAGAAGAATAACAACTATGGCTTATCAAAGGATTCGTCAGCCAAAACTCTCCGATGTGATTGAGCAAGAGTTAGAAAGGTTGATTGTGGAAGGCACACTCTCGCCGGGGCAACAACTGCCACCCGAGCGCGAACTGGCGAAGCAGTTCGATGTGTCTCGTCCGTCTATCCGTGAAGCCATCCAGCGCTTAGAAGCGAAACGTCTTTTGACCCGCAAACAAGGGGGAGGGACGTTTGTCAGTGAAACGATTTGGACCAGTTTTTCGGATCCTTTACTCAATCTCCTATCGAGTCATTCTGAGACTCAATTGGACTTGCTGGAAACGCGTCACGCGATGGAAGGGATTGCCGCTTATTTTGCAGCTCTACGTGGTACCGAAGAAGATTTTGCTCGCATTCAGGCTTGCTTAGAGATCATCTCGCAAGCTCAGTCCACAAAAGAAGTGGACGCGGAAGCCGCGGCGGTGGTGCAGTTTTTGATTGCCCTAACCGAAGCCGCGCACAATGTGGTGTTGCTGCACATTATTCGCAGCCTTGCGCCTTTGCTTGAGCAGAACGTATTACAGAATTTAAAACTATTACACCGCCGCGATGAAGTGGTGGAGAAAGTAAGTAGACACAGGGCTAATATCGTGGATGCGATTGTTTCAGGCCAACCTGAAAAAGCGCGTGAGATGTCCCATTCGCATTTAGCTTATATCGAAGAAACATTGTTGGATTTGACTCGTGAAGAGTCGCGCAGAGAACGCTCTTTGCGTCGAATTCAGCAAGGTAACGATGCTAACTAAAACCGTTACTTAAATAAGTAGATCCAACCAACAGAAGGATAGATCGCCATGTCTGACATGAAGCATGACGTAGACGCACTTGAAACTCAAGAATGGTTACAAGCTCTTGAGTCAGTAGTTCGTGAAGAAGGTGTAGAACGTGCACAGTACCTACTAGAGCAAGTTCTAGACAAAGCTCGCCTAGACGGCGTTGATATGCCAACAGGCATCACAACCAACTACATCAACACGATTCCTGCGAACCAAGAACCAGCTTACCCTGGTGATACAACGCTTGAGCGTCGTATCCGTTCCATCATCCGTTGGAACGCAATCATGATCGTTCTACGTGCTTCTAAGAAAGACCTAGAGCTAGGCGGCCACATGGCGTCTTTCCAGTCTTCTGCTGCATTTTACGAAACCTGTTTTAACCACTTCTTCCGTGCACCAAACGAGAAGGATGGTGGCGATTTGGTTTACTACCAAGGTCACATTTCACCAGGAATCTACGCACGTGCATTCGTTGAAGGTCGTCTAACTGAAGAGCAGCTAGACAACTTCCGTCAAGAAGTAGACGGCAAAGGTATCCCTTCATACCCGCACCCGAAATTGATGCCTGAATTCTGGCAGTTCCCAACAGTATCGATGGGCCTAGGTCCAATCGCTTCTATCTACCAAGCTCGTTTCCTTAAGTACCTTGAAGGCCGTGGTCTAAAAGATACGTCAGAGCAGCGCGTATACGCCTTCCTAGGTGACGGTGAGATGGATGAGCCAGAATCACGTGGTGCTATCTCTTTCGCTGCGCGTGAGAAACTAGACAACCTATGTTTCCTAATCAACTGTAACCTACAGCGTCTAGATGGCCCTGTCATGGGCAACGGTAAGATCATTCAAGAACTTGAAGGTCTGTTCAAAGGTGCTGGCTGGAACGTCGTGAAAGTCATCTGGGGTAACAACTGGGATTCTCTACTGGCGAAAGATACGACGGGTAAGCTTCTTCAACTGATGAACGAAACCATCGATGGCGACTACCAAACGTTCAAAGCGAAAGATGGCGCTTACGTACGTGAGCACTTCTTTGGTAAGTACCCTGAAACTGCAGCGCTAGTTGCAGACATGACTGATGATGAAATCTTCGCTCTTAAGCGTGGTGGTCATGACTCGTCTAAGCTGTACGCTGCTTACAAAAACGCAGAGCAAACCAAAGGCAAACCTACGGTTATCCTAGCGAAGACGGTGAAAGGTTACGGCATGGGTGAAGCGGCGGAAGGTAAGAACATCGCTCACCAAGTTAAGAAGATGGATATGACGCACGTACTGCACCTACGTGATCGTCTAGGTCTACAAGACATCCTTACTGACGAAGCAGTGAAAGAGCTTCCGTACTTGAAACTTGAAGAAGGTTCAAAAGAGTACGAATACCTGCACGCTCGTCGTAAAGCGCTACACGGCTACACGCCACAGCGTCTACCAAACTTCACTCAAGAACTCATCGTTCCTGAGCTAGAAGAATTCAAGCCGCTACTTGAAGAACAGAAGCGTGATATCTCGTCTACGATGGCGTTCGTACGTGCACTGAACGTTCTACTTAAGAACAAGAACATTGGTCAGAACATCGTGCCTATCATCGCTGATGAAGCGCGTACTTTCGGTATGGAAGGTCTGTTCCGTCAAATTGGTATTTACAACCCGCACGGCCAGAACTACACACCACAAGACCGTGACATCGTCTCTTACTACAAAGAAGCGACGTCAGGTCAGGTTCTACAAGAAGGTATCAACGAGCTCGGTGCGATGTCGTCATGGGTTGCTGCTGCAACGTCATACTCGACCAACGATCTTCCAATGATCCCGTTCTACATCTACTACTCAATGTTCGGCTTCCAACGTGTGGGCGACATGGCGTGGATGGCTGGTGACCAACAAGCACGTGGTTTCCTACTGGGCGCAACGGCAGGTCGTACAACGTTGAACGGTGAAGGTCTACAGCACGAAGACGGTCACTCGCACATCATGGCGGGTACGGTTCCTAACTGTATCTCTTACGACCCAACCTTCGCGTACGAAGTCGCGGTCATCATGCAAGACGGTATCCGTCGCATGTACGGTCCAGAACAAGAGAACGTGTTCTACTACCTAACGCTAATGAACGAGAACTACGCAATGCCAGCAATGCCAGAAGGCGCTGAAGAAGGCATCCGTAAAGGTATCTACAAGCTAGAGACTTACACGGGCGATAAAGCGAAAGTTCAGCTGATGAGCTCAGGTACTATCATGAACGAAGTACGTAAAGCGGCTCAGATCCTAAGCGATGAGTACGGTATTGCTTCTGACGTTTACTCAGTGACGTCATTCAACGAAGTGACTCGTGACGGTCAAGCAGCAGAGCGTTTCAACATGCTTCACCCAGAAGCCGAAGCGCAAGTGCCTTACATTGCACAAGTGATGGGTACAGAGCCTGCAATCGCAGCCACTGATTACATGAAGAACTACGCAGAGCAGGTTCGTGCATTCATTCCTGCTGAGTCTTTCAAAGTGCTAGGTACTGATGGTTTCGGTCGCTCAGACAGCCGTGAAAACCTACGTCGTCACTTCGAAGTGAACGCAGGTTACGTCGTAGTTGCAGCGCTAACTGAACTAGCTAAACGTGGTGATGTTGAGAAATCTGTGATTGCAGAAGCAATTAAGAAGTTCGACATCGACACTGAGAAAACTAACCCGCTATACGCTTAATTAAGAAGGTAGATAAGAAATGGCAATCGAAATTAATGTACCAGACATCGGTGCGGATGAGGTTGAAGTTACTGAGATTCTTGTAAGCGTTGGCGACAAGGTTGAAGAAGAGCAGTCTCTGATCACAGTTGAAGGCGATAAAGCTTCTATGGAAGTGCCTGCATCGACAGCGGGTATCGTTAAAGAAATCAAAATCGCAGAAGGCGACAAGGTTTCTACTGGTTCTCTAATCATGATTTTCGAAGATGCGGCGGGCGCAACTGCGTCTGCTCCAGCGGCAGAAGCGGCGCCTGCTCCGGCAGCACCAGCAGCAGCGGCTGAGCTTAAAGAAGTTCACGTGCCAGACATCGGTGGTGATGAAGTTGAAGTGACTGAAATCATGGTTGCCGTTGGCGACAGCATCGAAGAAGAGCAATCTCTTCTCACTGTTGAAGGCGACAAAGCGTCTATGGAAGTGCCAGCACCATTCGCGGGTACGCTAAAAGAGATCAAAGTTGCAGCTGGCGATAAAGTCACGACTGGCTCACTTATCATGGTCTTTGAAACGGCAGGTTCAGGCGCTCCAGCCGCTCCTGCGGCAGTTGAAGCTCCAGTAGCAGCAGCGCCGACAGCCTCTGCGGTAAAAGAAGTAAACGTTCCTGATATCGGTGGCGACGAAGTTGAAGTCACTGAAATCATGGTTTCCGTTGGCGATACAGTGGAAGAAGAGCAATCTCTGATCACTGTAGAGGGTGACAAAGCTTCAATGGAAGTACCTGCACCATTCGCTGGAACAGTGAAAGAAATCAAGATTGCGGCTGGCGACAAAGTGTCTACTGGCTCACTAATCATGATTTTCTCTACAACGGAAGGCGAAGTAGCGGGCGCAGCACCTGCTCCTGCAGCAGCTCCAGCTCAAGCTCAATCGGCAGCACCTGCAGCTCCAGCTCCTAAAGCAGAAGCTCCAGCGGCAGCAGCTCCAGCAGCGACTGGCGATTTCAAAGAAAACGATGAGTACGCTCACGCGTCTCCAGTTGTTCGTCGTCTAGCGCGTGAATTTGGCGTTAATCTTTCTAAGGTTAAAGGTTCTGGTCGTAAGAGCCGTATCCTGAAGGAAGACGTTCAGAACTACGTGAAAGAAGCGCTTAAGCGTCTTGAGTCTGGCGCAGGTGCAGCCGCATCTGGTAAAGGCGACGGCGCGGCTCTTGGTCTACTCCCATGGCCAAAAGTGGACTTCAGCAAGTTCGGTGAGACGGAAACTCAGCCGCTATCTCGCATTAAGAAGATCTCAGGTGCAAACCTACACCGCAACTGGGTGATGATCCCGCACGTGACCCAATGGGACAACGCAGACATCACTGAGTTAGAAGCGTTCCGTAAAGAGCAGAACGCCATCGAAGCGAAGAAAGACACGGGCATGAAGATCACGCCACTTGTGTTCATCATGAAAGCGGTAGCGAAAGCACTTGAAGCGTTCCCTGCGTTCAACTCTTCTCTATCTGATGACGGTGAGAGCCTGATTCTGAAGAAATACGTCAACGTAGGTATTGCGGTAGATACGCCAAACGGCCTAGTTGTTCCTGTATTTAAAGATGTGAACAAGAAGGGCATTTACGAGCTGTCTGAAGAGCTGATGGTCGTGTCTAAGAAAGCACGTGCTGGCAAGCTCACAGCGGCTGACATGCAAGGTGGCTGTTTCACTATCTCAAGTCTTGGCGGTATCGGTGGTACAGCGTTTACGCCAATCGTTAATGCTCCGGAAGTCGGTATCCTTGGCGTGTCTAAGTCTGAAATGAAGCCAGTGTGGAACGGTAAAGAGTTTGAACCGCGTCTACAGCTTCCACTGTCTCTCTCCTACGATCACCGTGTGATTGATGGTGCAGAAGGTGCACGTTTCATTACTTACTTAAACGCGTGTCTGTCTGACATTCGTCGTCTAGTATTGTAATTCATGACTCCCCTTTACCCTCGGTGTAAAGGGGAGTCACTTTTTCTATATTCAGCAGTTCATTCGTGAATTGTTGTCTAGCTCACAGGCTAAATGGATTTACTTTTCACACCATTAACATCTCTGTAAACTGTTGGCGGTCTGAAAATAATATTGAAAAACAAACCATTCGTTGAACGATAGATTCCATACTCACTCAGCCTGTTAGGGATAATGACTACAAGAGGTCAAAATGAGCAAAGAAATTAAAGCCCAGGTGGTAGTACTTGGTGCCGGTCCTGCTGGTTACTCCGCTGCATTCCGTTGTGCAGACTTAGGTCTGGACACTGTTCTTATCGAGCGTTACAGCACCCTAGGTGGTGTTTGTTTGAACGTGGGTTGTATCCCATCAAAAGCGCTTCTACACGTGGCAAAAGTGATCGAAGAAGCGAAAGCTTTGGCTGAGCACGGTATCGTGTTCGGTGAGCCACAAACAGACATTGATAAAATTCGTCTGTGGAAAGAGAAAGTGATCAACCAATTGACTGGCGGTCTTGGCGGTATGGCTAAGATGCGTAAAGTGAACGTGGTGAACGGCTTTGGTAAGTTCACGGGTCCTAACTCGATTGAAGTGGAAGGTGAAGACGGTAAAACGGTCGTTAACTTTGATAACGCTATCGTTGCTGCGGGCTCTCGACCTATCAAACTTCCATTCATTCCGCATGAAGACCCACGTATTTGGGATTCAACGGATGCACTTGAGCTGAAAGAAGTACCAGGAAAGCTGCTGATCATGGGCGGTGGTATCATCGGTCTAGAAATGGGTACGGTTTACCACTCTCTGGGTTCTCAAATTGACGTGGTTGAAATGTTCGACCAAGTTATCCCAGCGGCAGACAAAGACATCGTTAAAGTTTACACCAAACGTATTAAGAACAAGTTCAACTTGATGCTTGAAACTAAGGTGACCGCTGTTGAAGCGAAAGAAGACGGTATCTACGTATCAATGGAAGGCAAGAAAGCACCAGCGGAGCCAGAGCGCTACGATGCGGTTCTGGTGGCTATCGGTCGTGTGCCAAACGGTAAGCTTATCGATGGTGAGAAAGCTGGGATTGAAATCGACGAGCGCGGCTTCATCAACGTTGACAAGCAAATGCGTACCAACATCCCACACATCTTCGCGATCGGCGATATCGTTGGTCAGCCAATGCTAGCGCACAAAGGTGTGCATGAAGGTCACGTTGCAGCAGAAGTGATTTCTGGTAAGAAACACTACTTTGACCCGAAAGTTATTCCTTCAATTGCCTACACTGAGCCAGAAGTGGCGTGGGTTGGTAAGACTGAGAAAGAAGCGAAAGCAGAAGGCATCAACTACGAAACGGCTACCTTCCCGTGGGCGGCGTCTGGTCGTGCTATCGCATCTGACTGTGCAGACGGTATGACGAAGCTTATTTTCGATAAAGATACCCATCGCGTTATCGGTGGTGCGATTGTCGGTACTAACGGTGGTGAACTGTTGGGTGAAATCGGCCTAGCTATCGAAATGGGTTGTGATGC
This sequence comes from Vibrio sp. R12-SG2-ISO1, assembly GCF_059834045.1. Lineage (NCBI taxonomy): Bacteria > Pseudomonadati > Pseudomonadota > Gammaproteobacteria > Vibrionales > Vibrionaceae > Vibrio > Vibrio sp. R12-SG2-ISO1. The sequence goes on along the minus strand of NZ_JCBDGO010000015.1, from coordinate 141,509 downwards.
AGAAGACATCGCACTGACTATCCATGCTCACCCAACTCTGCATGAGTCTGTAGGTCTAGCCGCGGAAGTGTTTGAAGGCACCATTACTGACCTTCCAAACCCGAAAGCGAAGAAGAAGTAATCCTTCTTAGACTGAAATAGAGAAAAACCGCTGATAAGTCAGCGGTTTTTTTATGCCTGTTCACTTATGCCTATTCACTGTGCTCGCTCCTGTACGTTAAAGATCAGGCATAGCGAATAGGCGTAGCTGACGAGCGTATTACTGATCGCGCTTGTAAATACAGAGCATGTTTAAGTGGCTGTTGGTCAGTTTCTCCATCGCTTCAGTATCTTGAATACGATTGGCTTGAATGAACAGCGAGTAGAACATGCCGTGGAACAGGGTCGCGAGATCGACAGGATCGTGTTTGTCACACACTTCATCGCGCTCGATGGCTTTCACAAACATATTTTGCACCAGCAGTTGGTTGGTGCTGTTGGTGGAGACAAACAGCGGCCAGACTTCATCACGAGTCGAGGCGCTCCATTCGAACCACACTTTGAGCCAGTGACAATCATTGAGCACCAACTCAACCATCGCAGAGGTCAGATTGTGCAGGTTCTCTCTCGCGTGGAGGTCTAGGTCAATATTGTCGGTGAGGAAGTTGGAGAACTGTCTGACGACATAGTTTAGAACGTCATCGACGAGATCTTCTCGGGTTGGAAAGTAGTTAAACACCGTCGCCACAGAGACTTGTGCGATCTCTGCTATGTCCGCGTGGCCACCACGTCCAATTCCGCGGCGAGCAAACACTTCCAAGGCGATTTCCATCAACTGCTGTTTGCGTTTTTGTGGAGAAAGACGTGTACGGGGTCGTTTCGCTATAGAATCCATAGTTCATTTCCTTGCCAATTGAGTTGTCGTTGTGGGCTGAGCCCTATTTAGTATTTTATTATTTGCCGTAGCATTGATGAGTGTAATGGTGCATATACTTTGGGTCAACGTTTTGAGGTGATTTAATAATCAATTTTGTTAGTTACTAATATTTCATTTTTATCAGTCCCTGGGTTTTCATCCAAGCAAACGTTTAAGAGTGAGCGCTCAAGTGTTAGACTACGCGCTTGATCATTTAGCAGTACCGGCGAGTCAAACGGCTCGGAACGGGCACATAGGCGCGAATACGCTATCCTTCAGGTACTGGCAAAACGAAAGACGAGATGGGTATGAAACATACAGTAGAAGTGATGATTTCTGAGCAAGATGTTCAGGCGCGAGTAAATGAGCTGGGCAAGCAGATCACCGAGCACTACCAAGGAAGTGAAGACTTGGTGTTGGTTGGATTGCTGCGTGGTTCGTTTGTCTTTATGGCCGATTTAGCGCGCCAAATAGACCTGACGCATCAAGTAGATTTCATGACAGCTTCTAGCTACGGCAATACCATGGAAAGTTCACGCGATGTTCGCATCTTGAAAGATCTCGATGACGACATTAAAGGCAAGGATGTGCTGATTATTGAAGACATTATCGATACAGGCAACACACTCAACAAAATCAAAGAAATTTTGTCGCTGCGTGAACCTAAATCGATCGCCATCTGTACGCTGCTTGATAAGCCTTCGCGTCGCGAAGTCGAGGTGCCTGTGGATTGGATTGGTTTCTCAATCCCGGATGAGTTTGTCGTTGGTGTTGGTATTGACTACGCGCAAAAGTATCGCCATCTTCCATACATCGGTAAAGTGGTGCCACAGGAATAAAGTGGTCACTCATAAACTGACAACACGACATTGAACAATGCCCGCGATTGCGGGCATTGTTGTTATTAGGCTATGTGTGTCAATGAACTTAGCGACACAAGAGTTTTTGTTCTGGGTTGAGGATCGCTTCCATGGCTTTCTGATAAGAGTCATCGACCGATTCTCTTGAGCTTGAACGCACGCCCAAATACTCCAGTTTACCGTCGCCAATCCCATACACAACACCGTGGATTTCCACATCCTGACCGCGCTCCCACGCATTTTGCATAATGGTCGAGTTGCCCAAATTGTACACTTGCTCCGCAACGTTGATTTCACCCAGCTTGTCCGCTTGATCCTCTAACGGCATGCCATCAAGGTAGTGACGATGCTTAAAGTAGAGATCGCGAATATGCAGTAGCCAGTTGTTAATCAGGCCAAGTTGCGGATTGTCGATCGCCGCTTTCACCCCGCCGCAGCCATAGTGACCACACACGATAATGTGCTTCACCTTCAACACATCCACCGCGTATTGCACCACAGACAAACAGTTGAGGTCGGTGTGAATGACTTGGTTTGCCACATTTCGATGAACGAAGAGCTCACCAGAGTACAACCCGGTTAGGCGCTCTGCTGGAACACGGCTGTCTGAACAGCCAATCCACAAGAAGCCTGGGCTCTGTCCTTGTTCCAATTGAGTAAAATATTCAGGTCGCTCGGCTTTGATCGACTCTGACCACTTAGAGTTATTGTCAAATAACTGTTTAATCTCTGGCATCTTACTTATCAATCCTAAAAAAATGTTTCATCACTATACATAATGTTACAAATTCACACCCGTAAAAAATCAGTAAAAAGGCACTCATCTGACGAGTTTAGGGATGAAAATACATAAACTTAGTCGAGATCCTAACAAACAGTTATAAAGTAGTCGGAATGTGATACCAATTACTGTTACTGCTGAGGGGTAACATTTGTTAGAGTGATGTTTTTGCGGCATTTCGCCTCAATAATCTGATTTTTCACGTCAGATAGTAGCATAAATTTTATGGTTATTGGTTTTCCACTTGGTATTCACGTGCTGAAGCTAAGTGGTGAAAGATGTTGTTAAGCATGGAGCAAGGTTGTGCTTGGAAATCGATTTGAAGATATCAATATTAAAGGCGATCTGTTTGGCGGTGTGACCACAGCGATCATTTCTCTGCCACTCGCACTGGCGTTTGGTGTGGCGTCAGGCGCTGGGGCTGAGGCGGGTTTATGGGGGGCGATCATGGTCGGTCTGTTCGCTGCCCTGTTCGGTGGTTCGAATACTTTGATCTCAGAGCCGACGGGTCCAATGACAGTGATCATGACCGCCGTTCTCACCAGCATGATGGCCAAATACCCTGAAACGGGTATGGCGATGACCTTCACTGTGGTGATGATGGCGGGCGCATTCCAGATCTTGATTGGAACATTAAAGCTCGGGAAATACGTCACTTTGATGCCATATAGCGTGATCTCCGGGTTTATGTCGGGTATTGGCGTGATCTTGATTATCCTTCAGCTCTCGCCGTTATTGGGGTATGCCGCCCCTGCTGGTGGTGTGGTTGGCACGCTTTCCGCTTTGCCTGACACCTTGGCCAACATGAAATTCAGTGAGCTGCTTCTTGGCGCGTTGACCTTGGCCATTTTGTTCTTTTTCCCTAAACAGTATCGCAAATATGTCCCTGCGCAGTTGGTTGCGCTTGTGGCGGTGACCTTGCTCTCCGTCGTGCTGTTTGAGCCTGACGCGATTCGTCGGATTGGTGAGATTCCTGCGGGTCTGCCTTCTCTGGTGATGCCGCATATCGATCCCTCGATGCTGGTGGAAATGGTGATCGATGCCTTGGTACTGGGCACGCTGGGCTGTATTGATACCCTGCTGACTGCGGTTATCGGTGACTCGCTCACGCGTAAAGAGCACGACTCCGACAAAGAGCTCCGTGGTCAGGGCCTTGCCAACATGGTCTCAGGTCTGTTTGGTGCTCTGCCGGGGGCGGGCGCAACCATGGGCACGGTGACCAACATTCAAGTGGGGGCGCGTTCTCCGCTCTCAGGCGTGATTCGAGCACTGATTTTGGCCTTAGTGGTGCTGGTGGCCAGTGGCTTAACCGAACCTATTCCGATGGCGGTGTTGGCTGGTATTGCGGTGTATGTCGGATTTAACATTCTTGACTGGAGTTTTATCCAGCGTGCGCACAAGGTTAGCTTTCCGGGCATGGCCGTCATGTATGGTGTGATGCTGTTGACGGTGTTTGTGGATTTGATTGTCGCTGTGGGGCTAGGGGTGTTTATCTCCAACATTATCATTATTGAGCGCCTTAGCCGCGAGCAAGCGAGGCAGGTTAAAGCAATCAGTGATGCGGACCAAGACGATGTACCACTGACTGACAGCGAGCGCGCCTTACTCGATAAAGCCAACGGTAAAGTGCTGTTCTTCTATCTCTCCGGCCCGATGATTTTCAGTGTCTCTAAAGCGATTTCGCGTCAACACAGCAGTATCTCTGACTATCAAGCGATGATCTTGGATTTGACCGATGTGCCTATGATTGATGTCACCGTCGGGCTAGCGTTGGAAAACGCCATCAAAGACGCATTGGACGCCAAATGTCAGGTTTACTTGCTCTGCCCGAACGAAAATACCCGTCAGCAACTTGAGAAGTTCCACGTGATTGATCTCGTGCCAAGTGACAACACCTTTAAGTTCCGTTACGAAGCACTGAAAGCCGCGTTGAAACATGTCGATGAGACACCGGAAATCGGTGACTCAATCTAATTGAAATTCGGTGTACGCTCCCCATTCGCCTTACACAGTGGGGAGCGTATCTGGTGCGAATCCAGTCTTCCTATCACGTTCCCTTTTCACGCTCTATTTTTCACCCTATATGTTTTCGCTATAACTTCTGATTTCTATATTTCCAAAAAAGTCGAAAGGTTTAATTGTAATCAACCGCGTTCGTCGATACACTGATTACCATTCATCGCCCCAATTCTGAGGCGATAAGCAAGACCAACAGGTACAGACAACCATTATGTATGCACTAGAAATAGACCAGCTACGTAAAACGTACGCCGGTGGCTTTGAAGCGCTCAAAGGAATCAGCTTACAGGTAAAAAAAGGGGATTTTTACGCCTTGCTTGGGCCCAATGGTGCGGGTAAATCCACCACTATTGGCGTCATCTCGTCATTGGTTAACAAGACTTCGGGCACAGTGAAAGTGTTCGGATATGACATTGATACCGATCTTGAGCTCGCCAAACAAAACTTAGGCTTGGTCCCGCAAGAGTTTAACTTTAACCAGTTTGAAACCGTTGAGCAGATCGTATTGCAGCAGGCCGGGTATTACGGTGTGCCAAAGTCATTAGCCAAAGAGCGGGCGAAAACGTATCTCACTAAGCTCGATTTGTGGGAAAAACGCGCCGAGCGAGCGCGCAATCTGTCGGGTGGCATGAAGCGCCGTTTGATGATCGCCCGTGCGCTGATGCACGAGCCACAGCTTTTGATTCTCGACGAGCCGACCGCCGGCGTTGATATCGAGCTGCGTCGTTCGATGTGGCAGTTTTTAAAAGAGATCAACCAAGAGCAGGGTATCACCATTATTCTGACCACGCACTACCTCGAAGAAGCGGAAATGTTGTGTCGCAATATTGGCATCATCAGTAAAGGTGAGTTGATTGAAAACACCACCATGAAATCCTTGCTGAGTAAGCTGACGGTGGAAACCTTTATCCTGGATCTGCAAGAGGGTGTCGAGGTCGCGCCATTAGAGGGCGTGATTCGTCAGCAGCTCACGGCGGGCTCTTTGGAGATTGAGATCGACAAGTCGCAAGGTTTGAACGACATCTTCAGCCAATTGAGTGAGCAAGGTGTTACGGTTCAGTCAATGCGCAACAAAGCGAACCGTTTGGAAGAGCTGTTCGTGACCATCGTTAGAGAGGGGGCGAAGTAATGCTTCAGTTGTATTGGACGGCGTTTTGCAGTCTGTTAACCAAAGAGATCAACCGCTTTACCCGTATCTGGGTGCAAACCTTAGTGCCGCCAGCGATCACCATGACGCTCTATTTCATTATCTTTGGTAGCTTGATTGGGTCGCGTATTGGGGAAATGAACGGCTTTAGCTACATGGAGTACATTGTACCGGGTTTGATTATGATGTCGGTCATCACTAACTCTTACTCGAATGTCGCCTCGTCGTTTTTCAGTGCCAAATTTCAGCGCAATATTGAAGAGCTGTTGGTCGCGCCAGTGCCTAACTATGTGATCATTCTAGGCTTTGTGATGGGCGGCGTGGTGCGTGGGCTATTGGTTGGCACTATCGTCACCTTTGTGTCACTGCTGTTTGTTGATCTGCAAGTGGAGCACTGGGGGATCATCATCGCGACAGTATTCATGACCTCGGTGGTGTTCGCTTTAGGGGGATTGATCAATGCCGTCTACGCGAAAACCTTTGATGACATCTCTATCATCCCGACGTTTGTTTTGACGCCGTTAACCTACTTGGGTGGCGTGTTCTATTCGATCAGCTTGTTGCCTGAGTTTTGGCAAGGGGTATCGAAGATAAACCCCATCGTCTACATGGTAAACGCTTTCCGTTACGGATTCTTGGGTGTGTCTGATGTGGGTATTGTCACCTCTTTTGGGGTCTTGAGTGTGTTTGTGCTGGCCTTGTATGGCGTGGCACACTACCTCGTCACTAAAGGCATCGGATTGCGTTCTTAAACCGAGATGACTCTTTTAGTGGAACAAAAAAGAGCGGAATAAAAAAGGTTGGCGAAATGCCAACCTTTTTACGTTCTGCGATTTACGTACCGGCAATTATGCTTTGCTCGACTCGGCGCTCTCGCTGGTCGCTTCATCTTCGTTGCCACTGGCTTCCGATGAGGAGTTTAACTCGACCACTTGGTTGTCGATAAGGCGAGCCTTGCCCAAAAAGGCCGACATCAAGATCACCGCTTGGGTGGTCTCTGTGGTGATTGCTTGCAGGGTGCGTGCATCTCGAATGAAGATCTCATCCGGTTGCAGGCCTGCGGCGCGGAGCTGATCGCTCGCATCTTCAATGATCGATGCGTAGTCATCGCGCCCACCACGCATGGCACTGCTGATCCAGCGCATCGTGCGTGCTAATACCGGGGCGAGTTGACGCTCTTCAAGCGTCAGCAAGCCGTTACGTGAACTCATGGCTAATCCATCCATCTCACGCACGGTCGGTACACCAATGATCTCAATATCCATCGCTAGATCGAGCGTCATCTTACGAATGACCGCTAACTGTTGGAAATCTTTTTCACCAAAGCAGGCAACGTCAGGCTGAACGATGTTGAACAGCTTAGTCACCACGGTCGCCACCCCTTTAAAGTGTCCAGGACGTGAAGCACCTTCAAGAATGGTGGATAAACCTGGGACATCGACCGATGTCTGTTTATCGAGCCCTTCAGGGTAGATGGTCTCGGGTGTCGGCGTAAAGACTACCTCGACGGCTTCACCGCTGAGTTTGGCTAAATCGTCGTCGAGTGTGCGCGGATAGTTATTGAGATCATCCGCTCTATCAAACTGCATGGGGTTGACGAAAATACTCACTACCACCACATCGGCGTTTTCACGCGCTTTGCGCACCAGCGTCAGGTGACCTTCGTGTAAATTGCCCATAGTGGGAACAAAAGCAACCCGACGGCCATCACGCTTATACTGTTTGATTTGCTCTCTGAGAGCGGCAATATCAGCAAAAGTTTGCATGGGTTTGATCCTTAAGCAATCGTGTGAGCGTCATCTGGGAACGCTCCACTCTCTACATCCTCTTTGTATTTCGCTACAGCTTTACGCATGTCGCCCGTTTCGGCAAGGAAGTTTTTCGAGAACTTAGGCATGTAATTGGCTGAAATACCGAACATATCGTGCATAACGAGGATCTGACCATCGGTCACATTGCCCGCACCAATACCAATCACTGGCACATCACACACTTCGGTAATGCGTCTTGCCAGCTCGGCAGGAACACACTCTAGCAAGATGATTTGTGCGCCCGCTTCTTGAAGCGCAAGCGCATCACGCACCATGCGATCGGCTTTGTCTTGCTCACGACCTTGCACTTTGAATCCGCCAAAAATATTGACAGATTGCGGCGTCAAGCCAAGGTGCGCACACACAGGTACGGCGCGCTCAGTCAGCATTTTTACGGTTTCAACTAACCAGTCGCCACCTTCGATTTTGACCATGTTTGCCCCGGCACGCATCAGCGTTGCGGCGTTTTCACACGCTTGTTCCGGTGTGGCATAGCTCATGAAAGGCATGTCCGCCATCAGTAGGCAGTTTGGGCTGCCCGCACGTACGCAGCGAGTATGGTAAGCCACTTCATCAACTGTGACCGGCAGTGTGCTGGTCGTGCCTTGCAATACCATACCAAGGGAATCACCCACCAAAAGAACAGGCATTTCCTGACTTTCAAATAACTGCGCAAAGCTGGCATCGTACGCCGTCGAGGTGGCGAACTTACGGCCTTCTTGCTTCCATTTCATCAAGTCATTAATCGAGATTTTTTTCATTTTTCTTTCCTTACCATGAGGGTGGCAGGCGCAATCATTGAGACGACTGCCATTGACGCAGGCCGTTTCTGTCTACTTGCTTGAGCAGTTCAGAGAGCCTGGCCCCATCTGGGAGCGTTAAATTTGGTGCGATTTCGGCGAGCGGGTAGAGAACGAATTCTCTCTCTTTCATTCCATAGTGAGGAAGCGTTAATCGCTCGGAATCCATCACCTCATTGCCGTAAAGAATGATATCGAGATCTAAGGTTCTTGGGCCCCAGCGTTCATCTTTACGGACACGCCCTTGAGATTGTTCAATCGCTTGGGTGCAATCGAGCAGTTCAATGGGCGTTAATCCTGTTTCAATCGCCACCACGGCATTGATGTAATCCGGCTGATCTTGTGGCCCCATAGGGCTACTGCTGTAGAGCGCGGAGGTGGCGATAAAGCGCGATTTTGGCAGCGATTTGAGCGCTTCAATTGCCTCATTCGCTTGGGTCACAGGATCAGACAAATTGCTGCCGACAGCAATGTATGCGGTGATCATGATGACGCCTTGCTGCGCTTTTTACGGTTGGTTCTGCGGCGACGTGTTTTTGGCTCGCCGGTCTCATTGGCATCGAGGTCAGCGACCATAGCTTGACGCATATTGCGCCCGGCGTTTTGGAAGGTCTCCCACCATTTGGCCAGCGCTAGGGTCTCCCCTTGCTCGACTTCACCGCGCATCTCTAGGAAATCAAAGCCAGCGCGGAACTTGTTAAGCTCAAGCAGGCGGAACGCACGCTTGCCATTGCGGCGCGGCATACGCAGTTGCAATTGCCAGATCTCACGAATGGTTGCAGTGTGACGACGAGGAATCGCGATGGTGCGCACTTGCTCATCGAGCACTAGGTTGCTCGCTTCCATAATCGCGTCATACTCAGAGAGCTTTTGCTTTTCCATCAACTGAGCGGCTTTTTCTTGCAACGGATACCACAGCATCGCCGCGAACATAAAGGCAGGGTTGATGCGCTTGCCTTCCTCAATGCGCTGATCGGTAGAGTCGAGTACCAGATCCAGCATCTGCTCGGTTGGAGACGAGTAATCTTCGGTAAAGTACTGCGCAATGGTCGGGAAGAGTTGCTGGAACAGGTTGTACTCACGCATCAAGTGATACGTCTCTAAGCCATAGCCCGATTGCAGCATTTTGAGTGACTCTTCATACAAGCGCGCAGCAGGGATGTCTTGAAGAAGGTGTGCCAGCTCTTCAATTGGGGCTGCGGTCTCTTCTTCGATATCAAAGTCCAGCTTCACCGCAAAGCGAATCGCGCGCAACATGCGCACAGGATCTTCGCGATAGCGTGTGTCGGGATCGCCAATCAAGCGAATCAGCTTATCTTCGAGGTCTTCCATGCCGCCCGCGTAGTCGTGAATCGAGTAGTCGCTGATGTTGTAGTACATCGCGTTCACGGTGAAATCGCGGCGCTCAGCGTCTTCATCGACAGTGCCGTAGACGTTATCGCGCAGCAACATCCCTTCTTTCGATTGTTGAGAGACGTTTTTGCTTGGCTCTTGGTGATGGCCGCGGAACGTCGCCACCTCGATGATGTCTCGACCAAACATGATATGCGCGAGACGAAAACGTCGACCGATTAAGCGACAGTTTTTAAACTGTTGGCGGATTTGTTCCGGGGTCGCATTGGTCGCGATATCAAAGTCTTTGGGGGATTGATTAAGCAGCAGATCGCGAACACCTCCTCCTACGAGGTAGGCGTCATAGCCTGCACCATGAAGACGGTATAGCACCTTCAATGCATTATCGCTGATCTGTTTGCGTGAGATATTATGCTCTTGGCGAGTAATAATATTTAACGAAAGCTGCGGATAAACTTGAGTTTCGTTGGGTGTATCGTCGTTTTTATTCATGTGCTTCTAGCTGTTATTCGGTGTTTGCCTAGTCAGGTTGATGTTCCAATCCGTATGCAGATTGCGTGCTGAGCCTTGGTTTTCCTTAGGCGTTGCGGTCATGTTCAGCCCAATTCGGCGCGAATTTGCGGCTAATGATAGCCTACGGGGAGCGGTTTGAGAATATGGGTGTGATCTCGATCGGCTGAGGGAGTGCCTCAATCGACCAATTCTCCACGCCCCAAGCGATGATCTCTTCCACGCTCCCAGAGAAGAGTTCTGGCGTCATTGGTAAACCCAAAAAGCGCATCGCATCGAGCAGCGCGGGTATCGGGTCTTGTAGGTCAATCGCCGGCGCATGGTTCTGCTTCGATAGCTTTTGCCCGTTATCACCGATGGCGAGCGGCAAGTGCAAATAGCTCACCGGTGTTTGTCCGAGTAATTTATACAGGCTGATTTGTCTGCCTGTTGGCTCAATCAAATCGGCGCCGCGCACCACTTGAGTCACGCCTTGCTCGATATCATCCAATACTACCGCAAGGTTATAGGCAAAATAGCCATCGCGACGTTTGATAATAAAATCTTCATCTGCGAGCGCACGTGGGATGTCAATGGTGCCATGTTTGAGGTCGTCAAACTGATACGTTGGCTGGGACATGGTGAGCCTGACTGCGCACGATGTGGTGTCGCTCAGCGCTTTGTCACGGCAAATGCCCGAGTAAAAGCCGCCCGTCGCTTTGATTTGTTTGCGCGTGCACTGACACAAATAGGCATCGCCGCTGCGTCGCCACTGGTCAATTTGCGCTTGATAAGCGTCTAAACGCTGGCTTTGGTAAAGGATCTGACCATCCCAATGCAGGCCATACGCTTCTATGGTTCTTAGGATGAGATCGGCTGCCCCTGGCACCTCTCGTGGAGGGTCAAGGTCTTCTATGCGTACCAGCCACTGCCCTTGCTGCGCTTTGGCTTGAAAGTAACTGCCGAGGGCGGCAACCAATGAGCCAAAATGGAGCGGGCCTGAGGGGGAGGGAGCAAAACGGCCAATCATATTCGTCATAGATAAAAACCAAAAAGGGAGCCAATGCTCCCTCAATGTATACCCTAAGTGACTAGGATACAGCGGGTGATGCAGGATTAACCTTGCATCTGCTTCTCTTTGATCTCTGCAAGTGTTTTACAGTCAATACAAAGGTCAGCGGTAGGACGAGCTTCTAGACGACGGATGCCAATCTCGATGCCACAAGATTCGCAGAAGCCAAAATCATCTTCTTCGATCTTGTTTAGCGTTTTCTCAATCTTCTTGATCAAGCGACGCTCACGGTCACGGTTGCGAAGTTCTAGGCTAAATTCTTCTTCTTGTGAGGCGCGGTCAACGGGATCAGGGAAATTGGCGGCTTCGTCCTGCATGTGGTGCACAGTGCGATCAACTTCTTCCCTGAGCTGGTTACGCCAAGCTGTCAAAATTTTTGTAAAATGAGCCATTTGCTCAGGTGACATGTACTCTTCACCTGCTTTTTCTTGGTATGGCTCAACCCCTGCAATGGCTAGGATGCCTAGCGCTTTTTTCTTTGATTCTGGCATGCAGCATCTCCTACTAACACCTAGTCAACTGCGCTCTGCAGTTAATTTTAAGGCGGGTATCTATAGCAAAAAGAATCAACCGAGGCAAATACTAGAGATGAAACTTACAATCAATGTGAAGGCGACATCATTTTTTGCCCCTAGCACCGAAAATTGAGCGGCTCTACTAGTGCAATCTCATCCTCGTTGAGCGTGGCCTTGTAGCACAAGACTTCCACCCCGTTTTCTATTGCTGTTTTGAGTAATTGTGAATAATCGGCGTCTATATGGTGGGCAGGAGAGACTTTTTCAATACCTGAATGTAAAACGGTGAATAAAAGTACCGCTCTGCTTCCACTTTGTGCCATCTCGGTCAGTTCTCTTAGGTGTTTTTGACCACGTGTTGTTACGGCGTCAGGAAAGTAACCTTGTCCCTTTTGCTGATTCTGCGCTTCATCCAACAGGGTGACACTTTTCACTTCTATATAGCAGTTTGGTTTGGATTGTGCAGAGAGCAAGATATCAATCCGACTATTTTCACTGCCATACTTTTGCTCAGTTTGAAGTCGCTCATAGCCTTGCAGTTCTTTGATGGTGCCATTTTCAATCGCTTCGACAGCCAATGCGTTGGCGCGCGCGGTGTTAATACAGATGCGATGCTGCTGCGCGGTTTGAGTTAGCTCCCAACTGTTGGGGTACTTGCGTTTTGGGTTGTCTGAGGTCGAATACCACACCGGATTACCCGGCGTGGCGCAACCTGTCATTGCTCCTGTGTTGGCGCAGTGAATGGTCCGCTCACTGCCATCGGGCAGGGTGACGTCGGCGAGAAAGCGTTTATAGCGCTGGATGAGTGTGGCGCGTTGCAAAGAGGGGGAAAACTTCATAACTAAGACTTAACAGAGTGAGAGAGTTAGGATCAGTACTGTTTTTATGTACAATTGAGCTCTCAATTAGAGCATAAGGTTTCTCCATTGTCACAACTGCCGATTCAAGACGTGATGCCCGAGCTTCTCGCAGGCGTCGCGCATCACGCTCAACTGATCCTCAAAGCGGCGCCGGGTGCCGGTAAATCGACCTACTTTCCACTGCAACTGCTCAACGCAGGTATTGTGCAGGGAAAAATCATCATGCTTGAGCCTAGGCGCTTAGCGGTGAGAAATATCGCGCACTATTTGGCGAAGCAGCATGGGGAGCGGGTTGGACAAACCGTCGGCTATCGGATGCGCGGTGAGAGTAAAGTCAGCCAAGCGACACAGCTTGAAATCGTCACCGAGGGCATCTTAACGCGTATGATTCAGTCCGATCCTGAGCTGAGCGGCGTTGATATGATCATCTTTGATGAGTTTCACGAACGCAGCTTGCACGCCGACACCGCGTTGACGTTCTGTCTTGAGATTCAGCAAGCGCTGCGCGACGATTTAAAGCTGGTGGTGATGTCGGCGACGCTCGACCAGCGAGCGTTGCAAACCATCATGCCTGACGCGGCGTATGTGGAATCGCACGGGCGAAGCTACCCGATTGAGTATCGCTACCAGCCCCTTAAGCCGAATCAAGGGCTAGAAGAGGCGATGGCGAAGCAGATCCGCCACTTGATGGCGACCGAGTCTGGTTCGTTGCTGGCGTTTCTCCCTGGTGTTGCTGCTATCCGGCGCGTGGCGCAGCGTCTTGAAGATTTGGGCGAGAGTATCCTCGTCTGCCCTTTATATGGTCAGCTCAGTTTTAACGATCAGCAAGCGGCGATCGCACCGGCGCCGCAACGCAAGGTGGTACTGGCGACCAACATTGCTGAAACCTCACTGACCATTGAAGGCATTCGTCTAGTCGTCGACAGCGGCGTCGAGCGCATTGCCAAGTGTGATAGCCGCACAGGCATTACCAAATTGGAGCAAGTCAGGATTGCCAAATCCTCCGCCGAGCAGCGCGCGGGTCGCGCAGGGCGCATCGAGCCCGGACTGTGCGTACGCCTGTATAGTGAAAGTCAACTGAGTCAGCAGCCAGATGTGCCCGCGCCAGAGATGCAGCATGCCGATCTCTCCGCTCTTGCGATGGAGCTGGCGCAGTGGGGAACACAAGACAGCGATGAGCTGACCTGGCTGACCCCGCCACCCAAAGTCGCGTTGGCGCAGGCGCGTCAATTGCTACGATCACTCGGTCTGCTCAACGAGCAGGCATTATTAACCGCGCAAGGTCAGCGCGCCTGTGCACTTGGATTGGAGCCGAGACTGGCGGCGATGTTACTCCATAGCGACGAGCAGAGCTGGCAGCAAAGCGCCGTATGGGTAGCGGCGTTACTGGAAGAGCCAGAGCGTCATACGCTCGATTTTCGCACCAGCGTTTGGCGTTTACGCCAAGGCCAACACAGCAAGCAAAAAGTGGTCAGTGCGCGCGCGGCGGCGCTAGCGAAGATGCTCGCCATCACAGCGCCATTGGCGGCGTTAGATGATGCCCTTGTCCCGGTCGCCCTAGCCTGTGCCTATCCTGACCGCATTGCGCAGCAACGCAGCAGCGGCGCCGGTACCTTCTTGCTCGCCAATGGTCATGGCGCACAGCTCGATGACAGCGAACCGCTCGCCGATGCGCCGTATCTAGTGGTGATTGACTTACTACGCAGTCAATCGGACGCGTCACGTATTCACCTTGCGCAAGCCTGTGATGTCTTGGTGCTTGAGCAGCATTGTCCGTCGTTATTTACTGACCATGACTGGGTTGATTGGGATGAGAAAAAAGGCCGCTTAGTCGCCGAGAAACAGAAGAAGCTCGGCGCGCTCGTGGTGTCTCGAACCGCAATGGCAACGCCAGATAAAGAAAAAATGACACAAGCTTTACTGCGCTATGTACGTCGTAAAGGCTTGTCTGTATTAGAGTGGTCTGATCGCGCGCGTGACACGTTAGAGCGCATTCGCTGCGCTGCGCAGTGGTTGCCAGAGCACGATTGGCCAGATTGCTCTGACGATGGCTTATTGGCGGCTCTAGAGCACTGGCTAGAGCCGTATATGAATCAGGTCACGTCGGTCAAGCAATTGGCATCGATATCGATAGAGCAAGCGCTGCTGGCCTATTTGGGCTGGCCGTTAAATCAGCAGTTGGACGAGTGGCTGCCTACGCACTACACCCTACCAACGGGCACACGAGCGCGGATTCGTTATCAAGATGGACAAGAGCCCGTGCTGTCGATTCGGATTCAAGAAGTGTATGGCGAGCAGACGTCGCCACGCATTGCCGACGGTCGCAAAACCTTAGTATTGGAGCTGCTCTCTCCGGCGCGCAGACCGTTGCAGATCACCCGAGATCTCGCAGGGTTCTGGGCAGGCAGCTACGTGGAAGTACAAAAAGAGATGAAGGGGCGCTACCCCAAACACGTTTGGCCGGATGATCCTGCCAATCATGTGGCAACGACAAAGACCAAACGGCACTTTAACTGACAGGGCTACTTAACGGTCAGGGCGCGTTACCGGAACTGGGATGGCGTCTGATGGGTAAAGCGCTTGAATTTAGTGCTGAAATAGTTGCTGTCTTTGTAGCCGACTTGAAAGGCAATGTCGGTGATCGACAGGTCAGAGTAATGGAGCAGATCAATGGCTTTATTGACTCGAACACGGTGGACATAGTTGTTGAACGTGAGGTTAGTGACTTGCTTGATCTTACGGCTCAGAGTGCGTGACGAGATGTTAAACCGCTCGGAAATGTCGTTGACGCATATCTCTTCACTGTAGTTATTCTGTAACCAGTCGATCACTTGCAAAATGGTGTTGTCGTCGGCGTTGCTATTTTGGGAAGTTAACCGTCCGCGTGACAGCTCAACGATCAACTGCTGAAACAGCGCTTCAGCCATAATGCGAGAATCGACCGAGTTCTGCATCGCTTCTTTTTCGAGTTGCACCATCAGTTGCTCGGTGCGTTTCAACGTGGCGGTGGAAATCAGCCAACTTTTCTCTTCGGACTCTTCCCTCGGTAGTAGATTTTTCAGCAATGGTGAGTAGGCCAGTCGACTCTTTTTAAACAAGATATTGGTTAGATGGAGGTCATCTACCTGTTCGTACAAGTGACGGTCATTGGGTGAAATAAAGCAAATATGATTCTTTGCGAGATTGGTCGGGATGTCATTGAGAATGTGTTGTCCCGTGCCTTTGGTGACAATGATCAACTCGTGAAAATCATGCGAATGTTCTGGGTAGTTGGGTTGAGGAGCACGGACTTCGGCACACACGGCGGAGTCTGAAGTATGAAAAAAGTCGTCACCGTTTAATTGAAACATTGTTTTACTCCTCTTTGGTTGGTTTTTTGTACTCCTTCCATGTTGGAGCAGCAACTCTGGGATAGACAGAATGTGATCTTTAGTGCGCCATGGAAGTCAGAGTGTGATCCTTTTCACTTCTCCAGTTTTTACTCTAATTTCGGAGAAAAAACACAGAAAAGCCGAGAAGTTGAGCACTTCTCGGCTATTTGCATCTGTGGCAGCGACGCCGTACTGACTTAGAGGTTAAAGGTCTCTTTCAGCGCTTGCATATCTTCAGGGCTGACGCCTTGTGGGATGAATCCGCTGGCTAAGCACATCAAATAGAGTTTGGCGCCTTTGTTGGCGACATCGACAAAATCGAACGCGGTCAGTGCGTCTTTGCCGGTGGCGACAGCGCCATGTTTTTCCCAAATAGCGACGTCGTGTATCAGCAGCTTATCGCGGGTTCCTTGGGCCATAGTTTGGCTACCCGGCATGCAGTAAGGCACTATGCCAATCCCTCTAGGTACGAAAGCGCGCACTTCTGGCAGCATTTGCCAACAAGCCATGGTGTACGCATCATCGTTTTGCGCAAAATCTGGATGATGGGAGAGTGCGATCAGCTCAATCGGATGCGTGTGAACCACGCATCGGCTATCTCGCCCAGCCTGCTGTTGCGAGATAATGATCTCCACATGAGAGATAAATTCGCTGGTGGGGGCGAAATCTGGATTATTTCGCCCACCCCAAAGCAGATGGTATCCCTGTGCGCTGTCGTCAATGCGCAAAATGCAGCCTGCTGCTTCTGGGTCACGTAACTCACGAATCCGCTCTCCCGTTCCTTTAACGAAAAAGAGATGACCCGCCGCAGCGCTTGGAAAGGCATCACCACCAATCATAGAAAGCTTTTTATGCGGAAAAGCACTGAGGTCGGGTGGGAGGTCGCCAAAAATATCGGTAATGTCGACAGAGATATTACCGCCGTTGCGCTCTGCCCACTCTCGTTGCCACAGATACTGCGCGACTTCGCTCACTTTGGCGATTTCGTCTTGGACTGCTTGGTTTATGGTCACCGTTTGCATTTGAATTCCTTAGTTTATAGTCGTGGTTACGCGAGATAGAAGACCGATTGCAGTGGCACTGAGCGAGGCGAATTATCCTCGTTGGTGTCCATGATGTCGGTCATGTATCGCCACCACTTTTGGCAGATGTCAGTGTCTGCGATGGCTTGCCATTTCTCTTCACTTCGTACATTGAGGCAGGCAAACAATTGCTCGGTCTTCGGGTGAAGAAAAATGGAATAGTGCTCGGCACCGTGTGCTTTTAGCGCACGTTCCAGTTCAGGCCACAGTTCATCATGGCGACGCTGGTACTCTCGGGCTTGGCCGGGTTTAAGCTGCATGACCGTGGCGATTCTGATTGAATTGGGCGTCATGGGCTCTCTCACTCTGCATCACGGCGCAGCAGTACGGTTTCCTCGTACTCTTTGATATCGCGTAGCCAATCCAAACCGACAGGAACCTGATTCATCAAGCAGTAATAATCCCAGACCGCTGCCCATGGTGTGCTGCGGGTCTCTTCTAACAGAGCCAGTCGTGTGGTGTAGTCACCGCTGTTTTCCGCAAGGCGCAGTTGCGTTTCAGGTTCGAGCATCGCTTTGAGCAGCGCTTTGCGCGTATTGCGTGTGCCAATCACCCAAGCGGCAACGCGGTTGATGGACGCATCAAAGAAATCGAGTCCCACATTGACGCGATCAAAGAGCTTGTTGCGAACAATTTCGTTGGCGATGGCTTGTGTTTCATCATCCAGCAGCACGACGTGGTCGCTGTCCCAGCGAATAGGGCGGGTGACATGAAGCAAGAACTCTTTCACATAAAGTGAGCAAGCTGAAATCTTGTCACTGATTACTTCTGTCGGGTGGAAGTGCCCCGCGTCGAGACACAGCAAAATGTCGCGTGTGGCGGCATAGCCCATATAGAACTCGTTGCTGCCTACTGTGTAGGCTTCAGCGCCAATGCCAAAAAGCTTGCTTTCGACGGCGTCTTTGTGAAAAGCGCTATCAATCGGCTCGGCGATGATTTCATCCAATGAGGCCATTAAGCGCTGTCTAGGGGCTAAGCGATCGATGGGCACATCTTTCATGCCATCCGGGACCCAAATGTTCATTACTGATGGAGTACCAAGCTCTTTACCAAAGTACTCAGAGATCTTTCGGCTCGCCTTGCAGTGGTCAATCCAGAACTGACGAATCTCAGCGTCGGGGTGAGAGAGGGTAAAGCCATCCTCACTGAGTGGGTGTGAGAAGCATGAAGGGTTAAAGTCTAGTCCTAACTCATTCCGTTTGGCCCATTCGACCCAATTCTTAAAATGCTCAGGTTTGATCTGGTCGCGCGGAACGGGTTGGTCCGATTCTAAGTAGATGGCGTGCAAGTTGAGTCGCTTAGCCCCCGGAATCAAACTGAATGCTTTATCGAGATCTTGACGCAGTTCTGCGGGGGTACGCGCTCGGCCCGGGTAGTTCCCTGTTGCTTGGATGCCACCACTGAGTGCTTGCTCTGGGTTTTCAAACCCACGCACGTCGTCCCCTTGCCAGCAATGGATGGAGATGGGAATCTGATTGACTGCTTTTATGACGTTGTCGGTATCAATGCCCATATCGGCAAATTGTTGTTTCGCCAGTTGGTAGGCGGAGTGAATCTGTTGTTGAGTTGGCATCAAAGTATCCTTATTGAGTCAAGGCGTCGAAGCGCGCTTGCAGCGCGTCGAGTTGTGAAATCGGTGTCGGTGAAAATTGGGTGAGTTCGAAAGAGTGCGCGATGATCTCGCGCCCATGCTCAATCGAGTCCACCGCGCCAGTGGCAATCAATTGACCCATCATATTGCCCAGTGCCGAAGCTTCAGTCGGATTAGCCAAGACGGGCACTTGACAGGTATTGGCGCACAACTGGTTGAGAAAATGATTGTTGGCTCCGCCGCCCACCACGTGAATGGCGGTCAGAGGTTTGGGCGCTAGATGGTTAAGTTGAGCAAACACTTGTGCATAGCGCAGGGCCAGACTGTCGAAAATGCAGCGCGCAATCTGTTCCAATGTTTGTGGGGTTCCTTGCCCTGTTCGTTGGCAAAAATCGACGATCGCGTGCTCCATGTTGTCAGGGTTGAGGAAGCAGGCGGCGTCCGGGTCAATCAAAAACTCGAACGCGGGGCTTTGCTGAGCCATCTCCACTAACTGAGCGAAGTGATATTCGCTGTGCAGTTTTCGGATGGATTGAATCAGCCACAGTCCCATGATGTTTTTCAAGGTGCGATAGGTGCCACCCGCACCGCCTTCATTGGTCACGTTGGAGATTAGGGCTTCGTCATTCAATGTGGGATGATCGGACTCGTATCCCATGAGCGACCAGGTTCCTGAACATAAATAGGCGCACGTGTCGGATTGGAGTGGCGTGCCTAATACCGCTGACGCCGTGTCATGGCTGGCAATGGACGCGACTGGAACAGTTTTGTACTCACCAATGATCTGGTTAGGCGCTTTCGGCTCCAGAAACCAATCACTTGGAATACCAATGCGATCAAGCAAAGCTTGGCTCCACTGTTTGGTGCGACAGTCAAGCAGTTGGGTGGTGGACGCGTTGGTGTACTCGCAATGCTTGACGCCAGTCAGGCGATAGTTGAGGTAGTCAGGAATCAGCAATAGGGTCGCCACATCGCTGAGTGATTCTTTAGGCAGTGCGCACAATTGGTAAAGCGTATTAAAGGGCAAAAATTGGATGCCCGTGGTTTGGTAAAGGGCTTTTCGGTCGAGTGTGTCGGCCAGCAGTTGCTCCATGACACCTTGAGTGCGCGTGTCTCGATAGGAGACCGCAGGGCTGTGCCTTTGACCTTGTTTATCCAGCAGTACAAAGTCGACACCCCAAGTGTCAATACCGATGCTCGCAGGGTGAATCCCACTTTCGAGCACGACGTCGATACCGATACACACTTGTTCAAACAGTGCATCAATATCCCAGCAGTCTTGACCTTGGATTGAAACCAATTGGTTGGTAAATCGATGTTGCTCATCAAGGTAGAGGCGCTGACCATCAAACGTTCCTAGCATGACTCTGCCGCTAGAGGCGCCAATATCAATCGCAATTACGTGTTGCTGCATTATGGATGTCCGTTGTTCTTAATGTGAGAAATTATCGGTAAATCTCTTCTTGAGAGACTTAAAAAAAATGCAGGGGTTGGCGATAAGGTGTCAGGTTTTTCAATATCGATTTGCGTTAGATCACAAAAGTTCACACCTCTGTTTTTGGCGCACAATAGGTGAAAAAAAGCCCTGCATGAGCAGGGCAAACATCGCGTTTCGAGGACACGTTAGGTGTTTATAAATAGGTACGTAAATACTCAGAGAGACAAAGGATCGCCATAGCCTGACCATAAGGCATGGAGGTCAATGGGATGTTGCGGTAGTAATCGAGGTCATCGCCCATGGCGGTGCCAAAAGAGACATTGATCAGTTCACCGGATTCGCTGATGTAGTCCTTGATGAGCACATCGACGGCTTTGTTCGCCATTGGGGCGTAGTCGGCAGAAATGTATCGCTTGCGTACGGCTTTTAATATGCCATAAGCAAAACCCGCCGTGGCTGATGCTTCCACATAAGAGTGATCGTCATCGAGCAGGGTGCACCACAAGCCACTCTCTTGTTGAGTGCGAGCGAGCATCGCCACCTGACGTTCAAGAATGTGCACCAAGTGACGACGATAAGCGTCATGCTCTGGCAAGTCGAGCAACTCAAGGAAATCAGGGATCACAATCGTGACCCAGCTGTTGCCGCGTGCCCAACGTGCATTGGCAAAGTTATGGTTGCCATCAAAGGTCCAGCCATGGAACCAAGCGCCGGTCTCGCGATCCATAAGGTATTGAATGTGGGTCAGGAACTGATATTTCGCTTCTTCCACATACTCTGGTCTGTCAAGCAGTAGGCCAATCTTGGTGAGCGGCATGACGCTCATCATAAGTGTGTCATCCCACATCTGTTCATTGTTTTCACTGTTGTAAACAATGTGCTGAATGCCACCGCTTTGCGTTTTGGGCATCTGGTACATCACATACTCTGCCCAAGTTTCCAGATATGGGATCAAGGATTGATCTTGCGTCTCTTCATAGCGATAGGCCAAGGTCAAAAATGGGCACACCGTATTGACGTTTTTCGTGGCTTGCTCTTCGGAAAATCGGTCTTCAAACCACTCATCAATAATGTTGAGCACGGTTTGATCATTGGTTTGTTGGTAATACTTGTACATGCCATACAGACCAATACCGTGCGTCCATTCCCAGCCGGCCCAGCCTTTGGTATCTATGGTGCGACCGTCATCAAGATGAAGCAAAAACTCGCCGGTTTCATCTTGAATGTTGATTAAGTTGTTGATCAAAGATTGGATCTTATCGACCACCACTTTTTTCGGGTGTTCACGTTCGATACGGCGAAGGAGTGGGCTTTGTTTTACAGGAAACACTTTCATTTTCATTCCTTAATTCGATTACATAACACCAAGCAGTCTTGGTAAGAATAGAGTGAGTTCAGGGACATAGGTAATCAGCATCAGCATCGCAATAATGGCGATGTAGAATGGGATCAGCGGCTTGATTACCTCTTCGACTTTAACTTGGCCGACGCTTGCCCCGACATACAGGCCACTGCCTACCGGAGGCGTGATGGTACCGATGGCAAGGTTGAAAACCATCAAGATGCCAAAGTGGACGGGGTCAACGCCAATCTTTTGCACAATTGGCAGTAAGATAGGAGTGAATATCAGGATCGCAGGTCCGATATCCATAAAGGCGCCGACAATCAAAATAAACAGGGTGATGACCAGCATGATAATCGCCGGGTTATCTGAGATGCCAAGGATCAACTTACTCAGCGCACCAGGGATCCCGGTCATCGACATCGCAAAAGACATCGCCGAAGACGTGGCGAGCAAGAACATGATCACGCCCGTCATGACGAAGGTCTGGATCAAAATCTTCGGCAGATCTTTAAGGGTTAAGGTTCGGTACATCACTAAGGTTAAAAACGCGGTGTACACAACAGCGATCGCTGAGGCTTCGATGGCGGTGAAGATCCCTTGAACGATCCCGCCAACAATGATGACCACCAGCAGCAAGCTTGGGATCGCTTCTCGTGTCACGATCCACGCCGCGCCTTTTTGTAGGGTAAAGAAGTTTGTGTAGTTGTTTCTCTTCGCCACCACATAGGTGATGAGAATACACCCCAGCCCCCAAAGACTGCCCGCAATCAGACCGCCCGCAAACAGCGCTGCAATTGATGTACCGCCACTGGCCAACGCATAAAGAATAAACGCCGTGGTAGGAGGGATGAGCATCCCTGTCGGCGCTGACGCGATATTGACCGCAGAGGCAAAATTACGGTTGTAGCCCTCTTTGGCGCTCATTGGAATCATCACACCACCAATTGAGGTGGAAGCCGCAATGGCCGATCCAGACACGGCACCAAACATCATATTGCCCGCGATGTTGGTGTAGGACAAAGAGCCGGGGATGCGCCCCGTAAACAGCTTGGCAAAGTTGACTAATCGGGTCGCGATGCCGCCGTTATTCATGATAACGCCCGAAAGAATGAAGAAGGGAACGGCCAGCAGCGCAAAGCTATCTAGGCTAGAAAACATCTTCTGTGCGGTGGTGAACATCGCAATATCGAACGGAAGAACGAGCATCACGGTCGCGCAGGAGGCAATCACGATGCACAAACCAATCGGCGTACCTAAAACTAGCAGCAAGACAAAAACGCCGATCAATAGGCTCGCTGCGATGATGGGATCGGTCATGCGGTTTTCCTTGTTGCGCGATCGTTGATAGGGTTCTCTTTGCAAGGAAGAGCGCGAATTTCTTTATGAATATCAAGGATGTTGAGCAGGCTATAAATGATGATCAGCACGCCAGAGAGCGGTAGAGCATAGTAGACCTTACCCATCGACAGTTGCAGCACTGGCGAGATCTGCATCATGGCGTTGCTAGAGACTTTCCAACCGCCGATGATCATGATGTAGACCGAAAAGGCAATGAACACCATTTGGATGACGATGTTCCAGTAACCCGCAATTCGGGCAGGGTAGCGATCAAGAAACAGCGTTAGGCTAATGTGTTCTCGTTTTCCGGCCACATAGGCAAGCCCAATCACCGAGAGCCAAACCAAAGAGAAGCGCAGCATTTCTTCAGAGAAGGTGCTGGGCGTATTAAATAGGTAGCGACTGATCACTTGCCAGCAAGCGACAAAGACCATCACGGTCATCAGTGAGCAACCAAACCATTCGATGGCTTTATCGAGCCACTTTCTTAGCGTATTCATATCAACCTCGTAGGGCAGGAGATAGAAGACTGGCTTCTATCTCCTCGGTTTTAGTTTTGTTCTACTTGTTCGATTTTCTGATAGAGCGAGTAAAGCTCTGGTTTTTTCTTGAGGTTTTCATAGATGGGCTGCACTGCTTGTTTAAAGGGGGCTTGGTCTATTTCGAAGAACTCGACGCCAAAATCTTTGCGCGCAGATTCGGTCGTTTTCGCCATCTCTTCTTGCCATAACTCTTGCTGAAGTGTGATGGATTCATCAATCGCTTCTTGTAGGGCCGCAAGTTGATCTGGGGTCAGCTTTTGTTTGGTGATGTTACTCATGACCACCACGTCAGGGATTCGAGTGTGCATGTCGTAGCTGTAGAATTTGGCCACTTCGCCATGACGGGCGATGGTTAGGGCAAACTCGTTGTTTTCTGCGCCATCAAGAATGCCTTGCTGTAATGAGGTGTACACTTCAGCTTGGCTCATGGCGATAGGTGCGGCGCCGAGGAGCTTCATTGTCTCGATGGACGTTTCACTCTGCATCACGCGGATCTTTTTACCTTTGAGGTCGTCGAGCGTTTTCACCGGTGCTTTGCTCATGTAGAAGCTGCGCGCTCCTGAGTCATACCAACCGACACCGGAGAAGCCTTGCGCTTCTGTTGAACGGTAGACCGTGCTCATGACATCCTCGTCTTCCATCACGCGGTAAAAGCCCTCTTTGCTGTCAAAAAGGTAAGGCAATGAAAAAACGCCGTAGAGAGGGGAGAAGCTTTCGAGAAGGCCAGATGAGACTTTAGTGATATCAATGGCACCGACTTGAGCCATTTCAACCAGTTCACGTTCGCCGCCGAGCTGGCTGTCTGGGAAGTATTGAATCGTGACTTCGCCGTTGGTTTTTTCAGCCACAGCATCACCAATGTACTGTAAGGCGTCTTTCACGGGTTGGCTGTTTTCAGCGTAGGCAAGCTTGAGCACGGTGTTTGCGTAAGCGCCTTGCGCAGCCAGCATCAGTGCGGATGCTAAAACGGCTTTGTTGAAGGGGGTGTAGAGTCGGGACATAGTATCCTCCATACATAATGGCTTTTGATTATGTTATTGGTTGGTTGGGTTTATCGTTATTGATTTACGCAGTGTATAGTTGCAGGGCGGCGCGATGTTCACCTTTAAAAATGAGCCAGCTTTATCTGGCCATCGTCAATTTTGCGAGATCGATAGCGCAGCGAGTCACATTTTTACTTTTTGTCTCCCCACGGAGAA
This sequence comes from Vibrio sp. R12-SG2-ISO1, assembly GCF_059834045.1. NCBI lineage: Bacteria > Pseudomonadati > Pseudomonadota > Gammaproteobacteria > Vibrionales > Vibrionaceae > Vibrio > Vibrio sp. R12-SG2-ISO1. The sequence continues at coordinate 117,001 of NZ_JCBDGO010000015.1, read as the reverse complement.
TGCGCTTGAACGCTGGGCTTTTTTACGCCGAACTGACTTACTGCTGTTTAGGCATACAGCAAAGCGCGATATAGTAAGCGCCAATGCTCAGCAATCCGAATTTAGCTCATGACCAGCAATAAGAAGCCGCGTTCGAAAGGGACAGCCACGAAAAAACGTACGCCAGCGCGAACCGCCTCGAAAAAGCCCTCTTCGCCTAATAAAACACCATTAAAAGCCAGTGTGTTACGAACCCTATGGGGCCTAACATGGAAGCTCGCCTTGGCTGGGTTTGCCTTACTACTGGTGGTGGGCATCTATCTTGATAGCTTGGTCAAACAGAAATTTGAAGGTCAGCTGTTCTCTTTGCCTACGGTGGTGTATGCGCGTATTTTGCATCTCGTGCCGGGTGACAACATTTCGATTCAAGAAGTACGTAATGAGCTGGATGTGCTCAATTATCGCAAAGTGCGTCACCCTCAATACCCGGGTGAGTACTCCTCTTCTTCGAGTAAGATTGAGCTGATTCGTCGGCCTTTTGAGTTCTCCGATGGCCCAGAGCCTGACCGCCATGTCATGCTGCATTTTGATTCGTCAAGCCTGCAACGGATCCAATCGTTAGAAAAGCAGGGAGATTTAGGCTATTTGCGCATTGAGCCGAAAATGCTGGGTATGCTTGAAAAAAATCAAGATGAGCAACGGCTGTTTATCAAGCGGGTTGATTTTCCGGAAGTGATGATTGACGCGCTGCTCGCAACAGAAGACAGGCAGTTTTATCAGCATGATGGCGTGTCACCATTGGCGATCGCACGTGCTTTGGTGGCCAACGTGAAAGCGGGGCGGACCGTGCAAGGCGGCAGTACTCTGACGCAGCAGTTAGCCAAAAACCTCTTTTTATCGAGCGATCGCACCTTATGGCGCAAAATGAGAGAGGCTTACATCGCCCTGATTCTCGATTACCGCTACAGCAAAGACCGCATTTTGGAAGCGTACCTCAATGAGGTCTATTTAGGACAAAGTCGCGGCGAAGCGATTCATGGCTTTGGTTTGGCGTCGCGTTTTTATTTCGGCCAACCGATTCAAGAGCTAAGAATTGATCAACTGGCGTTGTTGGTCGGCATGGTGAAAGGCCCGTCGTATTACAACCCGCAACGCTACCCAGAGCGGGCGAAAGAGCGTCGAGATCTGGTGCTGCGCTTAATGATGCAACAAGGCACGTTGACGGCGAGCGAGTTTGATGCCGCTGCCAGCCGCCCACTGGATTTACAAGCAACGCCACAAATTGCTAGTCGTCAGCCCGCTTATTTTCAGCAAGTGAGCATTGAGCTCAAAGAGAAGCTTGGAGAGCGATTCCAGGGCGATAGCGGCCTGCGCGTGTTTACCTCACTTGACCCTGTCTCACAGCATCAATTGGAACGCGCCGTGGCCTCTAAGGTAACGCAACTGGCAACCGTGGCGGGCGATGAATTAGAGGGCGCAGCGGTGGCGGTGGATCGACACACCGGCGAAATTCGCGCGATTGTCGGTGGCAAACGCACCGGCTTTGATGGCTTTAACCGAGCCTTGAACGCGAAGCGGCAAATTGGCTCATTGGCAAAACCTGCGGTCTATTTGGCGGCGCTCAATCAGCCGGAAAAATACACCTTAGCCACCACGCTGCACGACAAGCCGATTACGCTCAAGGGCAGTCAAGGCAATGTCTGGTCGCCGCGTAATTATGACCGAGAATATCGCGGTGATGTGCCGCTCTATCTGGCGCTGGCCAAATCACTCAATGTGCCGACGGTGGAGCTGGGTATGCAAGTGGGCATAGAGAAGGTCATCAACACCTTTGAGCAGCTTGGCGTGCCACGTGAAGAGATTCGCCCGGTACCTTCGATGTTCTTAGGCTCATTCAGTCTTACCCCGTTTCAGGTGGCGCAGATGTACCAAACCTTAACCAACTCGGGCCGATACGCGAAGCTCTCTGCGCTGCGTTCGGTGTTAAACCTTGAAGGGCAGGTGCTGTATGAGTCCCTGCCTAGCGCGTCACAGCGCGTCGATCAACAAGCGGCCTGGCTGACCACTTATGCGATGAAAATCGGCGTTACTGAAGGTACTGGCCGCTATCTCAATAGTCAGTTTTCTCAAGCGGCGCTGGCAGGGAAAACAGGTACCAGTAATGATACGCGTGACAGTTGGTTTGTCGGTGTTGATGGGCGAGAGGTGACCACGATTTGGCTTGGCCGAGACGACAATACACCGACCAAACTGACGGGGTCGAGCGGCGCATTACGTGTCTATGCCGATTACTTATCGCAGCGTATTCCGCAGCCATTGAGCCTGCCATGGCCCCAAGGCATCACGACACTAGGTTTTGCTGGGCGAGAGTCGGGCAGCTTGGCGCTGGATTGTCGTAACGACTTTAGGTTGCCCGTATGGGATAACACAGGTCAGCTCAAACAACAGTGTGATAAAGCGTCGGCATCCTGGATCAATCGACTCTTTGACTGGTAAGGTCAGATGGGTTTGTGTATATAATCCGAAATCATTGGTTTTGAAAGGAATTCAAACGTGAAAAAAACGCTTCGCTCCTTGCGCGGTTTTAGCTATCTATGCGCTTTTTTAGGCGGGTGGCCACTCATGGCGACAGCACAGTCAGGACCATCACTGCTTGATACCGATGTGCCAGTCGTTGAGCGCCCTAAAATTGCTGTGGTGCTGGCAGGTGGCGGCGCCAAAGGTGCGGCGCACATTGGGGTGTTGAAAGCGCTTGAAGAGCTGAAAATTCCGGTCGACTACATTACCGGCACCAGTATGGGCGCCTATGTCGGCGGCCTTTATGCAACAGGGATGAGCGCTGATGAAATCGAGAGTTTTCTTTATAGCGTCAATTGGAACTCTGGCTTTGTTGATAAAGTGCCGCGCAGTGAGCGTCGTGTGCGAGATAAAGAGTACGAAGATCGCTACCAACTGACGACCGATTTTGGCCTAGGGATTGGCGAGCTCAAAGCCGCCAAAGGGGTTGTGCAAGGGCAGAGTATGCTGCGTATCTTGCGCGAAACCACAGGCAATCTTCCTCCTTTTACCAGCTTTGATGAGCTGGCGATCCCCTATCGTTCGGTAGCGACCGACATCATTCAATTAGAACCTGTCATCTTAAGCAGTGGCTATTTGACCGATGCCATGATGGCGAGCATGTCTGTCCCTGGTGCGCTGCCACCGTATGAAGTGGATGGCAAAATGTTGGTCGATGGCGGGGTGACCAACAATATGCCGGTCGAACTCGCGCGGGCACTGGGCGCGGACATCATTATCGCGGTGGATATCAGCTCGGATTATCGCGCCGAAGAGGAATTCACCAACTTATTTACCGTCGCTTCGCAGTTGTCTAATTATCTTGTCCAGCGCAGTACCCGAGAGCAGACGAGCTTTCTTGCTGAGGGCGATGTCCTTCTGAAACCTGAGGTGGGTCGCTACGGCACCACCGATTTCTCCATCATGCCTGAAGCGTATGTCAAAGGTTATGAGGTCGCCCATGCAGCAAAGGAGCAATTGCAGGCGTTGTCGGTTTCTTCGGCTGAGTACCAACACTATGTGGAGAAAAAACAGCAAGCACGAGCCAAACTCACTTATGTCGATGAGGTGGTGATTGACCGATTGAAGGTGAGCAATAACAGCCCATTCTCCGATGAGGTGATAGCGCAGCGATTGAATCTTGAAAGCGGCGAGCAGTATTCGACGGAAACGTTGGAGCAGAGCATACGCGATCTCTATGTGTTGGATCGGTTTGAGTTGGTGACCTACCAGTTTGATCAGCAAGATGATGACAACGTGCTGCGCGTGAACATCAAAGAGAAATCCTGGGGGCCGAATTTTGTCGACTTTCGTTTCTTCCTTGAAGATGACTTTCAGACCAAAAGCCAGTACTCGATTGGTGTCTCCACCAACTTCACCGGCTTGACGGAGCAAGGAGCCGAGCTAAGAACCAATGTCGAACTGGGCACAGACAAGCTGTTGGAGTTTGATCTCTATTCACCGATCCTCTCCTCTCAAACACTGTTTGGTAACGCGATTGTCAGTTACAAGGAACAGACGCGCAACCTGCCGTTTGATGCCGATGGTGAGTTCGAATTCATTACCGATCCTACTTTAGAGACAACCGAGAATTACCTGCCGGTGAACTATGCTCAGTGGATTGGGGAGCTGGCGATGGGTTATCAGAGCAACTTATGGAGCCAATTTAAGGTGGGCGGGCGCTATACCCACGGTGAAGTGGAAGCGTCGACCTTCTCCTTGTTTGGCACTGGCCGCTATGAGCGCCTGGGTCTGTTTGCCAACTACCGCATCGATACTTTGGACAACTTTGCCCTACCAAACAAGGGGGTTTACCTCGATCTAGGATTCCTAGTTTCTGATGATAGCTCGCAAGACAGTTTGTCGGACATCGATGATACCGTGTACGAAACCACCTTACGTTGGATAGGTGCGCACAGCTTTGGCCGTCATACTTTAGTGGGTAACTTTGATGGCGCGCTGGTGGAGAGCAAAAAGTCCCAGTTGCTGGTGGATCCTAAACAGTTAGGCGGCTTTCTAAACCTCTCCGGCATCCCGAAAAACAGTCTGGTTGGGCAAAATAAACTCTATGGTAATGCTACTTATCGCTACCGTTGGTTTGATAACGATTTTGGCCTCTTCAGCTCGCCCTTCTACGTCGGCGCGTCATTGGAATATGGCGGTGTGTGGTCAGATCCGGATACAGAAATCAGCCAAGCGCCGATGTATCAAGCAGCCTCGGTTTTTGCGGGGATTGACTCGCCAGTCGGACCGGTGATGTTTGGTTATGGCCGTACTGAACAAAACTACGACTCGTTTTATCTTATCATCGGCAGTTCGTTTAAATAGTGGGATCGAGTCGATATAAATTGTTGTACGGTTTATAGGGAAAATGTGCTTATACTGCATGAAAAAGCATAGAACTTTAGTCTCAAGTTGCTATGTTGGTCAAAATGATGAGATTTTAATTTAACGTTAAATTTGCTATTCTACCGCCCACAGTTTGGCCTCTTTGGCATGATTATTCGATGTTCGGTATCGCACCCAATTGAATAACAATATGGCATGGAGCGCCAAGTTTCCAAGGATGTTCACTCCCTTCTTTTCTGAATAAATAGCAATAAAGGGGAGGAACCGCAATGAGAGGAAAAAGTCGTGCTTGAAGCCTACCGTAAACACGTCGAAGAGCGTGCTGCTGAAGGAGTTGTACCTAAACCATTGGATGCCGAGCAAGTTGCCGGCCTAGTGGAACTTCTGAAAAATCCCCCTCAAGGTGAAGAAGCGTTTATTCTTGACCTTCTGGAAAACCGTATCCCACCGGGTGTTGATGAAGCGGCTTACGTCAAAGCTGGTTTCCTAACGGCTGTGGCGAAAGGCGAGGTCTCTTCTCCGCTGGTTAGCCGCGAAAAAGCCGCGCAGCTCCTTGGTACTATGCAAGGTGGCTACAACATCGCGCCACTGGTTGAGTTCCTTGATGATGAGACTCTAGCCCCCATCGCGGTCAAAGCCCTGTCTCATACACTACTGATGTTTGATGCGTTCTACGACGTGGAAGAAAAAGCCAAAGCCGGCAACAGCTTTGCTCAGCAAGTGATGCAATCATGGGCGGATGCAGAGTGGTTTACTGCCAAGAAGAAAGTCGCAGAAAAGATCACGGTGAAAGTGTTTAAAGTGACCGGTGAGACGAACACCGATGACTTATCCCCAGCTCCAGATGCTTGGTCGCGCCCTGATATTCCTGTTCACGCGAAAGCGATGCTGAAAATGGAGCGTGAAGGCATCAACCCAGATCAACCTGGTAGTGTTGGCCCTATCACGCAACTCGAAGAGTTGAAAAAAGACGGCATCCCACTCGCTTACGTGGGTGATGTTGTGGGCACCGGTTCTTCGCGTAAATCCGCGACCAACTCAGTGCTGTGGTTTATGGGCGAAGATATCCCATACGTACCTAATAAGCGCACCGGCGGTATCTGCTTGGGTGGCAAAATTGCCCCTATCTTCTACAACACCATGGAAGATTCAGGCGCGCTACCGATTGAATTGAACGTACAACAGATGAATATGGGCGATGTGATCGACATCTTCCCGTACGAAGGTGTGGTACGTAAAGATGGCGAAGAGATTTCTCGTTTCGAGCTGAGCAAAGTGCTGCTTGATGAAGTGCGAGCGGGTGGCCGTATTCCTCTTATTATCGGTCGTGGTTTAACCAGCCGCGCGCGCGCATCGCTCGGTCTTGAAGAGACCGATCTCTTTGCAAAACCCGTTGACCCATCATCGTCAACCAAGGGCTTTACTCTGGCTCAGAAAATGGTCGGTAAAGCGTGTGGCGTTGAAGGTGTTCGCGCGGGTCAATACTGTGAACCTAAGATGACCACGGTCGGCTCGCAAGATACGACGGGCCCAATGACGCGTGATGAATTGAAAGACTTGGCGTGTCTTGGTTTCTCTGCAGACCTTGTCATGCAGTCGTTCTGTCATACCTCTGCGTATCCAAAACCGGTGGATGTGAATACTCACCATACCTTGCCAGACTTCATTATGAACCGTGGCGGTGTCTCTTTGCGCCCTGGTGATGGTGTTATCCACTCATGGCTAAACCGCATGTTGCTGCCTGATACCGTAGGTACAGGTGGTGACTCGCATACTCGTTTCCCTCTTGGTATCTCGTTCCCAGCCGGTTCTGGCTTGGTGGCGTTTGCCGCTGCGACGGGTGTGATGCCATTGGATATGCCTGAGTCTATCTTGGTGCGCTTCAAAGGCGAGATGCAGCCGGGTATCACCTTGCGTGATTTGGTGCATGCGATCCCTTACTATGCGATTCAACAAGGTCTATTGACGGTTGAAAAATCAGGTAAGATCAATGAGTTCTCAGGTCGCGTACTTGAGATTGAAGGGGTGGAGCACTTAACGGTTGAGCAAGCGTTTGAGCTCTCTGATGCCTCAGCAGAGCGCAGTGCAGCAGGCTGTACTGTCAAGCTCTCTCAAGCGTCAATTGAAGAGTACCTCAACTCAAACATCACCATGTTGAAGTGGATGATCTCTGAAGGTTACGGCGATCGCCGCACCATCGAGCGTCGCATTACTGCGATGCAAGAGTGGTTGGCTAACCCAGAACTTATGGAAGCCGATGCGGACGCGGAATACGCGCACGTGATTGAGATTGATCTTGCCGAGATCAACGAACCTATCTTGTGTGCACCAAACGATCCGGATGATGCGCGCCTACTTTCTCAAGTGCAAGGCACTGAGATTGACGAAGTCTTCATTGGCTCGTGCATGACCAACATTGGTCACTTCCGTGCAGCAGGTAAATTGCTTGAGCAATATGGTGGCACCTTGAATACACGTCTCTGGGTAGCGCCGCCAACCAAGATGGACCGCGATCAATTGACCGAAGAAGGCTATTACGGCATCTACGGCCGTGCGGGTGTGCGTATTGAAACCCCAGGGTGTTCACTCTGTATGGGTAACCAAGCGCGCGTAGCGGATAAAGCGACGGTCATGTCGACCTCAACGCGTAACTTCCCGAACCGTTTAGGTACCGGCGCGAATGTGTTCCTCTCTTCCGCTGAGCTCGCGGCAGTGGGCGCTATCATAGGCCGCATCCCTACTAAAGAAGAGTATCTTGAGTACGCGGCGAAGATCGATGCGACCGCGGCGGATACCTATCGCTACTTGAACTTCCACAAGATGGAACAGTACACCAAGAAAGCGGATACCGTGATCTTCCAAGAACCAGCGTAATCACGCTCTAGCGAATATGACAGATCAGCGTCTGCTTCGGCAGGCGCTTTTTTTATCTCTGTTTTTTAGGCTCACGGTGTCGATTTTTAGAGTGTCTGAGGCCGATTTTAGGTATAGTGCGCGCCTTTTCTTCACGACTTTTTCTGGGTAGGTGGTTCAATTATGGAATTTGAATTTATTAAGAATACCTTACTGGGTGACGTCTACGTAAGATCCAGTATGGGGCATGAGGTCTTTGGTCGCTGGCTTCAGGAAGAAATTGGTCAAGACCCCGTCAAACTCGAGAGCATTGATCAGTTGCTAGCCAGTGCGAAAGCTGCGCCTCAGCAAGAGTTCATTTTAGAAGGCCGAGAAATTTCTCTGACAGTTCAAGGTGATGAAGTGTTAGTGGAAGAGAACAGCTTAAAGCATGACTTTGACCTTGGCGCGGAAAGTGAGTTCGAGTTGTATGAGAGCGAGAGCCGTGCAAGCTGCGGTTTGGAAGATTTCGAACAACTGCTCGACCAGTGGAAATCCTTTCTTCGTACAATGTAATGCACCCTATTGGTGAATGAATTCACTGATGCTCTGTTTTTGGGAAGTGCGCGCACCTTTATGGTGCGCGTTTTTCGTTCTACAGGATGGAAAATTAATGTAATTTCATATTTATCAATGGTTTAAAAACTTGGCACGCACCTTGGATTATAGAAAAGCAAAAGGATGACTGCTTCAGAGAGGATGCGATGAAACTTATTAATGCGATTATCAAACCGTTCAAATTAGATGATGTTCGAGAGGCGTTAGCCGATGTGGGCATCGAGGGGATGACTGTATCAGAGGTGAAAGGCTTTGGTCGCCAAAAAGGCCATACAGAACTTTACCGTGGTGCAGAATATCAAGTCGATTTTCTACCCAAAGTAAAACTAGAGATCGCCACTCAGGCTGAAAACGTTGACCGCGTTATCGAAGCCATCACGAAAGCGGCGCACACCGGAAAAATTGGTGACGGTAAGATTTTTGTCTACGACCTAAGTCAAGCAGTGCGTATTCGTACTGGTGAGACGGATGTTGAGGCACTTTAAGAATTCAAAGGACTGGAGATAAACACGATGGAATTATCAACAACAGTAACAGAGTTACGTTACGCACTAGACACCTTTTTCTTCCTCATTTCAGGTGCGTTAGTTATGTGGATGGCAGCGGGTTTTGCGATGCTGGAAGCGGGTCTAGTACGTTCAAAGAACACCACTGAAATCCTAACCAAAAACTTCTGCCTATACGCTATCGCTTGTACCATGTACTTGGTGGTTGGCTACAACATTATGTACGTCGACAACGGCGAAGGCGGTTGGCTACCATCAATCGGTGCGCTGATTGGTACGCAAGGTGAAGGTGCAGACCACTCCCTTGAGTCTGACTTCTTCTTCCAAGTTGTGTTCGTGGCGACGGCGATGTCGGTTGTCTCTGGCGCAGTGGCTGAGCGTATGAAGCTATGGGCTTTCTTGATTTTCGCTGTCGTACTTACAGCCTTCATCTACCCAGTCGAAGGTTACTGGACTTGGGGCGGTGGCTTCCTATCTGAAGCGGGCTTTAGCGACTTTGCAGGCTCTGGTATTGTTCACATGGCAGGCGCAGCAGCAGCATTGGCAGGCGTACTTCTTCTTGGTGCACGTAAAGGTAAATACGGCAAAAACGGTGAAATCTACCCAATTCCTGGTTCAAACATGCCATTGGCAACGTTGGGTACCTTCATCCTATGGTTCGGTTGGTTCGGCTTCAACGGTGGTTCACAGTTGATGGTATCAGATTTCGAGAACGCAACAGCGGTTGGTCAAATCTTCCTAAACACCAATGCCGCAGCCGCAGCAGGTGCCATTGCAGCGCTGTTTGTTTGTAAAACCACTTGGGGTAAAGCAGACCTGACTATGATTCTTAACGGTGCGTTGGCGGGCTTGGTAGCTATCACTGCTGACCCACTGTCACCATCACCACTTTACTCTGTGGCTATCGGTGCGGTATCAGGTGCATTGGTTGTGTTTAGCATCATCGGTCTAGATAAACTTAAGATTGACGATCCAGTGGGTGCTATCTCTGTTCACGGTGTGTGTGGCTTCTTCGGCCTGATGGTTGTGCCACTAAGCAACGGTGACGCTTCATTCGGTGCACAGCTTCTTGGTGCTGCAGTGATCTTCGCTTGGGTATTCGGTGCAAGCCTAGTGGTCTGGGGTATCTTGAAAGCAACAATGGGTATCCGAGTCTCTGAAGACGAAGAGATGGAAGGTATGGACATGCACGACTGTGGTGTTGGTGCTTACCCAGAGTTCGTGACTGTGAAATAAATCACTTTTTAATACAAAGTATGAAGCCCACACTCAGTGTGGGCTTTTTTTGATCTATGCTTCAGGGGCTGAGTAAAAGCACCATAGATACGCTCTGGCTTTTGAGACTGAGTTGATACAAAATTAATCAATATTTGGTTAGGTGTGATACAAGTTGTTACAAATAAAGGGGTTTAAAATCAGCCGTTAACCCGCCTGTTTTGCTTATTGATGGATTGTTTTCTAAAGTTTGTTGAATATAATAAACGCATTGATAAACATTATCATTATTATATAAATCTAAAGGATTGACTCGATGAAAAAACTGCTGACTCTTTCTGCATTAGCCTGTGCAACTGTTGCCCCAACCGCGTCTCTCGCTGCAGAAGAAGTAAATGTCTACTCTTACCGCCAGCCTTTCCTTGTTGAGCCGATGTTCAACGAATTTACCAAAGAAACCGGTATCAAAGTAAACGTCAAGTTTGCGAAAACAGGGATCGCAGAAAAGCTCGCTCAGGAAGGAGAGTACAGCCCAGCAGACGTCGTGCTCACTGTTGACATCAGCCGCTTAGCTGAGCTTACCGACAAAGGTCTGGTGCAAGCGGTAAACAGTGACGTGCTTGAGAGCAACATTCCTGCTCAATACCAAGATGAAAATAACGAATGGTTTGCTCTGACGACACGTACTCGCAGCGTTTACTCTTCGCGCGACCGCGTAGGCAAATTGGGTGAAGACTTCACTTACGCCGATTTAGCCAAGCCAGAGTTCAAAGGCAAAATCTGTACACGTAGCGGTAAGCACCCATACAACGTATCACTGATCTCCTCTATGATTGCTCATGAAGGCGAAGCGGCGACCAAAGCTTGGTTGGAAGGGGTGAAAGCGAACCTAGCACGTAAACCGCAAGGTAATGACCGTGCACAAGTGAAAGCCATTAAAGAAGGTTTGTGTGACGTGTCGCTAGGTAACAGCTACTACCTAGGCGCAATGGTTAACGATCCAGAGCAGAAAGCGTGGGCTGACGCGGTGTACATCAACTTCCCGAACCAAAGCACCACAGGTACACACGTGAATATCTCAGGTATGGCGATGGCGAAATACGCGCCTAACAAAGAGAACGCAGTGAAGCTGATGGAATTCCTTGCGGATGACGTCGCGCAAGAGATGTACGCAGAAGTGAACTACGAATACCCAGTCAAAGCGGGTGTAAAACGTTCAGAGCTCGTGGCTTCTTGGGGTGACTTTAAAGCCGATACTCTCTCGCTAGATGAGATCGCCGATCACCACGAAGCAGCAGTGAAACTGCTTGATGAAGTGAAATTTGATCTGTAATTCTGCTCACACAGACCATTAATTAAAGACAACCTCAAGTCTCGCTTTTCTTTGCCGAGCTTGAGGTTGTTTGCTTATAAGGGTATAAATACACCTATACGGTTAAAGGATATGAGATGTATTTGCAACTGCATCTATCCCTCATACAGCCTGATGATAAATAGGCAATGAAAGAAAAATATTATTCATGGAAAACCAGCAGTGGAGCGCTTGCTTTGTTGCTGGTTTTACCGATCTTAGCGATATTCTACACCGCCATCGGCGAGACAGATGACCTCTTTGGCCATCTGATGTCGACGGTTCTCCCAACTTACACTTACAACACAGTGTTGCTAGCACTTGGAACCATGGCATTTTCTCTGCTTTTTGGTGTGCCGAGCGCGTGGCTGATGGCGATGTGTCGCTTGCCCAGTGAGCGAGTATTACAGTGGGCATTGGTCTTACCGCTGGCTATGCCTGCCTATATTGTTGGATACATCTTTACCGATTGGTTTGATTTTGCTGGCCCGGTGCAGGTGTGGCTACGTGGCGTCACTGGCTGGGGACCGGGTGAGTACTGGTTTCCGGATATTCGTACCCTAAGCGGTGCGGTGGTGGTGCTGTCGTTGGTACTCTACCCCTACGTGTATCTGCTGTGCCGCGCCGCGTTTATGGAACAGAATGTGTCGCTGTTGCAATCGGCGCGCTTATTGAAGTGCTCCCCTTGGGAGAGCTTTCGCCGAATTTCATTGCCACTGGCACGCCCGGCAATGGCGGTAGGGTTGTCGCTGGTTGCGATGGAGACCATCGGTGATTTTGGTACGGTCAGCTATTTCGCGGTCAATACGTTGACCACCGCGGTGTATGACACTTGGTTAGGCTACTCAAGCTTAACGGCCGCAGCAAAAATTTCCGCCATCATGTTGTTGATTGTGATCTTGCTGCTTAGCGCGGAACGCTACAGCCGACGCAAACAAAAGCTCTTTCAGCAGCAGTTTAATAGCCGTGAAGATTTTCGTTATGTGCTAACGGGTTGGAAGAAGTGGCTAGCCCTGATTTGGTGTTGGGGTTTGGTTTGTATCGCTTTTCTTTTCCCGTTGGGTCAACTGCTGATGTATGCCTACACCTACTTCTCACAAAGCTGGACCGCAGAGTTTCGCCAATTTGCGCTCAATAGTCTCTATGTCTCTATTTCCGCTGCGTTGATTGGTGTGGCGATCGCTTTGGTACTCAACTTCTGTCAGCGTATTACACCGAGTAAGACCAGCGTCAGTTTTATGCGCCTCTCTTCACTGGGCTATGCGGTGCCGGGCACAGTATTGGCAATTGGTATCATGGTGCCTGTACTCAGTCTCGATCATTTGGTTAATGATGTCGCTAAATGGATGGAGTGGGGACGCCCAGGGTTGATTTTCTCTGGTTCTATGTTTGCAGTTATCTTCGCCATGGTGGTGCGTTTTTCAGCGGTGGCGATTGGCAGCATTGAAAGCAGTTTGAGCAAAGTGTCGCCCTCACTGGATATGGCATCGCGCACCATGGGGTGCAGCGTCAATCAGATGGTGTGGCGAGTTCATTTCCCACTGGTGCGTCGCGGCGCTTTGATTGCGGGCCTGCTAGTGTTTATTGAGTCGATGAAAGAGCTCAACGCCGCCCTTTTACTCCGCCCATTCAACTTCGAAACCTTAGCGACTTACGTCTATAACTTTGCCTCCGATGAGAAATTGGAGCTGGCGGCGTTACCTGCCGTATTGTTGGTTCTCGTTGGCCTTATTCCTTTAGTTCTGATCAACCGTTCACTGGAGCACACACACTGATGAGTTGCGCGCTATCTATTGAAAACCTCACTTGTAAATATGACGACCAGACCACGGTACTCGAGTCGTTATCTTTGCGGGTCGAGCATGGTGAAATTGTCTGTCTACTTGGCGCCAGTGGTTGTGGGAAAACGACGTTGCTCAAAGCGATTGCTGGTTTGCTTCCGCTCAGTTCAGGCACCATGAGTCTCAATTGCAACGTGATTGATAATGGCGAGCACTGGTTGCCGCCTGAGCAGCGCAACATTGGTATGATTTTCCAAGATTACGCGCTGTTTCCCCATCTGACGGTAGAACAAAACATTGCCTTTGGTTTGACCGCTCTCTCAGCGCAAGACAAACATCAGCGCGTGGAAGAGATGCTGGAATTGGTGCATCTCAGTGGTTATGGCGATCGCTACCCGCATCAGCTGTCGGGTGGTCAACAGCAACGCGTGGCCATTGCTCGCTCTTTGGCGTACAAGCCGGACTTGCTCTTGCTTGATGAGCCGTTCTCTAACATCGATACCCAAGTGCGCCATGAGCTGATTGGTGAAATTCGCAAGATTTTCAAAAAGCAGGGCGTCACGGCGATATTCGTCACCCATAGCCGCGAAGAGGCCTTTGCCTTTGCAGACAAAATGGCGGTGATGAACCACGGCGTCATTGAGCAATACGGGACGGCAGGCGAGCTTTACTACCAACCGTCGAGTAAATTTGTGGCGGATTTCTTGGGCGGCGGCAGTTACATCAAAGCCAAGCGCATCTCATCGTCTGAGTTCGAAACCGAACTCGGTGTGATTGAAGCGACTGCGCAACATGAGATTTCTCAAGGCGGCGAATGTGAATTGTTACTTCGTCCACAACATGTCCAGATCAGTGCGACTCAAGAGAGCAGTATCTCGGTGTTAGAGCAGCAGTTTATGGGCGATCACTGCCGTTATGTCATCAATGCGGGTGGCAATCTCTTGCTCGCCAGCTCCCCTGAGCCGTTGATGATTGGCCAACATGTGTCTGTCAAAGTGGATACCCAAGGCGTATTGGCCTTCTAGTCTAGAGCGGACATTCCGACAAAAAAATGCCCGGTATAGTACCGGGCAAATCTTCTTCACCTATAGGGTGGACCCAAGATGGATCGCGATGAAGCCTAGAGTTTGAGGAAGGTTTTCATTTGCAGCACCACTTTTTCAGCCGTGGCTTGGTCTGCCATCTCAGCAAAAATTCGTAGTAGCGGTTCAGTCCCAGAGAAACGTGCGATGACCCATCCACCATTTTTAAACACCACTTTCGCGCCATCTTCGTAGCTGACTTTGTCGATGTCATACTCAAATTCAGGCAGTTGCTTCTCGACGTAGAGGCGATCATACAGTGCCTGTTTTTGCGCCGCTTTAAACGTACAATCCCCTTCCGCGGTATAGGCGTAGCCGTAGCGTGAATAGATTTCACCAAGCAGTTCGGAGAGTTTTTTCCCAGTGACGGAGATCATCTCCACCAATAAGCTGGATGCAAATACCCCATCTTTGCCCTTAATGTGACCGCGAATGGTCAAGCCGCCTGAGCTCTCTCCGCCGATCAGTGCATCGTGCGCTTCCATCTTGGAGCTGATGTGTTTAAAGCCAACCGGGACTTCATAACACGCTTCACCATGATCGGCGGCGATTTTATCGAGCAGGTGAGTGGTCGCGATGTTACGCACCACCGCACCTTTCCAGCCCTTGTACTCAAGTAGGTAGTAATAGAGCAGCATCAGTACTTCGTTGGGGTGAATAAAATGTCCTTTTTCATCAATGATGCCTAAACGGTCGGCATCCCCATCGGTACCAATACCAATGTCGTAGCCCTCTGCTGCCACCAGATGTTTGAGGCGATATAAGGTTGCAGCGCTAGGTGAGGGCATCAGTCCGCCAAAATCGGGGTTCTTGCCATCGTGAATCACATCCACATCGCAGCGGCCGTTAATCAAAACGGTTTGCAAAGCGTTCTTCGCGACCCCAAACATCGGGTCGATGAGAACGCGTAAGTTGGCTTTTTTAATAGCTTCAATGTCGATGAAATCGATGATGGAATCGACAAACTCGTTCATTGGATTAATGAGCTTAATACGCTGGCTATCAAGTGCCTGCTCAAATTCCATGCTCAACACATCGTTTTGGCTGAGAGTTTCAATTTGCGCTTCGATTTTTTGTGTGATCACTTCATCGGCGTCGCGGCCACCTTCGATGAACACCTTGATACCGTTGTAATCCGCTGGGTTGTGCGAGGCGGTGATGCATGCCGAGTAGGCGCAATTCATCTGCTTGGCCTTGAACATCACGATAGGGGTGGGCACGAATTTGTCGATAAAACTCACGCAGATCCCGTTCGCTGCGAGCACTTCAGCAAACCAGCGGCCCGCTTTATCGGAGAGAAAGCGGCGGTCATAACCAATCACGAATCCGCGGTCGCTGACCTGTTCGTGATTGATGATATTGGCCAGCGCTTGGGCAACAAGGCGCACGTTGTCTTTTGTGAACGCTTCACCAATAAACGCACGCCAACCGCCGGTGCCAAATTTAATTGCTGAACTCATAGTTGTTTTCCTTTCTATCAAGCCCAGAGCGGCGCAAGGACGCTCTGGGCTGACTCGTTATCCCAATACCACAACCACTTGGTTGACAGAGCCTTGAGGCTGAACCGGAACCACACCTTCGACGGCTTGGCCGTTCACCGTGATGGATTGAACCCCTTTGCTCACCGAATTCGGATTGTCGACTTTGATGTGATAAGTGGCACCTAGCCACTCACGCGTAACCTCAAAGCCCGGCCAATCGGTCGGAATACACGGGTCGATGGTTAGGCCATCAAATCCACTGCGCACACCCAAAATAAAGTTGGTGACCGCAAAGTAAGCCCAGCCTGAGGTGCCGGTTAGCCAAGGGTGGTTGGCGCGGCCATGATCTTGATGATCGCGCCCCATAATAAATTGCACGTAGGAATAAGGTTCAGCGACACGTTTCTCGATGATGTCGTTTTGGTTGTATGGGTTGAGCGCATCGTAGAACTTCATCGCACGATCGCCGCGGCCCAGTTTGGCCTCTGCGACCCAAGCCCAAGGGTTAGGGTGTGAGAAGATGGCGCCGTTTTCTTTCACGCCCTGGTAGACGCGAGTAACAAAGCCGATGTCGTCATTAGGGGTCGCAAATGAGGGCGAGTTGAGATGCAAGCCGTATTCGGAGAATAGGTGTTCATCAACTGCGTCCATGGCTCGCTCGCCACGCTGCTGCGAGACCGCACCAGAGAGGACGGCGAGGGTGTTCGACTCCAGATGGACACGGCCTTCTTTTTGCTGCGCAGTACCAATCTTGTCGCCATTTTTGGTCAAGCCGCGAATGTACCAACCGCCTTCGTCGTCCCAGAGGTGAGTTTCACACGCTTCACGGACATTAGCCGCCATTTGGCTGTATTTCTCCACATCCTCCTCTTTACCAAGGAACTTGGCCAAGTCGATGAACTCTTGCAGTGCCCAGAAATGGAGGAAAGAGACCATCGATGACTCACCGCCACCAAGGTTGAGACAGTCATTCCAGTCAGCGCGCAGGCCTTTACAGATGCCGGTTTGACCGACGTACTCAGCCGAGAAGTCGAGCGCGGCTTTCATGTGCTCATAGACACTGGCTTCGCCGCCATCGGCATACGGAATGGTCTCATCAAAAAATCCGTGCTCGCCCGTTTCCATCACGTATTTACAGATGGTCGGCACCAACCAAAGGTGATCGTCAGAGCAGGTATCTTCAATGCCGTGAATCTTATCTTCATCGGAAGGGGTTGGAACCACGGTTGGTGATTTGGAGGGTTTCACATCCGCTTTTTCAGGATCGAACCAGTCAGGATCAAACAAGTGCAGACCGTACCCCGCTTTGACCTGACCGCGAAGCAGATCGACAATGCGCTTGCGCGTCATTTTCGGGTTGGCGTGTGGGACGGAAATCGCATCCTGAGCCGTGTCACGATAGCCCAGCCCGGTGCGTCCACCTACTTCAATAAAGGAAGCGAAACGTGACCAGACAACACAGGTCTCGGCTTGGTACAGCGTCCAAGTGTTGATCATGGTATCCAGCCCTTCGTTCGGCGAGTGGACTTGGAACTTGTTGCAGCGCTCGTCCCAGTGCGCTTTGATGCCGGCAAAGGCGCGATCGATTTCATTCACATCTTGGTATTTGGCGCGCAAACGCTCGCCATTGCCTTTTCCGATACCGAGTAAGTAGGCGAAACGCACTTCTTCACCCGGTGCAAGCGTGAACTGTTTGTGTAGTGAGCCACAGTGGTTGTAACAAGTTTGCGCGCTGTTCGAGCAGCGTCCTTGCTCGACGGCAATCGGATTGGCTTCGTCACGATAGAGACCAAGGAAACGATCGCGTTGACCATCATACGAGTCTGGATCGAAGGTGGAGGCGAGGTAATAGAAGCCTTCAAAATCGTTGGTGTTGTAGTAGAGATCATACTCAATCACGCCGTCACGGTATTCGGTGCCCGCAGAGTAAAGTGACATCTGGTGGTTTTGATTGTCCGATTGAATATGGCTAAATGAGAATTCGACGAACGAAAACGCGCTGATCGTGCGTGGCGTATCTGAGGTGTTTTTGATCACCACATCCCAAATTTCAACGTCTTCGCCTTTCGGTACAAATAAGGTTTTGGTCGCGCTAATGCCACTGTACTCACATTTGAATTTGGAGTAAGAGAGGCCGTGGCGCACTTCATAGGTCGCTTCGTCTAAACTCTTCGCAACCGGCTGCCATGAGATAGACCAGTAATCACCGCTGACATCATCGCGCAGATAGACGTAATGCCCAGGGCGATCAAAGCTGGCATTGGGGCGGAATTTGGTGACGCGATTGTACTCAGGGGAGTTGTAGAAAGAGTAGCCGCCCGCATTGTGCGAAATGACGGTACAGAACTTTTCTGTGCCTAAGTAGTTAGTCCATGGTGCAGGGACGTCTGGTCGAGTGATGACGTATTCACGATGTTCGTTATCGAAATAGCCGTATTTCATGTGTCTTTCCTTTTTACAAGTTACCAATCAGTAACCAAATCTAAGCTAGTGAAAACTGTAAGTAGTGATTCAATGGGTTAAGTTTATCGTCAGGATTGCAGGTCTCTCACCAGCGCTATCCGACGCTCATTTTTTTGTCTCGTCACCTCGTTGTTTGGGTGCTTGAGGTTTGGCGCCAGTGCTTGCAGCTGTTCGCCAAGGTGCTCTATAGGCCACACCTTGTTTGTCGAGCAGCGGTAAGTGGGCGTTGAGTCGCGCAAGGTAGTCCAACCAATCGCGCTGGTGTTTTTCACTCCAGCCCGCTTCGGCAAGCGCGGTTAGGCGCGGGAAAATCATGTAGTCCATGCGTTCAGGCTCGGTGACAATTTCGCTCCATAGCGCACATTGAATGCCTAAAATGCGACGTCGAATTGGGTCGTTGTCGGCGATGTCTGCCAGTGGCTCGTAGCGATACGCCTTTTCAAGCGGGATCACGCTGGCCCAATCGACGCCCGGCTCTTCAGGGGCGTAATCTTGGCTCATATCGAGATAGGTGCTTTGACCAGGCTGTAAGATGACGTCAAAGCCTTGTTTGGCGCAGTGCAATGCAGCGTCCTCACTGAGCCAAGAGTAGATCACGGTATCTTTGCTCACTTTGTCACCATGTTGCGCTTCTTCCCAACCGACCATTCGTTTACCTAAGCTGCGTAACTTGCGTTCGGCGTAACGCAGCAGATGACCCTGTAGCTCTTTGCTGCTCTTGTAGCCGTGCTCTTTCATTAACGCGATGCACGCTGGACTCTCTAGCCACACTCCTTGCGGCACTTCGTCGGCGCCGATATGAACCCAAGGGGACGGGAAAAGCGCCGCCACTTCCTCAAGTACCGCGTCGAGAAACGCATAGGTACCAGGCAGAGCGGGGGACAACACGTTGTCGCTGTAATGCTGGATACTGCGGTAGTTTGAGCGATCACTGGCGTCATACAGCCATTCCGGTAGGGATTGGAGCGCCGCTCGGCAGTGGCCTGGAATATCAATTTCAGGGATCACTGTGATGCCTCGCTCTGCGGCATAGTCGATCACGGCGGCGATCTCTTCTTGGCGGTAGTATCCACCGTAGCGCTGCCCTAGATGACTAAATTGCGCTTGTAACGCCAAATCTGGACCGCGAAACGCCCCAATCTCAGTTAATTGAGGCAAGGATTTGATTTCAATACGCCACCCTTCGTCATCGGTAAGGTGCCAATGGAAGGTGTTGAATTTGTAGTGCGCCAGCTGGTTGATGAGGCGTTTGATCTGCGCCACCGAGTAAAAATGGCGCGCGCAATCTAGCATCATGCCGCGATAGCCAAAACGGGGTTTATCGCTGATGGTGACTAGCGGTACGGCGAGCCCATTGCCTTGTTTCGCGGGTCTGATGAGCTGCAGCAAGGTGGCGCTGGCATGGATAAAACCGACGTCCGAGCCGGATTCAAGCTGCACACCATGATGAGTCACGGTTAAGTGGTATTCCCCCTCATCAAGTGTTGGGTTCGAGCGAAAGAGGATGTCACTTTGCCCAATCGTGTGCACCTCAAAATCATGCAGTGTGGCTAGCTCTTGTTGCAGCCAAGTAGCGCCGCGTTCTGCCAATGCGGTTTGCAAGGTGATTTGGCTGTGTTCAGAGAGACGATATTCGTCCTCTTTGAGTGCTAGAGCATTGGGCTTTGGAATCAGAGCCAAGGGCGCTGACGGCAGCTCTGAGCGGGCTGGGATCTCGGCGCGCTCGCGGTAGGGCGAGGCGAGCGCGATCGGCGAGACATGCACCGCGTGTGTTTGATGTTGCTCAAGGTCGATCAGCAGCGCATCTTTTAGTCCATCAGTATAAAAACGTAGCGGCGCGGTTCTGATGCTAAATTCGCAATAAAAGTGTTGGTTAGCGGTTAACGTGTCGACATCTGGCGTTAAAGTGCAAAAACTCCCAATCTGCACAATCTGCCCGTGGCTGACACTGCTTGGCTGAATGTAGCGATCAAGAATGAACTGTAACTGCCAAGCGGGCAGGTCTTGATCGGTTAAGTTGTGCAAGGTGAGGCCAAATCGGCAACCTTCTTTGCTCTCATTGAGCACCGCAAAATCCACTCGATAACTCATTGTGCACCTTCGTGTTGAATGTCGCTCAGTCTATAAAGGTTGTGCTCAGGTTTACCCGCAAACATCAGTGCCCCTTCGATGGCGTCGAACTTAGCAGGCACAATCAGACTTCTCATCGGTGGCGATAGCCACGCTTGCATGCGCTCCGCGACACCGCCCATCAAACAAATGCGCGTCGCGCCTCGGCGGCGTAACGCTTGCAGCCACATTTCGATATCGTCACGGGTTTGCTGTAAGAGTGCTTGTGCCAACGGGCATCCTTCATCGGCGAATTGAAATATCTGAGGCGAAAACTGACCATAATCGCGCGGCAGCGCTTGCTTTGACCAGGCAACAATCGCATCGACGTCATGGTGAAAGTGTGTCATCACGTAATGGTAGAGCGGTGTTTTGGGCTCAATGTCATCATAGGCGAGCAGCACTTTTTGGATCAGCCTTAGCCCCATCATCGCGCCACTGCCTTGATCGGAGATGGGAAACTCACGGCCACCGACCACTTGCTGCTCACCACCGTTGATCAATAGGCCGCATGAGCCTGTACCAGCAATCAGAATGGCACCATCTTGGCCGTCATGCGCGCCAAGACAAGCGCCATAGGCATCCGTATTGAGGACGATGGAGGCGAATGGGTGAGGCTGCTCCATCATCGCAAACCATGCAGACTTTTGCTCCGCGCCCGCGAGGGCAAGGCCAAGGTGCATGCGTGTGAAATCAGCGCTCGTCAACTCGGCCTGCGTGCCTGCTGTCGTGACGGCATCGACAATGGATGTCAGAGCAGGTTCGATGCCGAGTAAAATGTTAGCGCTGCCGCTTTTTCCCTCGCCAAGTAAGCGTCCCTGCGCATCTCGAATCCGTGCTCGGCACGAGGTGCCGCCGCCATCAATGCCGACATATAAATGGGTCATTGCGCTTGCTCCTTTGAGAACGGGTGAGTTTGAGAGAAGCGACGCGCCTGGTGACAAATGGCGAGCAGATACCACGCCGCATGAGGAATCCACTGTTCGCCCCAACGCCAGTTTTGCAGCATGTCATCACATTGAGGGGACGGATTGAAGGCGATGTCTCGTTCATCATCAAATCCGCTGGTAATGCCGTTACAAATCCCCCCTTTGGCGTTAAAAAAGCCCAGCTCAGGCAGGTAGTCTGGGTTGTTGTGACCTGCGCCACCAAGCATGCAGAGATCAAATGGGTTCAAGCCTAAAATCCAGCTCAAACAGTCTTCTGCAAAGCTATCCAATTGCTGACACAGTGCCGGGTTATCAAGGTGGCGCTGAGCGATATGGGCCATGCTCGCTAGAGAGCCGAGCCGCGCGTTTTCGCCCTGCCACCAGTAGCCGGTTTCATTGTCATGGGGAACGAAAAAGCGCGCACTTTTCTCCTCTGACAGAGGCTTGGTGTATTGGCGAGGGTAACCAAAGGGGTTGTGCACCGCTTGCGTGATGGAGAGTTCAAACCGCACCGCTTGTTCAATCACGCGCTGGACGCTGTCTCGCTGCGCCGCATCGGTTTCAATATCCAGATAGCGACACAAGCTGATCACTGGTAATCCTGCGTCACTGGCATGAAAGTAGGGGCGTGAGCCATCGTGATTCGCGGACCAGAAATGGCGCTGATCGTCATCGCTGCATTGACGCGCCATCAGTTTGTTGGCCCACTCTTGGCTTTGTTGCAAATAGCGTATCTGTTTTGTGGCGCGATAGAGCTCACAACAGGCCAGTAGTGCGCAGTACTCATCGATGATGTTTTCAACGCCATCGTCTAAGTACTCGCGGTTGTGTGAGATAAGGTGCCAATAGCCTTTTTCCGCCGCCGCCAAGTAGTCGTCGGGTCGATATTCTCCGCCTTGTTCGCGCTGTGCGGCGGCAGCGAGCGCAGCAATCGCGATGCCGCCGCCTTGACGAAATCCAGCTTGAAAGTCCGAGGACTTATGGCCCAATTGTGTCGCATAAGCGCATATATGGCGTTTGCTGGTCTCTTTTGACCACTGGTCAAACACCGTCATGTAAAAGTAGCCATCGGGATGTTGCATTCGCACTAAAAAATCGGCGCCGTGCAATGCTTCTTCTGCCATTCTCAGGCGAGTAAACGCGGGGACGGAATCGAGCGTTTGCAGCTGCTCTAAGCCATTGAATAGGTTCCACACGACCATGGGGATCTGCTGTGGATTGAAGTAATTGGCATAAGATAGATGGCTGAGGTATTTGCTGACATCGCCGGAGGCGTCATACCAGCCGCCGTGGACATCCGCGTACGCATCATGGCCGTAAAGGGGCACGTGGCGATCTTGCTGATCAAACACGCCCGTACAACGCTGAGACTTAAAGTAGTGCAGCACATCGGACAGTGTGGCGCTGAGCAAGTGTTGATGGCGAATCTCGAAAGTGTGGGAGCGGACTGAGTCGTCATTGCTCAACTCGTTTTCTCTCGAGGTATCGTTTTCTAACGTATCTTTGTTCAACCTATCAATGGCCAAGTAGAACTGGCCGATTTGGTCAAAATTGGAAAACGGAATGCGAAAAAAATGCCCTTGGTGCCAATGGTCGACGGTGCCACCGGGCTCGGTTTGATAGGTGGCGAGCGTGTGATGACTCTTCGCGCACACGAGACGAGCAGTGGGGAGCGTCTCTAGTGCGTGGTTTGTCATCAGTACCGCCTGTTTTGGACCAAGGGCTTCATAACCAAGATGGTTAGTCAGTAGCAGCATTCTGTTCTCCGAACGTGGTATGTCTTATACCGCGCAAGCGCGGGTATTCAAGGTGTTCATCACAGCCAAGGAGCGCCCTTGGCTGCATTTTTGGTGCGATGGCTGTTTAAGCGCGATTAGTGTTCAAACAGATAACAACGCACAAAGTGGTTTTCAGACAGTTGAGTTACCTCAGGTAATTGCTCACGGCAGCGCTCAGTAGCGTGCTCACAGCGCCCTGCAAATGGACAGCCGGTTGAAACTGGCGTCCAAAGCGGAATTTCCCCTTTGTTGCCTTTGAGCTTCTCGTGAATCGATTTACTCGGATCGGGCACCGCAGAAACCAGCAGCTGCGTGTAGGGGTGTTGAGGTTTATGGATGATCTCTTCGGTATCGCCCCACTCGACCATGTGACCCACGTACATCACCGCCAGATCTTCGGCGATGTAGCGAGCCGTGGCGATGTCGTGCGTGATGTAGAGCAGTGACATCTGTTTGTCGAACTTCATCTCTTCCATCAGGTTCAATACCCCGGCACGAATCGACACATCGAGCATCGAGGTCGGTTCATCGGCAAGTACAACCTCAGCGCCAACGGCAATATTACGCGCCAAGTTGACCCGTTGGCGCTGACCACCGGAGAGTTGATGCGGGTATTTTTCTGCGGTCTCTTTCGGCGGAATAAGGCCCACTTGTTCCAGCAGATCGTACACTCGCTCTTGCAGTTCTTTTTTGTTGCCCGGCGTGACTTTTTTATGGATCAGCAAGGGACGGGCAATGTGGTGGAAAATATTGTGTGTTGGGTTGAGCGAGCCAAATGGGTCTTGCCAGACCATTTGTACCCCTTCGCGATAACTCATTAAGTCCGATTTTGACTTGATGGTTTGAATGTCACGGCCTTTGTAAATGATGTCGCCTGAGGTTGGCGCATACATTTTGGCGATCATTTTCGCGGTCGTGGATTTACCCGAGCCGGATTCGCCCACCACCGACAAACCGCGGCTTTTGTACATTTTGAATGACACGTCGTTGATCGCGCGCATCATAGGTTGTTGCAGTGCATTGCTGTTGATCGGGAAATCTTTGACTAGATTTTTTCCCTCAATCAACAAGTCGCCATATTCTGTGCTCATAATGGTCTCCAATGAAATTCTTCAGTTTCTCAATTCGTTACAACTTTGCTTGCGCAATGGGCTCACCGTATAGGTGGCAGTTTGAGAAACGACTTGGCTCGATTTCTCGCAGTGAGGTCGCTTTGCGGGTGCAGGTGTCATGGACACGATCACAGCGCGCTTGGAAGCGACAACCTTGCGGGATCTCCAACAAGTTGAGTGGGTTACCAGGAATGCCCGTCAATTTGGTTTTCGGCCCGGTTAACGGAGGGAAAGAGCTACCCAACCCCTTGGTGTAAGGGTGGTATGGACTTTCAAGAATTTGTTTTGAAGGTGCGACTTCAATCAGTTCACCGGAATACATGATGCCGATACGGTCAGAGAACTCGACCATCAGGGACAAATCATGAGTAATGAACAAAATAGAGAAACCGAATTCCTCTTTCAGTGCGTAGATCTTTTGCAAGATTTCGCGTTGCACTACCACATCAAGCGCTGTGGTAGGCTCATCCATGATGATCATTTTTGGATTCAACGCGAGAGCGATCGCAATAACCAGACGCTGACGCATGCCACCAGAGAACTGGTGAGGGTAGTCGGTCAGGCGACTTGGGTGAATATCGACGATCTCCAACAAGCCTTCGGCGCGGCGTCTGGCTTGTTCACGCGTCATATTGGTGTGGCGCATGATCACATCGCAAAACTGCTCTTCCATGGTCAACACGGGGTTGAGTGCGTTCATGGCGCTTTGGAAGACCATCGACATCTCGCTCCAGCGGAACGACTGCATTCTGTCATCGCTGTATTTGAGGATGTTTTCACCGTTGAAGATCACCTCGCCACCGGTAATAAACGCGGGCGGCTTGTGCAGGCGCATGAGCGAGAAAGCGACAGTGGATTTACCACAGCCCGATTCGCCGGCGAGACCGAAGACCTCGCCCGGAGCAATATCGAAGCTGACATCATTACAGGCGCGCACGTCACCGGCGGCTGTGATGTAATCAACGCATAAGTTGCGGATAGAAATGAGAGGTGCTGTCATGATTATTTGTCTCCGCTCCAGATTGCAGGTTGAGGTTCGAGCTCAGGTTTACGCTCTTTCTTGTCTTGCTCGGCTAGTTTCTTCCAGCGCTTCATACCTTTGTGGGAACGAAGTTGCGGGTTAGCAATTTCATCAACAGCAAAGTTAAGCAGGGCAAGGCCAGTCACAAGCAGTACAAGCGCCGCACACGGAGCCAGCAGTTCCCACCAAGCGCCAATCAGCATCGAGGAGGAAGTCTGGACGTTGTAGAGCATGATGCCCCAGCTGACCGTGTTCGGGTCACCAAGACCCAGGAAGGAGATGGTCGCTTCCATCATGATGGCGTACATCACTGAGCCAATGAAGCTAGCGCCAACAATGGGGATAAGGTTTGGCAAAATCTCGACGAAAATGATGCGCCAAGAGGACTCACCCAACACTTCCGCTGCTTTGACGAACTCTTTCTCACGCAATGCTAAGGTTTGCGAGCGTATCACCCTCGCGCCCCACGCCCAGGCGGTAAAGCCGATAATGAGCGCAATCGTTAGCGGGCCTGCTTCACCGATGAAGGCGGCAAGAACAAACAGCAATGGGTATTGTGGGATAACCAGCATGATGTTCATTGCGGCAGTGAGGAAGTCATCAATGCGCCCACCAAAGTAGCCTGCAGAGATACCGATGATGGTGGCAAGAAAGCAGACGGTGATCCCTGCGCCAAAGCCAACCGCCAGTGAAACGCGAGCGCCGTGGACAAACTGAGACCAAACATCGCGGCCCATACGTGTGGTGCCCATGACATGATCCGCCTTTTTCGACATGATCAGCGTGCGGCGATCCGTGGCGAGGTTTTCAGCCACCCAACCTTCAGGGTTGCTCTGCGCAGCTTTAACCACAAAAGAGGGGTACTCATGCGGGTTGCCCGAACGTTTGTCTGGCGCATGCTTGGTCAGCATGGGCGCGGCGAGGGCGATAAATAGGAACAGGCTCAAAATAATGCAGCCAACGAGCGCAATCGGGTTGCCAACGATCAGTTTAAAGAAACCTTTCATGATTATTTCCCTCCCTTACGTAGGCGAGGATCGAGCACGACATACAGCATGTCGGCAAGAAGGTTAAAGAACAGCATAAACAACGTCATGATCAGGAGCTGACCTTGCAGCACTTGGTAGTCACGCGCTTTGATGGCGTTAAATAGCACAGAGCCAAGACCGGGGTAGTTGAAGATGATTTCGATGATCAACTGACCACCGATAGCCATACCCAATGCCATCGAAAGTGCGGTAACACTTGGCAAGAGCGCATTACGTGCCGCGTAGTTGAAGACCACTCGGTTCTCGCTCAGCCCTTTTCCTTTCGCCATGGTGATGTAATCTTCGGCGAGTAGGTTGATCATGTTGTTACGCATGTTGACCAAGAAACCACCGATCTGAACGATAGAGGCACAAAATAGGGGGAGAACCGCGTGATAGGCGACATCTTTAATAAAGGCCCAGCTGGTCCAGTCGGGAATGGTGCCTGCGGTATAGGCATAGCTTGTCGGGAACCATTTCAAGCCGATGGCGAAGACAAACATGGCGATCATGGCGATGACCACTTGGGGCACCGCTTGGATGATCAGCATGCCTGGCGTGACAAACGCATCGTATTTGCTACCTCGTTTCCAGGCGGCGAAAATGCCCAAGATAGAACCGAGTGAGAACGAAATCACCACCGCGGTACCCGCGAGAAACAGTGACCAACCGAACGCACTGCCCAACAGCTTGTTCACCGATAGTGGGTAGAACTGAATCGAAGTACCGAGCTCCCAGCTCAGAATGTTTTTCATGTACGCGTAGTACTGAGCGAGATAGCCGCCTTCGACAAAGCCGAGTAGCTCTTTCATAGCAGCGATACGCTCAGGCGTCACTTGAACCGATGCATTGGCAAACATCATGGTGACGGGATCGCCTGGCATGGCGCGCGGAATAATAAAGTTTAACGTCGCAGCAACGAGCAAAGCGACAAAATAAAAGGACAAACGTCTTAAAAAGTAACCCATAACTCACACCTTACTTATCCAGATTTTTCCTGTTTCTGGTTTCAGGTCGCTCAAGCAAACCGTAAAATTTTGAGCGAAAAATCCCCTGACGACGGGCGCCATAGCTTTAACAACTTAAAGTTTTGGGGATTAAGCGGCGTACGGATGCACGCCGCAAAGACAAAGCAAACTCACTTATTTCACTGGTTTTAGGTCCAGTACGTGAAGTAGACGCTCTGGGATACCAGCCCAAATGTTTGGACGGCCTTTTGGATTCTCTTCGTTCCACCAGCCAGTGAAGCGAGTGGTGTTGTATTGGTACATGTAAGCACCAGACATCACAGGAATCGTCACTTGGTCAGCGGCAATGATTTGCTGGATACCGTGAGCGATCTCTAGCTGCTCATTTTTGTCCGCTGTTTTGTAGAAGCTATTGAGTAGTCCATCTAGCTTGTCGTTTTTGTAGAAGTGCATCGCGAAGCGCGGCATACCTTCACCCGATTGCAGTGCTGAGTTGTACGCACTGTTCCAGTAAGTGTATGGGTCTGCACCGTGGAAGTAGTTGGTGTACGCCACATCGTATGTCCCTTCAAGCATGGCTTGGTTGTAGACAGAGAAGTCTGGAGTACGTGCACGGGCTTTGATGCCCACTTCTGCGAGTTGTTCAACCGCAAGCTGTACCGTGTTGTTAAAGTCGGTCCAGCCGTTTGGTGATTGAATCAATAGCTCAAACGATTTGCCTGATGGCGTGTCGACAAAGCCATCTTTGTTGACGTCTTTAAAGCCCGCTTTCTTCAGAAGTTCTTTCGCACCTTCCACATTGTACGTGTTGTAGCCTTTGTACTTGTTGTGAGTGCTCTCATCAGACCAAGCTTCAAACGCGTAACCTAGACCAGAGGCAAAGTCATTCACTGTACCGCCGCCGTAGAACGCGATGTCGATGATGGTTTGACGATCCAGTGCCATTGAGAACGCACGACGGAAATCAACATTCGTCAACGCTTCGTTTTTGGCAGGATCTGGGTTTTTGTAGTTGACGACAAACGCTTGTGTGCCCGCTGGCGGGTACCAGTATTGGTGATTCGGACTTGCTGCTGCGTACGTGCGATCGATGTCTGGAATGAAGGATGATGTCCAGTCCATCTCACCGTTCACGACTTTACCTAGGAATTGGTCGTTATTCGCGATTTGTGGAACGCGTAGACAGTCAACCTCTAGGTTGTCGGCATCCCAGTAGTTAGGGTTTGCACACTGAATGTAGAGCTGAGCGGTGAAGGTGTCGATTTCAGTAAATGGACCTGAACCTACTGGGTTTTCGTTAGTAAATGTCGCAGGATCTTTGACGTCTTTCCACACGTGCTCAGGGACGACAGGCACTTTCGCAATTTCGTAAGGAACGTTTGAGTTCGCTTCCGTTAGGCGGAATTTCACTTGGTAGTCGTTGATTTTCTCAACGCCAGTAACCCAAGAGTTGATACCGCTTTGGTCCAGTTCAGGTTTGTTTTTCACTAGGTTGAAAGAGAACACGACGTCGTTCGCGTCAAATGTTTCGCCATCAGACCATTTCACGCCTTTACGAATGTCAAAAGTGACGCTCATTAGGTCGTCAGACATCTTGTACGCTTCTGCCAAACGGAACACAGGTGTGTTGCCGTGCATCTCATTGAAGACAACGAGTGGCTCGTACATGAAGTCTGTTGTGGTGTGAAGGTTGGTCGCACCTAGGTACGGGTTGAAGTTACGAACAAAGGTCGTGAACTCTTTAGGGTGGACGGTTAGCTCACTGCGCTCTGCCGCTGTTGCTACTGATGCAAAACCTGTAGTTGCAGTTGCGATAATCGCGGTTGCTAGTGCTGTTTTCTTAATGTTGGCAAGCATAGCTGTTCCTTACTATTTGCTTTCATTTCACAATGGTTGGAATGTCATCAATTGATAAACACTCACTAAGGCCTACCTCAGATTGGTGCTGACCAAGACGGAGGACCCAGTCAGCCAGAGTGGCCTGTAGGCCTTAGGCACAGTAAGAAAACACCGGAAGCGGAAAACGTGCAATCCTCTTTCCCGTTAAAAACGTTAAAACGAATCAATGACTCGTTAAAACCGTTAAAAAACACGGCAATTGTTTTAATTTTAATCAATTTATTGCTTTGAAGTTTATCGCATAAAAGCGCCAGGCTTGGTTTGTTTGTAAGTGCGTACTATCGCTCTATCTATTCTAATAAAGGCTTGTTGACGGAGCTGGATTTGATTGAGATCTTGGTCACTTGCCCTAATTTGGGTTAATTTACCTCGTTAATTATAATCTGCCGTTCTGTTGTGATTGGCTTCGCAAACTGCCGTAAAAATTCCTTCTTGCCAGTATTTGAACGTGTTAATCGTCGATATTTTGCCGCATCACACGAGAGAAATAACCTAGCTATCATGGTTTTTTTACGTCGTGTAGTAACTGTTTGAGGCGTGAGAAAGGGTGTTTTTCAGGGCAGAAAAAAGCCCGCTAGGCAGCGGGCTCAATCAAGCTTAGTTGGTCAATAAGTGATGCAATTTATCGCGCAATTCTTCGATATGTTCGCGCTGTGGACTGCGTTCCTGGCAGTGCTCCAAGATGTAATCGAGCGAGCTTAATACCGTGCGCCAGCGTGGCGTCTTAGGCAGTGTTTCAACTCGCAGGTACTTGTCCAACGTACGAGTTTGCAGTGTGCTGCGGTCTAAGTAGACGCGCCACAACCCACTTTGTTCAGCAAAGGCGAATTTCGTCTGACCGGTCACGCTCTCCCAATAGTCTAACGCTTGAGTCATGGCATCGACCAAGACTTCGCGCATCAGATCTTGCTTGGATTTATTGTCACCGCTGACGCGCTCGGCTAAGCGAGTAAATTCGCCACCGAGCTCTTTGAGTTCTTGCAGTTTGGCCTTGTCGCCTTCAAAGGCAAAGGTAGAGAGTGCCTCAATGGCCGTCTCTAGGTTGTGGATACGAGTGGCATTGACACTGCCACCCACATTGAAGATGTACATGGCGCGCAGGTCGGAGCCCTCAGGCATACGCAGGATGTCGGCGGAGATATGCTGACGAACATCTTCTACATAGACATCGATAGTGCCGCAGTAGTGATCTTGTTTGACACTAAGGTATTTTGGCGCAATAAGCTCGTCTGCGTTTGAGCGTTTGAGCTGCTCCGCAGAGCGGCGGAAGAGGCGTGAAGCCGCTTCATTGGCAAAGCGCACTTTGCCATCTTCACGCACACAAATGATGGCTTCAGGGGCCGATTCAAGTTGCTCGAGCAGTCGTCCTTGCGTTTCCAGTAAGCTGGCTTCGACCGCTGCCCGTCGTTTTAACTCGATTTGCAGCTGCTGGTTCTCTTGTCGACGCAGCTCCGCTTTACTGGCGGTCAAGTGGGCTTGAATGCGTGCCGCCAACTCTTGCTTGTTGAAAGGTTTGGATAGGTAGTCATTCGCGCCCGCATTGAAGCCTTTGACGCGATCGTCGCTTTGGTTAAGCGCCGTCAACATGATCACCGGCAGCGCGGCGTGATCGTACTGTTGACGTACTTTTTCACACACCTGATAGCCGTTCATGCCTGGCATCATGATGTCGAGCAGCAACAGTTGTGGTGGCTCTGCATCCAAGGCTTCCAACGCTTCTTGGCCATCTTTCGCGCAGCGTACACGATAGCCTTCAAGGCGCAGGAAGCTATCAAGCACCCGCAAGTTGACCGGTTCATCATCGACCACCAGTAGTAACGGCCCGTCTGGATTTTCTGGCAAGCTCGAGACTTCAGGCAGCTCAATCTCAGTATTATCAGGCGCTTTAAAGTGAGGCAGTACGGTGTGATTGGCTTGGGCAATTTGTTCTTCACTTGCCATTGGGAGCGTAAAGCTGAAGGTCGTCCCCACCATGGGCTGGCTGCTGACGTACAGATTGCCGTGCATTAAATCGATCAATTGACGACTGATAGACAGCCCAAGCCCCGCCCCTTGGCGGTATCGATGGGCGTCACTGCCTGCCTGAATGAGCGGCTCAAAAATGTGTTCCAGTTGATCGGCGGGAATACCTTGACCGGTATCTACCACCTGCACGCGTATTTGATCATCCACCACGCTGGCTGAGATAACGATCTTCCCTTCGCTGGTGTATTTGATGGCATTGCCAATTAGGTTATAGAGCACCTGTTCGAGGCGCTGCGGATCGGCACTGACCCAAACTGGCTCAACTGGGACCTGATTGATGATTCGAATCGGTTTGTTGCCCAGCAGGTGCGATGAGAGCTCAAGCACTAAGCGAGTGGCTGAAGAGAGATCCACTGCGCTGGTTTCAATATCGAGATTGCCATAGCGCATCTTGTGGTAATCGAGCAGATCGTCGACCAAGGTCGCGAGACGCTGGCCGCTGCTGATAATGATCTCTAGCTGGTATTTATGATCTGAGGTGATCGGGCCATTGGCGCCCGAGATCAGCGCTTCGGCGATGCCAACCATACCATGCAGCGGCGTTCTGAGTTCATGAGAGGTGGTGGCTAAAAACTCATCTTTGAGTTTATTGGCGAGCTGTAACTCTTCATTTTGCTTTTTGATCAGTTTTAGATGGCTTTCGAGCTCTTCATTTTGCTCTTTAATTAACTGAATTTTCTCTCGAATGGAGCGCTGCATGCGCTCGAAACTGACCGCAAGTCGGCCAATCTCATCTTTACGGTTGGTGTTGTTAATATCCGCTTCTAAGTCGCCCGCCGAGACTTTTTCCGCCGACCAGGTCAGTTGCAGCAGCGGCGAAGTGATGAAGTTGGACAGGTAATGCGAGGCGACAACGACTAAGACGATGGCACCTAACATGGCGAGAATAAACAGGGTTTCTAACTGATTGACGCGAGCAAAGGCGACCTTCATCGGCACTTCAACCACCATAGCCCAATGAATGCCGTTGACTTCAATCGGTGTGTACGCGGCAAACATCGACTCGTTATTGGCATTGGTGTAGGTGCCAACGGCACTTTCCCCGCTTAGGGCCAAATTGACCACCTCAAGGCTTTTTTCGACCTCGCTCTCATCGTAAGAGAGGGTGCGCGAGCGGTGATCTTGGCCGACCAATAAGGTTTTGATTGCCACCTGATTGCTTTTGTCCGCGATGAGTTTGGTGATGCCATTATTGGGGAGGCGAAACATCGCATAGCTGTGCAGGTAGCCTTGTTGAACGATAGGTGCACCAAACCACGCTACCATGCGACCTTGTTCGAGCGAAAAGTCAGAGATAATCACCGGGGTGTAATCTTCGTTGGTTTTGCGTCGTTCGGTCACTTGCTTGCGCAGGGCTTGAAAGGTTTTACCGAGATTTTGATCTTTGTAGCGGCCGCTGAGCAGGTTAGTGCCATAGTTATCGTACTTGTAAATGGAGTAGGTGACATTACCTTCGCGGTCGACCAACAGAATGTCGTCAAAGTCGGAGCGTTTGAGCAGCTCTAGGTACGCCCAATGATAGCGTTTGTGTAGCAGGCGATAGCGCTCAGTGCCGGTGTAGACACTCGATTGAGGCAAAATGGAGGTTTTGATTTGATCACCGGAGCCAGGAATATAGCGTTTTTGTGCGTACTCGCGTGCTTGTTCAATATCCAAGCCCAAGCTTTGAAAGGCGTTGACTAAGCCGTAAAAGCGCCCGCCACTTGCGTAGGCCAGTTCAGAGCGAACAAAGCCCATTACTTCCGACTCTTTGGCGTAGAGGTAATCCTCAACCTGCTGCTGTTTGGTATCGCGCACTGAGGTGAGGTGGTAGGTGCTTTGCTCTTGCAGATCTTTGGTATGAGATTGGAGAAAAAAGATGGCCATTAAAGTCAACGGCGTGATGCTCAGTACCAAAAACGCCAACATTAACGTGTTTTGAAGACGCTTAAATCTTTGCTTTTTATACAACTTAAACATGTCGTGGGGGCTTATGGCTAAAAACGTTAATTTCTTAAACTGACAAATTTAACGAGTTTTTTTACTTTGACAAGTAAGTTGCCCGCAAAGCGTGGTTAGCGGCGCATTTTCAACGAAAAGAGGACAAAATAGCCCAACTTCTGAGCGAGGTTGGGCGAGATAGGCTAGCGTTTGGCGTGATAAATAGCGAACTTGTTGGTCTTATTTAGTGTCTCGCATTTACCGAAAGCGGCGTCGATGATCGGCGGGTACTTGAGAAAGCTATTGGCGACAATAAACAGCGCCCCTTGGCGATTAAGGTGAGTGGGTGCTTGCTCAAGTAAGGTTTCGGTAGCACTGTAACTGGTATCAAGGCCTGAGTGGAACGGTGGGTTGCTGATGATAAATTGATAGTCATCATCGGTATCAGAGTAGATATCGGATGCAAACACACGCCCGGTTAAACCATTGGCGGCTAAGGTCGCTTGGCTTGATGCCACGGCCAGGGCGCTGATGTCACACATCTCTAGCTCTATACCAGGGTTGAGTGCAGCCATCACGCTGCCAATCACGCCCGCGCCACAACCAAAGTCGAGTACTTTTCCGCTGAGTGGCGGCAGGGTATCAAGCAGCAGTTGGCTGCCAATATCAAACTCACCGTGACTGAATACCCCAGGCAAACTGTGGATCGTCAGGCGCGTCTCTTGGTAGCTCACTTCATAGCGCTTAAACCAAGCGTCCAATTGAAACGCTGGGGGAGTTTGCGTGCATTGACCCCAATAGAAGGAGCAGCGGCGCGCTGAGTCATATTTGCGGATTGTGCCGTAGGGCTTGAACATTTTTTCGATGCTTTTAATGCCTGAGCGATTTTCCCCAACAACGACGATTTCGCACCCTTCACCCAATTGGGCCATCAACATTGCCAGTAGGTATTCTGCTTCCGCTTTGGCTTTTGGCCAGTACAGCAGCACTAAATCCGCTGGCGCTTTATTCTCGTCTTTGGGTTCGTATTGCACGCCAAACTGACAATCTATGGCGGTATGCGCATTCAACTGGCGATAGTAGCCATAGTGGGTGGTGAATACGGTGACCGATTGGCAGTGGTTGGCTAACTCAATGGGAAAGAGATCTTCGGATTCTCCTGCCACTAAGACGTGTTTACCTTCAAAGTAAGCGAGTTGACGTTGGGCAATTTGGCTAGGCGCGATGTAAGCAGACATAATGAGCTCTGACGGAAAAAGACGGGGGATTTTCGCACAATCCCCCGATGATACCAAGCACCCAGTCATACTAAGCGTTGGGCCGGAGGTCAGTTTTGATCTTGGCGATCGAGAAAGTCTTGAAACTCTTCCTCATAGATGTTGAACAGCACCATAGTCACCGCAAAGATCAGCGGACCGTAGATTAAGCCAATCAAACCAAATAGATGGATGCCGCCAAGCAGGGAGAAAAAGATCATGAGCGTGTTCATCCCCGCGCTGCCTTGCATCAGCAAAGGTCTGAGTAAGTTATCGATGGAGCCCACCACCGCAACGCTCCACACCGTGAGGAAAATCGCCCAAGTGGTATCGCCACTTAAAAATAGGTAGCTCACGGCAGGAATCCAAATCAGCGCAGTACCGACGACGGGGATAAACGATGCAAACCCCATCATGGTGCCCCAGAACAAACCCGGGAATCCCGCCAACCACATGCCGATGCCGCCTGCTACCCCTTGCGCAATAGCGGTTAAAAACGACCCCATTACGGCGGATTTGGATACTTGTTCTATCTCATCAAGCAATTTGTCTTCTTGGCTGCGTGAAAGCGGCAGGATATGACGAATGGCGCCAATGATCTTCTCGCGATCGCGCAGTAAGAAAAACAGCACAAACAGCATGAGGAAGAAATCCATCAAAAAGGTTGTGGCATCACCTAAAATTTTCGCGCTGATGCCGACCAAGTTGGAGCCAAAACGGGTGGCAAACTGGCCCACTTTTTGGGCGATTTGCGAGGGCTCAATCGCATCAAAGGGGAGGTAGTTATTGACGATAGATAAGCCTTTGACAACCCAAGGATGCTCAAACAGCGCTTGAATCCCACCTTGCGTGACCCATTGATAGACGTTTTGTGAAAAGGCCGAGCCTTGCTGCACAATCGCAGCAAACACAAACAGCAGAGGGACGACGATAATGAAGGTCAAAATCACGCAGGAGAGCAGGGCGACGACATTGTTGTGCTTGGGCATTTTACGCTCAAGAGCCTGATGAATCGGCAACATGAGGATGGAGATGATAAACGCCATGACGATGGAGTTGACGTAGGGTTCGACTAACAGATAGCACGCAAATCCGGCCGCTAACAAGGCGAGGATCAATACCCAATGACTCGAAGTGATGGTAACTTTGTTTGACACGATGACGTCCATTTATGCAACAAGGTAGTCGTATAATGGCGTTAAACCCTTCAAGCTTCAATCACTAACGTGCACGGGCGCCGGTTAAGGCTGCGATGTAAGGAGAAAAATGATGGGCTGTTGTAATAATGAGAACGGTGATTGCCCTACGCGCGCAAAGCGTCGTGGACTCTCTTGGTTTGGTCTGTTGATACTCGCGCTGGTGGTCACCGTGCTCTTCTTTTGGCGATGATTCTACGGGCATAAAAAAGGCTGCGCGATGCAGCCTTTCTCTTTGCCTTTCATTAGGGGCGCAACGCCGCCTAGATGCGATTAGGCTTCTTGCGCAAGCTGAGCGAAACAGCGATCCGCCGCTTCAAGCGTTGCTTCGATCTCTTTGCTGCCGTGAGCGAGGGAGGTGAAGCTCGCTTCGAACGCCGATGGGGCAAGGTAGACGCCGTGTTCTAACATCAAGTGGAAGAAGCGCTTAAATCGCTCGATGTCACAGCGTGTCACATCTTCGTAGCAGGTGATGCGTTCTTGATCGGTAAAGAAGAAACCGAACATGCCGCCGACTTGATTGACCAGCAGCGGAATGCCGTGCTCGGCAGCCAACGCTTTAAAGCCGTCAGCCAGTTGCTTAGTTTTTGCTGCTAGGCGTTTTTCATTGCCCTCTTCACGCAGAACCGACAAACAGGCGTAACCCGCTGCCATCGCGACTGGGTTGCCAGACAGTGTGCCCGCTTGGTAAACCGGCCCTGTTGGCGCAATGTATTGCATGACGTCTTTGCGGCCACCAAAGGCGCCCACAGGCATACCGCCACCGATCACTTTACCCAGTGTGGTGAGGTCTGGTTTGATGTTGTAGTGGCCTTGTGCGCCGCCAAGGGCAACGCGGAAACCTGTCATGACCTCATCAAAAATCAGTAAGGCACCTTCTTGATCACAAATCTCACGCAGCCCTTCATGGAAGCCATCAACAGGTGGAATACAGTTCATGTTGCCTGCCACAGGCTCAACGATAATACAGGCGATCTCACCTGGGTTGGCTGCAAACAGTTCGCGTACAGAATCAAGGTCGTTAAACGTTGCTGTTAGGGTGTGCTTGGCAAAATCGGCCGGAACGCCAGGCGAGCTTGGTTGACCGAGTGTCAGCGCACCAGAGCCGGCTTTGACCAGCAAGCTGTCGGCATGACCGTGGTAGCAACCTTCAAACTTGATGATTTTGTCTCGGCCAGTGAAGCCACGCGCAAGACGAATCGCACTCATGGTTGCTTCAGTACCAGAGCTGACCATGCGCACTTGTTCCATTGATGGCACCAACTCGCTGACCAATTCCGCCATGGTGATTTCCATTTCCGTCGGCGCACCAAAGCTGAGACCGCGCTGCGCTGCGGTGATCACGGCATCACGAATCGCCACATGGTTGTGACCAAGAATCATTGGACCCCAAGAGCCAACGTAGTCGATGTACGCTTTGCCATCCGCATCAAAAATCAAAGGGCCATCGGCTCGCTCGATAAAAATCGGTGCTCCGCCCACGCCATTAAACGCACGAACGGGAGAGTTCACGCCGCCTGGGATTGTTTGCTGTGCCTTTTGATACAGTTCGGCTGATTTGGTCATTGGGATATCCTCTTCTGATTGCTCGGACCAATTTGCCTCGCATTGTACCTGCCCCACTGATGCGATTAAAACGCTTTCCACCACAGAACGGGGAGTTTTTCATCACGAAGCGGCGAAATTGTTAAAAATACTCGGGCAAAGATGGTGAATACTTGAACGCTTCACTCAGGTATTAGATAATCGTGGCTATTATATAAAGATGAACCATCCAGCGCGAAAGCTGTTGGGTTGACACGAGTGAGAGAGGTCATCGTGAGCGAAGTAAATATCCCACTAACATTTTCTGATGCCGCAGCGAAGCGAGTTGGTGCTCTGATTGCAGAAGAAGAAAACCCAAACCTAAAACTGCGCGTCTACATCACCGGGGGCGGCTGTAGCGGCTTCCAATACGGTTTCACTTTTGATGAGAGTGTTAACGAAGGCGACACCACCATTGTGAATAGCGGCGTGACCTTAGTGGTGGATCCGATGAGTTTGCAATACTTGGTCGGTGGTCAAGTTGACTATACAGAAGGGTTGGAAGGCTCGCGCTTTTTCGTTAATAACCCGAATGCGACTACGACCTGCGGTTGTGGTGCGTCTTTTAGCGTGTAACCCCATACTCCTTTTCCTACCGACAAAGGCTGCCGATTGAGCAGCCTTTGTTTTTTTAGCATGGTTTTATGAGAATGCTTTTGCCTGTTTGATTTTAACGCTGACAATCCCGTAAAACGGGGCGTTTTCCTGAAACTGAGATCTCAGCTAAATATCCTTGTCACACTGTTTTCTTTTTATGTGGTTAATTTATATCCTAAATTAACACGACAAAATAAAACTCAAAGGACTGTCATGGCTAGATTCTCTCTGTTGCGGTTTTTCGCGGTCAGACCCTACTTGGTGTCACTGATGATTGTGATCGGATTATCGGTGTGGTTAGGCATGGGGGCGACCAATGCGGACGAAGCCGAAACAGCCAGTGCGGCGCCGCCCATTCCTCTTGCTAAGGTTTCTTATCAGACATTCGAGGCGCAAAATACCCACAAAACCATTGAATTGTATGGACGCACTGCACCGAACAAGCAAGCACGTTTAGGGGCTGAGATTGCCGGTAAAATCGTCTCACTTCAGGTTGAGAAAGGTCAGTCAGTCACCCAAGGTCAGGTGATTGGTCTGATTGATAAGGCCGATCTCGGTATTCAACTCGAACGAGCGCAGGCAATGTTGCAAGTGAGAGAGAAAGAGTACAAAGCTGCGCAATCGCTCAAAGACAGAGGGCTGCAAGGGGAAGTGGCGTTTACCACTGCTCAAGCGGCGCTGGTGGAAGCTAAGGCAATGGTCAGCAATGTCAAAACCTCGCTGGCGAACACATCCGTGCGCGCGCCGTTCAATGGCATTGTGGATCACCTCTTTATTGAACAGGGGGATTTTGTTGGTATTGGCGACCCCGTGGCGACCTTGATTGATCTTGAGCGATTGGTCATCGAAGCGGATGTGAGCGAGCGGCATATTCGCGATCTGTCTCTCGATCAAGAAGCGCAAGTGAGCTTAATTCATGGCGATCAGTTGGTTGGCAAGATTCGCTATATCTCCCGTGTCTCTTCCGCCTCTACCAATACGTTTCCAATTGAAATCGAGCTAGAGAATCCCAAG
This sequence comes from Vibrio sp. R12-SG2-ISO1, assembly GCF_059834045.1. Lineage (NCBI taxonomy): Bacteria > Pseudomonadati > Pseudomonadota > Gammaproteobacteria > Vibrionales > Vibrionaceae > Vibrio > Vibrio sp. R12-SG2-ISO1. Next base: position 78,352 of record NZ_JCBDGO010000015.1, on the reverse strand, counting down.
CAAGCGATCCCTGCGGGGGTGAGCGCAGAAGTGACCTTGAATCTTACAGAGCAGTTGGCCGTCAAAGTGACGCCGGCCATGTTGGCACTCGACGAAGCTGGCAATTTGGGTGTGAAGACCTTGCAGGGCAAGCGGGTGAAGTTTGTCCCGATTCAACTGGTTAAGGCAGAGCAAGATGGCGTATGGCTCACGGGCCTAGGTGAGCGGGTTGACATCATTACTGTTGGGCAAGGGTTTGTGCGTGACGGTGATGAAGTGAATGCGGTGGCGCGATCGTCCTCTTCAGACTCTTCCACCACACAGCAATAGGGGCGCACTATGTTATCCGTGATTGATGCGGCGCTGTCGCGTACGCGTACCATGTTGGTGTTATTGCTGTTTATTTTGGTCGCTGGTGTGATGACGTATGTCACCATCCCAAAAGAGTCGAGCCCTGACATCACTATTCCTATTATCTATGTGTCCGTCGGTCACCAAGGCATTTCGCCCACCGATGCGGAGCGCTTGTTAGTGCGCCCAATAGAGCAAGAGCTGCGCGCCATTGAAGGGGTCAAAGAGATGACCTCAACCGCATCAGAAGGGCATGCGTCAGTGATGCTGGAGTTCAGTGTCGGCGTGGATTTAAACAAAGCAATGGCGGACGTACGTGAAGCGGTGGATTTGGCTAAACCTAAATTGCCCGCAGACAGTGATGAGCCTACGGTCAACGAAGTGACATTGGCCTCTGAAGAGCCCGCGTTGACCGTGGTGCTGTATGGCACCGTACCTGAGCGAACCATTGTTCAAATCGCCCGTCAGTTACGAGATAAGCTAGAGAGCTATCGACAGATTCTGGAGGTCGACATTGCCGGGGATCGCGAAGACATCGTCGAGATCATTGTCGATCCCTTATTGATGGAAAGCTACGGGCTGGATCAAGCGGATATTTATAACCTGATAGCGCTGAATAACCGCGTGGTCGCTGCCGGTTTTGTTGATACCGGCTATGGCCGCTTTTCGGTCAAGGTGCCGTCGGTGTTCGACTCGTTAAAGGATGTGCTTGAGCTGCCGGTCAAAGTCGATGGCAAGCAAGTGATTACCTTTGGCGATGTGGCAACGGTGCGCCGCGCATTTCGTGACCCAGAGAGTTACGCGCGGTTAGATGGCAAATCTGCCATTGTGTTGGATGTGAAAAAGCGTGCTGGGGAGAACATCATCGATACCGTGGCACTGGTCAAAGCCGTGATGAGCGAAGCGCAGCAACGCGATGAGTGGCCAAGTAATCTGCTGGTCAAATACACCTACGACCAGTCTGATGATGTCAAAATGATGCTCAATGATCTGCAAAACAACATCATGTCGGCGATCATTTTGGTGGTGATAGTGATCATCGCCATTCTTGGCGTGCGTACCGCCTTGCTGGTGGGGGTGTCGATACCGGGCTCGTTTCTAACCGGTTTGTTGGTGCTATCAGTGTTTGGCCTCACGGTTAACATTGTGGTGCTGTTTTCACTGATTATGGCAGTCGGTATGTTGGTCGACGGGGCCATTGTGGTCACCGAGTTCGCTGACAGACGGATGCAGGAAGGGACGCCAAAGCGCGATGCATATCGTGATGCGGCCAAGCGCATGGCGTGGCCCATCACAGCGTCGACAGCGACCACCTTAGCGGCGTTTGCACCGCTGCTGTTTTGGCCAGACATTACCGGTGAGTTTATGAAGTATCTGCCTTTGACCTTGATCGCTACCTTAGCGGCTTCTTTGGCAATGGCACTGCTGTTTGTCCCTGTGCTCGGCAGTTTGATTGGACGTCCACAAAATGTGACGAAAGCGCAGCGAGAGAAGATGGTTGCGCTGCACGAGGGTGATTTTAGCCAAGCGACCGGTATTACTAAGCTTTACTATCACACGCTGGATATTGCTCTAAAACATCCGTTGAAAATTCTGCTCAGCGCCATTTTACTCTCGGTGGGGGTGGGCTTTGCGTACTCAAAAGCGGGCTTAGGGGCGGAGTTCTTCCCTGAGGTTGATCCGCCATTTTTCACGGTGAAAGTACGCTCTTATGGCGATCTCTCGTTGGATGAGAAAGACGTCATTATGCGTGATATCGAAGCGGTGATGCTCGGTCATGATGAGTTTGAAAGCGTCTATACCAAAACCGGTGGCGATGATGAAATTGGACAGATCCAAATCACACCGGTGGACTGGCAATACCGTCGTAAAGTCAAAACCATTATTGAAGAGTTGAAAGCGCAAACCGATCACTACGCCGGCGTTGAGATTGAGTACAAATTTCCCGATGCGGGCCCGCCAGTTGAGCACGATTTGGTGATCGAAATGTCCGCGCGAATCCCGACCGAACTCGACTCGGCGGCCAAAGTGGTCCGTCACTGGGCCGATGGCTACGAGGCTTTCACTAACGTCAGTGATACCTCCAGTAAAGAGGGGATTGATTGGCAAATTGATATCCGCCGTGATGATGCGTCACGTTTTCTTGCGGACGCTACGCTGGTCGGCAATACGGTGCAGTTTGTTACCAATGGTCTCAAGTTGGGTGATTACTTGCCCGATGATGCGAACGAAGAGGTCGATATCTTAGTGCGCTACCCAGCAGAGAAGCGCGATATTGGCCGCTTTGACCAATTGAAAGTCAAAACCGCGGCAGGCATGGTGCCGATCACTAACTTTGCCAGCATTATCCCGAATCATAAGCAAGATACGATTCGCCGTATTGATGGCCACCGAGTGATCAACATCTTTGCCGATATCCGTGAAGGCTACAACTTGGCGCTGGAACTGCCTAAAGTGAATCAAGCATTAGCCAGCTTGGATTTACCTTCTGGTGTTGAGTTTAAAATTCGCGGGCAGAACGAAGAGCAAGAAAACTCATCGGCCTTCCTTCAGCAAGCTTTTATGGTGGCGCTGGTGGTGATGGCGCTGATTTTGATCACCCAGTTCAATAGCTTCTACCAAGCGTTTTTGATCCTCAGTGCGGTTCTTTTCTCCACGGTAGGCGTGTTTGCCGGGTTGATCGTGTTCCAAAAACCGTTTGGCGTCATTATGTCGGGCATTGGTGTGATAGCGTTGGCGGGTATAGTGGTGAACAACAACATTGTTTTGATTGATACCTTCAATCAGCTGCGCAAACGCGGTTTGGAAAAACGCGAAGCGATCTTGCGCACCGGCGTGCAAAGGCTGCGTCCAGTAATGTTGACCACAGTCACGACCATTCTTGGTTTGCTGCCGATGGTGCTGGAAATGAACATTGATCTGCTCAATCAGAAGGTTGAGTTTGGCGCGCCGAGTACGCAGTGGTGGTCACAACTCGCGACGGCGGTAGCCGGAGGTCTGGCCTTCGCAACGGTATTAACCTTGGTGCTGACGCCGTGTTTGTTGATGCTCGGCCGCGAGCACAAAATCGAAGAGTAACGCCATACAAGCGTAACGCTATACATGGTAGCGATAACAAAAACGGGCTGCATCGCTTTCGGATTTTCCTAAAGCGATGCAGCCCGTTTTTCTTGTTCACTTAACGAGTGGCTAACAGCTCACCATAGCGTTCGAGTTTATCTAAGCGAATCTTGGCGTTGGCAATAAAGGTGGTTTTCTCTTTACCCGTTAACGACTTTGATTGCGGCAGTTTGACTGTTCTTGGGTTTTTGTGCACGCCATTGACCAAAAACTCATAATGCAAGTGCGGTCCAGTTACACGCCCAGTGCCACCGAGCGTCCCCACGGTTTGCCCCTGTTTTACCCGCTGACCGGTTTTGACTTTGCGTTTTTGCAGGTGCAGGTACTTAGTAATGTAGGTGTTGCTGTGCTTGATAAAGACGTAGTTACCATTGAACTGGTTATAGCTGGATTTAATCACTACACCATCACCAGCGGCCCATATCGGCGTGCCGACAGGCGCGGCGTAATCGGTGCCGCGGTGAGCACGTACCTGTCCGGTGACCGGATGGCGACGCGTTGGGTTAAAGTTAGAAGAGACGCGGCGAAAATCGAGCGGTGAGCGCAAAAAGGCTTTTTTCATCGCGCGGCCATTTTCATCGTAGTAGTTGCCCGTGTGGTCATCTAAAATCGCCGTGAAGTTATCACCTTGGTTGGTAAATAGCGCAGCGATGATTTTACCTCGTCCGACAATTTCCCCTTCGACCACTTTCTCTTGGTAAAGAATCTTAAAGCCGTCGCCTTGGCGGATATCGAGGGCAAAGTCGATGTCCCAACCAAAAATCCCAGCCAGCTCCATGATTTGGTTGGCGGTTAAACCGGCGCTGACCCCTGCATTCCAAAAGTTAGAGGTAATGGTCGCTTCGGCGTAGTTGTATTGATAAAAGACTTCTTTGACATCAAGACTTGAACGAAAGCCGTCTTCAGAGCGGGTGATCAGAAATGATTCGTACGGGCTCAGCTCGCGTTTGATTTGCACCAGTTGGTTGTTTTCATCAAAGCCAAATAGAAACGCATCGCCGGGGCGTACTCTTGTCAGTTGTTGCTCTATCTCTTTATTGGTGGAGGTGAGTTCATACAGCAATCGAGAAGAGAGGCCAGCACGCTGAAAGAGCAGTGCCATGCTGTCGCCAGAGCCAATGGTGTGTTTGTCCCAACGAAGAATCGATGGCGGACCGATCACAGTGTCGATCTCTAACGCGGTGGCATCAATCGCGATAGGGTAAGGCGTACCTATTTGGTAGCGCTTGTCATCCTGACGCAAATCCTGAGGTGTGGGAAGAAACAAGGCAACCACAATTAGCGCGCTAAACAAAGCGATAAAAGCTCGGTGAAACCAAGGAAGTCGAGCGAAAAGAGACAACATCGTTTGTCCGTTCTAAAAAATTCGAGAAAAAGCCTAGCTGTTTAGTCTAACTGGTTTCAAAAAGCATCGCTATTCAAGTAAGATGGGAAATTATCAAATTTTTGCCAAATCTGTGGGAGTGAACAAGAATGGCGAGCATTGAAGCTGCACTAGCGGAGATTAAGCGCGGTGTTGAAGAGCTAATTCCAGAAGAAGAACTGATTGCTAAGTTAAAAGAAGGGCGTCCACTACGCATTAAGTTGGGCGCTGATCCCACGGCTCCCGACATTCACTTAGGCCATACGGTTATCCTAAACAAGCTGCGTGCGTTCCAAGAGCTAGGCCATGATGTGACCTTTTTGATTGGTGATTTTACCGGCATGGTGGGTGATCCAACCGGGAAGAACACCACACGTCCACCACTGACTCGTGAAGACGTACTGCGCAATGCAGAGACCTACAAAGAGCAAGTATTCAAGATCCTCGATCCTGCCAAGACCAAGATTCAGTTCAACTCTGAGTGGTTATCTGAGCTGGGCGCTGAAGGTATGATCCGTCTTGCCGCGCAGCAAACTGTGGCGCGTATGCTTGAGCGTGATGATTTTAAAAAGCGCTACACAGGCGGTCAGCCAATCGCGATTCACGAGTTCATGTACCCACTACTGCAAGGTTACGACTCGGTGGCGATGGAGACCGATGTTGAGCTAGGTGGTACGGACCAAAAGTTTAACCTGCTGATGGGACGTGAGCTGCAAAAAGCGCACGGACAAAAACCGCAAGTTGTGCTGACCATGCCACTGCTGGTGGGCTTAGATGGTGAGAAGAAGATGTCTAAGTCGGCGCACAACTATATTGGTGTCAGCGAAGCGCCAAGTGAGATGTTTGGTAAGATCATGTCTATCTCTGATGATCTGATGTGGAGCTACTACGAGTTGTTGTCGTTCCGTCCTCTTGAGGAGATCGCGCAATTTAAAGCCGACATTGCTGCGGGCAAAAACCCACGTGATGTCAAAGTCTTGTTGGCGAAAGAGATCATCGCCCGCTTCCATAGTGAAGCTGATGCGGATGCCGCTGAGCAAGAGTTTGTTAACCGCTTTGCTAAAAATCAGATCCCAGATGAGATGCCAGAGTTTACCTTTGACGTTGGTACGCCTGTTGCCAACCTGCTTAAAGACGCCGGTTTATGCGCTTCTACTTCAGACGCGATGCGCATGGTGAAACAGGGTGCAGCGAAAATAGAGGGTGAGAAGGTCGCGGACGCGAAATTCGTACCTGAAGCGGGCACTTACGTATTCCAAGTGGGTAAGCGTAAGTTCGCACGTATCACGATTGAGTGATGGGTTTTAGTTCCTAGCGACTAGTGACAGAGGGTAAAACGAGTGGAAAAAGCGTCGATATTCGGCGCTTTTTTATTGCCTGTAATGATGGGTTGGTGTCAGCTATAGGGCAAATCTATCGGGCTTTTTAACACGATTTTGACTGATTTTTTCTGCCTGTTTTGCTACACTCTCGCCGCTGCCAATTTGGTGGTTTTTTTGGAGATTTTTATGAACACTACCGACCATCCCCCTAGTATCAAAGGGGAAAAATAATCCGCTGTCGGTATGGCCTCCATTTGCTCTACCTCGGTGGTAGAGTCCTGTTTCCTTTCTCGCGTTTTTCTCCTCACAGCATTTTCGCTTATTCATACTAGTTACGCATTTCTCATGCGTGATGGTCGTTACCTTTTTGCCAATCGGGAGATTCGCCATGACGGTAATGAGCAAACCTTTTGTAGACACACAATCACACTTTTCTCGTGAAGAGATTGGTGCCGCTCGCAGCGCGTTTTTGCAATACGAGCAAAGTCATCAGCTTCATCTGTTGACGGTAATGCCGATTGAAGAGGCGGTGGCCATTTTACACCACTGCACCATCGGTTACGTTCAGACCTTGATTTCAAAACTCGAGCTTCAAGGGCATGACAAACTGGCGCGTCATTATGCGCACCAACTGGGTCTTATCCACTCGGAAGTAGAAACCGGGGATAGCTATCTGAGTACGTCGGTGCTTGCGCACGTGAAGCAACGCATCGGTTGGATCATCGCGCTGGCCCTACTCGGGATCGTCTCTGGGTTGATCATCGCCCAATATGAAGACACTTTAAGCCAACTGGTGCTACTGGCGGTGTATATGCCTGTCATCGCGGCAGCAGGGGGCAATACCGGCACCCAAGCGGCGACCTTGGTGATTCGAGCGTTGGCGACGGGAGAGCTGCGTAAGCGGCAATGGCTGTTAGTGCTGTGGAAAGAGAGCCGCGTGGCACTGTGCCTTGCGTTGGCGATTGCTCTAGTAATGGTTGGCCGCATTTTGTTGTTTAGCGACAGCGCCTCAGCAGGCGGGTTTGACATTGACCTAATTGCGCTCGCCATTGCGGTGGCTTTGTTTATCCAAGTCACCCTATCAACGACGTTAGGCGGTGTACTCCCCATTGTCGCACGGGCTTTCAAGTTGGATCCGGCGGTACTTGTCAGCCCGGTGTTGGCGTCGATTGTTGATATTTCGGGGATGTGGATCTATTTCACTGTGGTTAACGCGTTCTTAGGGATTGCCTGACTGAAATTGACCACGTCTTGATAAAACAACGCTTCAAACTGGGTAATAGCCGCGGGGCCTCTTGGGGCGTTGCGGCTCTCCTCTCCCGGGTGGTAATCGGCCACAAACTGAATAAATAGCGTGGTCGGTGTACCATGCTCATCAAGCCCAAAGCCTGCCATATTCATGCTGCCGTAAATCGAGCCACTTTTCGCCACCAATGCGCCCTTGATGGGCGATTGACGCATACTGCGTCGATATTGCAGCGTGCCATTTTCACCTGATTTTGGCATGGCAGCGATCAGATTTAAGTCTTCATCGTGTTGCCAGATGTAGCGAAGCACCTTCGCCATCATGGCTGTCGTGATGCGATTGTTGCGTGACAATCCTGAGCCATCGGTCATGGGGACATCGGTTAAATCAATGCCGGTATGGGCGAAGATAATCTGCTTAATCGCCTTGGTACCATTACTGAAACTGCCCGGTTGAATGTAGAACTTCGCGCCCAATGTTTTGGTCAGGTTATCTGCAATCAAGTTGTCGGATTTGGTCAACATGGTGGTAATCAAATCGGATAGCGGCGCAGAGCGGTGAGTGGCGATACGCTGAGTCTCGGCCGCTGGCGGTTGGCCAATACGAACTTGCCCTTTCAGCGTAATGCCGAGTGCGCGCAGTTGCTGGCTTACCATACGTTGAGTGTAAAGCTCTGGGTCTTGCACCGCGAATTTGAGCGGCAGCGGTTTCTCACGCTGGGTTAAGCACCCCTGAAGCTGGTAGTGGTTGTCGGGGGAAGAGAGCAGCTCCAAATCACACTGTGTGGCTTGTTGCTCGGTTTGACTGACCGACTTAGCGCTTGATGTGACGTAAATCGGGTACTGCTCAGGCACATAGACACGTGTTTTGCCATCGTCTTGGGTATAAATCGACGCGTAGACACAGTTTTCATCAAGTGAAATGGCACTGGCTGGCGCGCTGTAGCACACACCTAAGCTATCCCAGGGCCAGCCGACGGCTCGGTCATAGCCGGTAAACGCGCGGTTATCGAGCCAAAGATCCCCATTAATCTCAGTACGACCATCGCGTTTGGCGAGAGCGAGCAGATTGTTGAGATCTTGGCTCATTAGAGTTGGGTCACCACTAAACTGAATCACCCAATCTTGACCGGCTGTCGCAAGATGAGTTTCAAAGCGGAAATTGTCGTCAAGCTCTAGCTTGGCCGCGAGCGCCGTGAGCAGTTTCAGTGTACTGGCCGGGGGGAAATACTGGTCTTGGTTGTCGGTGACGAGCGCGGTGTCTCTCTCCACTAAGTTTTCTATTCTAAGCGCACTACGACTGCCAACGGGCAGATGAGAGAGCGGGGGGTAAGGCTGCGCAGTAGGCGCTGAACTCGGGGCCATGTTGGCGTGTGTGCTAGTGGCCACTAACACACACAGCGACAGAGAGACAAGGGAGCGAAGAAGAGAAGTCATACCAAAGCACCGATTAAGAAACGAGTGTCAGTATAACGAGAAAAAAAAACGCCTGCTAGCAAGCAGGCGTCTTAGATTGTTGACAAAGGGTCAGCAAATTAGAAGTCGTAACGTAGACCTAGAGCTAGCTCGTCTTCAGCGTCTTTCTTCTTATCAACATCGCTTTCTGACAACAGGTTGAAGTTGTAAGAGATGTAGGTACGGAAGTTTGGCTTGAAGTAGTAAGTCGCATCGATTGCTAGGTTGTCTGCTTCGTCAGCTTTAACGCCGCCTGATTTTGACTCTAGGTAGTTGTACGTTAGAGTGAACGCTGTTTTGTCCATCTTGTACGCTGCTGCAAGCTCGTAACCAGTTAGGTCAGTTTTTGTTTTCGCAACAGAGTTCGCTTTCTTCTCGCCGTCAACAAATGTACCTGCAAAGTAGAAATCGCTTACTGCGTAAGAAGCCGCTAGCATGTACTGGCTTTCTGAACCGTAGTTACCCACGTTCGCATCTGCGTAACCAGCACCTAGGTTAACACCAGTGTCAGCGATTGTGTAAATACCTGAAAGTGAGTAGCCATCAGCTTTGTTGTCGCCGTATGAAGTATCAGCGTTTTCAACGCGGTCAGCAAAGCGGTAGCTTGCTTTTACCGCTAGGTCGTCAAATTGACCTTTGTAAGACATCATGTTGTCAGTACGGTCTGCAACTGTGATCTTGTATGCTGCAGAGTTACCGTGGTAAGACATGATATCTGTGAAGTCTGTGATTACGCCAAGTGCGCCGTCGTTTTTACCGTAAGTGATCTCGCCGAACTCACCGCCGATACCCGCGTACGTGTAACGGTTTGTGATGTCACTGCTGTTTGAGTCTGTAGCACCACCTTCGTCAGCAGTAGTAAATTCACCTTCGTAAAAACCAACACCGTATAGACCGTCAGTGATTTCAGTTTTACCTAGGAAGTTTAGACGTACGCGTGTTTTGTCAGATGCTTTACCGTCTTGTAGAGATAGGCGAGCTTCAGCACGGCCGCCGATTTCTAGTGAGTTGCCGTTTGAGCTGTATACAGAAGTACCTTCGATACCACCAGCTTGGATGCCGTCTGCTGCGGTTGCGCCAGTTGCCACTGCCGCTGCAGATACTGCTAGAGCGATTAGAGTCTTGTTCATCTTATTTAGTCCTAATTTACTGTCCATAAATTTTATATGCGAGTGATGTCACTTGCGTGTTTATCCTCGTACGCATTCCCTGAAGACTCAATGTTCATACTTAAGAAAAGGCGGATAAATATGAAATACTGATTTGAGTCGCCAGAGTAATTCGTGCTCATGTTGTACCGTCAAAGTTCCCCTGAGCGGTAGTAAAACGATATAAAAACACTTTTTGAACACTGTTTTATTGAGGGTAAAAAAATATCAAGTGTTTGATTTATTGTGATTTTTACCTTTTTGTTTGGGTGTCGAAAAAAACGGAAAATTTATCATTTTTTATCTTGATTGTCGGATTTTTGACCGCTGCGAAAATCTGGTTCTGGTGTTGGTTTGGTTGCATATGTGTGCATTAAGAGTGTGATCTCTCATGTACGATGAATTAAGATGATTTCGTTGCCAAGTTTGTTTACACTAGAACAAACCGATTGATTGAATCCCTACCTAGTCCCCGTGATTAGGTAGTTTTGTTTTGTCCAAAGAATGCTTTGGAATGAGGTAATAATGGAAAAAGTCCCAATGACACTGCGTGGCGAAAAGCAGCTACGTGAAGAACTCGACCGACTCTTGAAACTTCGCCCACAAATTTCTGAAGCGATTGCTGAAGCTCGTGAGCTTGGCGACCTGAAAGAAAACGCTGAGTACCACGCGGCTCGTGAAGAGCAAGGTATTTGTGAAGCGCAGATCCGTGATATCGAATACAAACTGTCGGTCGCTCAAGTTATCGATGTCACTAAGATGGAAAACACAGGCAAAGTGATTTTCGGCTCAACGGTCACATTGATCGATTGCGACACTGAAGAAGAAAAAACCTACCAAATCGTCGGTGATGACGAGGCCAACATCAAAGCGGGTCGCATTTCTGTCAGCTCTCCGATTGCTCGTGGCTTGATTGGTAAGATGGAAGGCGATGAAGTCGTGATTGCAACCCCTGGTGGTGAGCGCGATTTCGAAATTGATCGTGTTGAGTACCTTTAGTTGAGTGTCTCTAAGTTAGTTGAGAGAATATAAGTAATTAGGATGCTCGCTGAGCAACGACTTGAGCCAACCGCTCATCGGTGTGTTCAGAAAAGGTTTCAAGCAACAAAAAAGGTCGCAGCGCGACCTTTTTTGTTGGATTCAATACTCTACATTGCAATGAGTACAGCGGGTGTACCTAAACAGTGTGCCTACTTAAGTGCGTTTACCTAAGTTTTATCTACCTAAGCTTGTTTACCTAAGTAATAGGGAGCGCGAATCTTGGTGTGGCAAGTGACTTGTCCGCCGTCATGAAGTGCCCACCGTCTCGGACGAGATTACTTGCGTGGAAGTTCGATTTTACGATCTTCAGATTGACGGAACAGAACAAGCGTTTTGCCAATCACTTGGACTTTCTCTGCTTCTGTTTCACGCACGATGGCGTCGACAATCAGGTTTTTGGTGTCACGATCTTCAGAGGCGATTTTCACCTTGATCAGCTCGTGGTAGTTGAGAGCAATGTCGATTTCCGCTAGAACAGCTTCCGTGAGTCCGTTCGCGCCGAGGAGCACAACTGGTTTTAAGCTGTGTGCTAGGCCCTTAAGATGCTGCTTTTGTTTGGTGCTTAGGTTCATTACGCGGCCAATTTTCTTTAATATTAGGGTTGAAAAGCCCTATTTTAACGCCATCTATGGTGGAAGACTATCATTTATTGAGCGATGGTTAATTATCAAGCGGGCGGGAATGATCGAAAGATGAGTTTCCTTGCTCCAGAGTGAGCCGCAATAGGGTTTCCCTATTACAGCAATAGCTCCTATTTACGTCTTATTAGGATTAGAATGAGTAAACAAAAGCATTCGGCCAGTTCTGGTCGATGGTTGAAAGAACACTTCGACGACAAATATGCCAACGAAGCGAGAAAAAAAGGCTATCGCTCTCGCGCTTATTTTAAGATGGAAGAGATCCAAAGCAAAGATAAGCTACTAAAACCAGGCATGACTGTGGTGGATTTGGGCGCTGCGCCCGGTGGTTGGTCTCAATATGCTGCTAAAATAGTGGGGGACAGCGGGCAAATCATCGCGTGTGATTTGTTGCCGATGGATCCGATCGCTGGGGTGAGCTTTCTGCAAGGGGATTTTAGAGACGATGCCGTGCTCGAAGCCCTGCTAGAGCGAATCCAACCGTCTATGGTCGATGTGGTGATGTCCGATATGGCGCCGAACATCGCTGGTAATAACTCAGTGGACCAGCCAAGAGCGATGTACTTGGTTGAGCTCGCGTTAGATATGTGTCGACAAGTTCTAGCACCCAATGGTAGCTTTGTCGTCAAGGTTTTTCAGGGCGAAGGCTTCGATCAATACGTGAAAGAAGTCCGAGATTTGTTTAAAACCGTAAAAGTAAGAAAACCAGACTCATCGCGAGCACGCTCACGTGAAGTCTTCATCGTGGCTACTGGCTACAAAGGCTAATCAAGCTGGCCGCTAGTTACAAAGGTTAACTATTTGCTCTTTTTCGCAGCGGTTAACACTGTAGCTACAGTTTTCAAACTGTAGTACCCTACCTTTAATTACAATTAGTTATCGAGAGGCTGACACCTTGAGTGACATGGCAAAAAATTTAATTCTGTGGCTAGTGATCGCCGTAGTCTTGATGTCGGTATTCCAAAGCTTTGGGCCGGGAGAGAGTAACGGACGAGCAGTAGATTACACCACGTTCGTACAGGAAGTTGGCCAAGGCCAGATTCAGGAAGCAACATTTAAAGACGGCGAAATTACCTTCGTTCGTCGTGGCGGTGGCTCTCGTTATGTGACTTACATGCCCGTCTACGATCAAAAACTCCTCGATGACTTGATCAATCAAAACGTGAAGGTGCAAGGTACGCCGCCGGAAGAGCAAAGCTTGCTCGGCACGATCTTCATCTCATGGTTCCCAATGATCTTACTGATTGGTGTATGGATATTCTTCATGCGTCAAATGCAAGGCGGTGGCGGCAAAGGCGCGATGTCCTTCGGTAAGAGCAAAGCTCGTATGATGAGCGAAGAGCAAATTAAAACCACCTTTGGCGATGTGGCCGGCTGTGATGAAGCGAAAGAAGACGTCAAAGAGCTGGTGGATTACCTGCGTGACCCGAGTCGCTTCCAAAAGCTGGGCGGTAAGATCCCAACGGGTGTGTTGATGGTCGGTCCTCCGGGTACGGGTAAAACCTTGCTGGCGAAAGCGATTGCCGGTGAAGCCAAAGTACCGTTCTTTACCATCTCTGGTTCTGACTTTGTCGAAATGTTCGTTGGTGTCGGTGCCTCGCGTGTTCGTGACATGTTCGAGCAAGCTAAGAAAGCAGCTCCTTGTATCATCTTTATCGATGAGATTGATGCGGTAGGTCGTCAACGTGGCGCAGGTGTGGGCGGTGGTCACGATGAACGTGAGCAAACCCTGAACCAAATGCTGGTTGAAATGGACGGTTTTGAAGGCAACGAAGGCATTATTGTTATCGCTGCGACAAACCGACCAGATGTACTGGACCCAGCCTTGTTACGACCAGGTCGTTTTGACCGTCAAGTTGTCGTGGGCTTGCCAGATGTACGTGGCCGTGAGCAAATTTTGAAAGTTCACATGCGTAAAGTACCGTTGGCGGGTGATGTAGAACCTTCATTGATTGCGCGTGGTACACCGGGCTTCTCGGGTGCTGATCTTGCTAACCTCGTTAACGAAGCGGCGCTATTTGCAGCGCGCGGTAACAAGCGCAATGTCTCTATGGTGGAGTTCGAGCTGGCAAAAGACAAAATCATGATGGGGGCAGAACGCCGCTCTATGGTGATGTCTGAGGAGACCAAAGCGTCTACCGCTTATCACGAGGCCGGTCACGCTATCGTTGGCCGTCTTGTCCCTGAGCATGATCCAGTATACAAAGTGTCGATCATTCCACGTGGCCGTGCGCTTGGTGTGACCATGTATCTGCCAGAGCAAGACCGAGTCAGTATGTCTCGTCAGCACCTTGAGTCGATGATTTCGAGCCTGTACGGTGGTCGATTGGCGGAAGAGCTGATTTATGGCCCTGATAAAGTCTCGACAGGCGCATCGAATGACATTGAACGTGCGACTGACATTGCGCGTAAGATGGTGACGCAATGGGGCTTCTCGGAGAAGCTAGGGCCATTGTTGTACGCTGAAGATGAAGGTGAAGTGTTCCTAGGACGCAGCGTAACGCAAACCAAGCATGTGTCTGATGATACCGCCAAGCTGATTGACGATGAAGTGCGCAAGATTATTGACCGCAACTATGACCGTGCGAAGAAAATCTTGGAAGACAACATGGACATCATGCATGCGATGAAAGATGCGCTGATGAAATACGAAACCATCGATGCGGGTCAAATCGATGACCTGATGGAGCGTAAGAGCGACATTCGTGAGCCTGCAGGATGGGGAGACAATGCCTCAAACAAGAGTGCAGCCGAGCCTGTCGAAGCCGATGAAACGGTGGAAAACAGCAGCAGCGAATCAGCAGAAAAAGCGCAACCTGCTGAAGAAGGCACTGAGAAAAAAGACTCAGAATAATTTCTGTTAATGACCAAACCCCGAGGCAACTCGGGGTTTTTCTGTTTATGATGATTCTAAAAGCAAACAATAAAACCCTCGAACTCTCCACGCCTCAGGTGATGGGGATCCTTAATGTTACGCCCGATTCGTTTTCTGATGGCGGCCAGTTTAACTCCTTAGAGCGCGCCCTAGAGCAAGCGCAGCGTATGATAGACGCCGGTGTGACCATCATCGATATCGGTGGTGAATCCACGCGTCCAGGTGCGCCGGACGTGAGTTTGGACGAAGAACTTACGCGCGTGGTGCCTATCATCCAAGCGATTCGCGCCCGCTCTGATGTGTGGATCTCTATTGACACCAGCAAAGCGCAAGTCATGGCGCAAGCGATAGCGGCGGGAGCGGATATCATCAATGATGTCCGAGCGCTGCAAGAGCCAGGGGCGCTAGAGGTGGCGGCTCAATCTGGGCTTCCGATTTGTTTGATGCACATGAAAGGCCAGCCGCGCACCATGCAAGCAAACCCAAGCTATGATGATCTCTTAGTGGAAGTGGGCGAGTTTTTGCAAGAGCGCATGCAAGCTTGTCAGGCGGCAGGGATTGATAAAGCGCAGTTGATCCTCGATCCTGGATTTGGCTTTGGCAAAACCCTTGAACACAACTATCATATGCTCGCGCATCTTGAGCAGTTCCACCGTTTTGGTTTGCCTCTCTTGGCGGGCATGTCACGTAAATCGATGTTATTTAAACTGCTCGACAAAGCGCCGGCTGAATGCATGGCGGCGAGTGTCAGCTGCGCGACAATCGCAGCGATGAAAGGGGCGCAAATTATTCGTGTGCACGACTACGAACAAACGCTTGATGCCATGAAGGTGGTTGAGATGGTCAAAGCGAACCATTCACCTTCTGCGGCGATAAAATAAAAAGATAAGGACTCACCATGTCTGATAAAAGACGTTATTTTGGAACCGATGGGGTACGCGGCAAAGTTGGCCAATACCCCATCACCCCTGATTTTGTATTGAAACTCGGTTGGGCGGCTGGCCAAGTATTGGCAAAGCAAGGCACGAAAAAAGTCATCATTGGCAAAGACACGCGTATTTCTGGTTACATGCTAGAGTCAGCGCTTGAAGCTGGCCTTGCTGCCGCAGGTTTGAAAGCGACCTTTACCGGCCCAATGCCTACGCCAGCGGTGGCTTATCTGACACAAACTTTCCGTGCTGAGGCAGGGATTGTTATCTCTGCGTCGCACAACCCATATTACGACAACGGGATTAAATTCTTCTCATCAGAAGGCACCAAGTTGCCTGATGAGGTGGAGCTCGCGATCGAAGCGGAGCTCGATAAAGAGATTGAGTGCGTGGAATCAGCCATGCTAGGTAAAGCGAGCCGTTTGAATGACGCAGCAGGGCGCTACATTGAGTTTTGTAAAAGTACCTTCCCGTCGTCATTGAGCTTAGCTGGGCTCAAAATTGTCGTCGATTGTGCTAACGGCGCGACTTACCATATTGCGCCAGCGGTCTTTAGCGAACTCGGTGCTGAAGTGATCGCGATGGGTGTGGAGCCGAATGGCACCAACATCAACCATGAAGTTGGTGCGACCGATGTGCGTGCGCTGCAAAAACGTGTCGTTGAAGAGCAAGCCGCGCTGGGTCTCGCCTTTGATGGTGATGGCGATCGCATCATTATGGTGGATCATCTGGGCAACAAAATTGATGGTGACCAAATTGCCTACATCATTGCGCGAGATGCGTTGCGTCGTGGTGAGTTAAAAGGCGGCGTGGTTGGCACTTTGATGACCAACTTAGGCATGGAAAATGGCCTCAAGGCGTTGGGGATTCCTTTCGTTCGTGCAGCTGTCGGTGACCGCTACGTGATGGAGCAGTTGATCGAAAAAGGCTGGCGTATTGGTGCGGAAAACTCAGGCCACGTTATCTTGCTCGATAAGGTGACCACCGGTGATGCGATTGTCGCAGCGCTGCAAGTATTGGCATCAGTGGTGGGCAGTAAACTCACTTTGCACGAGTTGTCGCAAGGTATGACACTGTACCCGCAAGTGTTGGAAAACGTGCGTTTCTCGGGCGACTCTAACCCGCTAGAAGCGAAAGCCGTACAAGAGAGTGTGGCACAAGTTGAAGCCGAACTGGGTGATAAAGGCCGCGTGCTACTGCGTAAGTCGGGCACTGAGCCTTTGATTCGCGTTATGGTGGAAGGCGAAGATGCTGAACTGGTTCAAGCGAGCGCCCTCAAAATTGCCAATGCGGTGAAAGCGAGCTTTTAATCGCTCTCGCGTGTGCAGATTTTCCCGACCAAGTGGCTAGTTTCACTTGGTCGTGAAAACCAAACAAGGCTTTTTCTGCGCATTAGTCCGTTTTGATTAACCGATTCTCATCACCCCCGTTTTCTCATGAAGCCGTTTGTCATGAATAAAGGATAACCAACCGATATGTCTTTGTTAAACACTGGCTATCTCCATGAGATGGGCATTGATACCTACCAACTTGAGCATCCCTCCCGTCTTCAAGGCGTAGAGCTTAGCCCTATTACACTGGATGATGACTGCCGTTTGTTGTTGGTATCACCTGTACTGCCTCAAGGCAGCGACGCCCTATTTTTGCAAAAGGTGTTACAAGCGATGTCATTGACCCTTGAACATGTGCGCCACGTTTATCCTCATCAGGTGATGGCCGTTAATAGAGAAGCGTTGACATGGGTTTGGTATGCCGGTTGTGATGCTCACCAATTTGAGGGCGTGAAAACCTTGGTGTCGCCAGAGTTAGCTGCGATTGATGGTAATCAAGCGGAACGCCGCGCGTTGTGGCAGCAAATCCAAACGGCTCTCAAAGGAGAATAACATGGCACTGGTTCCATTAGCGCCAACGCACCTTGATGAGGTGTATCGCATTGAGTGTGCCGCGCATTCACATCCTTGGTCTGCCAGCTTGATTAACGCCATTGAGAGCCGCGGTGCGTGCCATCATGTGCTTGAGGTGAGTGGCGAGGTCGTGGGCTATTTTTACGCGCAGAATATTGTCGATGAGGTGACGTTACTCAACATTGCCGTTGATCCTGCCAAGCAAGGGCAGGGCTTTGGTCGAGTGCTCATTGAAGGCTTCTTATCGATGTGTGAGGCCGCGGGCGCTGATAGCGCTTGGCTTGAAGTACGAGAAAGTAACCAGGTGGCGTTAACTCTCTACCAAGAAGTTGGCTTCAATGAGATTGACCGTCGCGTCAACTATTACCCAACGAGCAAGGGTAAAGAAGACGCGATCATCATGAGTTATCTGTTTTTCTAAGCTTTTTTGCTTCAGCTGATGACTTTATTAACGCTGCGCGAACTTTGCGTCTTCCGGTAATTCTAGCGGGTAGTAGTTGGCCTCAAAGCGGCTTTTCAGCTCACTCGCTGGCAGAGGCTTATCGAAAATGTAACCTTGGAACTGTTCGCAACCCAATTTTTTCAGCGTCTCCAACTCGTACACATCTTCCACCCCCTCTGCGATGACTTCCAAGTTCAAACGATGCGCTGTCATGATGATGGTATCGACAATCGCTTGGTCACTTTCGTCTAAATGCAGTTGGGTGACAAATGAGCGGTCAATCTTAAGTACGTCTACCGATAAATGCTTTAAGTAGCGCAACGACGAGTAGCCGGTGCCAAAGTCATCAATCGAGGTTTTGAGATTAAACTCTTTGAGTTTAACCATCTTTTGAATCGCGCCTTCCACATTCTCGAGCAGCAAGTTTTCAGTGATTTCCAGTTCGATGCACTCTCCACTGATCCCTGCTTGCGCTAAGGCTTCATTGATGTGATCAACGAAGGACTCTTGCGCGAACTGAAGCGGACTGATATTGATCGCCAAGCGGCGGAAAGTGTCTGGCAAGATGCCCTGTTTTTTCCACTTGGCATACTGGTAGCACGCTTCCTCAATAATCCAATTACCGATTTGAAGGATCTGGCCGGTCTCTTCCGCGACCGGCATAAACACGCCCGGAGGCAATAGCCCTTTTTCGGGGTGGTTCCAGCGAATTAAGGCTTCAACCCCGATAATTTGATGTTTATCACTGACCTGAGGTTGATAATAGAGTTCAAGCTGTCCTTTATTGATTGCCTCATGCAACCCTTTTTCAATCTCTAGGAAGGATTCGACTTGCGCCTGCATTTCAGGCTCGTAGAAGGTGTACTTGTTCTTACCCGCCACCTTGGCGCGGTACAAGGCGGTATCCGCTTGGCGCAGCACGTCAATGTTGGTACAGGCGACCGAAGGAAAGGTCGCGATACCCACACTGACGGTACAGTAGAGTTGGTGATCATCAATCGAATAGGGGTTTGAGATCAGTGCAAGCAGCTGCTGAGCTAAACTTTTGGTTTGCTCTGGGCCCACGTTGGGCAGCAAGATCGCAAACTCATCGCCGCCGATCCTCGCCGCGGTGTAGCCTTTTTGCTGCCACGAGACAATACGCTTGGCGATCGCTTTGAGCAGCTGATCCCCTATGGTGTGACCGAGCGAGTCATTGATGGTTTTAAAACGGTCTAAATCCAAGTAAAACAGCGCGCCGGTTTGATTGTTGTGTACCGCTTGGTCAATAGACTTGCCTAGGGTTTGCATCAATAAGCTTCGATTGGCCAACCCAGTGAGCGAGTCGTAGTACGCGAGCTGATTGAGCTTCGCTTGCGCGACTTCACGGTCTTGCCATAGGGAATGGAAGGTCTTGGCAAGGTGACCGAGCTCATCGTTGCCTTGAAGCGGAGGAGGCGTGGTCGCACTGTGCTGATCATTGAGCGAACGCACCCAATTAAGTAGAGTAATCAGTGGTTTAGAGAGCTTTCTGTAGAAAAAAATCAGTAAGATGGTGGTCAGCAAAATATTGCGCAGCAAATCAAACAGTAAGATTTTGCTGGTTTTGGCGATAAACTCGCGCGCAATGCTGATGCCGTTCACGGAGAAGCTGAGTGAGCCTACCACAACATGAGAGTTTGGCTGATGGAGATCGGTCTGATAGACCGGCGATGTCGGCGTGAGATAAGTGGCCACCAGTTCAGCAAAATCCCCTTGGCGTGTCACGCTGCGCTCATTACGGGTCAGGGTATCGCCAAAGTCATCGATGATTTCCACACGGTAGATGGCGTTATCCATCATCAGCGTTGAGGCCACTTGCTCGGCCAACAACTGGTTAAGATGATAGGCCGCTTGACTCGCATTAGAGTAATTTTGCAGCAACTTGAACTGATAGTGATCTTCGATACGTTGTTGCTCTTTCGATACGTCAACAAAAATCTGATACAAGCTGAAGCAGACGCCCAGCAGGACAGACACCAAAAACACCGTTTTTGCTTGGCGGATGGCTAACGAATTGATCTTTATAGTCTCGGACATAGCTTCTACTTGTGAGATGTACTTCTTAAGTTATAGCTCATATTTATTGATAATCTAATCTATCGACGAAAAGCGTGACTTTTCAATTCATCTTTTTGTATGAAGTTGCTGATTGCATCAATATAAGCGAGAATACCGCGCAAAATAGAATCGAACCCAGAGTGGTTTAGGCTCGGTATGACCGAGAAAAACGGCTTACAGATAGTTAAGAAGACCTGTTCATGTCAAATACCCCATTTCTAAGCGAAGTGTCTAAACGTAGAACATTCGCGATCATCTCGCACCCCGATGCGGGTAAAACCACCATTACTGAAAAAGTGTTGTTGTTCGGACGCGCCATTCAGACCGCCGGTACGGTGAAAGGACGCGGCTCCGCTCAGCATGCCAAATCAGACTGGATGGAGATGGAAAAAGAGCGTGGCATCTCCGTGACCACCTCTGTGATGCAGTTCCCGTACAACGAATGCTTGGTCAACCTTCTCGATACCCCAGGGCACGAAGATTTCTCGGAAGATACCTACCGTACGCTGACCGCTGTTGACTCATGTCTGATGGTGATTGATGCCGCGAAAGGTGTCGAAGATCGTACCCGCAAGCTGATGGAAGTGACCCGTTTACGTGATACCCCAATCGTGACCTTCATGAACAAGCTTGACCGTGATATCCGTGATCCTATGGAGTTGCTGGATGAGGTCGAAAGCGAACTGAATATGGCGTGCGCACCAATCTCATGGCCGATTGGCTGTGGTAAAGAGTTTAAGGGTGTTTACCATATTCACCGTGACGAAACGATTCTTTACGCAACAGGCCAAGGCCACACGATTCAAGAGCAGCGCATCATCAAAGGGTTGGATAACCCAGAGCTAGACGCAGCTGTTGGCAGCGAATTGGCGGAGCAACTGCGTGAAGAGCTCGAATTGGTCATTGGCGCTTGTCCTGAGTTTGATCAAGAGCTGTTCCTTGCCGGTGAATTGACGCCTGTGTACTTCGGTACCGCATTAGGTAACTTCGGCGTTGATCATATGCTTGATGGCCTGACTGAGTGGGCTCCGGCACCAATGCCGCGTGACGCCAATGAGCGTAAAGTTGAGGCGTCAGAAGAGAACTTCACTGGATTTGTGTTTAAAATCCAAGCCAATATGGACCCGAAACACCGTGACCGCATCGCCTTTATGCGTATCGTGTCGGGGACATACAAGCAAGGCATGAAGATGAACCACGTTCGTCTTGGTAAGCAAGTGAACATCTCTGATGCGGTGACGTTCATGGCGGGCGATCGTTCTCGCGCTGAAAACGCCTACGCAGGTGACATCATCGGTCTCCATAACCACGGCACCATCCAGATTGGTGATACCTTTACTCAAGGTGAAGCACTGAAGTTCTCGGGTATTCCAAACTTCGCTCCTGAGCTGTTCCGTCGTATTCGCTTGAAAGATCCTCTTAAGCAAAAGCAGTTGCTCAAAGGCTTAGTGCAGCTTTCAGAAGAAGGGGCCGTGCAGGTATTCAGACCTTTGCAGAACAACGACTTGATTGTAGGCGCCGTCGGTGTCCTTCAGTTTGATGTGGTGGTTGCGCGCTTGAAAGCAGAATACAACGTGGAAGCGATTTACGAAGGGGTTAACGTGGCGACTGCACGTTGGGTTGAGTGTGAGGATGGTAAGAAGCTCGACGAGTTCCAGCGCAAGAACCAAGTCAACTTAGCCCTCGATGGCGGTGACAACTTAACTTACATCGCACCAACTATGGTTAATCTGAACCTGGCCAAAGAACGCTTCCCGGATGTTGAGTTCCGTGCCACTCGTGAGCACTAATACCACGCTTTGAGACTGGTAAAAGTCGCTGAGGTAATCAGCGGCTTTCATTGCGCAGGGCTTGAAGGCAGACGATAAAAAAGGGTTGATGCATACACATCAACCCTTTTTTCGTATATCTAAGCGATAGCCTTACTTTTTCTTGCTGGCGCTCTTTTTCTTCGTTTTAGTCACGCTTTTCTTCTTGTCGTCTTTTTTCTTGTTCTTTTTCTTAAACACCGGTTTTTTGTGTTTTGGACGTAATTCTTTAATAAAGCGCTCTTTGATCTCTTCTTTCACGTAGCGAGCGACGCGATCCATCATGGGTTGATCGTGTGCTTCCACCAGTGAGACTGCGTTACCTTTCTTGCCTGCGCGTGCGGTACGGCCAATGCGGTGCAGGTAAACATCTGCGCTGCGTGGCAAGTCAAAGTTGATCACATGGCTGACATCCGGAAGGTCAATACCACGCGCGGCGACGTCGGTGGCGAGCAGTACGTTGACCGTGCCATCGCGGAATCGCGCAATGGCGTTGTTGCGGCGATCTTGTGGCATTTCGCCTTGGATCCACGCACAAGGGATCTGCGCTTTTTCCAGTTCGCCACGTAAGTCCGCCAAACGTTCGCGGGTTTTTAAGAAGATGATGCTACGCTGAGCTTGCTCGGTGAGGATGGTTTTGAGTAGCGCCAGTTTGTGCTCCATATCATCTGCACGGTGATACCATTGAGCGATTTTCTTACGTTCGCGGCGTGATGGCTCGGCATCAATTTCCGCCGGATTCGTCAATAGATCAGCAGTGAAACCTTCCACACCTCGGCCTTCGAGCGTGGCAGAAAAGAGCAGAGTTTGTTTACGCCAACGACATTCATTTGAAAGGCGGTCAACCGTTGGACCAAAGCCCATGTCGAGCATTCGGTCAGCTTCATCGAGGATTAACCATTCAATTGCTCGACAATCGAATCGCTCCGCATTGATGTATTCCATTAAGCGGCCCGGTGTTGCAACAACGATATCTTGGGTCTTTTTCAAAATGTCGGCGTGCTCTTCATATTGAACGCCACCAGTAATGGTGAAGATGTTGAGATTGGTGTTTTTTGCTAAAGCGCGCGCTTGATCCGCCACTTGCATTGCCAGCTCACGTGTCGGCGTTAAGATCAGCACGCGTGCAGGCCCAGGTTTACGGCGCGGGAAATCTTGCAAATATTGCAGAGCGGGTAGCACAAACGCGGCTGTTTTGCCTGTTCCTGTGGGCGCAGACGCGAGAATATCTCGGCCATCAAGGGCGTGTGGAATTGCTTCCGCCTGAATCTGGGTTGGGCGGCTGTAACCCATCTCTTCGATGGCTTCGAGTAGATTGTTGTCTAGCTCAAGTTCGGCAAAATTTTTGATCACTCTGGTCTCTCCACAAGCGCACGAAATGGTTTTTATCCCTTTATTTTGACCTCAGGGATAACAAAGGTCGCATAGTATAGTGTCTTTGGTGATAAGGATCACACCTTAATTACGGCATCTTTAAATAAAACGCTCTCGTCAGGGCGACAAAATCTACGCTGTAGTCAGCTCCGTCATGGATCAGCAGTGATTGATATTGGCACTCACCTGCGGTGTGTTGCAGTTCAAACATCAGGCGACTGACGGGTTTAGTGGCTGTGGTGCGTACTTCACACCGCCTTCTTAACGACCAACCCATATTCTGCGCTAACTCGATAAAAGCTTCCCCTTCCACTTGAGGCAAGATGAAACTGGCGGTGCCAAGAGGCGCGAGCAGTTGCTGACATCGTCTCAATAAAGGTTCGTGTGCCAATGTATCCGAATGTCTTGCGATGGCGCGAGCGGGGGCTTTAGCAGACTCGCCATTAGTAAAATAGGGAGGATTACAAATAATCGCGTCAAAAGAGTCTGGGAGTTCGGCGCTGAGGATATCACCTTGGAGAAGACGTAATCTGCTGTTCCACGGACTGGCGCTGAAATTACTTTGCGCGGCGCAAATAGCGTGATGGTCAATATCTATCGCGCATATCTTTGCATCTGGGTTGCGCTGAGCGCACATCAAGGCTAGTAGCCCCGTTCCAGTGCCGATGTCGAGTATTTGATGTGCGTGCTCTATCTGCGCCCACGCGCCGAGCATGACACCATCGGTACTGACCGGCATCCCCGATTGTCCAGACTGAATAGAAAACTGTTTAAATGAAAACGCTTTAGTGGCTTTGATGGTCATTGGAATCTTATGTTGTCATTGAATGTTATGATGGTGACTTCAATGGTTGTTAATGGTATGTATGGTTTTTTGTTCTTCTTGTTGTGGTGCTGTTGGTGATTTTTATTGGTATTAAAATCCAATTTTTTCTCTCCAACTAGTGATTACTGCTGTATATCTGAGTGTACTCTAAATTTATATGGTGTTTTTCGCCACTCGGTTGCGAAATCGACACGGTTTGTTCATCATGCGCGCCTTATTTTAAAGATTGAGTGGGTCAATGACATCACTCTCCATTCACAACATCGATATCTCCCATCAGGGTATGGGGTAGCCGAGTTTACTCGATACTGCCGTCATAGTCGCATTGGGAACAGAAGTATAAGAAGGTTCTCTCGTGAATCAGAGTTTAAAAATCACAGATATTCTTGCGCTCGGCTTCATGCTGTTCGCGTTTTTTTTAGGTGCGGGTAACATCATCTTTCCACCGATTGCCGGTCAGTTTGCAGGCGACAATGTGTTCCCTGCAATGATGGGTTTTCTCGCGACGGCCGTCGGTTTGCCACTGGCAACGATCATTGCGATCGCCGTAGCCGGTGGTTCATGGGATCATCTGACAGAGCATTTGCCAAAGCGCGCTGCTGTGGTGATGGCGGTACTGATTTTCGTCATTATCGGCCCAGCGTTCGCGGCTCCTCGTACTGGTTTGGTTGCCTACGAGATGGCGATCAAACCCTTCTTGGCTGACGCCGCGCAAATGCAGTTGACCATGTTCTCCATTCTCTTTTTTGCGGTTGCGGTGTTCTTTGCTTGGTCTCAAGGCAAACTGATTGATGTGATTGGTAAAGTGCTGACGCCGGCGCTGTTTATTGGCCTGATTGTCTTGGCCGGTGCGGTCTTTATTGATCCTCAAGGCGATATTTTAGCGGCGCAAGGTGAGTACTTAACTCACCCATTGCAAAAAGGGTTTCTGGAAGGCTATAACACCATGGATACCTTTGGCGCCTTGATGTTTGGGGTGTTGATTGTCGATGCGCTGCGCCAAAAAGGCATCACGTCACAAAAAGCGACCTCAAAATACCTGATCAGTGCAGCCTGCATTGCCGCTGTGGGACTTGCGTTTGTCTACATCTCACTCTTCTACCTCGGCGCGACCAGTTCTGCAGTTGCAGCAGGAGCGGACAATGGTGGTGTAGTGTTAAGCTTGTATGTTCAAGCGCTGTTTGGTCCGTACGGTCAAGTGGTTCTCT
Organism: Vibrio sp. R12-SG2-ISO1; assembly: GCF_059834045.1. Taxonomy (NCBI): domain Bacteria; kingdom Pseudomonadati; phylum Pseudomonadota; class Gammaproteobacteria; order Vibrionales; family Vibrionaceae; genus Vibrio; species Vibrio sp. R12-SG2-ISO1. The sequence goes on along the minus strand of NZ_JCBDGO010000015.1, from coordinate 53,245 downwards.
CTGTCATCGTGTTGCTGGCGTGTTTGACGACGGCGATCGGCCTTATCTCTGCGTGTTCTGACTATTTCAGCTCGCTCACTCCGCTCTCTTATAAGCAGTGGGTGATCATTAATGGTGTGGCGTGTGCTGTGGTGGCGAACGTCGGCCTCGCTCAACTGATTGCCCTTTCAGTACCTGTGCTGTTTGCGCTATACCCGGTTGCTATTGCTCTGATTGCGTTGACCTTTATGCGCAACAAGCTCGCGAATCCAGCTATGGCGTATCGTGTGGTGATTCTTGTTGCTTTACTGTTTGCGCTTATTGATGCCGCTAAGGTGGCAGGGTTGGATATGTCAGCACTGAGCATGTTGCCGCTTTTTGATGTCGGCATGGGCTGGTTGTTGCCAACGGCGGCGGCGATGGTGTGCATGATATTCATCGGCCAATCTGAGCAAGCGTCACTGGCGCAAGACAACGCTTAACCGCTCGTATTTCTTTGCGCTCAATCCCTTGTCATACCCTGTGTGGCAAGGGATTGTTGTTTCTGGTGCACTGCCAGTCCTGTTCAAAAAATTCCTGTATCTTCGTCACACTTTTCAGTACAATTCTTCGGTTAAATTCTACTCATCAATGTTGAGCAAACATGTTTGAAATCAATCCAATTAAAAACCGCTTACAGGACGTGTCTCAGCGCACTTTAGTCCTGAGGGGGTATCTTTGACTATGACGCCAAAAAAGAGCGTCTAGAAGAAGTCAACGCAGAACTGGAACAACCAGATGTCTGGAACGAACCTGAGCGCGCACAAGCGTTAGGTAAAGAGCGTGCGGCGTTAGAAGCTGTCGTGGAAACCATTGATCAGCTCGACCAAGGGGTTGAAGACGTTGATGGTTTACTTGAGCTTGCGGTCGAAGAAGACGATCAAGAAACTTTCGATGAAATCGAGCCCGAGCTTGCTGAACTGGAAGCGAAGCTTGAACAGCTTGAATTCCGTCGTATGTTCTCTGGCGATCACGATGCGTCTGATTGCTATATCGACCTGCAATCTGGTTCAGGCGGTACTGAAGCGCAAGACTGGACGTCGATGATGCTGCGTATGTACTTGCGCTGGGCAGAAGCCAAAGGCTTCAAAACCGAAGTGATCGAAGTGTCAGAGGGTGAAGTGGCGGGCTTGAAAGGCGCGACGGTGAAAATCTCTGGCGAGTATGCTTATGGTTGGCTTCGCACTGAAACCGGCGTGCATCGTCTAGTCCGTAAATCGCCGTTTGACTCTAGCGGCCGCCGTCATACTTCGTTTGCTTCTGCGTTTATCTACCCAGAGATTGATGACAATATCGATATCGACATTAACCCTGCGGATTTGCGCATTGACGTGTACCGTGCGTCCGGTGCGGGTGGTCAGCACGTTAACACCACCGAATCGGCGGTACGTATTACTCACGTACCTACCAACACGGTCGTGCAATGTCAAAACGATCGCTCTCAGCACAAGAACAAAGATCAGGCGATGAAGCAGCTGCGCGCTAAGCTCTTTGAACTTGAGATTCAAAAGCAGAATGCAGAGAAGCAGGCCAACGAAGACGCGAAGTCTGACATTGGTTGGGGCAGCCAGATTCGTTCTTACGTCCTAGATGACTCGCGCATTAAAGATCTGCGTACCGGGGTAGAAAACCGCAATACACAAGCGGTACTGGATGGCGATCTAGACAAATTTATTGAAGCTAGCCTGAAATCAGGCCTGTAAGCTTTTCACCGACACTCAGAAACGAAACAGGATACATCGAAAATGACTGATGCTGTTCAAAACGAAAATCAACAAGACGTCCTTTCACCTGAAGAAAACAAGCTGATTGCTGAGCGCCGCGCGAAGCTGGACGCTATCCGCAAGAGCTGCAAGGCAAATGGCCACCCTAATGACTTCCGTCGTGATGCACTAGCGGGCGATCTACAAAAAGAGTTCGGTGAGAAGAGCAAGGAAGAGCTAGAAGCGCTCAACCACGTGGTGGCGATTGCCGGCCGTATTATGGCTAAGCGTGGTCCGTTCCTTGTGATTCAAGAGACATCTGGCCGCATTCAAGCGTATGCGGCAAAAGACGTACAAAAGCACCTTAAAGAGCAATACCAAGGCTTGGATATTGGTGACATCATCGGTGTCAAAGGTGCGCTGCATAAATCTGGTAAAGGCGATCTTTACGTAAATATGGAAGAGTACGAATTGCTGACCAAGGCGCTTCGTCCACTGCCAGAGAAATTCCACGGTCTGACTGACCAAGAGATGCGTTACCGCCAGCGTTACGTTGACCTGATTGTCAATGAAGATTCACGCCAAGCGTTTATCATTCGCTCTAAGCTTGTTTCTGCGATCCGTAACTTCATGAGCTCAAAAGGCTACCTCGAAGTGGAAACGCCAATGATGCACGTCATCCCTGGTGGTGCGACGGCTCGTCCATTTGTGACGCACCACAATGCGTTGGATATCGACATGTACCTACGTGTGGCGCCAGAGCTGTACTTGAAGCGTCTCGTTGTGGGCGGTTTTGATCGCGTATTTGAGATCAACCGTAACTTCCGTAACGAAGGTCTATCGCCACGTCACAACCCAGAATTCACCATGATGGAATTCTACCAAGCGTACTCTGACTACAAAGATCTGATGGATCTCACTGAAGAGATGCTCAGCACTGTAGCAATGGATGTTCTTGGTTCTACCTCTATGCCTTACGGTGATGAGACGGTAGAGTTTGGTGGTACGTACGCTCGCATGAGCATGTTTGAAGCCATCAAGCACTACAATCCAGATCACGCTGAGATCCAAGCACTAACAGAAGCGGATCTGCAAGATCGCGAGAAAATGGTCGCGATTGCTAAATCTGTTCATGTTGACGTGGAACCGTTCTGGACGTGTGGTCAGCTACTTGAAGAGATCTTCGGTGAGACGGCTGAACCTCAACTGATTCAGCCAACCTTTATTACCGGTTACCCGGCGGATATTTCACCTCTGGCTCGCCGTAGCGATGACAACCCGTTCTTTACTGACCGTTTCGAGTTCTTTATTGGCGGCCGCGAAGTGGCGAACGGTTTCTCTGAGCTTAACGATGCAGAAGACCAAGACGCCCGCTTTAAAGCGCAAGTGGATGCGAAAGATGCCGGTGACGATGAAGCCATGTATTACGATGCAGACTACATCACGGCACTTGAGCACGGCTTGCCACCCACTGCGGGCCAAGGGATTGGTATTGATCGCCTAGCGATGCTGTTTACCAACACGCACACGATTCGTGACGTGATTTTGTTCCCAGCCATGCGTCCGCAAGCGCAATCTTAATCGGATACGCGATTGACATTAAAAACCACCTTCGGGTGGTTTTTTTATGCCTGGATAAGGTGAAAAGAGAAAAAGTGATAAATGGTGTGAATGTTTTTTGGATCTGCATCTCAAGCTCATATGTAAGATGTGGCATTATCTGAATAGTCTTAACATTAAGACAGACACTCTGCGAGAGTCTCTATAATGTAACTAACCAGTGTCGCATTTTCGATGAGTGGGTGTGATGTGAATGGCCTTAAGGGGCGAGATCGTTCCTCTTATATGTTTGCCATCCAGCCATACTCACCGCTGGCGAAACCGCCGATAGCAGTGGCACAGTAGTAGAATAATAGTGATAAGGAATAGCGTCATGGGAAATCAATTCCGCATGGATTCCGTTCCGGGATCGTTAGTGGTCGTGGGAGGAACGTATGAGCCCTGGTTGTCAGTGCTGGAACAAGTTGGCTGGCGGTGTACCCAAGTCGCGGATTTAAGAAAAGCCGATAGCTTGTTTAACGAAACCGGACCTTGTATCGGTATTGTCGATTTAAGTCATGATGAGTTTAGTCTCAATGGTATTGCGAATTTGGTGAGCAATCATAAGCAGGTGCGTTGGCTCGCCTTTATTCGTGAGTCACAGCTGAGCTCCGACACCATCTGTCAGTTTATCGTCAACTTCTGTATTGATTTTTTCACCGCTCCGATCCCTGATGCGCAACTGCTCAGCACCATAGGTCACCAATTAGGGATGCTCAAGCTTGAGCAAAAGGTGTGGCCTTACTACGGCAACAACAGTGATATGGGGCTGATTGGTGACTCTATTCCAGTCAAACGCCTACGCGATCAGATTAAACGCATCGGGCCTACCGATGTCAGCATTCTGATTTACGGTGAAAATGGCACGGGCAAAGAAACGGTGGCCAGAGCGGTACACAAGACTTCCTCAAGAGCCAACAAAGAGTTTGTTTCCGTCAATTGTCGAGCTATGTCTGAGAGTCGAATTGAAAGTGATCTGTTTGGTCTTCAACGTCATGACAGTGATGAGCCTTGTTTGCTGGAAAAAGCCCATGGTGGAACCGTGTTATTGAACGACATTCTCACTTTGCCCAAATCTCAGCAAGTGAACTTACTGAGATTCTTGCAAGAGGGGACGATAGAAACCAAAGAGGGCCCAAAAGAAGTCGATGTGAGGATTCTTGCGGCGAACTCAGCGGATATCGAGAAAGCTTTGATTGATGGAGACTTCAATGAGGAGCTTTATCATTACATCAATGTGCTGCGCATCAACGTTCCGAGTTTAAAAGAGCGTGCCGGAGACATTGCGATTTTGGCGCGTCATTTCTTGCAGGAGTACTCTAAGGAGTACAACGCCCAAGCGCGCAGTTTTACTGAAGAGGCGTTGCGAGAGCTCACTCGCTACCATTGGCCTGGTAACGTGCGGGAGCTGATGAACCAGATTAAGCGCGTGGTGCTGATGTCCGACAGTGTGATGCTAGACGATCAGCAATTGGATCTCCCTAAACGCACCGACGGTAAACGAAGTTTGAAAAGCATCCGTGAGCGAAGTGAGCGCGATGCGCTGTTGCTGGTGCTTGAATCCCATTCGGGACAAGTGTCGATGGCGGCCAAAGAATTGGGTGTATCGCGTGCCACTATGTATCGTTTGTTAAACAAACATAATTTGATCAGTGACGCGACTGTTTAATTGATTGTTTTGTAAATAAAAAGCCATGCTTCGATTGCATGGCTTTTTGCTATTGGCTCAACAGGATCTGCCATCTATAAGATATTCACAGTTTGAATATTTTATATTCAGGGAGAATAAAAACATGATTCAGTTGAAAAACGTGTTTTTAACTTTCCATTAATAAATCGGTTGATTAATCATCCTTGGTGGTTAGAATTTAACCATGAGCTCAACGCTCTACACACCCAACGGATTCTTTATTTTTGCTAGGAGGCGCACAATGACACATTTCATCATGACACCCGTGTTTACCCTTTGTGCCTCTGACGCCGTTAGCGCCGCGATGATCATGACAGATTGGTCTCACACCCTATCTATGTCTGATATCGCCCGAAAACCGGCCCGCACACAATAACGTATCCGTATCCTTTTTCTTTTAATTGGCTGCGGAAATGCAGCGAATTAAAAGTGATGGATCACACGACTCTTTCCTCATTTTTGCTTCCATGTGTTTCCCCAGCAACGTATAGACTGGAGATTTCTCATGAGTCATTCTGTATATCTAAAACTTGCCACCCTACTTGTTAAAGCGGACTTGAGCCGTGAAGAGCGAGCTTGGAAACGAAAAATCAGACGCAGTGCGCACCATATCCCATGGGAGAACGCGCACCTGCTAAGAGATATTGGTTTGGAAAGCGATGGTCGTCCGATTGGCCTCAGTGAACCTGCCCACGTCAAAGCCGAGCGCCGTATTCGTCATCTTCGTCGTGTGCTGAGTGCGCGAATACCGACGTAACGTTAGGGGCTGGTGGTGATGACCGTCAGCCCCTGTAATCGAGCAAAAAAACCGACCGTGAAGGTCGGTTTTTACGTTTGTGCGCCAGTGTGGTGGATACGTCCTTATGGGCAAGGATTGGAATATTGAATGCCAATGGCTTGCAAGCCATCAAGCAGTTCAGGGCTTAAAGTGATATCGAGACTGTCAATATTGGATTTCAACTGTGTCAGGCTGGTGGCACCGATAATATTGGAGGCGACAAACGGTCTTTGATTGACGAAAGCCAATGCCATCTGCGCGGGATCCAGCCCATGTTCACGCGCCAGCGAGACGTACGCCTGTGTGGCGGCGATCCCTTGTGGCGTAAAGTAGCGCACAAAGCGTTCGTACAAGCTGCAACGGGCGCCTGTAGGTTTGGCACCATCAAGGTATTTACCACTCAAACAGCCAAAGGCGAGCGGGGAATAGGCCAGAAGTTGCACGCCTTCGAAATGGCTGATTTCAGAAAGACCGACTTCAAAGCTGCGATTAAGTAAATTGTAGGGGTTTTGAATCGAAACGATCCGTGGCAACTCATGCTTCTCTGCGAGTTTGAGCAGCGACATCACTCCCCAAGGTGTTTCGTTAGAGACGCCGATATAGCGTACTTTTCCTGCACGGACCAATTCCGCCAAGGCTTCTAGGGTTTCGATCAGGGTGACTTCCTGCTGCTGATTCGGATAAGGGTAATTGAGCTGACCGAAACAGTTCGTCTGACGCTGAGGCCAGTGGATTTGATACAGATCGACATAGTCGGTTTGCAAACGCTGCAAGCTATCATCAATAGCTTGGTGAATGTTACGCCAATCGAGCCTCATGTTGTCACGGATATAAGGCACGCTACGCGGACCGGCGACTTTGGTCGCTAAAATGACTTTCTCACGCTTACCTGATTTTTTGAGCCAGTTGCCAATATAGGTTTCGGTTAACCCCTGGCTTTGCGCTTTAGGCGGTACCGGGTACATTTCGGCGGTATCAATAAAGTTGACGCCACGCTCTAAGGCATAATCTAGCTGACTGAATGCGTCTTGCTCTGTGTTCTGTTCACCAAAGGTCATGGTTCCAAGAGCAATCTGACTGACTTCGAGAGATGAGTGCGGTAACTTGTTGTATTGCATGAACCTTCCTAGTTTCCAGTGGAGATAACTCCAATATAGGGCAAGGTGTGGCTGGTGGATATAGGGTTTATTAACAATTTCGCAAAATTCTGCGTCTTGACTATCTTTAAGAGATCCAGGTCTTTAAGGGATGAAGGTGCGCGATGCAAAAAGTTCAGTTAGATAAATGGATCCACGGCGATCACAAAGAGAGTTATCAGCCACCCAAGGTGTTCGTTATCGGATGTTCCGATGTATCGCAATACTTGTTAGCGGTGGAATACAAGCATAAGCTCGAACCCATCAGAGAAGGAGAAGAGCCCCTTCATTTTGATTCGATAGAGCAGGTGAGAGAGGCGCTGTTGAAACTCGGTGTTGAGCGCGCCTACTTAAGATTGCACAACACCTATGATGAGTGTGGCTCGGGCAGTGGACCTCGTTTTCACGATGTGGCGTTGTCGCTCACGACGCATTGAGCTGGCGCTAAATAAAATGACGAGCGAGTATGTTGGCGGTAAATTGCGTACGCAAGTAAAAGCCGCGAGGTAGCGTCTTGATGCGTTTTCCTGTTGCGCCGTAGGCGTCGGTTGAGACTCGACTGTTGGCGGCTTTCGGTCTGATTTGCAGGACTTCACCGTGCTTAGCGGTAATGTGGCTGACTTGGCCAAGTACGATCATCTCCATCAGCTCTTCCCAGTCCGCTTGCAGTTGACGTTCTTCTTCGACACTTGGCGACCACAAAAGCGGGGAGCCAACACGCCGCTCTGCCAGTGGAATTTCTCGTTCCCCCTCAACCGGCACCCACAGTACCCGTGATAACTTGTTTCTTACGTGGCTGTTTTCCCATGTTAAACCATGCACTCCCGTTAAAGGGGCGACACAAACAAAGGTGGTTTCCAGTGGCTTACCGCTATAACTGATGGGAATGGTCTTAAGTTCAATCCCGAGATGCTCAAAGTCTTGCTGTGGTTTGCTGCCTGCGGTAGCGCCTAAATGCCATTCCAGTAATTGACCGACCCAGCCTTTATCACGCTGTAGATTTTCCGGCACCGTCATCTGGGCTTCCTGGGCGAGTTCTGCAACAGTGAGTCCTGCGATTTCACTGGCTCGTTCAAACAGTTCTTGCTCGGAGTGTGGGGCTGATTTCATCAATACGCTTCCTTAAGGTTGGTGAGACATTGTATCGAATCCATTCGAGCGATGAAATCTTGCTTGGGATCCCCAGTGGTGAAAGATCCTACTAAATAAACTTATCCACAGAATTTCATCGACATTAAGCAATATTTTTAATATCTGGATCAATTAACAGGGGTTTTAGGGCTGTTTTAGGCTTGATTTCTGCGGTTGTTGTTATTTTACATCTTGGCTGTGTGGATAAAGTGTCCTCTGGTGGATCTTTAACCGATCTGTGTTGTGCGTGAAATATGTCAGATAAAAACGGATTGGTAATAAATAGCCTTCATCTATATTATTGTTTTTAAATCATTTTGTGGCTTAGCGTTCTTTCTGTTTTATTTTGCCAGGTGAGACTTGGCGGGAAAATGATCAGTTGAACCGAGATTCTTCACATAGTTATACACAGAAAAGGTGAATAAATGTGGGCCATGTCTCACAACTGTGTGAATAACTGTAGGGTTGGCTGAAAAATATGCAGAGTAGGTGCGTGACGCCATAAATTGAGTGTGAGTCACAATAGGAAGTTTGCTCCGATTGGGGATATGTGGAAAAATCACTGTAATAAAAGATTTTACTAGAGGGTGGCCAGTGATAGATGGCGATGGTTACCGCTTAAATGTGGGAATTGTAATCTGTAACAACCATGGTCAGGTATTCTGGGCTAAACGATACGGACAACATTCTTGGCAGTTTCCTCAAGGGGGAATTGACGACGGTGAGACTCCCGAGCAAGCAATGTATCGGGAACTGTATGAAGAAGTGGGTTTAACAAAGAGTGATGTCACCATAGTGGCAACGAGTCGTCATTGGTTAAGGTATAAATTACCCAAACGGCTGGTTCGATGGGACTCAAAACCTGTTTGTATCGGGCAAAAACAGAAATGGTTCCTCCTGCGGCTAGATTGTGATGAAGCAAAGATCAATATGCAGCACGGGAGTTCCCCTGAATTTGATGGTTGGCGTTGGGTAAGTTATTGGTATCCGGTGCGACAAGTGGTTTCTTTCAAGCGTGATGTGTATCGCCGCGCAATGAAAGAGTTCGCCTCGATGGCAATGCCGTTCAAAGAACGCAGGACGAAAGGCAAACGTAAACACAAAAGAGGATAGACATGCTGTCTCAACTAAGGGAAATAGTTGAACAAGTTTCTAAGGTCGATGATGTGCATCAGGCCTTAGATGTATTGGTTAAGCAAACGTGCAACGCGATGAGTACGGAGTGTTGTACTGTCTATCTTGCAAATGAAGAAATGCAGCGCCTTGAGCTGATGGCGACTCAAGGTCTGCGCTTTAAAGGGGATAAAATCCATATCCGCTTTGAAGAGGGCTTGGTAGGTTTGGTCAAGCGCAGTGCTGAGCCGCTCAACCTCGCTGAAGCCTCCAAACATCCGGATTTCAAATACTTCTCCGAGCTGGGTGAAGAGATTTATCACAGCTTTCTTGGCACACCGATTATCCACCGTAAGCAAGTGTTGGGTGTTTTGGTGGTGCAGCAAAAGACGCCGCGTCAGTTTGACGAAATGGAGGAGTCCTTCCTTGTTACCCTAGCGGCGCAGCTTGCGGTGATTATTGCCCATGCTCAAACCCAAGGTCATTGGCGATTAGAGAAAAAGCAGCAAGCGATTCGAGGGCTGCCTGCCTCAAGTGGTGTGGCCATTGGTGAGTTCTGGTGGGACGATACTCAGCCGGAGTTATCTGAGGTGTATCCAGCTTCTACACTGGATATCGAACGAGAGCAAGAGTGGCTCTTACTGGCGATTGAAGAAGCGCTCGGCGATTTTCGTCGTATGCGTAAAAAGCTCGACAGCGAAATCAACAAAGACGCTTTAGCCATTTTTGACCTCTTTACTCACTTGCTTAACGATCCCATGTTGCGCAAAGATCTCAAGTCGCAAATCCAAAAAGGCGATAGAGCTGACTGGGCGCTGAGACAAGTGGTCGAGTCCTACTCGAACCGTTTTGCCCGCATGTCGGATCTCTATCTACGAGAAAGAGCGCAAGACATTCGCGAGCTGGGTCAACGCTTACTGTTTTTCTTGCACAATACCGACAAAGAGCAGCAATTGATTGAGCGCCCAATCATCCTCGTGGTGCGTGAACTGACCGCTTCTTTGCTCGCCTCTATCCCTAAAGATAAGTTACTGGCGGTGATTGCCTTAGAGGGCGCGGCGAACTCGCACGCCGCGATTTTGTCGCGTGCGCTCGGTATTCCGGCCGTGATGGGCGTAAACCTCAATCTCAAAGCGATCAATGGTAAGCAGGGGATTGTCGACGGTTACAGCGGTAAGATTCTGATTTCACCGAGCAAACAGTTACTGAGAGAGTATCGCGCGCTGGTCAACGAAGAGGCGGAGCTGTCTAACTTGGTCAATCAGACCATTCAAGCACCGGCTTGTACTCAGGATGGCGAACGAGTGGAAGTGATGCTCAATGCTGGTCTGAGCGCAGACACTAACATTGCCATCAATCAGGGCGTTGATGGGGTTGGCCTCTATCGAACCGAAATTTCTTTTTTGCTTCAGCACCGGTTTCCCTCGGAAGAAGAGCAAACCCAGCAGTATCAAGCGGTACTCAATAGTTATCCAGATAAACGAGTGGTGATGCGCACGCTTGATATCGGCGGTGATAAAGCCTTACCCTATCTGCCGATTGAAGAGGACAATCCATTTCTTGGTTGGCGCGGTATCCGTTTTACCTTAGATCATCCCGATATTTTCTTGATGCAGATACGCGCTATGCTACGCGCGAGCACGACGCATCATAACTTAAGTATTTTACTGCCAATGGTATCAGGGGCGCAGGAGTTGGATGATGCCATCACGCTGATTGAGCGGGCTTATCAAGAAGTCAAACTGCTCGATGAGCGACTGAGCATGCCGCAAATTGGTGTCATGATTGAAGTGCCTTCGATGATTTATCTGCTTCCGATGATTGCCGAGAAAGTCGATTTTGTCTCTATCGGGACGAACGACTTAACCCAATACCTGTTGGCGGTGGATCGCAATAACTCACGCGTGGCCGATGTCTACGAATCTATGCATCCATCGGTGGTGATGGCACTGGATCACATTCGTCGTACCTGCGATGAGTTAGGCATTCCGGTGTGCATCTGTGGTGAATTGGCGGGCGATCCGATCGGGGCGATGTTGATGGTGGGCTTGGGGTATCGAAGCCTGAGTATGAATACCTCGAATGTCGCTAAGATCAAGTATCTCCTCAGACATACTCAAGTCAATGAACTGCAACATTTGGCGCAAAATGCGCTGTCACAAGCTTATGGAAAAGACATCTATGCTATGATGCAGGCCTTTTTTGAGCAGAAAGGTTTTGCCGGCTTTATTCGCGCAGGTAAACGATAGGATCGGCAGTGTTTGTAGTATTTCTTGGCTTATTGTTGGTACTCGGTGCCTTTGTCGGCGTGATGGCTGGCTTACTTGGTATTGGCGGCGGTTTGATTGTCGTTCCCTCATTGCTTTTCTTACTCCCGTTGGCGGGGATTGATCCAGATATCGCCATGCACATGGCCCTCGCGACCTCGCTTGCGTCGATTATCATCACTTCCGGTTCATCGGCCCTCAACCACTTTAAACTCGGTAATGTCGATATGTTCGTCATCAAGTGGCTGATGCCTGGTGTGGTGATTGGCGGCTTTCTTGGCGCGCACGTCGCAGAGTGGATACCGGCCGCTTACTTACCCAAAGTGTTTGGAGGCATTGTTCTGATGCTCTCTTTGCAAATGCTGTTTTCTCTCAAAGCGACTCAAACGAGAGAAATGCCGGGGCACGCGGCAACGCTCTCGACGGGGATGGGAATTGGTGTGGTGTCGAGTCTGGCCGGGATTGGTGGTGGGTCGTTGTCGGTACCGTTTCTCAATCGTCATGGGATTGAAATGAGAAAAGCGGTCGGGTCGTCATCGGTCTGTGGTTGTGTGTTAGCCATCTCGGGCATGTTGGGGTTTATTCTTAACGGCATGCAGGCACAAGCGCTGCCCGTGGGCAGCCTCGGCTATGTCTATCTACCTGCCTTAGTGGCGATCGCCTCCACCTCAATGTTGACCACTCGTTTTGGTGCGACATTAGCGACCAGTATGCCAACCACGAGGCTGAAAAAAATATTTGCACTGTTTTTAATGTTCGTTGCGGGAACTATGCTACTGTGACGCACTCTCAACTTCTATCTTGAACTCATTGAACACCACAAGAGAATCTCTCCTATGTCCCAGGGATATCTAGACTTTCCAAATATTGATCCGGTATTACTCTCCATTGGCCCACTCTCTATCCGTTGGTACGGTTTAATGTACTTGGTGGGATTTGCTTTTGCTCTTTGGCTAGCGAACCGCCGCGCAGATAAGCCCGGCAGTGGCTGGACACGAGAGCAGGTGTCCGATTTGCTGTTTGCTGGTTTTCTCGGTGTGGTCATTGGTGGCCGAGTTGGCTATGTGCTGTTTTACAACTTTGACCTCTTCCTTCAAGACCCGCTTTATCTGTTTAAAGTATGGACCGGCGGTATGTCATTCCACGGTGGCCTGCTGGGTGTCATTAGCGCGATGTTCTGGTACGCGAAAAAGAACGGTCGAACCTTCTTCGGTGTGGCCGACTTCATCGCCCCGCTGGTGCCGTTTGGTCTCGGTATGGGCCGTTTAGGTAATTTTATGAACAGCGAGCTGTGGGGGCGTGTGACGGATGTGCCTTGGGCGTTTGTCTTCCCAAATGGTGGTCCACTGCCGCGTCACCCGTCTCAGTTATACGAAATGCTGCTCGAAGGCATAGTGCTGTTCTTTATTCTCAACTGGTTTATTAAAAAGCCGCGTCCGCTTGGCGCTGTATCAGGGCTCTTCCTTGCCGGTTATGGTACCTTCCGTTTCTTGGTCGAGTACGTACGTGAGCCTGATGCGCATTTGGGCCTCTTTGGCGGGTTTATCTCTATGGGGCAAATCTTGTCTCTACCAATGGTGATCATTGGTGCCTTGATGGTCGCTTGGGCATATCGACGTGGGCTTTATAAAGATGAATTACCACAACAAACGAAGTAAGGATTGGCTGTGAAACAGTATTTAGATCTTTGTCAGCGCATCGTTGACCAAGGAGAATGGGTAGAAAATGAGCGCACGGGCAAGCGTTGCCTAACGGTGATCAATGCCGATCTCACTTATGATGTAGCGAAAAATCAATTCCCACTCGTGACCACACGTAAGAGCTTTTGGAAGGCCGCTGTGGCAGAATTGCTTGGATACATCCGAGGGTATGACAATGCCGCCGATTTTCGTCAGCTAGGCACAAAAACTTGGGATGCCAATGCCAACTTAAATACCGCTTGGCTTGAGAACCCTCACCGCAAAGGTGACGATGACATGGGACGCGTCTACGGCGTTCAAGGTCGAGCTTGGGCCAAACCCGATGGCGGTCATATTGATCAGCTGCGAAAAATTGTCGATGACCTGACTCGAGGCGTGGATGATCGCGGTGAAATCCTCAATTTCTATAACCCGGGTGAGTTTCACATGGGATGTTTACGCCCGTGCATGTACAGCCACCATTTCTCTCTGCTTGGGGATACCTTGTACCTCAATAGTACACAGCGTTCGTGTGATGTGCCGTTGGGCCTGAATTTTAATATGGTTCAAGTGTATGTCTTCTTGGCGATCATGGCGCAAATTACGGGCAAGAAAGCCGGACAAGCCTACCACAAGATTGTCAATGCACACATCTACGAAGACCAGTTAGCCCTAATGCGAGATGTTCAGTTGAAGCGTGAACCTTTGGCCGCGCCCACGTTCCACATCAACCCAGAGATCAAAACCTTGGAAGATTTGGAAACTTGGGTCACCTTGGATGACTTTTGGGTGGAAGGGTATGAGCACCATGACCCAATTCACTATCCGTTTTCAGTGTAATAGCCACCCTCAGGGTAATATCTATTTTCAGTGCAATAGCTATTCGCACTGCAATGACTAACAAGAAACCAGCGTACTCGCTGGTTTTTTTGTATAAAAAAAGCCCTTAACCGAGGTTGAGGGCTTAGTATGCGATGGCAAGTGTGTTTAGGTTGTCAGTGCAAGGATAGCGCCTGGTAGGACTAAAAATACTGTCACCAAATAGGCGGCGACGACCGCTTTGTTCTTCACCGCCATGTCTGAAATCATGTCGGCGGCTTTGACCGGTAGCTCACGTAAGAACGGAATACCGAAGATGAACACGGTGGCCAATACGTTAAATGCGAGGTGCACCAAGGCAATCTGCAGTGCAAAAACCGCGAACTCACCCGAGGCTGCCGTTGCAGCAAGCAAGGCTGTGATACAAGTACCGATGTTCGCACCCAGAGTGAATGGGTAGACGTCACGGACTTTCAACACGCCAGAGCCTACAAGCGGTACCATCAAGCTGGTCGTAGTAGAGGAAGATTGAACCAGTACGGTCACTACAGAGCCAGACACGATGCCGTGGATAGGACCACGACCGATAGCGCTCTTCAAAATCTCACGAGCACGGCCAACCATCAAGCTCTTCATCAATTTACCCATAACGGTAATGGCAACGAAGATGGTCGCAATGCCTAGAACAATCAATAGCACCCCACCCATGGTATCGCCAAAGGTTGCCAACGGCTCCTTGACGGCATTCACAACAGGTTTAGTGATAGGTTTGATGAAGTTCAAGCCTTTCATGCTCATGTCACCCGTTGCAAGGAACGGAGAGACTAGCCAGTGGGAGATCTTCTCTAGAATGCCAAACATCATTTCCAACGGAAGGAAGATAGCAACGGCAAGCAGGTTGAAGAAGTCATGAATCGTGGCACTGGCGAATGCACGTTTGAACTCTTCTTTATTGCGAATGTGACCAAGAGAGACCAAGGTGTTGGTGACTGTCGTACCAATGTTGGCACCCATGATCATTGGAATGGCGGTCTCAACAGGCAAACCACCTGCCACCAAACCGACAATAATAGAGGTGACGGTACTTGAGGATTGGATCAAGGCGGTGGCAGTCAAGCCAATCATTAATCCAGCAATAGGGTGTGACGCAAATTCAAATAGGACTTTAGCTTGATCGCCGGTTGCCCATTTAAAGCCGCTACCTACCATAGAAACAGCAAGTAGTAGTAGGTATAACATGAATGCCAAGTTAGCCCAGCGTAACCAGCGAGTCGTACTCGAGATTGGTGCTGCTGTAGTAGTAGCTTGGTTCATAATTTTCTCCGTGGACCGTTTAATACTTATTGGTCGGTTGTTGAAATTGAGGCTGATGTTAGAGAGGAAATATTTCAGTAATATTACATTTCTATGTAATGCGGTCTTTTTTGAGGGATAGCGAGGCTTATCGGTGTAATCCTTACGTTACGATTAAACTAACTTATTGAAAATTATTAATTATTTTGAATTGATAAAACTGTGCACGAGCGCATTTTTTGACAAAAAATTCAACTGAGCGGCTTTTTCTCGTCAGCTTTATGACAGAAGAGTGTCATAAAGTCATTATTAAATTTCGGTATTAGTAGTGAAAATTCAGTGATTGTTCGGTTTTGACGAGTTATTGTTGTCATCAACGAGTTTTGATATAACCCTTATCTATTGTGCGTTTATTGAAGTTGTTTCCCCTATGTCTCATTTGAACTATAACCACCTCTACTATTTTTGGATGGTGTGCAAACAAGGCTCAGTGACGAAAGCTGCAGATGCCTTGTTTTTAACGCCGCAAACGGTCACCGGCCAGATCAAAGCGTTAGAAGAGCGCATGGATGGAAAGTTGACTAAGCGCAACGGACGCAGCATCGAGCCCACTGAACTGGGCCAATTGGTCTATAAGTATGCGGACAGAATGTTTGGTCTAAGCTATGAGATGTTGGATATCGTCAATTACAGCCAACGTTCCAACCTGCTGTTTGATGTGGGGGTAGCGGATGCGCTCTCAAAGCGTTTGGTTAGCAAGATCCTGATGACTACGGTGCCGCAAGACAACAGTATTCATTTACGCTGCTTTGAATCGACGCATGAAATGTTGCTTGAGCAATTGTCGCAGCACAAGTTGGATATGATTTTGTCTGATTGCCCGGTGGACTCAAGTCAAAGTCCAGGTCTGTACAGTAAAAAGTTGGGTGAGTCCAAGATGAGCTTTTTCTGCAGTGGCCAAGTGGCTGGGGCGAGTTTTCCAAGTGTGTTAGAGCATCGAAAACTGCTGATCCCCGGTAGTCGCACGGCAATGGGGCGCAAAGTGCTGCAATGGTTTGATCGTCAGGGTTTACAACCGAATATTTTGGGCGAGTTTGATGACGCTGCGCTCATGAAGGCGTTTGCTCGTTATCATCAAGACGTGATCTTTTTGGCGCCTTCTTTATATGTCTCGGAAGTTGATAGCGATCTGCCGCTGCAACACATCGGTGATATTGAGGAGCTAAAAGAAGAGTACTACGTGATATTTGCTGAGCGAATGATTCAACATCCAGCGGTGAAAAATGTGTGTGACGCAGATTTCAATTCTTTGTTTAATTTATAACCTTGCCTAAATGAGAATAGATTACTGTTCTTATTTAGATTACTATCAGCAGCCTGCGGCAAATGGGCTGAAACAGCGATAAAAGAGTATCACGTGCGGGAAGTTAGGGCTTCTTTGCTCATCGGGTTTAGGGGTAGGTAGTGATGAATCTGGAAGAGATGGAAAAGAACTCTGCTCAAGCAGTTGTCTTACTCAAAGCGATGGCGAACGAAAGACGCTTGCAGATTTTGTGTCTTTTGCATAACCAAGAGCTGTCGGTTGGGGAATTGTCCGTGCAGTTGCAGCTAAGTCAGTCTGCGCTATCTCAGCACTTAGCGTGGCTACGTCGTGATGAACTCGTGGTGACGCGCAAAGAAGCGCAGACGGTGTATTACACTCTTCACAGCGAAGAAGTGAAGAAGATGATCGAGCTGTTGCACCATCTTTACTGTTCTTGATGCATGGCTTACCACAAGAACTGGTGTAAGGTTCGACAAATTTCAGATATAAAAAAACCGGCAATAGCCGGTTTTTTCTTCACTGGGAAATCAGAGTTCTATTATAGAGCTTTGATTGCAGCAGCGAAACGAGACTTATGACGAGCAGCTTTATTCTTGTGAATAAGGCCTTTAGTTGCCATGCGGTCTAGGATTGGTGTAACTGCAGCAAATGCTTCAGTTGCAGCAGCTTTGTCGCCTGCTTCGATAGCAGCAACAGTTTTCTTCATGTAAGTGCGCATCATAGAACGACGGCTAGCGTTGTGCTGGCGACGTTTCTCAGCTTGGATAGCGCGCTTCTTAGCAGATTTACTATTTGCCAAGGGTCTAACTCCCAAAAACTTTAGTTCGGTGACAATTTAAGGGCGAGGAATATCCCTCATTTGCGCCTAAATGTCAAATGATTTGTGCAAAAACCCATCGCAGCCAAACAAATTTTGGATTAGAAAGGTCTTCACGGTTAAGATGGCGGGGATTCTATCAGTATTTTTTTTTCAATGCTAATACTAATCTGCTCTCAATGAGTTATTCCCTAATAACCCAAGCACTGAATTGTTAGTATGAGCGAGTTCTTGAGGTAGTCGTGAGTAAACGTCTCTTAAAATCAGGCATGATTGTCAGTGCTATGACATTGATTTCTCGAGTGTTGGGCCTTGTGCGCGACGTCGTGGTCGCAAATTTGATGGGGGCAGGGGCGAGTGCTGATGTCTTCTTCTTCGCCAATAAAATTCCCAACTTTTTACGCCGCCTGTTTGCTGAAGGCGCGTTTTCTCAAGCCTTTGTGCCGGTATTGACCGAATATCACGCCACTGGTGATGAGGAGAAAACCCGCCAACTGATTGCCCGCGCGGCCGGAACGCTCGGCGTCATTGTTTCTATTGTCACACTGCTTGGTGTGTTGGGCTCGGGTATCGTCACGGCTCTGTTTGGTTTTGGCTGGTTTCTCGATTGGCTGAGTGGCGGACCATCGGCAGAAAAATTTGAGCTGGCCAGTCTGATGCTCAAAATTACCTTTCCTTATTTATGGTTCATCACATTTGTTGCGCTGTCTGGCGCGATCCTCAATACGCTCGGTAAGTTTGCGGTCTCCTCTTTTACCCCGGTGTTTCTCAATGTAATGATCATCGCTTCGGCGTGGTGGATCGCCCCTCAATTGGCGCAGCCTGAAATTGGCCTGGCGATTGGGGTGTTCTTGGGCGGTCTAGTCCAGTTTCTTTTTCAACTGCCGTTTCTTATTAAAGCCGGTGTGATGGTCAAGCCCAAGTGGGGATGGCGTGATCCCGGGGTCGTGAAAATTCGCACCCTGATGATCCCTGCGCTCTTTGGGGTATCGGTCAGTCAAATCAACTTGTTGTTTGATACCTTTATTGCCAGTTTTCTTCAAACAGGCTCGATCAGTTGGCTTTACTATTCGGATCGATTGCTGGAATTTCCTCTCGGCCTGTTTGGTATTGCCATTGCGACCGTTATTTTGCCGGCGCTATCTCGCAAGCACGTTGATGAGCAGCGTGAAGGATTTGCCCACACCATGGATTGGGGGGTAAGAATGGTCACGCTACTTGGGATCCCGGCAATGCTAGGGTTGATGGTGCTGGCCAAACCGATGCTGATGGTGCTATTCATGCGCGGTGAGTTTTCAGCGCAAGACGTCCAGTTTGCCTCGCTGTCGCTGGTGGCGTATGCCTCAGGGTTGCTGAACTTTATGCTTATCAAGGTGTTAGCTCCTGGTTACTACTCGCGTCAAGATACCAAAACGCCGGTCAAATACGGCATCATCGCCATGGTCTCCAACATGGTGTTTAACGCCATTTTTGCTTGGTTTTATGGTTATGTGGGCCTTGCTATGGCGACCGCGCTCTCTGCGTTTGTCAATATGGCGCTGCTCTACCGAGGCTTGCATCGCGCGGGGGTCTACCAATTGACTAGTAGAACGTGGTGGTTTGTTGGCAAGCTTATCGTTGCCGGCGGGTTGATGGTCGCGGCGATAAGTTCACAACTGGACAGTATGTCGGTGTGGCTGGAGTGGAGCCTTAGTGACAGAGTGGTGTCACTGGCGTTGTTAATCGGTCTTGGCGCAGGGGTTTACCTATTGTCACTACTGGTGATGGGCGTGCGAGCAAAAGATTTAAAAGCAGCGACAGAGTAACGCGGATTAGTATATAATCCGTCAGTTTCACGCTTTAGTAATCACAAATACACAGGTTTTATCAACGTCCAATGGAATTAATTCGAGGGATTCATAACATCAAAGCCCAGCATTATGGGTGTGTGTTGACGATAGGAAACTTCGACGGCGTACATTTAGGCCACCAGGCTGTGCTGCGTCAAGTGTCGCAACAAGCGAGCATGCTAGGCTTGCCGTCAACCGTGATGACTTTTGACCCGCAACCATTGGAGTTGTTTGCCAAGCACAATGCGCCAGCGCGTTTAACGCGTCTGCGTGACAAATTTGTCCAGTTAAGCAAATTGGGCCTTGAGCGACTGCTATGCGTGAACTTTAATCAAGAGTTTGCCAACCTGACGGCTGACGAGTTTATTAGCGACTTGTTGGTCAAGCGTTTGGGTGTTAAGTTTCTGGTCGTAGGCGATGATTTTTGCTTCGGTCGCGGGCGTCTTGGTAACTTTGAGATGCTGAAACTAGCGGGTAAAACCCACGGTTTTGAAGTGGTGAGTACGCAAAGCTTTTGTCTGCAAACCGACCGTGTCAGCAGCACCTTGATTCGTGATGCGCTTGCAAAAGATGACTTAGCGCTTGCCGCGACGATGCTTGGACGCGATTACAGTATTAGTGGGCGTGTGTCCCACGGCCGAAAATTGGGAAGAACGATAGGTTTTCCTACCGCAAATATCCCTTTAAAACGTTGCGTATCGCCGGTCTCTGGCGTTTACGTCGTTGAGGCACTAGGTCTAGGCACGCAGCCGATTGGTGGCGTGGCCAACATAGGCAATCGCCCGACCGTCAACGGAGTTCGGCAACAACTCGAAGTGCATTTATTCGACTTTCAAGCCAACTTGTATGGCAAACAGCTAGAAATCGTACTTTTACATAAGCTGCGCGATGAGCAAAAATTTGAGTCATTCGACGCTTTAAAACAACAAATTGAATTGGATGCTGAGGCAGCAAGGGTGTGGCTGCGTCAGCATGACCGCTAAACGGTTTAGTCCACCGTTTGGCCTAATGTCTAACTTTCGCCCAACACAACGGAATTAAGAATCGATGAGTGAGTATAAAGATACCCTGAACCTTCCTGAAACAGGGTTTCCAATGCGCGGCAACCTGGCGAACCGTGAGCCAGAAATGCTCGAGCGTTGGTATAAAGAAGACCTTTACGGTGAAATCCGTAAAGCGAAGAAAGGCAAAAAATCTTTCGTTCTACACGATGGCCCTCCATACGCCAACGGTGACATTCATATTGGTCACGCACTAAACAAGATTCTTAAAGACATTATTATTAAATCGAAGACGCTTTCCGGCTTCGATGCGCCTTATATCCCTGGCTGGGACTGCCACGGTCTACCCATTGAATTGATGGTAGAAAAGAAAGTGGGTAAGCCTGGGCAAAAAGTATCGGCGGCAGAGTTCCGTGACAAGTGTCGTCAATACGCACAGGGCCAAGTAGAAGGTCAAAAAGAGAGCTTTAAGCGCTTAGGCATCATGGGTGAGTGGGATAAACCATACCGCACCATGGACTTTGCGACAGAAGCAAACATCATTCGCGCGTTGGGTAAGATTGCCGACAACGGCCATCTGCTAAAAGGCTTTAAACCGGTTCACTGGTGTACAGACTGTGGCAGTGCGCTTGCGGAAGCGGAAGTGGAATACAAAGACAAAGTCTCTCCTTCTATTGACGTGCGCTTTAAAGCGGCGGATGAAGCTGCACTGCTGTCGAAGTTTAACCTCAATGAAGGCCACGAAGGCGAAGGTGAGATTTCGATTGTTATTTGGACGACCACGCCGTGGACGTTGCCGGCGAACCGCGCGGTGTGTCTACGTGACGATCTAGAGTATGTCCTTATTCAAGTTGAAGGCGAAACAAAAGAGCGCATCATCGTCGCCGCTGAACTGGCGAAAGACGTGATGGACCGTGCTGGTATCGAGCATTTCCACAACCTAGGCTTTGCGAAAGGTGCGGATCTTGAACTGACTCAATTCCAACATCCGTTCTACGATTTCACTGTGCCAGCTATCCTTGGCGATCACGTGACTACTGAGTCGGGTACGGGTGTGGTACACACTGCGCCTGGTCACGGTCAAGAAGACTTCGCTGTGGGCAACAAGTACAACCTAGAAGTGGCAAACCCAGTAGGTTCAAACGGTGTTTACCTACCGGATACCGAGCTTTTTGCTGGTCAACACGTCTTCAAAGCGAACGATGCCGTGGTGGAAACGCTGAAAGAGAAAGGCGCACTTCTTCATCACCATGCTTACGAGCACAGCTACCCACACTGCTGGCGTCATAAAACGCCCATCATCTTCCGCGCGACTCCACAGTGGTTTGTGTCGATGGATCAAGCTGGTCTGCGTGCTAAGGCGCTGGAATCCATCAAGGGTGTTGAGTGGATGCCAGAGTGGGGCCAAAGCCGTATTGAAGGCATGATTGAAGGTCGTCCGGAGTGGTGTATCTCTCGTCAACGTACTTGGGGTGTGCCAATTGCTCTGTTTGTACATAAAGAGACTGCAGAGCTTCATCCAAATACGATTGAACTGGTTGAGAAAGTCGCTCAGCTTGTTGAACAGAAAGGCATTCAGGCTTGGTGGGATCTGGAGATTTCAGAACTGCTTGGCGAAGAAGCCGATCACTACGAAAAAGTACTGGATACGCTAGACGTATGGTTCGACTCTGGTGTCACGCACTACTCAGTGGTTGATGATCGTGAAGAGTACAACGGCAACAGTGCAGACCTTTACCTTGAAGGTTCAGACCAGCACCGTGGTTGGTTCCAGTCTTCACTGATTTCATCGATTGCGATGAAAGGCGAAGCGCCATACAAACAAGTATTGACGCACGGTTTCGTGGTTGACGGTCAAGGCCGTAAAATGTCGAAATCCATCGGTAACGTTGTGGCACCGAAAGATGTGACCAACAAACTGGGTGCAGATATTCTGCGTCTCTGGGTCGCATCGACAGATTACACGGGTGAAGTGGCGGTTTCAGACGAAATTCTAAAACGCTCGGCGGATGCTTACCGTCGTATTCGTAACACTGCGCGTTTCTTCTTAGCGAATCTCAGTGGCTTTAACCCAGCGACAGACATCGTGCCAGCAGAAGAGATGGTAGCACTAGACCGTTGGGCTGTCGGTCGCGCATTGGCGGCGCAAGAAGAGATTGTCAAAGCGTACGGCGAGTACAACACGCACGCGGTGACACAGCGTCTTATGCAGTTCTGTTCTATCGAGATGGGCTCATTCTACCTAGACGTGATTAAAGACCGTCAATACACGGCGAAACGTGGTGGTCACGCTCAACGCAGCTGTCAGACGGCGCTGTACTACATCGTCGAAGCTTTGGTTCGCTGGATGGCACCGATCATGTCATTCACTGCCGATGAAATTTGGAATGAAATGCCAAGTGCTTTGCCAAGCGGTGAGTCACGCGACAAGTTCGTCTTTACCGGCGAATGGTTTGATGGCCTGTTTGGTCTTGCACAAGGTGAAGAGCTCAACAACGCGTTTTGGGCGGACATTCAAGCCGTTCGTGGTAGTGTGAACAAGCTGCTTGAAGATGCACGTAAAGAGAAAACCATCGGTGGTTCATTACAAGCGGAAGTTACGCTGTTCGCAGACGACGCGTTAGCCGCGAAAATCAATAAGCTGGAAGATGAACTTCGATTCGTACTCCTGACCTCTGCTGCTGTGGTGAAACCACTGAGCGAGAAAAGCGATGCGGCGCAAGCAACAGAGCTGGACGGTTTGTTCGTTGAAGTGCATGCCACTGATGCGAAGAAGTGCGATCGCTGTTGGCACCACACGCCAGACGTGGGCACGATTGCGGGTCACGAAGCCATTTGTGGTCGCTGTGTCTCCAACGTAGAAGGCGATGGTGAAACGCGTAAATTCGCGTAATTCATTGAACTTTAAGTCAAATAAACAGCCCCAGTATACACTGGGGCTGTTTTTAGGTAAGAGCATGAGTGAGCACGCATTGACATTAAAACAATCTGGCCTGCGCTGGCTGTGGTTGGCATTGGTGATTTTTGTCGCAGACATTGCGATTAAATGGTTGGTGATGGATAACATGGGGTATGGCTGGGCAAATCGTATCGAAGTCTTACCCTTCTTCAATCTTCTTTACGTTCACAATTATGGCGCGGCATTCAGTTTCTTGAGTGATCAGGCTGGCTGGCAGCGCTGGTTCTTTACTGCGATCGCTGTGATAGTGACGGGGCTACTTAGCTACTGGATGAGCAAGCTGCCGAGCACAGAAAAGTGGAACAACATCGCCTACGCGCTGATTATCGGCGGCGCGGTGGGGAACGTTTTTGATCGTGTAGTCCACGGCTTTGTGGTCGATTATCTCGATTTCTTCTGGGGTAATTACCATTGGCCTGCGTTCAACTTGGCAGACAGTGCCATTTGCATTGGCGCCGCGATGATCATTTTGGACGGTTTTCGTAGCAAAAAGAGCCAAGCATGAGTCGTAAAGGTCTGTGACAGCAATAACCTTAGGCGTCGTCCGTTGATTCGGACGGCGCTTTTTACTATAACTGGACGCAGAGCTAGGAACTGGACGCAGAGCTAGAAACTGGACGCAGAACGAGAAAAGTGGTCGCAGAGTGAGACCGAAGAATGACAATAACAAGGAAGCCGTAACGTGATGACAATCGCCCAAGACAGCGCAGTAACGCTGCACTTTACCATCAAGATGAAAGATGGCTCTATTGCCGACAGTACCCACAACATGGGCAAGCCCGCCAAGTTAGTGATTGGTGATGGCAGTTTGAGTGATAATTTTGAGCAATGTTTGCTTGGTCTCAAGCAAGGGGACAGCAAATTGATAGAGCTCGCCGCCAGCGATGCGTTTGGCGTACCCAATCCAGATAACATTCATCACATGGACCGAACCAAATTCGTTGGGGATGCTGAAGTTGAAGTGGGCACCATCATGGCATTTTCAGGCCCAGATGGCATGGAAATCCCCGGCATCATCACTGAAATTGCGGGCGACTCCGTCACGGTGGATTTCAACCACCCATTAGCTGGGCAAGATGTGACTTTTGAAGTTGAAATTTTATCAGTAGAATAACCGCCCAATTGAAGACGATGACTCGATGAGCAATGAAATGAAAATTCTGTTAGCGAACCCCCGTGGCTTTTGTGCTGGTGTTGATCGCGCAATCAGCATAGTTGAGCGTGCATTGGAGATGTATCAACCGCCAATCTACGTTCGCCATGAAGTGGTACACAACCGATTTGTGGTTGAAGGCTTAAAGCAACGTGGGGCCGTCTTCGTTGAAGAACTGAGTGAAGTGCCTGACGACAACATCGTCATCTTCTCCGCTCACGGCGTGTCGCAAGCGGTACGCAAAGAGGCCAAAGAACGTGCTCTGACTGTGTTTGATGCCACCTGTCCTTTGGTGACAAAAGTCCATATGGAAGTGGCGAGAGCGAGCCGCAAGAACATGGAAGTGGTGCTCATCGGCCACGCCGGTCACCCTGAAGTGGAAGGCACCATGGGCCAGTATGCCAGTCAAACAGGGGGCATGTACCTAGTTGAGACCCCAAGTGATGTGATGGCGTTGAAGGCGAAAGTCAAAGACCCTTCGCATCTTCACTATGTCAGCCAAACCACCTTATCGGTGGATGAAACCGCCGATGTGATTGATGAGCTGCGTCGCGTGTTTCCCGATATTCAAGGGCCGCGCAAAGACGACATCTGCTACGCAACCCAGAACCGCCAAGATGCGGTGCGTGAAATGGCGCAAGATGTGGATGTGGTGATTGTTGTCGGCTCGAAAAACTCCTCGAACTCCACTCGCCTCAAAGAGTTGGCGGAAAAGCTGGGTACCCCTGGTTACTTGACCGATTGCCCTGAAGATGTGCAGCCGCAATGGTTAGAAGGTAAAGCGAAAGTCGGCGTCACGGCCGGGGCATCAGCCCCTGAAGAGTTAGTGAACCAAATCCTTGAGCGGATTAAGGCCCTTGGCGGAGCAAAAGAGATCGAAGAGATCCAAGGCCGTGAAGAGAACATGTTCTTTGAAGTGCCGAAAGAGTTGCAGATCAAACAGGTTGATTAAGGCAACGGACGGCTCTCGCGCTAGTCAAATCACCTGCAAAATAATTAAGGCTCCCAATGGGAGCCTTTTCTTTGGCTGGCCATTCAGGCCAGCAGTGCGAAGCGAAGGTGGATTGAATTAGGCAGTCTTGGTGACGGTTTGCGGCGTTTCTTCATCCGCAAGCTCAGATTCCCCTTTTCCTTTTGAGGTTTTAATCACGTACACGGTCACGGCCAGTGCGAATAGGATACCCGCAATGGTAGAGACTTGAATCGGCAGACCAAAGCCTAGCGTACTGTTGTTTAAGATAAAGGTGACACATACCGTGGTCATGAAGACCGCTGGTACTGTGGTAATCCAGTGCAGTTTGTTGTGACGAAGCAGATACGCCGACGCTGTCCAAAGCATCATCACCGCAGTGGTTTGGTTTGCAAAACCGAAGTAGCGCCAGATGATACCGAAGTCCACTTGAGTCAATACGCCACCAATCACGAACAGAGGCAAGGCCATCAGTAGGCGGTTGCGTAGTGTTTTCTGTTCCATGTTGAAGTACTCAGCCAAGATTAGACGGCTCGAACGAAACGCAGTGTCACCGGAAGTGATAGGCAGAATCACCACACCTAGGAAGGCGATGATGCCACCAAAGACGCCAAGCAGACCAAAAGAGGCGCTGTAGACAACGTTACCTGGGCCACCATTTTTCACTGCTTCTGACAGTGACTCTAGCGAACCGAAGAATGAAAGCGCAATCGCACACCAGATGAGGGCAATCACACCTTCACCGATCATGGCTCCATAGAAAACAAAGCGACCGTTTTTCTCGTTTTCCATACAACGTGCCATCAGTGGTGACTGAGTGGCGTGGAAACCTGAAATAGCGCCACATGCGATGGTGATAAACAGTGCAGGCCAGAGTGGCATGTCATTCGGGTTGAGGTTGCTAAGCATGTCAGAGACTTGGAAATCACCCATGACGGTATGCTCGCTAGAGAAGGCGATTGCCGTCATTAGACCGACAGACATAAAGATAAGTAGCGCGCCGAACAGTGGGTAGAAACGACCAATGATCTTATCTACCGGAACGATAGTCGCGATGATGTAGTAGGCGAAAATCGCAATCACCATGGTCGTCATGCTGACACTGAGGCTTGTTTGGTCGTTGATCAAATTGGTGATCATACCGGCTGGCGCAGAAACGAAGACCACACCTACAAGCAGCAATAAGACAATGGCAAAAATGTTCATGAAATGTTTGGCGCCATTACCTAGGTAGCGACCGGTAATCGTCGGTACGGAAGCGCCGCCATTACGAATCGACAGCATACCTGAGAAGTAATCATGGACAGCGCCGGCGAAGATACAACCGATGACAATCCATAGCATCGCAGCCGGGCCGTACAGCGCACCCATTATCGGACCAAAAATCGGGCCGACACCAGCGATATTAAGAAGTTGGACTAGATAAACTTTAGGGGTGGACATGGCCACATAGTCGACACCGTCCGCTTTGGTATGGGCTGGCGTCTGACGCTTTTCATTGATTCCGAATACTTTTTCGACGAAAGTGCCGTAGATAAAGTACCCGCCGATGAGTGCGGCGACACAGGTTAAAAACCACAACATAGCTCGTTCCTTAGTGTTAGTTTTATTGATACACCCTGTATGTTACTCCGCTGTTTGGCGAGTTTCGTGTGCTGGTTAGGTCAGTGGTTGTTTGGTGAGTTAAGTGGTCTGTATGGGTAATGAGTGGTTTTTTCGCGGCGGGAGTGGCTATTTATCGGCTTTAGTGGTGTAGTAGGTGTGTCTAGCTACTAATAATCAATCATCAAAAAGGATATCGAGTGAGAATCGGACTGACGACGCTTTTCAGTGTCACTTCATTCAGTGCTATCGCGCTACTCATTGGTTGCAGTGCGTCTGTGGAACAGCTTGCCCAGCAGGGCGATTGGTATGAAATCGGCTATCAAGATGGTGTGCGAGGGAATAGCCAACGCACGCTCAAAGAGCTGTCTAGTTTGGGCGTCGTTAAACAGCACGATTACGATCAAGGCTATGGCGAGGGTGTACAAGAGTACTGTAACCCCAATTTTGCTTACCAGATTGGATTATCAGGCCAATATTACCAAGGTGCCTGTGAAGGCACCGAGTTTGCCCAGCAGTTTCGCATGGAGTGGAAGCGAGGCTGGGACGAATACAATAATTGATGGTGGATAAGCAAGGCTCATCCACGATCGAGTGCACCGTGTTTACTCTTACATTCAATAATCCTTTACTGAATCGCCCTTTACTGAATAACCCTGCGCGCTACTGGTGTTTCTCGACGGCCGCGCGCAGAAAGCCTTGTTGGTGATGCAACTGCTCACGAGCCTCTTGAATACCCAGCCCAGTTAGAATCATTAAAATGGCCAGTTTGACATCAAACTCGGTCTCTTCGAGCGTACTTGTGGCCTGTGCTTTATCACAATCTGTCGCTTGCATGACGATGCGTGTCGCTCGCGCTAGCAACTTCTTGTTGGTGGCTTTTACGTCCACCATCAAATTCTGATAGCTTTTTCCAAGTCGGATCATACTGGCGGTGGTCAGCATATTGAGCACCAACTTTTGCGCCGTGCCGGATTTCAGCCGCGTTGAACCCGTCAGCGCTTCTGGCCCCACGACTGGGCTTATCGCAATCTCTGCGATCTCGGCGATGGGGGAGTCAGGATTGCAAGAGAGTGCAACGGTCGTTGCGCCCAACTCATTGGCGTAGGTCAGCGCACCGATGACGTAAGGTGTACGACCACTGGCAGCAATGCCCACCACCACATCATCTGGAGTTAAGTTGAGGGATTGCAAGTCACTCTCGCCAAGCTGCGGGTCATCTTCTGCACCTTCTTTGGCTTTGAACATCGCGTCTTGGCCGCCTGCAATTAAGCCGATGACCATCTGATCCGATACGCCAAAGGTGGGCGGGCATTCGGAGGCATCAAGCACACCAAGGCGGCCACTGGTACCCGCGCCCAAATAGATCAACCGACCGCCGACTTGAAACGCCTCGACGATTTTGTCGACCGCTTGAGCCACCTCGGGCAGCACTTTCTCCACGGCAAGCGGTACGCTCTTATCTTGTTGGTTTAAGCGTTTGACGATTTCAATCGACGGTTGCAGGTCAATGTCCATGGTGTCAGGGTTGCGCCCTTCAGACACAAGATGAGACAAGGCGGCAATCAAAGCATCGTTAGTCATAGTGTTCCTATTTTTCTGCCCAGTACATCACGCCAAGCGAGGCTGAGCGCTGAGCACCGGTGACATCGGGTAAATTACTCGGTAATCCATGTAGGCGGCGATAGGCTAGCCAAGCAAACGCCATCGCTTCCATATTATCACTGTCGACCCCTTTATCGCTTGTGGAGCACACTTGCCATTGTGGCAATAAGGCGGCCAGTCTGCGCATCAACAGCGGATTGCGAACACCGCCGCCGCACACCAGTAACTCAGGATGGGGGCCTTCGGCGTATCGTGTGACTTCATTGGCAATGCTGATGGCTGTGAACTCACACAACGTACGCTGCACGTCTTCGGTGGGCAGTGAAAAAGGAGTGAGTTGTGCCATTAGCCAAGGGAGGTTGTAATGTTCTCGCCCGGTACTTTTCGGGGCAGGTTGGGTGAGGTAGGGATCGGTTAGTAAAGCGTCAAGTAAAGGGGTATGTACCTGACCTTGCTGTGCCCATTGCGCGTCTTTATCAAATGGGTCGCCGCGATGTTTGTCACACCACGCATCCATCAACATGTTGCCCGGCCCGGTATCGTAACCGATGACGGGTTTGCCTGGCCGAATCAGCGAAATATTGGCGATGCCGCCGATGTTGAGAACCGCTACGCTAGAATCTGTCACAGGAAACAGGGCTTGGTGAAAAGCCGGCACCAAGGGCGCTCCTTGCCCACCGAGCGCCATGTCTTTTCGACGAAAATCGGCGATCGTGTCGATACCCGTTTTGGCTGCAATGATATGGGCGTCGCCGAGCTGGGTGGTAAAGGGAGTCGGGCCGCTAGGTTGATGAAAGACGGTTTGGCCGTGATTGCCAATTGCAGCGATATCAAGGGCTTTAGTGCCAGATTTCGCTAAGAGCGCTAGCGCTGCATCGGCATAAAGGTGGCCTAACTGATGGTCGAGCGCGCCAATCTCGTCTAATCGGGTCGGCTGACCAAGGCACATCGCCAGTACTTTTTGGCGCAGATGGTCAGGGTAGGGGTAGTCGAGTGTATCGCGCAGTGTGACACTTTGGTCATCAATCTCGACAAGGGCACAGTCCACACCGTCTAGGCTCGTGCCTGACATGATCCCGATGTATAACGCTTTTTCGCTCATGGTCAAATTTTCGCTTCGCCGACATGCTTTCCATTGTAAACCGAGAATAATCCTAATACTCTCGGCAGCATAGAGAAAAATACCATGGGCTGGAGTCAATTGACATGGGACCATTATGGCTAGATGTGGCGGGGTATGAACTGACCGCTGAAGACCGAGAAATTTTGCGCCATCCTACCGTCGGGGGCGTGATTCTGTTCACACGCAATTATCACGATAGCGAGCAGTTACAAGCGCTTACTGCGTCTATCCGACAGGCGGCGAAACGACCTATCTTGATTGGCGTGGACCAAGAAGGGGGCCGCGTACAGCGTTTTCGCGATGGGTTCTCTTCCATTCCCCCCGCTCAAGCGTATGCTGAGCATAAGAATGGGGAGCAACTGGCTCATTGGGGTGGCTGGCTGATGGCCGCTGAATTGATCGCGCACGATGTCGATTTAAGTTTCGCGCCAGTTCTGGATAAAGGGCATGAATGCCGTGCGATTGGTAACCGGGCATTCGGTGACGATGTGGAGAGCATCATTCGTCATAGCCGAGCGTTTATGCAGGGGATGAAGACGCTAGGTATGGCCACGACAGGCAAACACTTCCCAGGTCATGGTGGTGTGATTGCTGATTCTCATCTTGAAACACCGATTGATGAACGTAGTTCGATTTTTGAACTCGATATGCAAGTCTTTAAGGCGCACATCGACGCTGGAGTATTGGATGCCATGATGCCGGCGCACGTCATCTACCCTCACTTTGATGATCAGCCCGCTAGCGGTTCACGTTATTGGTTGCAGCAGGTTTTGCGTCAGCAACTGGGCTTTGATGGCATTGTCTTTTCTGATGATTTGACCATGGAAGGCGCAGCGGTCATGGGTGGTCCTGCACAGCGCGCGCAGCAATCGCTTCAAGCGGGTTGCGATATGGTTTTGGTGTGCAATCAGCGCGATGCACAAGTGCAAGTATTGGATGGCTTGACCATTCAGGCAGTCCCTAAGGCACACACGCTACTCAAGACCCAGCGATTTACGCTCAGCGAACTGACGCGAAGTGATGAGTGGAAGCAAGCCTCCGAGGCCATGAAGCGCTTGCTGGATCAGTGAAAACCGAGCCGTTCTTTGAGTGTTTTTAAATAGCGGCGGCTGACTGGAATCGGGTAACCGCTGACGGTGTAGATCTCCGCAAGACCATTTTCGAGCAACTTGATCTCCTTAATGGTTTTCAAGTTGACGAGAAACTGGCGATGGCAGCGTACCAGCGGAGTTTTTTCTTCCAGCACCTTTAACGTCAATTGAGAGGTCGCTTTTTGATGCCGAGTTTGTACATGGACGCCCGAAATATCGCTGTACGCAAATTCGACCTCTTGCGTTGGGATGATCACGATGCGGTTCAAACCGATACAGGGAATTTGACTCAGTGCCTCAGGCGCCAAAGCGGATGGGAGCGGGCGGGGCTCTGTGTGTTTAAGTCGTTTGATGGTTTTTCCCAAACGACAAGGCTCAACCGGCTTGAGTAAGTAGTCAAACGCATTGTCCTCAAACGCTTGAATGGCAAACTCATCATACGCGGTGACAAACACCACTTTGGGCATGGTGTCGGGGTCGAGCATGCTCAAAAGCTCAATCCCTGTGATTTGCGGCATTTGAATGTCGAGAAACACCACATCTGGCCTCAATTGGTTAATCTTCTTTAGCCCCTCAATGGCATTGCTTGCTTCACCTATGACGGTCACACATTCCGTTTCTTCAAGCAATTGGGCCAGCTCTTCGCGGGCAAATCGCTCGTCATCAATGACTAGTGCTGTCAGCATGTATCGTCCTTACTCATCAATCCGCATTACTCATCAATCCGCATCGGTTCTACGCCACCTTCAAAGGGCGAGGTATGATAAAGCTCATTTGCGTTAATTGGTTGGGTTTTACCTCAATATTGAGCGCTGAACCACGGCCAAATTTACTGGTGAGCCGTTTATCGACAATTTGCATTCCCAATCCTAAGTGGCCTGGCTCGGGTTCTTGATAACTGCCGGCGTTGTCTTCCACCACAATCCTTTCGCCTTGGGGCGTTGTTTCGTTGTATATCCGCACATGACCGCCCTCGAGCAAGTTTGAGATACCATGCTTGATCGCATTTTCCACCAAAGGCTGCAAAGTAAACGTTGGGACTTGCAGGTTGAGTAACGCGTCGTCAATGTCGATATCCACTTCTAAGCGATCATTAAAGCGCGCTTTCTCTATCGTTAGGTAGGCGTTGACGTGCGCGAGCTCCTCTTTAAGTGTCACACTGGCGATGTTTTGCTTGAGGTTACTGCGAAAGAACTGCGACAAATGCTGAATCAGTTCACGCGCCTTGGCAGGATCGCGACGGATAACGGCACTGATGGTGTTTAATGCATTAAACAGAAAGTGCGGATTGACCTGAGCGTGCAGCAGTTTGATTTCCGCCTGCGAGAGTAGAGTCTGTTTCTGTTGGTAATCGCCATAGAGGATCTGACTGGAGAGTAACTGCGCGATCCCTTTTGCCATCGTCATATTGATGGTGGAGAACAGTTTGCGTTTGGGTTCATAGAGCTTAATCGTGCCGATCACCTCATCACCAGAGCGTAACGGGATGATCAAGGCGCTGCCCAGTTTGCATGCGGTTGAGAGCGAGCATTGATAAGGTCGCTCGCTGCCATCGAGATAGATGATGCTGTTTTGGTTGATGGCGTCATAGGTGCTTTGTGAAGAGATCGGCGTTTGCGGTTTGTGGTGATCATCGCCAATACCGACAAACGCGAGGATTTTTTCACTATCGGTAATCGACACCGCGCCGACGTTGGTCTCTTCATAGACAATGCGGGCGATTTTTTCTGCGTTTTGACTGGTAAAACCGGAGGCGAGGATACCGACAGAGCGTTCGGCGATGTTTAATGCTCGGCGTGAAAATGTCGCTGAGTACTCTTCAAAGATGGTTTTGCGGTCGTGAAGGATGCTCATAAACAGGGCAGCCCCCACCGAGTTGGCGATAATCATGGGCGCTGCAATATCAGAAACCAATGAATAGGCTTGATCAAACGGCTTTGCCACAATCAAGATGATCACCATCTGCACTACCTCGGCGACCAAAGTAATGGCAAACACCACACTGGCGTTAAAAAGCTGCTCTCCGCGACCTTTACGCAGCAAATAGGTGTGCAGAATACCACCAATAAGCCCCTCCGCCGTGGTGGAGATCGCACAAGCTAAGTCGGTAAAACCACCTAACGTATATCGGTGTAGCCCCCCCGTGAGACCGACAAAAAAGCCAACCACAGGGCCGCCAAACAGCCCCCCCATAACCGCACCAATGGCGCGTGTGTTCGCAATGGCATCATTGATTTGTAGACCAAAGTAGGTGCCCATAATGCAAAACAATGAGAAGAGAATGTAGACACTGATCTTGTGGCTCAGCCGACTTGAGATGCTAAGTAAAGGAAGAAAAATGGGTGTCTTGCTGAGCATATAAGCCAACACAAGATAGACACACATTTGTTGCAGCAAAGAGAGGATCAGGTCCATAACACACCGTACGTCTGTTTTTGTATAGTGTATATCGTAAGCCAGCGGAAAGGTATTGCCGAGGCGGCAAGGCATTCTTGATATAGAATGACCGTTCCATTCAAAAAGCACCATGTGTATATAAATATTTACACATGGTGTTTTTTATTGTTTACGGTTGCATTCTTTTTTTACTCTGTTATTTTGTCGTTATTGCTTTAGATAAGCACCCAAATAAAATTGAACGTAAATTTAAGTGTACGGTGAGCGAGATGAAAAAGAGTGAGTTAAGTAATATCAACATTACGGACGAGCAGGTCCTAATTACCCCTGAGCAGCTGAAAGAGAAGCTGCCGCTGAGTGACAAAGCGCGCCGTTTTATTCAAGAGTCTCGTCAAACCGTCGCCAACATTATCCATAAAAAAGACCACCGTCTATTGGTGGTGTGTGGTCCTTGTTCTATTCACGACGTCGATGCCGCGAAAGAGTACGCGCAGCGACTGAAAAAGCTCAATGAGCAACTCAGTGATCAACTCTACATTGTGATGCGCGTGTACTTTGAGAAGCCGCGCACGACGGTAGGCTGGAAAGGTTTGATCAATGACCCGCATCTTGACGGCTCTTTTGATATTGAACATGGCCTGCATGTAGGTCGTCAACTGCTGGTGGAACTGGCAGAGATGGAGATTCCACTGGCCACTGAAGCGCTCGACCCTATCAGTCCTCAGTACCTCGCTGATACCTTCAGCTGGGCGGCGATTGGTGCCCGCACGACGGAATCTCAAACTCACCGTGAAATGGCCAGTGGTCTTTCGATGCCGATTGGCTTTAAAAACGGTACCGATGGCAGCCTGTCTACTGCCATTAACGCGATGCAGGCGGCCTCTTCAAGTCACCGCTTTATGGGCATCAACAGCGAAGGCCAAGTGGCGCTGCTTACCACACAAGGTAACCCGAATGGTCACGTGATCTTACGAGGCGGCAAACAGACCAATTACGATTCTGTCTCCGTAACGGAATGTGAGCAAGACATGGCAAAAGTGGGTCTTGACGCCTCGTTGATGGTGGATTGTAGCCACGCCAACTCTCGCAAAGATTTTCGCCGTCAACCACTGGTGGCGGAAGATGTGATTCACCAAATTCGTGAAGGCAACAAGTCAATTATTGGTTTGATGATTGAAAGTCACCTAAATGAAGGCAACCAGTCGTCTGACATCCCGCTAAGTGAGATGAAATACGGCGTATCTATCACGGATGCGTGTATCAATTGGGACGCAACTGAGGCACTATTACGTCACGCTCACAAAGAGCTGGTTCCATTTCTACAAGACCGCTTAGCGAAGTAATACTTCGCTGGTTAAAAAGGGATACGAAGGGATATTGATGGCTGTAGAACTTAGCGGGTTGCGTGATGAGATTGACGCAGTCGATAAACAGATATTGGCTTTACTGGCACAGCGCCTCGCATTGGTAGAGAAAGTGGGAGAGGTAAAAAGCCAGCACGGCTTGCCCATTTATGCGCCTGACCGTGAAGCGGCGATGTTGGCTTCCCGCCGAGCCGAAGCGGAAAAGATCGGGGTTCCCCCTCAGTTGATTGAGGACATCTTGCGACGCACTATGCGTGAGTCCTACGCCAGTGAAAAAGACTCCGGCTTTAAGTGTTTGAACCCAGAGCTGCGTTCGGTGGTAATCGTTGGTGGTCACGGTCAGCTTGGTCGTCTGTTTGGCCGCATGTTTGCCTTGTCGGGCTATCAAGTCAAAGTGCTTGGCAGTCAAGATTGGCCGAATGCGGACGAGATACTCCACAACGCGGGTATGGTGGTCGTGACAGTGCCGATTCATCTCACTCAAGGGGTGATTGATAAACTGGGTAATCTACCCCACGACTGTATTTTGTGCGATCTCACCTCGATTAAGTCTAAGCCGCTGCAAGCGATGATGGCCATTCACTCTGGCCCTGTCGTCGGTTTGCACCCGATGTTTGGTCCTGATGTGCCGAGTTTAGCCAAGCAGGTCATTGTCTATTGTGATGGTCGTGGTGAAGAGCAGTATCAGTGGCTGCTCAAGCAATTTTCGATTTGGGGCGCGAGTTTGTGCCAAATTGATGCCAAAGAGCACGATCAAGGCATGACCCTGATCCAAGCTTTGCGCCACTTTACTTCGTTTGCCTATGGCCTACACCTTAGCCGTGAAAATCCGAATTTGGACAAGCTACTGACGCTGAGCTCGCCGATTTACCGATTGGAGTTGGCTATGGTTGGGCGATTGTTTGCGCAAGATCCCAACCTCTATGGCGACATCATCCTCTCTTCGCAAGAGAATATTGAGATGATCAAGCGCTTCCATCGCAGTTTCGGTGAGGCATTAGAAATTTTGGAAGATAAGGACAAACAAGCGTTTGTTGACAGTTTTAACAAAGTGAGCGAGTGGTTTGGTGACTATTCTCAGCAGTTTATGAATGAGAGTCAAAATCTACTTAAGCAAGCGAACGATGCGATTCATCGTGGCTGAGCTGCACTCTTGTTATAAAACTTGTTATAAAAAAAGCTGCCTAGGCAGCTTTTTTTGATCGCGTTGCATTTATCTACACATCGACCACCCATGTACTTATTGCACGCTGGTGTGCTCTGGCTCCGAGTCGTCCGCTTTTACGGTATTGACCGAGTCATCAACGTACGGGCTTTGCGTCAAGCTCACTTGCAGTCTGACGGTATTATCAATCAACTGTACCAGCGGAGCCCACTTCACTTTGTTCTCTTTTTCAAACAAGTAGTGGAAGTTGTCCGGGGTCCAATCCATGGTGTATTGCGGGTTTAGCGCTCGACCTAAAAAGCGGATCTCGTAGTGCAAATGAGGCCCCGTTGAGTTGCCAGAATTGCCACAAGTGGCGATCTGCTCGCCTTTGCTGACAAACTGACCGCTGCGTACGTTAAACTTGGCAAGGTGTGCGTAGGAGCTCATAAAGCCAAACGAGTGACGTAATGTGAGGAAGTTACCAAACCCTTTGTTGCTCGGTCGCACGGTTTCTACCACACCATCGGCCGGTGAATAGATAGGCTGACCAGGTTTGCAGGTGAGATCTATCCCAGTGTGTGTATGGCGCTGCCCTGTAATGGGGTTTGTGCGCCTCCCGTAAGATGAGGAGACACGCAGGTACTCCATCGGTGAGTCATTGGGGATCAGGCGAAACATCGTCGCGCGCACCGCAGAGTCTATTGCTGCAGCATCAATACGGCTTTCCAGTGGTACTTCTTCCAGTGGTGTTTCTTGATTGTCATCAACCAGACCGAGCACCGCTTCCACATCGTACACGCGTCGACCCAATACGCTAATCTGAGTCTTCTTCGCTTCAAGCTCTTGCACCAACTGGTGGGTTTCG
This sequence comes from Vibrio sp. R12-SG2-ISO1, assembly GCF_059834045.1. Taxonomy (NCBI): domain Bacteria; kingdom Pseudomonadati; phylum Pseudomonadota; class Gammaproteobacteria; order Vibrionales; family Vibrionaceae; genus Vibrio; species Vibrio sp. R12-SG2-ISO1. The sequence continues at coordinate 16,772 of NZ_JCBDGO010000015.1, read as the reverse complement.
TCTTGCTGTTGGCTGTAAAGTTGCTCAAGCTGACGCTTTTCTTCACTCACTGCTGCCAGTGCTTGCGTCAGCGCCGCTTGCTCGCTTTGGCTTGTTTGCCAGTAGGCGTAGACACCACTGCCTGCGGCCATAACGCCCGCAACCGCTAAGGCCAATGTGGTCGCGACAGCACGACGAGATAGGTAAAAACGCGAAATACCAGCCGGCGCTGGTATCGAAATAGTAATTTTGTTCGACATATGGGTTCTATTAGGCTTCTTCACCTAAATCGGATAAATGTTCAATATCCCTATGGAGAAGATCGTCATCCCCAACATTGAGTTCGACCAGGCGTTTTAGGTGTCCGATGCTATCAATATCAATATGATCGATCGCAAGACGGATGATATTGTTATTGAGTCCAACCACCTTGGCGACAAGTTGAATCTCGACATCACTCCCTGGAAGTGAAAATTGTACATTGACGTCCTCTTCGCGGCTCAGCGTCGAGGCAGCATCACATGCGAGTAATACACCGTGCAAAGAAAGATCACGAATTGATGCGTCAATACGATGCGATCCTTGAACTAACACGGCAGGGGCTTGATAAACCACCCGTGAAAATCGGCGACGTTCTTTCATCTGTTGCTTCTCCCATGACTATGTGTTGAGTCTAGCAGACAAGCGATAAAGACAAACCCTCGACCCTTCTCATTGTTGACCGACTCAACAGAATATTTTGCCCATCAGGCCCAATGCTCTGAGATGGCGAGAACCATCAGTGAGTCGCTATCGTCCTCAATATGAAAGGCCGCTAATCTTAGCGGCCTTTGGGTAAAGATCAAGCGGTAATCGATTACTTGGCGATGCGCTTGTATTTGATACGGTGTGGTTCGGCTGCTTCAGGCCCCACGGTCTTTTTCAGCCATTCCATGTATTCCGTGTAGTTGCCTTCGTAGAAGTTCACTTGGCCTTCATCACGGTAATCAATGATGTGCGTAGCGATACGGTCAAGGAACCAACGGTCGTGCGAGATCACCATGGCACAGCCAGGGAATTCAAGCAGCGCTTCTTCCAATGCTCGTAGGGTTTCCACGTCGAGGTCGTTGGTTGGCTCATCGAGAAGCAACACGTTGCCGCCCGCTTTAAGCAGTTTCGCTAAGTGGACACGGTTGCGCTCACCACCCGACAACTCGCCAATCACTTTCTGCTGATCGCTGCCTTTAAAGTTAAAGCGAGAGCAGTACGCGCGAGCAGGGATTTCGAAGTTGTTAATCTTGATGATATCCGCGCCTTCCGAAATCTCTTGGTAGACGGTTTTCGAATCGTCCATCGAGTCACGGAACTGATCGACGGATGCCAACTTGACGGTTTCACCCATTTCGATAGTGCCTGAATCCGGTTGCTCTGCACCACTCAGCATCTTAAACAGCGTTGATTTACCCGCACCGTTGGCACCGATGATGCCGACAATCGCCCCTTTTGGCATGCTGAACGACAGGTCATCAATCAATACGCGGCCGTCGAACGACTTGCTCAGGTTAGAGACTTCAATCACCTTGTCGCCAAGACGCTCACCTGGCGGAATAAACAGCTCGTTGGTTTCGTTACGCTTTTGACGATCGCCGCTTTGCAGCTCTTCAAAGCGAGCCATACGCGCCTTAGACTTCGATTGACGACCTTTCGGGTTTTGACGAACCCACTCCAGCTCTTTTTCAATGGTCTTTTGACGTGCTTTCTCTTGTGACGCTTCTTGTTGCAGACGCGCGTCTTTTTGCTCTAGCCATGAGGTGTAGTTACCTTGCCATGGAATACCTTCACCACGGTCTAATTCAAGGATCCAACCTGCGGCGTTGTCGAGGAAGTAACGGTCGTGGGTAATAGCCACAACGGTGCCAGTGTAATCAACAAGGAAACGCTCTAGCCACGCGACAGATTCCGCATCCAAGTGGTTGGTCGGTTCGTCGAGCAGCAGCATATCTGGTTTAGAAAGAAGTAGGCGACAAATCGCCACACGGCGGCGCTCACCACCCGATAGATGGGCAATTTTTTGATCCCACTCAGGTAGGCGCAGTGCATCCGCGGCGCGCTCTAGCGCGTTTTCGAGGTTGTGGCCTTCTTTGGCTTGAATCAGCGCTTCTAGCTCACCTTGCTCTTTTGCGAGGGCATCGAAATCCGCATCGGGTTCTGCGTAAGCCGCATAGACTTCGTCCAGACGCTTCATTGCGCCAGCGACATCAGATACCGCCTCTTCGACGATTTCACGTACCGTTTTCGATTCATCGAGCACAGGTTCCTGCGGCAGGTAGCCAACATTCAGGCCCGGTTGTGGACGCGCTTCACCATCGATGTCGGTATCAATACCCGCCATGATGCGCAGTAGAGTCGATTTACCTGCACCATTGAGGCCCAAAACACCAATTTTTGCGCCTGGGAAAAAGCTCAGAGAGATGTCTTTAAGAATTTGTCGCTTTGGTGGCACCACTTTGCTCACGCGCGACATGGTATATACGTATTCAGCCATTGCCGATCGTTCCTAACTATTCAATCTACGTAACTGGTCATTTTATACCAAGCGAACGCGTTTTGTTACTCCCGAGAGGGAGGAAATCGGCTCAACGTCAGTCAAGTCTTGCCACGCAATGTCACTATTGTGTGAATTTATTATTATTTACATCTGAGCTCTTTACAGCAGGGGGGAGGATCGAGTTAATTAGAGAGAGGTTTTCCCTTCAAGGATGAGGCTTTATGACGCTGAGCGATTCCCGTTTGTTGTCCTACTTTTCTCGAACCGCGGTCTGGTTTTGTGCGGTTGTGGGCAGCGCCACTTATGCTACTTCAGCGGTAGCCGACCTCGCCACTCAGCGAGCGTTGTACGATCAAGCACAAGATTTGCTCGATGAGAAAAAGGTTGATGATTATCAGGCTCTAAGGCCAAGCATCGCCGACTATCCCTTAACGCCCTATGTCGATTATCGCGCTTTCTTAGTCAATATTGGAGAGCGCTCCCCCATAGACGTGAATCAGTTTATTGAGCGCTATAAAACGCTGCCTTTTTCTGGGCGTATTAGCGCGCCGTATTTGGACGCCTTAGCCAAAGATAACCAGTGGCAGCGCTTTCTTGAATTTCAGACAGCGCTGCCGCGAGGTGAGAGTTATCAGTGTCACTATTACTGGGCTCATTACCAAACAGGCAACAAAGCGTTAGCATGGCAAGGCGCGAAAACGCTATGGCGATCCGGTTCCAGTATTGCGGATGCGTGTGACCCGCTTTTTGCCGCTTGGGATGCACATGGCCAACGCAGTGATCGTGATGTGCTCGATCGGGTATTACTCGTGTTTGACTCTGGAAACGGCAGCTTACTCAACTACTTGGTTAAGCAGCTTGAGAGTGAGCAAGCCAAAATAGCAGGACAACGAGCACAGTCGCTGTTTCGCGAACCCGCAACCTTGGCAAAGGCGGCAGCGCAGTTTCCTGATGAACCGTTTTATCATCAGTTAGTCAGCAGCGGTATGAAAAAGCTCGCGCGTCGTGACGTTGTTAAAGCGCAGCAAGAGTACAGTGACGTGATGGCGGCAGTGTCGCTACCCACCGAATCTCAGCAGAGCTTGGCCGATTTTATTGCTTTTCGTTTGATGAATCGTGACGAGTCGGATCTGATCGCGTGGCGTGACGATGTGATAGCGCACAGTGCTAACCTCTCTTTACTCGAGCGGCGCATCCGTTTGGCGATAGGTGAAAATGACTGGCCTGCGGTCAGTCGTTGGCTTGATGCGCTCCCTGTGAGTTATCAAGAGACCCTCCGCTGGCAATATTGGCGCGCGAGAGCGGAAATGGCCGCCGGTCAAATTAGCCAAGCGAATCAGCGTTTAGAGGCTATTGTTGGTCAGCGCAACTTCTACAGCGTGGCGGCCGCGCAAGCGCTTCAGCGTTCGATTGTCTATCCCACCTCCACCATTACATTGGCGCCCGAGCTGGTTGAGCCGTTCGAGACGACTTTGGTGCGTATCGAGGAGTTGATTGATCGCGATAAAATTACCGCGGCCAAAAGTGAGTGGCGATGGCTGCTTGGGCGGGTCAATAAATCGCAGCGAGAGATGCTGGCCGCTTATGCGTCGTTCAAAGGTTGGCACCATTTGACCGTCACCGCCAGTATTCAGGCTAAAATGTGGGACAACCTAGAAATTCGTTTCCCGATTGCGCATCGCTGGTGGTTCAATTTTTATGGCGATAAACACAACATTGATCCTATCACCCTAATGTCACTGGCCCGCCAGGAGAGTGCGATGGATGTCGAGGCCCGTTCGCCGGTCGGTGCACGCGGTATTATGCAGATCATGCCTTCTACGGCCAAATACACGGCGAGAAAGTATCAGTTAACTTATCAAGGCAGTGCGGAACTGTACGAAGTGGGCAAAAACATCGAAATCGGTAGCCACTACCTGAAAGGGCTGCTTGACGATTACGACCATAACCGCATTCTGGCATTCGCGGCGTATAATGCGGGGCCGAATCGGGTCAAAACGTGGCGTGAGCGCAGTGACGGTAAGCTGGACGTGTTCGCTTTTATTGAAGCGATCCCCTTTAAGGAAACGCGCGGCTATGTACAGAATATTTTGATGTTTGAAACTTACTATCGTGAAGTGCTGGGTGAGGACGGACACTTTTTGAGCCAAAAAGAGCTGCAAGCGAAGTACTGAGACCGTGACGCTTGAATCCAAAGGTAAAGCTTGGGAATATTGACGCTATCAATGGTCGTACTGAAGTAAACGCAATGGAACCAGAGTACAAAGAGTGGCAACAGATCCTAGACCTTGTCGCCAAAAGCAGTGAGTCTCATCAGCATGAGATGCTAATGACGATGCTGCTGACGCCCGATGAAAGGGAAGCATTGGTCGCGCGGGTCAATATTTTCCGTGAGTTACTGAAAGGGGAGTTGTCACAGCGTCAAATCAGTCAGATGCTGGGGGTAGGGGTAGCTACCATCACGCGCGGCTCGAATGAACTCAAGTCCAAATCCGCGCAAGATAAAGCCGCGTTGGCGGCTCTGCTCGAGCGAGGTGAGAGCGATTAAGATTCCACCCCACCCACTGGGAAGTGGTCTGGATTCATAAATGGGATGAGCGCCAAAACAAGCGCTTGATGGTACACAGAGCTGCGCGTCAACAAATCGTGGGTTAGTAGGCTGATAGCGCCGCCTCTTTGCTTAATGTTTTCAGTGCCAAAGACCTCGTCCATCACATCGCCAAGTTCATTGGCGTCTTTGAGCTTGTCAAGGACCACCGGTGGCAACATCAAGCTCGCTGAACGCGATTCACCGCGTTGTTGTTGAGACTCAATCACCATCCATGCAAAGGTCACTTGTCCTTCAATACCGGCTTCTAGCCCGACATAGAAATCCGCATTTGCTACTGCCTGCTTGGCGTTGGTCACACGTTGGCGAGCACCTTGGTACGTCTCTTGATTGCTCATCGGTTGGTCAGCGACGCCGCTTGGCACGCTAACGCCAGAGAATTCAAACGATTGGTTTGGAAACGAGGCAAGAAACGCACTTTTTACCGCGTTGATCTTCGCCGGGTTAAGCGAAGCGACAATAACCTTCTTCACGGACATCAATAACCTCTTCTGGTGCTAAGTGGATTAGGCTGAGCTGCGCTAAGGTCAAAGGCGGAGACAAGTAATAGCCTTGCATGTAGTCACATTCATAACTGGCTAGCCACTCATGATCCTCTTGTGTCTCAATGCCCTCAGCGGTGACTATCATAGATTGTGAGTGGCAAAGATCAACCAAGGGTTTGATCACTTTACGGTTATCGGTTTTGACTAGCGTGGCTAAGAACTCTTTATCAAGCTTGATCTTTTGTACTGGGTACTCGACCAGTTGAACGATGGAGGTATAGCCAGAGCCAAAGTCATCAATGGCGAGCTTAAAGCCCATAATCGACAACTCATGAAGCAGTAGATAGCTCTGGGAGTCTGAGGCAAAGGTCTCGGTAATTTCAAAATCGATCAGGCTAGGAATCACGTGATACTTGTCGCTCATTGTCTGAATAAACTGGGCGAGTTGTAACGAGTCGAGTTCTGCTGACGACAGGTTGATAGAGACTTGCACCGGGCCGTCGAAGCTACGCTGAATATCGGCAAAATCTTTGAAGGCTTCTTCAATCACCCAACGATCAATACTGCCAAATAGGCCGGTTTGCTCAGAGATTGGAATAAACTCACTGGGTTCGACCCGCCCCAACTTAGGCGATTCCCAGCGCAGCAGCGCTTCGACCCCGCGAATTTCACTGCCATCGCGATTGTAATAGGGCTGATAGAGCAAAGTGAACTCTTTGTCGTACTCACCACTGCGCAGCGCGCGCTCAATTTTCTCTTTGCGTCGTACCACGTCATCGAGCGCTTTCGAGTAAGGCGCCACTTGGTTTTTGCCGGCTCGTTTGGCTTGATACATGGCCGTGTCGGCATTGGAGAGTAACTTGGCCAAGTCTTTGCCATCATCGGGGTAGGAGGCGATACCAATACTGGCTGTGATCGGAAAAGAGCCCAAAGGGGAGTGAGTGTGGCTTTGAATCGGTTGCAAAATCGCGTTGGCGATGTAGGTCGCGTAATCGCCTCGTCTGCCAGCGGCAATAAATATGGCAAACTCATCACCAGAAAGACGAGAGGCGAGGGACTTGACGCCAAAATTGTTTTCCAGTTGGTCGCACAGTGTTTTCAGGTGCTGGGCGAAATTGACCAGTAGCGTATCGCCGATGTGATGGCCGTACTTGTCATTGACGTACTTGAAGTTATCGAGGTCGATGTAAAGAATCCATGCATGAGTGACGGCCAGAGTATTGGAAAGGCTGCGTTCAACGCACATCTGAAATTGGTAGCGGTTGGCCAACTGAGTTAAATGATCGTTTTCTGCCATCGCCTTGGTTTTTTGATAGCTCGAATCGAGCTCACGATACATGTCATAAAAACGCATCGACAAGCGACCAATTTCGTTGTCACTGCCCAGCCTGTCGATGTTGTGTCGCTTGTGTTGCTCCACCTCTTGCAATTGGTGATCAAGGCGGGTGATGGGACGAATGACATGTCGATAAAGTAAAAACAGTAAGATCAGCACGGTAACCAAAGAGGACGCACCAAACGAGAGTAGTAGCTTATGTTCGATTTTGGCCAATTTTTCGGTCAGTAGATAGTGCGCTGGGTCAAGCACGGCGAACAAGTCATGTTTAAGCTCGACCGACTGGGTTAAACCAGACTTAAAAATGGGCTTAGGGGCATAGAAAATGCTGCTGTCGTTATCAAATTCGATGATGTGTTTGAGCTGATCATATTTGTCGAGTGTCAAAGCCACCACGACAAAAAACACTCGGTCCTTGTTATAACTGAGCGGCACATTGAGGGTGCTTTGGTCGAGCACATCATAACGAATCAGAATGCTTTGGCCTTGGAAGTTTTTTGCAAATCCTAGATGGCGCGTTTGGCCGCTATTGTGGTAGATCTGCTTAACATAGTCGCGCACGTTGTCATCGAGCGTTGCGAACGGGTCGGATTGGTTGTCCGAATAGAACTCCACGTTTTGTTCGCTATCGAGAATCGCGACGGCAATCGAATCATCGTCGCTGGTTTGCAGCTGCTTGACGGATAGCTGCAAATTGCTGATCAGATTCATTTCTCGATAGGGGTTTTCGGGCTGGGTCAGGTAGTAGCGGATGATGTCGCTTTTGGTCAATGAAAGTGAGTAGCTGTTGAGTAATGCAACGGATTGACGAAAGTGACCGGCGAGCTTTTCCATCGTGAGTTGCAGATAACTGTTCTCACGTTTAATTAACGCATCTTTTTGGTTGATGTAGATGCTATAGCTAGATACCGCCGCGCTCATCAGCACCACGGGGGCAACCAGTAGTAGGACTCTAGTGCTGAGCTTCATGACGTTTGAGAATACTATTAATAATTTTTGCCCTTAGGCTTATGTTGGCCGCGGTGAGTTCGCTGTCGATCAGCGCCCCGTCGACCCTGCTTGATTCTGGAAATAATGATGCATCATTTATGTACCATTCTGGCAACAGTTTCAATGCACTTAAGTTGGGCGTTGCAGCTTTAATATCTGTTGCATTTATTGCAGCAATATTGGGATCCATCACGAAATTCACAAAGGCTTTGGCGGCGTCTTTGTTGGTGCTGCTTTTCGGAATCGCCAGACAGTCGACCCAAATGAACAACTGTCCTTCAGGGATCACAAAGCCCCATTTCCCTTCACCGTAGAATCGATTGAGAGAATATTGATCTCCGCTATAGGCTAGCGCCATGTCCAGTGCGTTGGCATCCGCTTGGCTACGGATATAGCTGAGGATGTACTCAAAGGTCAGTACCCGGTCACTAAATTCAATTAACTGTGGGTATGCCTTTTGTAATGTGTCCGGATTATCTTCGATCGGAGAGAGACCAAGCGCATAAAACAGCGGAAGAAAGCTTTCGATGCTGTCGTTGATCATGCCGATCTTACCCTCGTGCTCTTGGGGCGGGTAGACGAAGTCATGCCATGTTGCGGGAGGATGCTTCACCGCCGAGTGCCGAAATGCAATGCCCACCGTCCCCCAAAAGTAAGGAACGGCATGGGGGCCGCAGACTTGATTCCATTTCGCCGCATTATGTTGACGGTTGGGGAGGTCAGTTAGGTCCTCAAACATGTTGAGGCGACCGTAGATTTGCGCAGAGACGTTATCAAGCACGACAACATCAAACGGCAACTGGTCACTGCGGAGCATCAATAAACTGCGTTTGTCGTCATTGTCAAAATGGTCAAGGCGCAGAAGGGTAGAGCTTTGTTGCTGCCATTGGTCAATCACGTTCGGGGACAAGGTGTCCTCCCACATGTAGAGATTGAGTGGATTGGCGTACGTAATGGCGCTACAAAAGAGCGGAGCAATGAATGAATAAAGAGCGAGCCTCATAACTGACTTTATTGAGTTGATGAATGAAAGCCAGCGCGTGCTGACACCTTGCTATGCAACTTAATGTACTCATAGTATGAGCATTTGCATTAGGTGTCAGCTTTAATCGTCAATTTATTGATTAGGCTGTGAGCAACGTTACAGCAATTTCACCTGTGTAGGTTTGACATTTTCACTTGGGTAGCAGCCCAACACTTTAAGATGTTTGGTAATCCGAGTGAGTTCGTTCAGAGCTTGCTGCATTTCTTGAGAGTCCAGATGCGCCTCGAGATCGACGTAGAACATCTCCTCCCAAGGGTTGCCCATGATAGGTCTTGATTCCAATTTGTTCATGTTGATGCCGTAACGTTGCAGCACTAGTAGGGTTTCCACCAAGGATCCCGCTTGCTGAGATGTGGACATGATCAAAGTGGTTTTTGCCGGAATTTGCGCCGACACTTCGACAGGCTTACGCGCAACGACGATAAAGCGAGTGTGGTTTTCGGTTTGATTGGCAATGTTGCCTTGAATCGCTTGAAGGCCATACAGCTTACCACTCGATGCATTCCCGATGGCAGCGACGTCGCGTCGGTTCATTTCTTGAACTTTTTGCATCGCATCGGCCGTGCTCGCGCAAGACTCTAGCTTAACGCCTTTCAAACGGCTCAAAAACTCGCTGCATTGCTGGTGGGGCTGTGGGTGAGAGTACAAGGTTTTGAGCTCTTCTAAGCGGATGTCCTGCGTGGCTACCAAGCAGTGCTCAATCGGTAGTGTCAGCTCACCGACAATATAGAGAGTGGTGTGCTGCAGTAAGTCATACACCTCATTGATAGAGCCCGAACTGGTGTTTTCAATCGGAAGTACGCCATAGTCTGCATGACCGGATTCCACAGTGTTCGCCACCTCTTTAAAGTGATCGCAGTTTAATTCAATTAACTCGGTGTTTTTACGGCTGAAGTATTCTCGGCTCGCGAGGTGAGAATAGGAGCCCTTGGCACCAAGAAAAGCAACCCGAGCCAACGGTTTGCGGCTCAGTTCTGGGTTAGCGAGGTTTTGTAGATAAGATTGCTGGAGGAGTACAGAGTCTTCAATGATGGTGTGAAACAGTTTGGTGATGTATTGCGCATCGAGCTGATACTTTTCTTTGCCATTATTGATGAGCTTAACTAGCAACTGCTGCTCACGTACGGCGTCACGTACTGGTTTGGATGTTTGAACTTTACTCTTCGCAACCTCAATGCTCATCTCACGGCGTTCAGAAAGGAGTTTCAGCAGTTGGTCGTCGAGTTCGTTTAAGCGTAAACGAATGTCATCAAGTGAGTATTTTTGTTCAGTCATCCTAGTATTCCTTATAAAAAAAGCCTCCCGATGGGAGGCTTTCTGTTCGTTTTTGACTTGTTTTTAAAAACGAGCGAGCCTCCAGTCTAGTGGAGAAAAAACAAGTCAAAAAAGAACAGTGGTGAACGGTGCATAAAAGTCGATTCCAAATGAATGTTCAACCACAATAAGCAACGGAGTATGGAGCGTCAAGCAAAAAAATAGCGCCCGCCGGGCGCTATTCTCAAATCTTCTCAGTCTGCTGATTACTCTTCGACTTCTTCCAGTTGTGGCTTGTCCGTACGACGTGCCTCAGGTTTGTGGCGGAGTTTATTAAGCTGACGTTCTAATTTCTGTTCTACCTCGTTAACGGCAGCGTACAAATCTTCATGGGTAGCAGAAGCGATAAGTTGGCCTTTAGGAACCGTGATGATAGCCTCGAATTTTTTCTGTTTATTCGGTTCTTCACTAAAGGTGGCTTGGCAACCGATAATGTCTACTTGCCATTTTTCTAGCTTCTGGAACTTGCTCTCAATGTGATTGCGGATTGCAGAGGTGATGTCGATGTTTTTACCAGTGATGTTTACTTTCATAGATGCTTTCCTCTGTGTCATCCCTCATGGGTTAACTCCAGGTTACTCACCGCAGGTATAAATAAAGTGATCTAGATCACTATTGTGTAGGCTGTTTTTTGGATTAAATTCAAACGTGATCTAACTCAAAGAGTCGATTCATCACCGCTCAAAAAAGCTTGTTTAACCATAAAAACTCATTAGATTAGAAGAGGTAACACGCTAAAAATCATCCGCTTTTTAGGGGCGGTTTACGGTCTAAATAAATCATTGGTTGCATTTTAATCGCATCAAGAGTGTGACACTGCGCTCCCTTTCTCTTCCTCTCTCGATTTTCCTAATACACCTCTGACGACAGCCAGCGTACCCATCATCGTATTTTCTTCTCATTCACTTTGCTTGTTCTCAATATGTAAATTAAAGAAAAACTGTGATTTGAAGAAACAAAAACGCCGCGCAAGTGGCGCGGCGAGTAGAGAAGCGAACGGATGGCTTAAGAATCCGGATTGAGTTCGATTAACGCTTCAGTCCGCTTCACGGCATCCTCTAAGCCGAGTTGTTGATAGGCTTCAAGCTGAATCTGCAATGATTTGCGAGCGGCTTCGGTATCAGGATAAGTGCGCTGCAACTCTTGAGTACGGTTGATGGCGGCAATCCATGCTTCGCGGCGAAGGTAGAAATCCGCGGTCGCTAAATCGTAGTTGGCGAGGCGATTTTTGAGCGCGTACATGCGTTTTTGAGAGTCTGCTGCGTATGGGCTATTTGGGTAACGCTCAAGAAGACGCTTAAAGTCTGCGAATGCTTTTTTCACCGGCTCAGGATCTCGGTCACTACGATCGATATTGAGCAGATCATGCATAAAGTTGCGATCTTGCGCCATGTGAGAGAGTCCGCGCATATAGAGGACCCAGTCCAATTTCTCATGGGTTGGGTTCAAACGCGTAAAGCGCTCTATGGTCGCCAAACCGAGCGCCAAGTCATCGTTTTTGTAGTAAGCGTAAATAAGGTCTAGCTGAACCTGCTCTGAGTAAGCGCCGAATGGGTAACGTGAATCTAGAGCTTCAAGTTGCTCAATAGCGGTGAGCCAGTTGCCGCTTTGCAAAGAAAGTTGCGCTTCAGAATACAGTTCTGATGGTGGCACATCAGGAACGATCTCCTCGCTGCTCGAGCAGCCAACCAATATGGATAATGCCAATAAGCCAGATAATGTATGCTGTTTCATGTCAGGATTCGATTCCTTGAATTAAATATTTACTACGCCGCCGTTACTTTCTAAGCGGTAACGGATACAATGGCGCTTATTTTTTCATAGTAGAGACTATTAGTCTCACAGTTTTTAAAAAAGTTCGATATGGCTCAGCAGATTGAATTAACCAATACAGTAAAAGATAGCCAGTTAGGTCAACGCCTCGATCAGGCGATTGCCGAATTGTTTGCCGATTTTTCGCGCTCACGTCTAAAAGAGTGGTTGCTCGAAGGCAAAGTGAGTGTGGACGGCCAAGTGGTCACCAAGCCGCGCACCAAAGTGATGGGCGGTGAAGAGATCACCTTACAAGCAGAACTCGAAGACGAAGAACGTTGGGAAGCGCAAGATATTCCTCTGGATATCGTTTATGAAGATGACGACATTATCGTGATCAACAAACCGCGTGACTTTGTGGTTCACCCAGGTGCCGGTACGCCAGATGGCACTGTGCTCAACGCGTTACTGCATCACTATCCAGCGATTGCGGAAGTGCCTCGTGCCGGGATCGTTCACCGCTTGGACAAAGACACCACGGGCCTTATGGTGGTGGCGAAAACGGTCCCAGCGCAAACGCGCCTGGTTCGTGCTCTGCAAAAGCGCAACATTACTCGTGAGTATGAAGCGATCGCGATTGGTCGTATGACCGCGGGCGGTAAGGTTGAGCAGCCGATTGGCCGACACTCAACCAAACGCACACTGATGGCGGTGAGTCCAATGGGTAAACCTGCGGTGACGCATTACCGCGTGGCCGAGCATTTTCGCGAACACACGCGTATTCGCTTGCGTTTGGAGACCGGACGTACACACCAAATTCGTGTGCATATGTCGTACTTGCAGCACCCGCTATTGGGTGACACCGCTTATGGTGGCCGCGCTCGCATTCCTTCTGGCGCAACCCAAGAGCTGACGGAGAAAATCCGTGGTTTTGATCGCCAAGCATTGCATGCGGTCATGTTGCGTTTTGCGCATCCGATCACCGGTGAAGAGCTCGAGTTTCATGCGCCTGTGCCTGATGACATGGTTGAGATGACCCTAGCGCTGCGCCTGGATGCTCAAACCCACGGTCTGGAAGAAGAGATTTAAATGTCTATGATCATCCCCAACTGGCCAGCGCCAGCGAACGTAAAAGCGTTTGCCTCAACTCGAGAGGGGGGCGTCTCTATGCCTCCTTATCAAGGGTTGAATGTGGGGATGCATGTCGGAGACGATCCTGAGTTGGTGGCGCAAAACCGCCAATGGTTGATGGCGCATTCAGGCATGCCCTCGGCGCCGGTTTGGCTCAATCAGACCCACTCTAGCCATGTTGTGACGCTCGACTCGGCGACCGATACGGTTTTGGATGCCGATGGGGCGTTGACTCGACAAATCGGCATCGTATGCAGTGCGATGACCGCCGATTGTTTGCCGGTGCTGCTGACCAATCGTGAGGGTACAGAGGTTGCTGCGGTGCATGCCGGGTGGCGAGGTTTACTTGATGGGATTGTCGAGAATGCGGTGCGCTTGATGAGTGGCGAGTTGATGGCCTGGATTGGTCCTGCGATCAGCGTTGAGGCGTTTGAAGTAGGTCAAGAGGTCCGTGATCAATTTGTCGCTCATGATTCACAAGCCCAAACGGCGTTTTTACCTGGCCGCCAACCTGGCAAGTACATGGCGGATATGAATCGCCTTGTTGAGCAGCGCCTTCAATCGGTCGGTGTGACGGCGATCTATCAAAGCGGGCTGTGTACCTATCGTGATGCTAACCGTTTTTACTCCTACCGACGCGATGGCGTGACAGGTCGACAAGCCAGTTTTATTTGGCTTGAATCATAATCCCACCTGTTTATTAGGGAAACTCCTCCCTGCTACCTTGAAATTGCCCTTGCGCGTATCCATCTTTCTTTATGATGAAATTCGTTCACCTCATTTGAGTTAGGAAGGTAGGTATGCGTCTTGACAGATTTACGAGCAAATTCCAAATCGCGATATCTGACGCCCAATCGTTGGCGCTCGGCCGCGACCATCAATACATAGAACCCGTTCACCTAATGGTAGCGCTGATGGATCAGGACGGTAGCCCGATTCGTCCTTTGCTCACCATGCTCAACGTGGACGTGATGCATCTACGCTCAAAATTGAGTGAAATTCTTGACCGCTTGCCCAAAGTCAGTGGCATTGGCGGTGATGTTCAATTGTCGAGCGCAATGGGCACGCTGTTTAACCTGTGTGACAAAGTGGCGCAAAAGCGCAAAGATGCGTACATCTCATCAGAAATTTTCTTGCTGGCGGCGATCGAAGACCGCGGCCCACTTGGCAGTTTGCTTAAAGAGCAAGGTCTTACTCAAGATAAAATCGCTGCAGCGATAGATAAGATTCGCGGTGGACAAACCGTCAACGACCCCAATGCCGAAGAGTTGCGCCAAGCGTTAGAGAAATTCACGATTGATCTCACCGAGCGTGCCGAGCAAGGCAAGCTTGACCCGGTCATCGGCCGTGATGATGAGATACGTCGCACCATTCAAGTCTTGCAGCGCCGTACAAAAAACAACCCGGTGATCATTGGTGAACCGGGTGTGGGTAAAACCGCCATCGTCGAAGGGTTGGCACAACGTATCATCAATAACGAAGTGCCAGAGGGATTGCGTGGGCGCCGAGTACTCTCCTTGGATATGGGCGCACTGGTTGCAGGGGCCAAATACCGTGGTGAGTTCGAAGAGCGTTTGAAATCCGTCCTTAATGAATTGTCTAAAGAAGAGGGGAACATCATCCTCTTTATTGATGAGATTCATACCATGGTGGGTGCGGGTAAAGGCGAAGGTTCAATGGATGCCGGTAACATGCTTAAACCCGCGTTGGCTCGAGGCGAGTTGCATTGTGTCGGGGCAACCACCTTAGATGAGTACCGCCAATACATCGAAAAAGATCCTGCGCTTGAACGACGCTTTCAAAAAGTGCTGGTGGATGAGCCGTCAGTGGAAGATACCGTGGCTATCTTACGCGGTCTCAAAGAGCGCTATGAGTTGCATCACCATGTGGAAATTACTGACCCTGCTATTGTGGCGGCGGCGAGTCTCTCGCATCGATACGTATCGGATCGCCAATTGCCTGACAAAGCGATCGACTTAATTGATGAAGCCGCATCCAGTATTCGCATGCAGATTGACTCCAAACCCGAGTCGCTCGATAAGTTGGAGCGTAAAATCATTCAACTTAAAATTGAGCAACAAGCGCTGACCAACGAACACGATGAAGCCAGTGAGAAGCGATTGCAGATCCTCAATGAAGAGTTGAGTGAAAAAGAGCGAGAGTTTGCTGAGCTGGAAGAGGTGTGGAACGCAGAAAAAGCGGCCTTATCGGGTACTCAACACATTAAAGGGGAACTAGAGCAAGCGAGAATGGATATGGAGTTTGCACGCCGTGCGGGTGATTTAAACCGCATGTCTGAGTTGCAATATGGCCGAATCCCAGAGTTAGAGAAGCAGCTTGATTTGGCAACCCAAGCCGAAATGCAGGAGATGACTCTGCTACGCAATAAGGTCACCGACAATGAAATTGCCGAAGTGCTGTCAAAACAGACAGGCATTCCTGTGTCGAAGATGCTTGAAGCAGAGAAAGAAAAACTGCTGCGAATGGAAGACGTCTTGCATAAGCGTGTGATTGGCCAGACTGAAGCTGTTGAAGTGGTATCGAATGCGATTCGCCGCAGTCGCGCGGGCTTATCCGATCCGAACAAACCGATTGGTTCGTTTCTATTCTTGGGGCCAACCGGTGTTGGTAAAACCGAGCTGTGCAAAACCCTAGCGAACTTTATGTTCGATAGTGAAGACGCCATGGTTCGTATCGATATGTCCGAGTTCATGGAGAAACACTCTGTGGCTCGTCTTGTTGGTGCGCCTCCGGGTTATGTGGGCTATGAAGAGGGCGGCTACCTAACAGAAGCGGTGCGTCGTAAACCTTATTCAGTCATCTTATTGGATGAAGTGGAGAAGGCTCACCCTGATGTGTTTAACATCCTGCTTCAAGTATTGGATGATGGACGATTAACGGATGGACAAGGTCGTACGGTCGATTTTCGTAATACCGTTGTCATCATGACATCTAACCTTGGCTCTGCTCGCATCCAAGAAAGTTTTGGTCAGGTCGATTATGAGGGCATGAAGCAGCAAGTGATGGAGGTGGTCAGCAAACATTTCCGCCCCGAGTTTTTAAACCGTGTGGACGAAAGTGTGGTGTTCCACCCATTAGGAGCAGACCATATCAAGTCGATTGCTTCAATTCAGTTGGCGAGACTGTCTGCTCGCATGGAAGAGAAAGGCTTTATGCTTGAGGTGTCTGACAAAGCGCTCGATCTCATTGCTCAAGTTGGGTTTGACCCTGTCTATGGTGCAAGACCATTGAAACGGGCGATACAACAGAGCGTTGAAAACCCACTAGCGAAATCTATCCTCGCGGGTGAGGTGATGCCAGATAAACCCGTGAAGCTGGTGGTGAGTCACGATCAAATTATTGCTCACCAATAATTCTCCTCTAACAGAAGGGCCGAAACGGCCCTTTTTGCTGCTATTTAAATCGCATCGGTCAAAGCTTGAGCGAACGACGCAAATATTCCGATTTTTTGCTAAATGCCTCTTGCCTCGATGCGATTCCTGCCTATAATGCGCCTCCGTTGGCACGGAAAAGCACACGATGCAATCGAGCCAATAGGTCGAAGAAACGCAATAAAAATTAGTTTCTGAAATTAAGCGAAAAGT